>DASREQ010000058.1:0-234417 GCA_035651975.1 Candidatus Udaeobacter sp.
ACCCGGGCACAGCGACATTGGACAGCGCTGCGCGGTGTGATCTACGCCACGATCATCCTCGTGGCCGCCGGGACTGTCGGCCAGGTCATTCTCGACGCGATCGGGATTCACATGCACTCACTCAAAGTGGCTGGCGGCGTCATTCTGTTTCTGTTCGGTGTGCAGATGCTCTTCGGGAAAATGGACGCAAAGACGGATAGATCGCCAGAGGAGGGGCGCGACCTCGCGGTGTTCCCGCTGGCAGTGCCTTCCATCGCTGGACCGGGCGCGATGATGGCGGTGATCGTCTTAAGTGATAACGATGTTTATACGGTGCCGGAGCGGCTCGAAACCGGTGTTGTCCTTGTGGTCGTACTCTTCATCACCTACATGCTGCTGCTTTTTTCGGATGGCATTTTGCGGGTGATCGGTCGACAGGGCGCGTCTGTCCTGGTCCGTGTAATGGGACTCATCCTTTGCTCTCTGGCAGTGGAAATCGTGCTGACTGCGCTCGGGGTCGGCCCCTGGGCGACGATGCCGCCACACTAGGTCCAAGCTCGCCAGGGGACGAGTCCGTCCGGCTGGCCGACCGGACTGGCGGTTGGCTGCGAAGGTAGCAGCGAAAGAGTGTGGGCAACGAATGAGTTTCACCTAAGGAGGCGGAAGGATGAAGCAGTGATCGGTGAGAAATGATGAGTAGCGGGCAGGTGCCAGCACATCAGAGGCCTGCTAAAGCCATTTGATTTTCTTCAACTCTTTCTCGACGACTTTAAATTCGCGATCGCCGGTCACCAGTTCCGCATTTTGTGTCTTGGCTAAGGCCGCTGCGAAGCAGTCGGCGTAGGACATTTTCTTTGTCGCCTTGAATACGGCGGCCTGGCGGATCAGTTCCAGATCGCGCGCATCGACGGGGATCAGTTCGATCCGCATTCCGGCAATCTCATGGGACTTGGAATCCGCCAGCTCCCGAGACGCGCCGCGCATGATCGAATAGTAAATCTCGCCCCAATTGATCACGCTCATCAAAAGCCGGAGATTCCCGCTTTCCGCCTTTAGCAGAATTTTTTCGACCTCGTCCGCGCCAGGTTCGTCGTTGAAAAGTACCATTAGCGCATGGGCGTCCAAGACCATCGTTGCCATGGTTACAATTCCCGCTCGCGCTTCCGCTCAGACATGAACACGTCCATTGCCTTCGTACCTTTCAACGATCCCCGCAGGCGACGGTAATGCTGGGCGGTAAGCGGCTTGAGCACGATGTAGTCCTCGTGCTTGTACACGACCGCGCGAGTTCCCTCGCTGATATCAAAATCTTGGCGGAGCCAGCGAGGGATGACGACCTGGCCTTTGACGCTGAATGATACAGTGTCGGTCTTCTCTGTTGGATTCATAATAATAAGTTATACCATAATGCATTTAGTAAGTCCAAATAATATTAGTTGGATTATATAATACACGATATACTACTGGCCTGGATATACAACTTCGACCGGCGTCCCTTTCACCGGGGGTACGATGTGGCAAGTGGGCCGCCGCTACAGATTTGCGGCTGATCCATTCGACAAACTCAGGACTGGCTCCGCCCCCGCTAAATGGCGCTTTTTTATTCCTTTACTCGCGTGTCGACGGCAATCCAATTCACTTCCCACGTCTTTCCGCCGTCTGTTGAGAACGATTGCTCGAACTTGCACGATTCCGGTTTGATGTCCGAGATGATGAAGCGCACCAAGACTGCGTGTCCGTTAAAATCCTCCTGATCGAAAAATTCGCCCCGGCCGTTCTTGAATTCGCCGACCGTGGGTGTGCCGAGCGTGCCGCCTTTGCCGCTCGCGAAATTCAAACTCCACTTGCGCGTCTCGGGGTTATACAGGCGCAGGTTTAGCGCTTCGATGTGAGTGGGTCCGTCGACCTCCAGTTCCACCAAATTGGCGCGGCCGTCCCAGATTTTGTGCACGACTGTTGTGCCGTCGTACTCCACCCATTCGTTAGACCCGCTCAACGGCTGTTTCAGTCTCCACAGGTGCGTGTGCCAGGTTCCAAATTCCCAATCGAAATCATGCTGCCCGTCATGGACCATTGCCGGCCGGGCGGTTTCGGCAGCAGCCGAAGCATTCTGCGCGAACCCGGCGATTGCGCCCACGATCAGCAACAAAGCCAAAAATGCGTGGATCATTTTCGTCGCTTAAATGTCATCAACCAGTTCGGTTCCCAGGTCCGGCCGTTATCGCCCGAGAACGCCTGCTCGAAGTAGCAGGAGTCCGGCGTGATTTTCGAGAACTCGTTGCGCACGAAAATCTGCCGGCCATTGAATTCCTCAATGTCCATGAACTCGCCGCGACCATTCTTGAACTCGCCCACGATGGGCACGCCAATGGCGCCGTCGCGACTGTTCGCCCAGCTGATTGTCCATTGTTTCGCTTCCTGATTGTAAAGGCGCAGTCCGACGCCCTGGAGATGGCCAGTCGGCCCGTCGAGCTCGAACTCGGCGACGCTTGCGCGTCCGTTCCACACGGGCGCGACCTGGCCCGTGCCTTTCCAGTCGGTCCACTTCGAGTTACCGCTCAACGGATTTGTGAAACGTCGCACCTCCACGTCCCAGTGGCCGATGTTGAAATCGAAATCGCGGTTGCGATCGTGCGCACTGAGTGATGGGGCAATCGGTTCGTCGCTCATGCGCGTTACGTCAACAATCCAATTCGCTTCCCATGTTTGCCCGCGGTCCGCCGAGAAGGCCTGTTCAAAATGATACGATTTCGGTGTGACTTCTGAAAACCTGTGCCTGACGAGAATAATTTTGCCGTCGAATGTTTCCTGATCGTAAAACTCGCCGCGGCCGTCTCTGAACTCGCCGATCGAGACGGGCGACGTCAGCACGCCCTGACTCGCATTTGCCCAGTAGAGCCTCCATTGGCGCGCTTGTGGATCGAACAAGCGCAGCGTCAGTCCCTCCAGATGGCCCGCGGGCGTGGTGAGCTCAATCTCCTCCAGATCACCGCGGCCGTTCCATATCTTTCGAACCGACACCGTGGCGTCGCCTTCAATCCAGGACGTCGATTCGGTCAGTGGCTTTTGTAACCGGCGCACGTGCGACTTCCAGGTGCCGATCACGAAATCGAAGTCGTGCTGGCCGTCGTGGACCGAGGCCGGCCCGGCGGTTTCGGCAGAAGCCGAGGCATCTTGCGCCTGAGGTGCTCCGATTGTTGACGATCCTGGGGTGATGCTTGCCAATACCGCCGCCACTACTGCTGAAGACTGCCAGACTGCTTTCATCATCTTGCCTTGTCGCGGCGAAAGTGGTCATAGTAAATGACCAATCCTACCGATTTCGACATGACCACTTTAAAAACCGAGCTTCGAGGCATTGTGACGCTAATCAGCGTCGATCGCCGGGCACGAAAACCGCTCCACCAGCAGATCTACGATGCCTTTCGTCACCGCATCATTCAGCGCGAGTTGCGCGCGGGGGAACTCGTTCCCTCGAGCCGCTGGCTTGCGCGCGAGCTGCGCGTGTCCCGGCTGCCGGTGCTGAATGCTTACGCACAGCTTCTCGCGGAAGGATATTTTGAGAGCCGTGTCGGCTCCGGCACATTCATTGCAACCTCGCTGCCCGCCCGGCAGAGTGGTCGTTCGTTAGGCGCAGCGGCGGTCAGGATCGACAATATGTCGCGCAGAATCTCTTCGCGCGCTGCAGCGATGCCGGCGTACCAGCGCCCGATCTGGGCGGGGAGTCTCGGCCCGTTCCAGATAGGCCAGCCGGACCTGCATTCATTTCCCATGGACATCTGGTCGAAACTCATCGCGCGTGCCTCGCGCCGCGTACAAGTGAAAGGGCTGCAGTACGGCGATCCCATGGGACTACCGGAACTACGCGAAACGATCGCGGTCTACCTGCGTACTGCGCGCGGCGTGCACTGCGAAGCTGATCGAATCATGATCGTGAGCGGCTCACAACAAGCACTTGACCTGACGACCCGGGTCATTGTCGATCCTGGCGCTGCCGTTTGGGTCGAGGAACCGGGTTACTGGCTTGTGCATCATGTTTTGCGCGCGGCAGGTTGCCGCTCTGTGCCTGTGCCCGTCGATGCTGAAGGTCTGAACGTCGCCGCCGGGATCGGGCTCAACCGCAAAGCCCGCGCTGCGTTCGTTGCGCCGTCGCACCAGTATCCGTTAGGCGTGACCATGAGCGCGACGCGACGCCTGCAGTTGTTGGAATGGGCGCAGGGCGCGGCGGCCTGGATTGTGGAGGACGATTACGACAGCGAGTATCGATACAACAGCAAACCGATCGCGTCGTTGCAGGGAATGGATCGCCACGATCGGGTCATTTACATCGGCACTTTCAGCAAGGTCATGTTCCCGGCTTTGCGGCTCGGTTACATTGTTATCCCGCCTGATCTGGTGGAACGCTTCAGCGCCATGCGCCAATCGATGGATCTCTGTCCGTCGCATATTCCGCAAGCGGTGATGCTGCAATTCATCCGCGAAGGTCATTTTGCTCGTCATATCCGCAGGATGCGTCCGATTTACGCCGAACGCCGCGAAGTTCTGGTTACCGAGCTCGCGCGCGCATTCGGCGAAGGCGCCGCGATCATCGGCGACGAAGCCGGCATGCACCTGGCTCTGTTGCTCCCGAAACTCCGCAACGATCGACACCTCGCCGCTCGTGCTGCCAAAGAATCACTGTGGCTATCACCACTCTCCGCGTCGTGTGTCGGCAAATCGCCGCGTCACGGCTTCGTGCTTGGCTTCGGCAACGCGCGGGCGAACCAGATTCCTGGCGCGGTTCGGCAGCTCAAGAGGCTATGCACAGCCGCGAGTTGAAAAAGAAAACAACGCGCTCGTGACAATGAAACGTTGTCGTCAGTTTCAGTGATTCGTGAGAAGTGATGAGTCGCGTAAGGACGCGCGAGGCGCGGCTCACCGGCGCCCATGAAACGGGGAACTTGCCCTACACGCCACGGGAATGCATCCTCCCGGCGTGGTGGCGCTGGTGATCGGCGGGTTTGGGTTAGCGGTTCTCGCGATCGTCGTGAGCTCGGTGCGAGAAGCGGCGGCGATGAAGCGCTGGCCGGTAGCGGAAGGCCGGGTGTTGTCGGCGAAGGTGGAGCAGTACCGGGAGAGTGTCAGCCGTGGAACTGGAGGCCCTCGCGACCGGATGACGCTTTATCGGCCGGTGTTGCTTTATGAGTACGAGGTGGCGGGAAAACGCTTCCGCGGCAGCCGGATTGCGCAAAGTCCGGGGCTGGACCGTGGCGTGCCGGAGTTTGCGGAGAAGGTGGTGGAGCGTTATCCGGGCGGGAGCACCGTGGCGGTGCGTTACAATCCGAGAAGGCCGGATGAGTCGGTGCTGGAACCGCAGGTGCCTGTCAGCTGGATTTTCGGAGCGGCGATCGGTGTCGCGCTGCTGGTGCTGGCGGCCTACACTTATCTTAGAGGGAGGTAAGGCGCGGGCTGTTGCGAGCTCCGACACGGCTCGATGCCGCAGCCGACACGACTGCCGCTATAACGAGACACGGCTTTTAATGCTTCTTGTATCCGAAGAAACCGCGGCGGCGGATGAGCTCGGCGACTTGGGGGGGCACCATCTCGTCCCAGGTTTCGTCTCCCGCGGCGATGCGTTTGAGGACGTCCCGTGAAAAGATCGGCAGATATTCAGGATTATAGTTGTCTAACTGCACGAAGCTGCCGCGACCGACCAAATAATTGTAGAGTGGTTGCAGATCGGGTTTCACTTTGATGGTGGAAATAGTTTGTAGTTCGTCGGTCGGACTCCGCTGCAGCGGATAGACATAAGCTTTCAGGTCGTTCTTAAAGAGGCGGCCGAAATTCTCAAGAATGCCGCCTGGCAAATCGACATAATATTTTTCGTCGAACAACTCGTACACACTGGGCACACCCATGACGATGCCGATGCGTTCACGCGTTCGCCAGGAGAGATAGGCGGCGAGCCGGTAGTATTCGAAGTAATCGGAGATGAGCACGGTCATACCGCATGCAGCGAGCACTTCTGCGCGCGCAAGAAAATCGCGGCGATCGACCTCTTTCCCACCCGCCAGCAGATTGCGCATGGTCAATTCCATCAGAGCCAGGATGGGTTTGTTCGCCACTGCGGGTTCCTGTTTAAACTTAATCAGGGCGCTCTGGAACATGTCGAGACTGACGTAAGTGACCGGACGAAAACTGCCGCGCTCGACCAGCACAGCCTTGTTATGCAGCATGTCGGAGGGCTGCAGCACCTCGCGGTTCGGGCCAAACATCGCGGCGCCGCTCAAGCCCAGCTGTACCAGCTTGAGCGCCATCACGCGGTTGTCCACGTTGCGAAATTCAATTCCGCTGAACTCGAGCATGTCGATCTCGAGGCGACGCGTGGTGAGATTATCGAGCAGCGATTCGACAAGGTCTTCCGGCACGTGACTCAGGAAAAATGCGCCGTAACAAAGGTTCACGCCCACGATGCCGAGCGCTTCTTGTTGCCCCGAGGCCTCCTCGTCCAGCATGCGCACGTGCATCACGACCTGGCTGGGCTGATCGTTGACGCGGCTCTGAAATTTGATCCCCATCCAGCCATGGCACTCGTGTGTGCCGCGATAGCTCCGCGCCACCACCGTATTGGCGAATGCGAAGAACGAAGTGTTATCGCCGCGTTCCACCGCCAGCCGCTCGATATCGAGCTCAAATTCGTAGTCGAGCATCGCCTGGAGCCGGTTGCGCGAAACGTAGCGGTCAACATGGCCGTAGATGGCGTCGCTTACCTTCATGTCATACGCCGAGATACTCTTCGCGACTGTGCCTGCGGCGCCGCCGACCCGGAAAAACCAGCGCACCACTTCCTGTCCTGCGCCAATCTCGGCAAAGGTGCCGTACCACCGCGAATCAAGATTGATCCTGAGCGCCTTGGAATGGGTATCGAGCGGTTCCTCTTTCACGGGGGTGAGAATGGTACGTGTATTAAACTCCCTTCGTGGACGAAACGCGAGAGTCAATTCGGTGACATCCGGGATCTCGCAAGTGTCCGCGGTCGGCGCCCGCGGCTACAGAATTGGGCCTCGACACAGCGAGGCGGTTACAACGACGCACGGAACTGTAGCCGCGGCGCTGCACCGCCGCGCTACATTAAGAAATTCGACAGGTGAATTGCGGGTCTAACGAGATTCGGGCGGCGTCAGGGTCTGCCTGGTTTCTTCTTCCCTTGTTGTTGTTGTCCGCCGGATGGGTGGGGGCGATTGCCTCCTCCCATTTGTGGATGCTTTCCACCGCCCATTTGAGGACCATGCGGAGCAATCCTCGGTTGCGCCGACCTTTGATTCATCTGACGAGGCCCATGAGCCGCGCCACCTCCAGGCCCAGTCATCCTGCTGGAGTGCACTTTGGCTTGGTTTCCCCGAAGATTTCGCTGCTTATTCACGCGGTTTTCGGCGCCGACTTTGTTCCCGCCTCCTCCTGCTCCCTTAAGATTACGTTCGGTTACGTTCCCCGCTTTGTTTCCACCTTTTCCTGCTCCAGCTCCAACTCCCTGGCCCTGGCGCTCAGATAAGTTTCCGGCCTTATTTCCACCTTTTCCAGCACCCGCTCCGGTTGCTCCCCCTGCAGCTCCGACTCCCTGTGCTCCCTTTCCTTCTCCGATGCCTTCAGTTTTATTGAAAGACTTGATCGCATCGGGGTTCGGCTTGCCCTTGTTCACCGACGCCTGGAGATTCCGGTCCCTGGCTGCCGCCTGCTGGCGTGCCAGCTGCTGAGAAGTTGGCGGCATTTTTTTGGCGTTCGCCGCGGCGGCTTTTTGTTCTGCAGTTGGCTGCGCCTTCACTCCATTAGGACCGTTAAAACTGGCGCGGTTGGCGCTCATCTGATTGGTCACCGATTTATTGACGTACGTGTTATGGACAACATTGGTATTCACGCGCGTCACAGCGGTGTTGTACTGGAAAGTATTTCCCTGCCATCGGCCGCCCCAGTATCCATTTCCGTTGTACCCATAGCCGTAGTTAACACCTCCGTAAAAACCGACAGTCGGCCCCCAGTAACCCTGGTTAAACGCGTAAACGCCATTGTTCCAACCCCACCAGGGCGGGGTCCAAAGCAGTCCTATTCTCGGCGGAGCGACCCAGGCACCCGGCACCCAGTAATAATCCCCGACATCATACCCATAACCCCAGTAACCGGGAGTCCAGATATAACCTTCAACCGGGCAGGGCGGTTGCTCATATACCGGGAGGACCGGCGGAGCGAAGCCAACAGAGATATCTACTTCTGCGAACGAGCTCGCTAAAGGAAGTGCGAGAAAGCCAGCTACAATAAGGGAACGTAGTTTCATAATTTTCATCGTTTTTAATACGTAACTAAACGGATTTCGGCCGCTTTTAATTCGATCAAATACGGCCGCTCAGACTAATCAGTCTGGATTTTGAACGCAACGCCTTTACCCGCGAATTAGAAAAGCATGAAGCAAGAGGAGCGGACCTTACCTCATTCGGTCGACGGTTTTGGCCTTGCAGCGCGATTCGTTGAATCGTTAAAGTGTCAAATCGGCAAATTGCGACATTCGCATCATTTTATTCTGTCGAATGTTTTTTGGAGAATTTCCAAATCGCTCGCGCCGCCGATCCTTTCGCGTGTGGTTTCAATCCACTTTTTCTCCAGCGCGTTCTTGGTTGGCCGATCGGTTTCGTAAAACACGCCGAAAACGCCTGGGAAAGGAAGAGACGCCAGCTTGTACGCGGCCAATTCGTCCGTCACATCATGTCGTAACTCGTCTTCCGGCGTGCCATCCCATTTCTTCTCCTGGATCACTTCGAAGCTGCCGCCCTTACGCGGGTTCGCCGGATCGAACACGTGCGGAAAAAATTCCACACATTCACTCAGACATTCGATGACGCTGAAGCCCTGATGATCGAACGCGCGCTCGATCATTTGAATCATGTGATTGACGTTGGCGGCGTGGGTGCGCGCGATAAAGGTCGCCCCGCCGGCAATCAATTTTTTCATCGGATTTACCGGCTGATCGATCGCTCCCGTAGGATCGGTCTTCGATTTAAATCCGATGGGCGACGTCGGCGAGGTCTGTTTTTTCGTCAGGCCATAGACGAAGTTGTCCATGATGAAATAAGTCAGGTTGATGTTCTTGCGCCCGCCGTGATCGACATGATTGCCGCCAATGGAGAACCCGTCGCCGTCGCCGCCGAACAGAAACACATGCAGATCGGGCCGGGCCAGACTGATGCCCGATGCGAGCGGGACGGCCCGCCCATGAATGTAATGCGCGCCGTAACCGTTCACGAAATAAGGGAAGCGCGACGAACAACCGATGCCTGCGAGAGTCACGATCTTTTCGTGATCGAGGTTACGTTTCTCCAGGACCTTGTAGAACGCAGCCAGCACAGCGAAATCTCCGCAGCCGGGACACCAGGTGGGATGATCCGCGGTGAGGCCTTTTTTCGTTAGTTTCTCGCGTGGCGGTTCTGCTACGGTGGTCGCCGCGGTGACCACCTCTACACCTGAACCGTCGCCATTTCCTGTTCGTGCTTCGCTCATTGGATTAGTTGAATTGTTAAATTGTTAAATGCTTAAATGTTGAAACGTAAATCCGCAGTGACGGCGCCTGATACAGACGCCCTGGCTTTGGGCGTCGGGCGTTTAGCGTTGGCCGTTTTCTCCTCATAACTAGCCTACTCCCTGCGGCACGACCTCCTTTAGGTGTTGCACGCTTTCGGGCGCGGTATCGTGGTGAACAACTTCGGCACCTTCGCGCGGAATGTGTCGCGCCGCGAACGAGCGGCCATGGAATACGCCGTCCAAAATTTCCTTTACCCGGAAAGTGAGTCCATCGGTCTTGGTAAAGCTCGTGATTTTCGGTTCACAATACCGGGCCCGCAAAATCGTGGCGAGCTGACCGTAGCCATAGACTCCCTGGTCGTTCATTTCGACCGTGACGATGCGCTTGAATTTCTCGAATATTTTCTCAAGACCGTTCGGCAGGGGATGGATGTGACGCAGATGCAATGCGCCCACTTTTTCGCCGTGTTCGCGCGCACGCGCCACTGCATCGTGGATGGGCCCGTAAGTGGAGCCCCAGCCAACGAGCAAGGTGTCGCCCTCCTGATCGCCATAAACTTCGGGCACCGGAATTTCTTCAGCGAGTTTGCGCAATTTGTTGCGGCGTTTCGCGGTCATGGCCATATGCAACTTAGGACTGCCGGTGGGGTGACCCATCTCGTCGTGCTCGAGGCCCGCGAGAAGCGGATATTTTCCATCGAGAATAAGGGTTCCTGGCGGGACGTGCCGGGTGATTTGATCGATGGGATATGGCTTATGTGTCTGTCGCGATGTCAGATCCGGTTTTGGATTTTGCATCAACTTCGGCAGATCAGGTTCGTCGAACGCTTCAATCCGCGTGGCCAGCGAGGTGTCGCTCAATATGAATACCGGCGTGCTGTATTTGCGTGCGATGCGGGCTGCTTCGAGCGCGATGTAAAAACAATCTTCCACTGTCGACGCTGCGAGCACCACGCGCGGGCTGTCGCCGTGGCTGCCGAAGATTGCCTGATGCAAATCGCTTTGCTCGACGTTGGTGGGCAAACCTGTGCTCGGTCCGCCACGTTGAATATTGCAAATGATAAGTGGAATCTCGGCCATCGACGCCCAGCCGATCGCTTCAGCCTTCAACGAAATTCCCGGGCCGGCGCTGCCGGTGACGGCGAGATATCCCGAATACGAACATCCGATAGCAATCGAAACCGATGCCAACTCATCCTCGGCCTGAACAAAGATGCCTCCATATTTCGGCAGCTCGCGACGCAATACTTCCATCACCGACGACCACGGCGTGATCGGGTAACCGGCGCCGAAGCGCACACCAGCGGCGATGAGTCCAAACGCGAGTGCCTGGTTGCCATCCATCGTGATCTGCGCTCGACCGCTGGCTCGGGGGATGTGCTCGAAACGGTAGCGTTTTGTCAGAACATTGCCGACTGGATACCCGTAGCCGGCCTGGAAAGCCATCAACGCCGTGTTTACGATGCTCTCGTCTTTGCCGCCGAATTTTTCGGTGATCAGTTTTTTTAGCTTCTCAACGTCGAGATTAAAAATCTTCGCGATCAATCCGAGGACGAAAATGTTTTTGCCTTTGTCCTTCGCCGTGCCACCCAGCGCTTCCACCGTAAGGCCAGTGATGGGAACGCCGACATAAACGAAACGTTTGTCGTCGAGGTTCGGCTCAACGTTGTCAGAATCGTAAAGCAGGATGCCGCCTTCGCGCAGGAAGTGGATGTGGTCTTGATAGCTGTGCTGATAAAATGCGACGAGAAAATCTGCCTCGTCACCGGCCGATAAAACTTCACCGGAACCGATGCGCACCTGGAAAATGGACGGGCCGCCCGAGATTGTGGCTGGGATTGTCATGTAGGTCATGACGTCGTGTTCGCTGCGTCCAGCCAGCCGGGCGAGGAAGGCGCCGGCGGTTTGAATTCCGTCCTGCGAATTGCCGGCGAGACGAATTACGGCATCCTGAATCTTTTCGGGCCGCAGATCGGCCCGTTCCGAAGCCGCGCTCGCAGTACCACCGGCGTCATTCGCGCCATCACCTTGGTTCACAACGGGAGTTTCATTCACGGGATTATAAAAGTAACAGAATTAGAGCAGCATTCCACCGGCAATTGAAGGAAGGCTTCGGTAAAGGGGGCACAGACTGGACATCAGGGTGTGTCACGTCTCCCATCGAAACTGAGCAGCCGCTTAACGCGTAATGCAGGGACAGCCGGTTATGCGGTGACACGCGTAAAGACTGTCAAAAGAAATTCGCCGGGAGAATCGAACTATGAAATGTATCTTTGGGTTTATGAGTATCCGCACACTTCCTGTTGTCGTTGCAGTTGCACTTTTCTCCATGCTTGCCGCTTCTCAAGCTTCAGAGCCTCTGGCTCCGCAAGCGCTGATGAGCAAACTCAAATGGCGCTGCATTGGTCCGTACATTGGCGGTCGGGTGGTCACTGTGACCGGTGTTCCCGGAAACAATAATCTATTTTATGCCGGAACGGTGGGCGGCGGCGTTTGGAAAAGCACCGACCAAGGCGTCGAGTGGAAAAACATCACTGATGGGAAACTGCCCGGGCCGAGTTCCAGCATTGGCGCGGTGGCCGTCGCACCATCCGATCCCAAGATGATCTACGTCGGCACTGGCGAGGCAGACATCCGGGCCAACGTGATTCCCGGGGACGGCATTTTTAAATCCACCGACGAAGGCAAAACCTGGCAGTACGCTGGCTTGCGCGATGCGCACTCGATCAGCGCGGTGCTAATCGATCCCAGGGACCCCAACGTTGTTTATGTCGCTTCCATGGGGCATGTGTTCGGACCCGATCCTAACCGTGGCATTTTCAAGTCCACGGACGCCGGCAGGTCGTGGAAGAAAGTTTTGTTCGTGGATAACAACACTGGCGCCATCTGTCTCGTGATGGACCCGAACCATCCGGACCTCCTGTACGCGACCATGTGGCAAGCCGAGCGCAAACCGTGGGGCCTAACAAGTGGCGGGCCGGGCAGTGGTATTTATAAGACCACTGACGGCGGCGCAAATTGGACCAATATCTCGCACAATCCCGGTTTGCCTAAGGGAGTCCTGGGCCGCATCGGCGTGTCCATTGCCGCGAGCAAACCGGACATCCTGTACGCCATTATTCAGGCGAAAGAAGGCGGCGTGTTCCGCTCGGATGATGCCGGCGCCACGTGGAAGCGCGTGAACGATGAAATGAAGCTGCGGCAACGCGCTTTTTATTACATGACGATTTACGCCGATCCCAAGGACCCCAACACCGTGTACGCGCCCGAGGTGGACGCGCTGTGGGTTTCGCACGACGGCGCCAAAACGTTCACCAAGCTGAAAACGCCGCACGGCGACAATCACGTCGTATGGATCAATCCGAACGACACACGAATTTTGCTCGAGGGCAACGACGGCGGCGCCACCGTTTCGGTCGATGCCGGAAAGACCTGGAGCACGGAACATAATCAGCCGACCGGCCAGTTCTACCATGTGAACATTGACGATCAGTTTCCGTTTCATATTTACGGCGCGCAGCAGGACGAAGGGTCGTTTGAAGGGCCGAGCGCGCACGTCGGCGGAATGATTCCGTTGTCCGCATGGCATCAGGTCGCCTATGGCGAGAGCACCTACACGGTGCCACAACCGGATGACCCGAACGTCACCTATGGCAGCGGTTACTACAGTATTTTCGTCAAGCACGATCGGCGCACTGACGAATACCGCAGCGTTAGCCCGTGGCCATATTATCAGGAAGGCGCGTCGTCCGGCGAGCTCAAATACCGGTTTGGATGGACGCATCCGATTCTGTTTTCATCGGCCAACCCCAAGCAGCTATTGATCGCTGCCCAGTACATTTTTAAGAGCGACGACTATGGCGCGACCTGGGCAAAAATTTCTCCCGATCTCACCCGTAACGAAGCGGAAAAACAAAAACCCAGTGGCGGCCCCATCGATCTCGACCAATCAGGCGCGGAAATTTATCCATTGGTATCGGCGCTCGCAGTTTCGCCGCTCGACGGCAATCTACTGTGGGCGGGATCGGACGACGGTCTCGCGCACGTCAGCACAGACGGCGGAAAGAATTGGCAAAAAGTGACCCCGCCCGGACTGCCGGACTACGCCTGGATCAGTTGTATCGAACCGTCACGCACCGACAAAAATACGGCCTATCTGACTGCGCGCCGCTACATGCTAAACGATTTCAAGCCGTACATCTTTAAGACAACCGATTTGGGCCAACACTGGACAGCAATCACGACCGGCCTGCCCGACGACGAATTTGTGTTCGATCTTCGCCAGGACCCTGACGAGTCCAAACTGCTGTTCCTCGGCACGCGCAGCACCGTCTATTTCAGCCTGGACGAGGGCGCGCATTGGCAGCCGCTCACACTGAATCTGCCGGTAGCCCAGGTGCGCGATCTGGCGATCGATCCGCGTCAAGGCCAGATCGTCGCGGCTACTCACGGTCGCGCGTTTTGGGTGCTCGATAATCTGACCTTCCTCGAACAATTGACCAAAAATCCCTTAGTACAATCTAACGGCAGTTTCCTCTTCGCACCCGAACAGGCGTGGCTGACGCATGATTATGGGGTTCCCGACCCCGATCGAAGACGTCCCCCCGACGCCGGCTACAATCCGCCGTTCGGCGCGACGATCTTTTTCCACATTCCCCAAAACTACGATGGCAAGGCTCCGGCAACGCTCCAGTTCGTGGACGCTCAGGGAAAAGTGATCCGCAACATTCCACTGCATCTGGCTACGGAAAAAGAGAAAAAGGAGAAAGAAAAGGAAAGTGCAGCCTTGATCGGCACGCATCTGGAAAACGTAGCTGCCGAAGAGGAACTCACCGAAAAGAGCTCGGACGAGAAGATCCGGGAAAAGGAAGCGAACCTGGCAGCGATCGAGCCGGGAATGAATCGGCTTCAGTGGGACCTGCGTTATCCGTACGCCACCGAGGTCACCGGGTATCACGCTCCCATCGCGGCCGGCGGCTTGGAAGATTCGGTCCACGGTCCGGTTGTGGCCCCCGGCACCTATTCGGTCGTGCTCGAGTATGGCGGACAGAAAATGCAACAGAACTTTACGGTGTCCCTTGATCCGCGACTCCATGCTAGACCACAGGATTTGGCAGCGCGTTTAGCGTTGGATCTACAGATTCATGCAGATCTCGACTCGCTGGATAAAGACATCAACCAGGCTCTCGCTGCGCGCGACAAGCTGCAGAAGGCCGTCTCGACGAACGGTCTAACAAGCGCGCAGGCCGGCAGCGCGCTGACCGCTCTCAACGGCGACATTGACGGCGTTGCGCAGATGGCCATGAAAGCGAGCGAAGGCAGCCTGCTGCACGAAACCAAACTGCGTGATCATCTCGCGTATCTGGCAGCGGACATTGACCTGTCCTACGACCGCCCAACTGCCCAGCAGGAAGCCGTCTTTCGCGAACTCGATCAGCAGGTGAAACAAAACAAGCAAAAGCTCGAAGCCGACATTGTGCAAGCCGACGAATAACCGCGTCTTCGGCTACGCAGTAGATGTAATGTAGCTTGCTCGACCGGACTCGATACGGGAAGAAACCGCACCGATTTCGAGGTGCGCCTCACCGCGGCGAGCGGGCTGTGGTCGCGCCTACCGGGCGTGTTATGTTTATTTGGGATTGGGAGAGTCGGCGTTACGCTGCTGGCTCAAAACCGCGAGGTTGTTTATCGCAGCAGCGTTTTTTCCGGCTTTTTCGAACGCCAGGAAAATATTTCGCCTGTTTCGCTTGAAAAAGCGGTGCGAGGGGTTTACGACGTTCTTCAAACATGCGGCTGACACTCCGAAAGTGTTCGCGAGCAGGCCAGCCGCTGTGCACTAAACTCCCAATTCTTATACGATTAGAAAACCCGAGAACGGCTTCGGTATCAGAAAACTATGAAAAAAGCGAAACCAGTGGTCGTCTTTCTTTTTCTGATCATGGCCTGGGTGAGCGTTGCCAGCATTGAATACGAGCTGGTGAGGTGGCTTGGGATCTTGTTTAACCTTTTCATCAGCGTTTTCGCTTTATCCGTGCTGCTGGGCGCTTTGCTACGGGCCCCCGAAGGCTACGAAGACGAAAACGGGTTTCATATCGGCGCTCTGGCGGGCGCGGTCCTGCCGTAGACCTCACTGTCCGTCCGCCGGACCGGCTCCATTCTCTCCCGGCGCGCGATCGAGCCCGCGCCGCTTGAGCAACGGCTCGACATAAGGATCGCGTCCCACAAAATTTTTAAACAACCCGAGGGCGTCAGCCGATCCACCGCGGGAGAGTAGCATGGCGCGAAAGCGGTCGCCGTTCTCGCGTTTCAATCCACCGTGTTGTTTGAACCACTCGACCGTGTCGGCATCGAGTACTTCGCTCCAAATATAGGAGTAATAACCGGCCGAGTAACCGCCACCGAAAATGTGTGAAAAATAAAAGCTGCGGTAACGCGGCGGGACCGGCGGAAAATCGACACCGGCGTTGTGCAACGCTTCCGCTTCAAACGCGACAGCATCTTTCGGAACTTCGGATGGATTCAGTTGATGCCACGCCTGATCGAGAAGTGTCGCCGAAAGATATTCGGTTGTTTTGTAGCCCTGGTTGAATTTTTCCGCAGCGAT
Source organism: Candidatus Udaeobacter sp. (assembly GCA_035651975.1). Lineage (GTDB taxonomy): Bacteria > Verrucomicrobiota > Verrucomicrobiia > Chthoniobacterales > UBA10450 > Udaeobacter. Next base: position 16,130 of record DASREQ010000058.1, read on the forward strand.
CACCTTGTCCAGCAGCGCCTGCGGAATTGGTTCGCCCGTCTTGTAATGTTTTGCGTAATTCTTGAGCACTTCCGGCCATGTCGCCCACATTTCGTTCACCTGCGACGGGTACTCGACGAAGTCGCGCGGCACGCTTGTTCCACTGAACCGCGGATATTTTACATTCGAAAACATTCCGTGCAGCGCGTGGCCGAACTCATGAAACGCCGTGCGCACTTCATCGTGCGTGAGCAGCGTTGGTTCGCCGGGCGGCGGCTTCGGAATGTTAAGATGATTGGCAACGACCGGCCTGGTCCCGAACAGATCGCTTTGCTGCACGTACGCGTTCATCCATGCGCCGCCGCGTTTCGACGGGCGCGCGTAATAATCGCCCAGGAATAACGCCAGCGGTTTGCCGTCGCGATCGTAAACTTCGAATACGCGGACGTCCGGCTGATAAACGGGAATGTCATGACGCTCCTTGAAAGTGAGACCGTATTCCTTGTTCGCTGCAAAGAACACTCCGTCCAGAATGACGTGATTCAGCTCGTAGTATGGGCGGAGCTCCGATTCATCGAAAGCGTAACGCGCCTTGCGAACTTTCTCCGAATAAAAGGGCCAATCCCATGACGCGATCTGGAACCCCCCTTTTTCCTGGTCGACGATCTTCTGCATGTCGGCCGCTTCATGTTTTGCGTTTGCCACGGCAGGCGGGACGAGTTCGTTCAGGAGCTTGTTCACGGTAGGAACGTCGTGAGCAGTCTGATCTTCAAGTTGATACGCGGCCCAATTCGCGTAGCCGAGCAACTTCGCTTTTTCCGCTCGCAACTGCGCTGTTCGCATGACGATGTTGCGCGTGTCGAACTCACCGCCGTGGCTGTCGCGCGCGAGGGAAGTTTGCATGATGTGCTCGCGGAGTTGCCGGTTTTCTAACGAGCCCAGCAGGGGCTGTCCGGTGGTGTTCTGCATTTGAATGACGAATTTGCCTTCCTTGTGCTCCGCTTTCGCCGCCGCGGTAACGCTTGCCATCTGGTTATCGGAAAGACCGCTCAGGTCTTCCTTGTGGTCGACGACCACCGAGGACGCATTCTTTTCTTTCAAGACATTTTGTTCGAATTGGGTCTGCAAGGTTGCAAGCTCGGCGTTGATTTTCTTGAGCTTTTCCTTGTCCGCATCGGAGAGCTTCGCGCCCGCCCGGACGAAATCCTTGTAATAACGCTCGAGCAGATAAGCCGATTCCGGATCGAGTCCGAGTTTCCCGCGATTGTCGTAAAGCTGCTGCACCCGCGCGAACAATTTCGGATTCAAAAAAATCTCGTCGTGATGCGCGGCAAGTTTCGGAGCCATTTCCTTGTCGATTTCCTGCAGCGTTGGATTGGTGTTGCAGGCGTTCAGGTTCGAAAAAGTGCGCTGTGCGCGATCGAGCAAACGTCCGGTGCGTTCCATCGCGACGATCGTGTTATCGAATGTTGGCTTTTCAGAATTGTTCGCCACCGTTTCAACTTCCTGGAGTTGCTCGCGCATGCCCTCCTCGATTGCCGGTGCGAAGTGTTCGTTTTTGATCTTATCGAACGGCGGGATGTGATACGGCAGCGAGCTTTCGGTGAGCAATGGGTTGTTTTTGAGATCGGCGGCGAACATGGCGGTGATTTGCGCAAGCCCGAGTGATGCGCAAGCGAAGATACAAACTCGATTTGGCATAAGGCCTTAACTTCTCGCTGCCAGGCGCGTGAACGCAACTTCCGGGGACCGCACCCTTGCAGCGTGCCGGCCATCGCATTTTGCAATCGCGAACTTCACGATCATTCGTGGTGTTGGTCTGAGGCCGGAGATTGGGAAAAGTCTGTCGCCGCACAATGCGCCGGCCCACACGCTGCAAGCGTGCTCCCCAGAACGATGCCCTTGAAAATCGTGTAGCGAAGAACGATGTGAATCTGGTATGCCTGGCTGGCCTGGACTGTCGATCTTGTTGCTTGGGCTGTCGGTTTTGACGGTATCTGCTGCGCTGGATGTGCCGACGTTCGACGAAAAAGCAGCGGAACGATTCGCGAAATTGGCGCTGGCATGCGTCGCGAAGGAATACCCGAACAAGATCGCTCATGTGCTGAATAGCGATGCGGACGTGGCGCCGCCACGCAAACTCACGCCGACATTTTACGGATGTTACGACTGGCACTCGTCAGTGCACGGGCATTGGCTGCTTGTGAGACTGCTGCGCACATTTCCAAACGCATCATTTGCCGGAGCGGCGCGCGAAGCGCTGCGCAAAAGTCTTACCGCGGAAAATTTGAAACAGGACGCTGCCTATCTTCGCGGACAAGGCCGGACGAGTTTCGAACGCCCTTACGGACTGGCGTGGCTATTGCAACTGTGCGCGGAGCTGCGCGAATGGGATGACGACCAAGCGCGAGAGATGTCAGCGAACCTGCGTCCACTCGAAGACGCAGCAGTGGAACGATTGAAAACGTGGCTGCCGAAACTCTCGCATCCGGTGCGCATCGGCGAGCATGATCAAACCGCATTCGGACTCGGCCTGATGCTGGACTACGCGCGCTCGACCAAAAATGATTCCTTTGCCAGGCTGGTTGAGGATTCGGTGAGAAAGTTCTTCCTCGCTGATAAGGATTGCCCGCTCAATTACGAGCCTTCAGGGGAAGATTTTCTGTCGCCCTGCCTGGGCGAAGCAGACGTCATGCGGCGCGTTTTGCCGCAAACGGAATTCCAGAAATGGCTCAGGGATTTCATGCCGCAAATCCCCATGAACGGAAACGGCGACTGGCTGAAACCGGTCGTCTCGCCCGATCCGAGCGATCCCAAGCTTGCGCATCTGGACGGGCTAAATCTGAGCCGTGCCTGGATGCTGGAGGGAATTCTCTCGGCGCTGCCGCAGAATGATGGGCGCAGAGCCGCGTTGCAGGCAGCGGCCGATGCGCATCGACGTGCGGGTCTCGCAGCGGTCACAGGCGCGCATTACGAAGGCGGACATTGGCTCGGCAGTTTCGCCGTTTACCTCACGACACGGCGCGGCATCCAAAAGGAAGGAACGAAGTGAATTTCACGGACGAATCGCTGAGGGCTTCGCAAGGCGAAGCGCTGTAGCCACCACGCTGGGTCGCCGTGCTGACGGACAATCGAATGAAGCGCCTCGACACGGCGAGGCGGCTGCAGGTCACAATTCGGCTGTGAGGGTGCGCTCGCTCTCGCGGCGAGGCTTTCCACCATTCGGCTGCCAGGCACGTCGTTGCCAGAACTCCTGCAGGTCCGACTGATTTCCGCGGAAAATGTTGCGTTCCGCCTTTTTAATATTAGCGACACCGATCGGGTACGACGAGCGCGGCAGACCGCATTTGCCATCACCACAGTATTGCCAAAGCGACCAAAAATTCCACGGCGCCGTGGCTCGCGGCTCCTTGTGATAATTTGCAATCCATAACCAACAATTCGTTAGCACCCTTCTCTGCGCATTGTTGACCCTGGAAGTGTTCAACACCTGCTGGAGATGATATTCGCCGGAATAGATGCCCGGATATACGCCAGTGCGCTGACGGATTCGCTCAACGAAAGCAACGGCCTGGTCAGCTCGCATCGTGCCACCGGGATAATGTCCATTCTTTTCGAAATCGAGCACCAGCAGAACACCAGGATTTCGCGCGGCCGAACCAGCCTGCGACCAGGCATTGGATACAACACTGAGAAAATGGTCAGCCTGCCGGACAGGATCAGTCGCGTCGGCGTAATGATACGCGCCCCACAACAGGCCGGCTTGGAGCGCTCCCAGTTCGCGATCGAGATATTTCGCATCGCGCTCAAGCCGCGGATAGGTCGCTTCATGAATCACCCCGATAATGCCTTCACGTTTCATCGCGGCAAAATCCGGCCGCATCATGTCGTAATGTGAAAGGTTTACTACATTGCTGCCGCAGAAGGCAGACGCCGGAAGCGAAAGAAATAAAGCAACAACCCGCAGGATTGACAGTCTCATCACCATCCCCAAATCGCAGCAGACATATCGAGCAGCAGTCGCAAACTTGCAAGAGCAACTTTGCGTTTTGCAGGGATGTTGCAGCCACCGACCTGCGGCCGCTCGTGGAAATCGCCAGTTCGCGCGAACAGACGGCCCACAGGCCAGTGTTACAGCGCCGCCAAGTCAGCTCGTTCGTTCAGGTTCTGGAACAATTTTCTTTCCTGCGGTGTGACAGAAATCACTCGAACCTTTCCTTCTGCGACCAGACGGCTGGCCATGGTTTGGAGTGAAAGGTCCAATCCCGTAAGTGCGCTCTGAATATTCGCGAGTGCTTCCCGGGGATAAATCGCCGCCAACGGCTCGAAGCGATCCTCGATTTTTGCAATCAGCCCGCGGCCCGGCTCAATCCGGTTGCAAAGAAATTCCAGGTATTTTTCGGTCATGAACGGCATGTCGATTGCAAGTGCGAGCAGATGACTGGTGCGCATCTGCGCCAGCGATACGGCCAGACCACTCATCGGCCCGCGCGATGGAGGATCGTCCGCGACAAACTGCACATCGGGAGGGCGCCAGACCGGACCGGTGCGCGCGGAAACGAAAATTTCTGTCGGCTCCAACTTTCGCAGCAGCTCGAGTTGGATTTGCCAGAGCGGTTTTCCGCGAAACCGAAGCGTCGCTTTGTCCCTGCCCATCCGGCGCGACTCACCGCCGGCGAGCAACACGGCGCTAATGTTCATCCCGCTGCCCCAGGAACGGGCGCAGTCGAGCGCAGCCCGCCATCGCTGAGAATTTTCGCACGCAATCCTCCGCGTCCTTTCAAGAATTCTTTGGCGCCCGGAGCGAATGCGCGATCCATCCAGTAACACGGCGCGGACTCCTCGGTTCCGTACAAACAGACGCCCTGCACCTCGAATTCCCTACCAATCAAAATATTCAAATCAACGCCGCGCGTGATCACATTGCGCCGCGCCGCAGCCGGCGAACAATTGTGCAGGCCGAGTGCAGCGCAAAGTTCCCCGAAAATCTCGAGTGAAAAAAATGTGATCTGCCCTTTGTAGTCGTCTTTAAAATCGAAATAGCGATCTCCGCGAATCCCGCGGCCCGCGACACATTCGATCGCGGGCACTTCGATCATGGGATGCGTGTCGGGCTCCCGACCGTGATGGCCAACAAAATTGTGTCCCGGCGAAATGTACAAGTGACAGATTTCCACCGGCTGCAACAATATCTGAAATCCTCATTGATGAAAGAAGCGCCGAGCATCGGTCCGGGGAGAATCATCCGGCGAAAAAAGGACGGTTCGCTCGAATATTTGCGGGACGATCTAACTATCGAAGAGCCGCTGGAAATTCGGATTGGCGACAAAACTCTGGCCACGACGATGCGCACGCCGGGCCACGACGATGAGCTCGCCGCCGGGTTTCTCGTTTCCGAAGCGATGGTGCGCGATCGAAGCGCGATCGCGGGAATTTCGCGAGATGGCGCTAATACAGTGATCGTCCATCTCGCACGCGGAGTGAAATTGAAGCTGAATTCCGCGCAACGTTTTGGGACCATTTCCAGCAGCTGCGGACTGTGCGGCAAGACGAGCATCGAGGCGATTCGGCAAAATTTTTCGGCAATCGAATCAACCAATGTTCGAATCGATATTGAAACGCTGCTCTCGCTTCCGGAAAAATTGCAAAAGGCGCAGGGCGATTTCTCGCGCACGGGCGGAATCCATGCCGCGGGAATTTTTGATTCCAGAGGTGAATTGAAAATGGTTCGCGAAGATATCGGTCGCCACAACGCTGTAGACAAGACGATTGGACGCGCATTCCTCGACGGATCACTTCCACTGGATCGACATGTCCTGGTGGTCAGCGGCCGCGCGTCATTCGAGATCGTGCAAAAAGCACTCGCTGCGGGCGTTCCCATCGTCGCTGCGGTGTCAGCGCCTTCGACGCTGGCCGTCGATTTTTCGAGGGAAAACAATCAAACGCTGATTGGATTTCTGCGACCGCCGTCGTTCAATATCTATTCGCACATCGAGCGGGTGATTTTTGAGCCGCGGTAGCCGAGGACGCCACCCTCGGCAATCCAAGCCGTGACCACCCGCCGCGGTCAGCGCCCACGGCTACAGCATCAGTGCTGCGAAGCGAACACTGCTTCGGGATCGCGCGCGCAAACTTTTCCCACCCAGATCCAACCGAAACGACTGATCAGTGCGCCAAGCAAAAATGAAATCGCAGCGAACGGAACGAAATTCGTCAGCCGCAAAGTTAATGCCAGCGGTCCGCTCAAGATCTCGCCGCTCCGGATGAACCAACCGGAGCGCGATTCGTGTAGGGCGCGATCAGCTTTGCCGTGTTTGTCGATCTCAAGCCAGATCCAAAGTATCGTCTCGATACCCGCGGCGAGAAATCCAAGCGCGCCAAGCGGCGCGATTCCATGGCCAAGCAATTCGAGCAGGGCGGCCGCCGACCCCAATCCTGCAACGCCGAAATGAATCGGCAGAAGCGCGCGATGCAAAAACCACGCGGGAATCGCAGTTGCCCCTAACAAAACACCTGTGTAAGTCGCCAGGAACATTCCCCAAAACGCCGCGCCCAGAATCAGAAAAAACGCAATGACCTGGAGAAACTGGTCGAAACGTCCGTCGAAGAGTTGCTGCGCGTGAATCTCAAGCGCGATTAAACCCGGAACAGCGCAGCCGCCGAACACAAACAGAATCCAAGCGCCGACGGACATTGGCGACCGGTGCTTGAAGACCCGCAACATGTTCAGGAATAAACGCGGCCGCCCGAGATCCATAATGAGCAAGACTGGGGAGACCATCGCGCCAATTGCTGCGAGCCACATTGCTGTGCGCGCAAGATCGCCCTGGTGAAAAACGAATCCGACTAATGCAATGACGGCCGCCATTCCCGAAAGCCCGCCCACAAAAAAGTAAAGCGGAATCTCCCAGGTCCACACGGGCGGTTTAACGACTGCTTCGCCATAATAACCCGGTCTTCGCGGGATTGGTCCGCCGGCGACATCCACGCCTCGGCCTTCGACGACCCCTTTGTCCCAGGCTTGCTCACGTAGCTGATGGAGACGCTGTTCGTTAGGCATACGGCTTTAGGCGCGGGCGCTCACCGCGGCGGCTCAATGCGTGAAAATGTCCAGCGCAACCGGGGTCAACGCCCCCGGCTACAACTTGTTGAGTTGTTTGGCTCATAGAAACGCGAATGCACAAAAAGTTGCGATCCCTGCGCCGATTGCCGTCGCGATCGCTGACGTCCACGCAGATTTCAAATAAATCGTTGGCACCTGCGGTTTAGGCGGAAGCCCGTAAGCCTCCGGTTCGCCAAGAATCAGGAAGAACGCGTGGATGCCGCGGACGGATGTTTCGGTCGGATCGTAAAGTTGCGCGTCGTTATAACCGTGTTGGCGCAGTTGTTGCACGCGCCCCGTTGCACGCGCGCGCAAATCATCGAGCCGGCCAAAGACGATCGATTCGGTTGGACAAACCTTCGCGCAGGCGGGCACGAGGCCGCTTTTTTGCCGGTCGTAGCAAAACGTACACTTGAAAGCGCCGCCGGCGTTAGGGAGCGATTGCGGCCGGCGATCGATCACGCCAAATGGGCAGGAGACGACACAGTATCCGCAGCCATTGCACACATCGTCTTGCACAAGGACAGAACCCACCTCCGTCCGCACGATTGAGCCTGTTGGACACGCTTCCAGACACCCTGCTTCCTCGCAATGCTTGCAAACATCGGAAAGGAACACCCAGCGGAACGGGTCTTCACCGCTGCCGCTGCCTAACGAGTGAGTACCGACGATCTGATTTCCCTTTTGCTGGTCCTGTTCAAGAAATAAAACATGCCGCCAGGTGGAAGCGCCGAGATGTCCGGTGTTGTCGTAAGAGTTTCCCGACCAGGTGAAGCCGTCATCAGGCACTTCGTTCCATTCTTTGCAGGCGACCTCGCACGCCTTGCAACCGATGCAGACTGTTGGATCGGTGAAAAAGCCGACTTCGACATTTTCCTGCACATAATCGTGCCGGCGCTGGTTGGTGCTGTGCGTACCTTCGCCGATCATGGCTTTTGATGGGGCCGGTCGCGCCTTACCGTTCTTGCCCTCATGTTTTGCCTTCGTGCGCGTGACCGCCACCGCTTTTGCCGGCACCGATTGGCGGTTCTTCTGGATGCACTTTCGATTTACCGTCCGGCGACGCATGCTTCTTCAGGAATTCGGCAAACGCGGGACCGCGTGGTAATCGGCCAGGCACGATGTTGCAGGTGAGCGCCTTGGCTTCCATGATGGTCACGTTCGGCTCGCCGGACACCGTGAGAAGATCATTCGCCGCGCTCCCGCGCACGAGGCCAGCCGTACCATAGTGATAAGGCAACGCGACCTGGTGCACCGTTTTCCCGTTGAGGTGCAATGGTCGAATGCGGCGACTAACAAGTGCCCGTGCCTCAATGGCCGCGCGTAAGGTAACGATGCAAATGTAATCGCCGTTGCTGACCTTGAGATCGCGCGCAAGTTGCGGCGACATTTCGGCGAACATCTCCGGCTGTAACTCCGCAAGATGACTCAGAAAACGCGACATGCCGCCGGCTGTATGATGCTCAGTCAGGCGATATGTGGTCAGCACGAATGGAAATCTGGAATCGCCGGGCGGGGCGAACTGATTCTCACGACGTGGAAACCAATGCTCCGCGGGATTAGTTTCGCGCGAATACAGTTCATTTGGCACGGGAGACTCGAGCGGCTCGTAATGCGTGGGAAACGGTCCGTCCTTCAAGCCTTTTGGCACGTAAATCCAGCCCAGGCCATCCTCATGCAGGACGAACGGCGCATCGCCCGGAATTGCATCGAGACCTTCAGCGCCTACCTCCGGTTCGAAGTCGGGGGGTTTACCTTGTACAAATCCAGCAACATCGATGCCGGTCCATTTTTCGGAGTCCCACCAGATTAATTTCTTGCGTTCGCTCCAGGGATGCCCGTCCGGTCGCGCGCTGGCGCGGTTATAGATGATGCGGCGATCGCTTGGCCAACTGAAACCCCAGCCATGACCGAGGTAATCTCGTGACTTTCGTGAGTTCGCCTTGTTCACGCCATCGCGACCAAACACACCTGAGTAAATCCAGGCGCCCGATGCAGTGGATCCGTCAGCTTTTAATTCGGCGAAACCATTTAGCTGTGGGCCATGATGAGGATTTCCTTCGCGATCGACACCGCCGAAAAGAACACCCTCAGTTCCGCCGCGCTCGGCGTCCGCGGCTACGGGGTCTGTGTACCAGCCGTTGATCTCTGCAAGCACGGCATCCATTTTTGGATCGCCCAGCTTATCTTGTGGATACCACCAGTCGAGTGCGCGCAGGGCTTCGTCGATGGGGTCATTAGATTCCTTTGCTTTGGCAATCAAACGCAGCGCGAGCTGATGAACGAACCAGGCATCAGAACGCGCATCTCCCGGTGGATCCACCGCTTTTTCGCGCCACTGCAAAAGCCGCTGGGTATTTGTGAATGCGCCCTCCTTTTCGGCGTGCCCGGCTGCGGGGAAAAAGAACACTTCCGTCTCGATGTCCTCGGGCTTCAATTCACCGCGCTCTACTTCAGGCGATTCGCGCCAGAAATTTGCTGATTCAATTTCAACCATCTCGCGCACAACCAGCCATTTCAGTTTTGCCAGCGCTGATCGCTGGAGCCGCGAATTAGGAGCGCCCACAGCTGGGTTCTGTCCCATGAGAAGCATGCCCTCCATTTTTCCGTCGAGCATGGCGTACAGGAATTCGAAGAACGAATGGTTGCCTGTGAGTTTGGGAAGGAAGCCGTAGCCGAAATCGTTTTCAGGAGTTGCGTTTTTCCCATAGTAAGCCTTGAGCGTGCTGACGAGGTACTTCGGATAATTGGACCAGAGACCGGTTTTCTTGGTGTAATTGTTGAGATACTGCTGAAGGGTCTCGTCTCCTTTGCGCGGCATTGTGAGATAGCCGGGCAGAATGTCGTACAACGTCGGAATATCAGTCGAACCCTGGATGGAGGCGTGACCGCGCAACGCCAGAATTCCGCCGCCTGGCCGGCCGATATTTCCGAGCAGCAATTGCAACACCGAAGCGGCGCGAATAATCTGCACGCCTTTGGAATGCTGTGTCCACCCCACCGCGTAACAAATTGCTGCGGTGCGCTCCGGGCCGGACGCGGCAGCGAGGGTGTGCGCCACCTTGTGAAAAAGATCGGGCGGAATGCCGCACACTTTCTGCACCATCTCCGGCGTGTAGCGAGAGAAATGCCGTTTTAATTTCTGAAAAACACATTGCGGATCTTGCAAGGTAAGATCGCGCTGTGGCCGACTCAGATCGCCGCCCTTGTAAATCCAACTGTCGCCTTCGTAAGCGCGGTTCTCTTCGTTCCAGCCCGAAAAATAGCCGTCGCCGCTATCTTCCGGGTCGCGGTATTCGTCAGACAAAATGCAAGACGCATTGGTGTAATGAACAACGTACTCATGAAAGTACAGGTTGTGTTCAATCAAATGCCTGATGAGTCCCCCCAGGAACACAATGTCTGTGCCCGCGCGGATGGGCACCCAGATATCGGCTAGCGCGCTCGTGCGAGAAAAGCGTGGATCCACATGAATAATTGTGGCGCCCTGCTCCTTGGCTTTCATGACCCACCGAAAACCGACCGGATGTGCCTCGGCCATGGATGAGCCTTCGATTAAGATGCAATCGGCATTGGCCAGATCTTGTTGCGCGGTCGTAGCTCCGCCCCGGCCAAAAGAAGTGCCCAGACCGGGCACCGTGCTGCTATGTCATATGCGGGCCTGGTTGGACACACAGACCATGCCCAGGCCTCCGGTGAACAGTTTTTTGATTAGATAATTTTCCTCGTTATCGAGTGTGGCGCCGCCGAGGTGGCAGATTGCGGTCGTATGATTAACGACTGATCCGTCAACCTGCTTGACGAATGTGCGCTTGCGCGATTCCCAAACACGCTCGGCCACGATGTCCATCGCGCGCTCGAGCGAGATTTCGGTCCATTCCCTGGCGCGCGGTGCGCGATATTTCATTTTTGTTTCCCGCCGGGAATGCGTAAGCAATTGGTAGGACGCGGCGCCTTTGGGACAAAGGTTTCCCTGGCTGATCGGCGACTCCGGGTCGCCTTCGATCGAAACCAGTTTGCCATCCTTGTGATAAATCAGCTGCCCGCAGCCAACGCCACAATATGGGCAAATGGAACGCGCGACTTTTGCGTCATCGAGACGTGCATGCATCGCCCGCGTCCTGTCCGACATGGACTCAAGGCCGGTGCCATCTTTGCGTTGGAGGATTTGCCTAACGAGCGGCCATTTCGAAAGCAACGCAAACATATTGTCCATCCAGTTCTTCGCCGCTGGAGCGATTTTCAGTCGCTTGAAAATGTCATGCTGCGGCGAGCCGAGCCAGCAAAAACAAACCCAGCCGGACCCCAAACATTGTCGTGTAAGGCCACATAGAGCGCGCGGGTCAGGGATTCCCCGATACAACAATAATAATGATGCTCCATTGCGTTGGAGGGCTCGTGGCCGGATTTTACACTAAGCGATACGCGGGGACCAATGAGCCCCGTTCGTGACCGAAACGCCGGGGACGGTCGCCCGAAGTCGCAAGTTCTGAGGAAGGAGGGAAAAATGGATAATCGGCCAATCATCAGCGGCGGCACGTTTCAAGAAACCAACGCAGGAGCCAGCTGGGTGAATGTCCTGTTGGGCATTTGGGTGATCCTCTCACCTTTCGTGGTCCAGTTTGCGCGGCTGCCGGCGGCGATGTGGAACAACGTGATCGTCGGCATTTTAATTGCGCTTCTCGCGCTCATTCGCACGAGCATGCCACGACAATCAGGCTGGAGCTGGGCCAACGTAATCGTCGGAATCTGGATGATCATCTCGCCCTTTGCGCTCGGCGTCATGACCACTGCGATACTTTGGAACAACATCATCCTGGGCATAGTTATCGCACTTGTTGCCGCTGGCAACGCCAGTGCGAGAACTCCCGCGCCTGTTTAAAATCGCCGGAAGAATGCGCGCGGGTCTCTCGGCCACGTCCACAGCGACAGATTGGGTCGCTCGCGCGCCCCAGGGCGATGTTACATTTGTTAATGATTCAACGGCACCCAGCCGCGGGTGAAGTAATCGCCAAGTGTCAGGGAAATCAGAAATAGCAGCCAAATGACGCCGGCTATGGCTGCGAGATGCAAAAGGCGGCTGCTTCCCTTTATGTGCATGAAGAAAAGCGCAATGATGATCGCCTTGGCAATGGCCACGGCGAGCGCAACGATCAGATTGTATGGGCCCAGATCGACGTAGGCGATTGAACAGGTTATCGCCAGCAGTACCAGCAGGGCGATGCAGGTGCGCACATAAACTTTCGGTTGAACGACTTCTTCCATCAGCGGTGCGGAGAATGGCAGGGCGCGGCCTGTCCGAGCCGGAGTGGCACTTGGCGCGTCGCGAAGGACAGCACACGCCCAACGCTCAACGCTCCGCACTCAGCGTCCAATTTACAGGGAGGCTTCATTACCGGTGGCCCACCAGGTACAAAAGTGGAAATAGAAAAACCCAGACGATATCAACGAAATGCCAATACAGGCCGGCGATCTCGACGGTATTGTGGTTTCCATGAGAAAAATTTCCAAGCCGGGCGAGCAATGCCAGGACCAGCATGATCCCGATCCCGACAGTCACGTGAATCGCGTGCAGCCCGGTCATCGCAAAATAAATCCAGAAAAATAATTCGGCGTTATGCGGATCGGAACCGCGCCACTCGAACTGCCGGCCGGGAACCAAATGATCCACATAGTCCTTGTGGTACTCGACGCCCTTGACCGACATGAAGACGCAGCCGAGCAAGGCAGTGCCGATTAGTAACCAGGTCAGCATGCGCCTTTGATCAAGTTTTGCCGCGCGGACGGCGAGTGCCATCAACAGGCTACTGATCAATAATACCGCCGTGTTCGTTCCGCCGAGAACAACGTCGAGCTTGCGGCTCGTCTCCACGAAGACCTGACCGTATGTAAAGCGATAGATCGTGTATCCGAGAAAAAGTCCGCCGAAAAGCAACACCTCGGTCGCGAGGAAAATCCACATCCCGAGCCTGGCTGCGTCGCGCTGTTGTTCGATGTCATCGAACTGCTGACCGACGAATGGCGCGCCCGGCGGTCGCGCCCTGCCTTCAAATGCTGGCGAGGTCAAGGTCGACATCTTTTTCGGCTGAATACGAGTAGGGGGGCCCGGTCACCACCGGGGTTTGTTCAAAGTTGTGTTCGGGTGGCGGGGAAGGAGTTTGCCATTCCAAGCCAGTCGCACGCCACGGGTTTGGTCCTGCTACGCGACCATGTTTCCACGCCCAGATGAAGTAAATGAGTGGCATTAAATATCCGATGCCCAGAATGGAAGCGCCGGCAGTCGAGAGCACGTGATAGATTTGGAATTCCGGCGGATAAACGTGGTAGCGCCGCGGTTGCCCCAGGTAACCGAGGATAAACTGCGGAAAGAAGGTCAAATTGAAGCCGATGAATGTGATCATGGCTGCGAGTTTGCCTGCAAACTCCGGATAGAGCCGTCCGGAAATTTTTGGCCACCAATAGTGAAGGCCGCCCATGAACGCCATCACCATTCCGCCCACCATGATGTAGTGAAAATGAGCGATGACGAAATAGGTATCGTGCACATGAACATCGACCGCGAGCGCAGCGAGAAACAGCCCGGTTAGACCACCTATTGTAAAGAGCCCGATGAAACCCAACGCGTAGAGCATGGGCGTTGCGAAGTGAATCGAGCCTTTGCGCAGTGTTGCCGTCCAATTGAAAACTTTGATGCCCGAGGGAACCGCCACCAGAAAACTGAGGATCGAAAACACCATGCCGGCATAAACCGACTGACTGGAGACAAACATGTGGTGGCCCCAAACAAGAAATCCAAGAACAGCGATCGCCATGCTCGCCGATCCAACCCAGGCGTACCCGTAAATCGGTTTGCGCGAGAAGCAGGTAATCAATTCGCTGATTACGCCCATTCCCGGCAAAATCATGATGTAAACCGCCGGATGCGAATAGAACCAGAAGAGATGTTGGAATAAAACGGGATCACCGCCCAGTTTTGGATCAAAGATTCCGACGCCCCAAAAGCGTTCAACGGACATCAGCGCGAGCGTGATGGCGAGAACCGGTGTAGCGAGCACCATGATCAAGCTGGTGGCATAGAGTGACCAGACAAACAGCGGCAACCGAAACCAGGTCAGACCCGGCGCCCGCATTTTGTGGGTTGTCACCATGAAATTCATGCCGGTGATGATGGTGGAGAACCCGGCCACAAAAACGCCAGCCGCCATCGAGATCACATGCGTGTTTGCGTAGGTGGTGCTGTAAGGCGTGTAGAACGTCCAGCCGGTGTCCACGCCGCCGTGGACCAGCGACCAAAGTGCAAGCGCGCCACCCGCGACAAAAATATACCAGCTCATCAGGTTCAGCTTTGGGAACGCAACGTCCCGTGCGCCGATCATCATTGGCAGAACAAAATTACCGAGCACGGTCGGAATGGATGGAATGAGAAAGAACCAAACCATTAACACGCCGTGGATGGTGAAGAGCTTGTTGTAAGTCTCAGACGACACCAGCTTCGGTTGAGGGGTGACGAGTTCGATCCGCATCAGAGCCGCGGCAATACTCGCGATCAGGAAAAAGACGAGGATCGTGAAAAGATAAAGAAGACCGATTCGTTTGTGGTCCTTGGTCAGCAACCACGAGCGGACGCCGTGATGGACGCTCAGATAATTCTCGCGCGCAAACTCGCCGCCAGTTTTGATGTCGATTTCTGTCGCCTCTTTTATCATGCGAAAGAATCCCTCACCTTCATCCTCTCCCTTTGAGAAAGGGAGAGACGGATCTGTGCCGCGCTCGCGAGCGTCTTCGCCCCGTCCTTGCACGCCCGGCGTTGACCGATCTGCCTCTCCCCGCCTACGGGGAGAGGATCGAGGTGAGGGGTCTCGACGGCACCGTTCATCGCGATGGGGCTGGCTGATTGCCGATGTACTTCAGATAGACGATGAGCTGCATGACCTCTTCCTCGCTCAAATGGCCGGCGAAACTCGGCATGATGTTGTCGTAACCAGCGGTGATTTGTTTGCCGGGCTGCAAAATCGAATCGCGCAGATATTGATCGTCAGCCGTCACCGTTCTGCCATTGGCAAGCGGAACCGGGTTTCTGTAAAGACCCTGTAGAAGCGGTGCGTGGAACTGGGAGTTTGGCGCGTGACAGCCGCTGCATCCGCGGTCGTGAAATAGCCGTTCTCCTGTTCGCACGATGGATTCGGTTGGTTCGCCCGATCTTAACCAGCGCTCGTAGGCTGCAGGCTCCATCACCACCACGCGACCAGTCATCCGCGAGTGTTGCGTGCCGCAATATTGGGCACAGAAAATATGATATTCACCTGTGCGCGTCGGCTTGAACCACAGGCCGGTGAATTTCCCCGGCACGACGTCCTGTTTCACCCGAAACGCCGGGACAAAAAAACTATGGATGACATCCTGAGACGCCAGGGTCATTGCGACGGTTGTATTGACCGGCACGTGCAGCTCGTTGATCTCTCTTTTTCCTTCGGCGTGTTGAAGTTTCCACATCCATTGTTTGCCGACGACTTGCACATCGATCGCGTTCGTTGGCCTTCGCTCGATTCGAAAATAGACGATCGCTCCCCAGGCAAAGAGGCCCAGCGAAAGGAAGATTGGTCCGATCGTCCAGCCGCTCTCGATCAGAAATGAACCAGAACGTGGATTGGAACGATCGGCTGGCGATCCGCGGCGATATTTTACGGAAAAGAAAATGATCGGCAGAAAAATGACCGTCATGAAAAAAAGCGAGATCAGCGTCAACGCGAAGAACAACGCATCCACTTCATGGGACGTCGTGGAAGCCTGCGGCGGGAAAAGACGGAATTGATCCATGTTTCAATTGCTTTGCGCGTGCTGTTGTCCCGCGGGTCGGCGCGCCATCAAAAAAATCCAACAGGCGATCGCTGCAACAAATCCCAGACTCGCGACGCGCAGGATCGCCAGGATTAATCCGCCGTATCTCCCGGTGATGGGATTGTAATGGTAACAAAGCAGAAAAACCTGCGAGATGATCGACGACGATTTCTCTTCCTTTGCGGCAATAATAGCGTCGCGCAGTTCTCTCGCATCCAATCTCACCCCAAAGACGTAGCGGGAAATTTTCCCTTTCGGGGTCAGAACGATTACTCCGCTTGGATGCGCGTATTGATGTATCTGCGGATCATAAGCGTAACGGAATCCTGCTTGATCGGCGAGTTCCGTGATGGAGCGCTCGTCGCCCACGAGAAAATGCCAGGCATCCGCCGAATCTGGTCGTCCGTATTGCCGCAGATACTCTGATTTCTTCTGCGCTGCAGCGCTCGGAGTTTCTGCGGGGTCGATACTGACATCGATGACTTGAAAGTCTTTGCCCGCGTTCAGAGGCAACTCGTTGAGTGCATGGATCAGCCCATCATTGATCAGGGAACAGAGCATCGGGCAGCCGTAATAGCCCAACACAAGGATAGTGGGCTGTTTCTCAAAGTGATCGCCGAGCCGGAACGGCCGATCATTTTGATCGCGAAAAACGAGATCGGGCGAAATCCGCACGCCGGGGTGTTGCTCAAAAGTCACGCGACTTAGATCGCCCGGGGTTAGGCCGTAGATCGAAGCTACCCAGCCAAAAAGCAAAAGGAATGACGGAATTTTCCTCATGGGCTTTCGAGTAACTGAGGCGGCGTAGCGCTCTCCGCCGGTCGTGCCTGCATCAAACTGAGCGGCGTTTGCCCAGCGCCGACATCGGGTAAACCGCGTTCCAGCAGCAATTGCATGGCGCGATCGATCGGGATACGGGCTATTCCGGAATTCCGATTTACCCAGCCGTAGGAATTGAGATCGGTCTCTTCCGCGGCGCGGAACGCTGCCAAATCTGCCGGTCCCTTAATTTCCAATCGCGGCTTGGGAAATTTCCCGGCGGTTGTGACCGGAAGGATTGCCTGACCGCTGGTTTTGGCCGCCTCATGCACCCGGAGGTAATGCATCATTCCCCAGACAACCAGGAAAATGATTACACAGGACAGAAACAGAACGAACGCGATGGCAGCCACCGACAGAACGTCGACATCTTTTCGTTCGTGATCGCGTTTCCCGGTGGTGACATTCATGTTGGCACAGCGACCGCGAGCCGCGGGTCGTTTTGTGGAACGAGGCGCTTCGTTTCCAAATTCTTCAGAAAGGCAAACGAGTAGATACCGCCGATGCCGAGAAAAGCTGCAGGAGCGAGCCAACCGACGTAGACGTGTCTGGTGTAAACGCTCGGCGCGATCGTCCACCAAATGGCGACAATGTGCGCGGCCAACACGCACGCTGCGATGCTCGCCAGGATGCGCCGTCGCTTTTTGGCCGGGCGCATCAGCAACAGGAAAAACGGAACGAAAAAGTGGAAGAGCGCGATGAAGACGGCAATCCATTTCCAGCCGTCGCTGATTCGGTGCAGGTACCAAGAGATTTCATGCGGCAGATTTCCTGACCAAATGACAAGCAATTGCCCGAACGCGAGGTACGCCCACATCATCGTGAAGGCGAGAAGCAGGTTGCCGAGCTTGTGAAAGTTCTTCTCACTCGCGAGTGAGGCAAGGGGCGATGAGTGGGCAGCCCAGGCAAGCAGCAAGATCGCGAGCGCAAGCGCGCTCAGGATTTGGCCGATGCAAATAAGAACCGGAAACATGGTCGAGTACCAGCCGATTTCCATCGACATCAGCCAGTCGACTGCCGCGAACGTCATTGTGACCGGATAAATCACAAGCCCCGGTCCGCTCAACGTTCGCATCCTGCGCGTCGGCTCCAGCGAAACAGTCGCATCTTGTTCTGCGGACCATTTCAACAACTGCCTGGCCATGAGGATCCAAATGGCAAAAACAATTACTGTGCGAAGAACAAACCCCGCTGGGTTCAAATAGATTTGCGTTACCCGCAGGGTTTGATCCGCCGCAACGACAGTTGGATTTTGCCACGGGTACAGTTGCGCCAATCCGAAAAAAATCGGGACAAAGAGAAGGGCCAGCAGCGGCAAGTTGCCAACGGCGGATTCAAGAAAGCGCCGTACCGCATACCCCCAATCGCCGGCCGTCAAATGATGGATCATAAGTAGTGCCAACGATCCAAGCGAAAGACCAACAAAGAAAAAATGGCCGAAGAGATAAGCGACAAAGAAGTCGCGCGGCGCGATGAGCCAGCCGATGAAACATCCGGCCAGACCAATGGCGCCAAGGCCTAACGAGATTTTTTTCGCGCGACCAATGGAACCATTGAGAATCGAGTTCATTTTTTACTTTCCAGCGTTGCGCGTTCAGCTGGATCGACTTCAGACAACTTCGCGTTATGGCTAAGCTGCAAAGCGCGAATGTACGCGGCGATAGCCCATCGATCCTCCGGTTCCACCCGGGTGGCATACGAGTACATCACACCGTAGCCGTTCGTAATCACATCGAAAAAATGGCCGATTGGCGCATTGCGCAATCGATCGACGTGAAACGATGGCGGCTGTGGAAATCCGCGTTGCACGACCATGCCGTTTCCGCTGCCGGTGCGGTCGTGGCATTCGGCGCAAATGGCGTTAAAGCGTTCGCGGCCGCGAACCAGCAGGTCACGAGTCAATTTTACAGGCAGCCGCGTCACATAAATTCCATTCGTTTGTCCGGTATAAAACGCTGTCTCCTCGCGCGCATCGCCGCGGGGAACAGTGTGGGCCGGAATCTGCCGCGCATTTGCTCCATTCGAGAAAAAATCGCTTTCCGAGAGAGGTTTGGCTTTGGGTTGATTCATCATGTCCGGGCGACAGGACGCAAATAAGAGCGCAGCAATGAGGAGTGGCAGGGCGCGACCGCCGGGCGCGCCGCCACGCAGAGCTGCACTTTCACGACTCGTGTTCTCCCGGGGATTAGCCGTCCAAAAATAGGGCCATGCTTCAGGTTGACTAATCAATCCCGCCCGAACCGGATTGGCCCGAATATAGTCTGCCTTTTCCCTGTAACCTTCTTCTTTCCCCCAGCGGTGATCGAAGAAGTCGCGTTGCCAGTCGATCTTTAGCTTCGTGGCCAAGAACCGCTTCCAGTCAGCGATAATTTGTTTCATCGCGCGCTCGTATGGAAACGAGATCAGCGCGTGCAAGTGGTCCTCTTGGCGCAGCCACAGCAGAGGTCCGTGCTGAAGCTTCTTGCGTGGTGGACGGAGCGGCCCGCCCGGCGGTCGCGCCCTGCCAGTCGCGATTCTCTTTCGCGCTATCATTCCGGCACCTCCGTAATCGCCAATGGATTGAGGGTTTGAAGAAAGGCGCGCGTCTGATCGGGATGAAAATTTGGATCGCGTGTTTCGATACACAGAAAAAATCGATCCTGCGACGCGCGCTCGAACTCGGGGACATTGAACAGCGGATGATGTGGACGCGGCAGGCCGCTTAAGCCCAGTGAAAAAAAGAACGCAGTGAGCCCTGCTGCCAGCACCGTTAATTCGAACGTGATGGGAATGAATGCCGGCCAACTGTGAATCGGACGGCCCCCGATATTGATCACGTAGCTAACCGCGTTCGCGTACCACTCCATGTAATACGCGCCAACTCCGCCAACGATTCCACCGATTAATACGATCAGCGGCAGCCGCGTTTTTTTTCCCAGCGCCTCTGGAAGACCTTCGACCGGGAACGGCGCGAACGCGTCCATTTTTCGGAATCCGGCTGCGCGCGCCTTTTCCGCCGCATGCAGCAGTTCTTCGTGCGTCGAAAACTCTGCAAGCAATCCGTAGGGCCGGTTCATTTGATCGTTGCTTTTTCAGGTTCGGCGACCAGCTCGCGCGTTTCGGAAATCGAAATCATCGGCACGAGCCGCATGAACAAGAACTGAAGGGTGAGAAACAGACCGACGCTGCCGAACAGAGTCATCCAATCCCATTTTGTCGGCGAAAAGATGTGCCAGGCGGAAGGGGTAAAATCGCGATTGAGACTCGTGATAACGATGACGAAACGTTCGATCCACATGCCGGCGTTGATGAAAAGCGCGACGATGAAAAGGCCGACCGTGTTGCGCCGGATGCGCGCCGACCAAAGCGTCTGCGGCACAATAACGTTGCAAAGCATCAACAACCAAAAGACCCAGCCATAGGGACCGAACGCGCGATTCAGCATCATGTAGCGCTCGAAAATGTCGCCGCTGTAGAACGCCATGAACGCCTCGATGAAATAGCCATAGGCGACAATCAGCCCGGTCGCCAACATGATGTTGGCCATGTTGTTCAGGTAACGTTGGGTGATCAGGTGCTCGAGGTGGTAAATTTTGCGCACCGGAATGATGATGTTCAGCGACATGGCGAACCCCGAGTAGATGGCGCCGGCCACAAAGTACGGCGGAAAAATTGTGGAGTGCCAGCCCGGCACGAGCGCGACGGAGAAATCTAAGCTGACGACGCTATGCACTGAAAGCACAAGCGGCGTTGCCAGCCCGGCTAACAGCAAATATGCCGTCTGGTGACGTTGCCAGTGCGCGGCGGAGTTGCGCCAGCCCAGCGCAAAAAATCCGTAAATTTTTTTCTGCCAGAGTTTCTTGGCGCGATCACGCACCGTGGCCAGGTCCGGTACAAGGCCGAGATACCAAAACAACAGCGAGATTGTGAAATAAGTCCCAACCGCAAAGATGTCCCAGACCAACGGACTGCGGAATTGTGGCCAGACCCCCATTGTGTCCGGATATGGAATCAGCCAGTAAAAAACCCATGGTCGCCCGAGGTGGAGCAAGGGCATCGATCCGGCACAGGCGACGGCGAACAGCGTCATTGCCTCAGTGAACCGGTTAATCGCGGTGCGCCAGTGTTGGAAAAGGAGAAGTAAAATTGCAGAGATAAAGGTGCCGGCGTGCGCGATTCCCACCCACCAAACAAAGTTCACAATGGCAAATCCCCAGGCGACCGGAATATTAACGCCCCAGATTCCCACGCCCCTGGCGAAGAGCCAGGTTATGGCGACCAGAAACATCATCAGCAAAAGGAATGCGACAACAAAGCCCAACCGCCAGCTTATGGGCGCGCGAGCCAGCGGAATCTCCGCGATCGTTTTGTTGACCGATTCGTAGGTCTGGCCCGGAGCGAGAAGCTTGGTTGGATAACCGAGCGGCGAAAGAGGGGGTGATTCGAGATTCGGGTTTCGAGTTTCGTCACGCGAGGTCATACCATTTACGGTTCACGTGTTACGATTCACGATTTTCGAATTTCGATTGCGTAACTTGGCGAAATAGCTCGTCCGTGGCCGCGTATTGAGCTCGCCCAGCATCAAGTAATTGAGCGCCGACTTTTTCAGATGCGCGACGCGACTCTGTGAATCGTTCACGTTGCCAAAAACGATCGCCTCCACCGGGCACACCTGCGCGCAAGCAGGCACAATTTCTCCGTCGCGAATCGTGCGCTTTTCGAGCTCAGCAGTTATGCGCGCGGCGTTGATGCGCTGGATGCAATAGGTGCACTTTTCCATTACGCCGCGCGAACGCACGGTGACGTCCGGATTTTTCACCAGCTTCTGAGTTGGGCTCAGCCCGTTATTGTATTCGAGAAAATTAAAGCGGCGGACTTTGTAGGGGCAATTGTTCGAGCAGTAGCGTGTGCCGACGCAACGATTGTACACCTGCAGGTTCAGGCCTTCGGCGTCGTGAACTGTCGCACCGACGGGACAAACCAGTTCGCAGGGCGCGTTCTCACAATGCATGCACGGCACCGGCTGGTGGGTGAATTGCGGATCGTCCGCCGCGCCTGAATAATAGGTGTCCACCCGAATCCAATGCATCTCCCGGCGCATCCCAACCTGTTGCTTGCCGACTACTGGGATGTTGTTTTCCGCCTGACAGGCAATCGTGCAGGCGTGACAGCCAATGCAGATGTTCAGGTCCACGACCATTCCCCATTTGTAGCCTTTGTAGGGATAGTCCTTCGGGTTATACAGCGTCTCTTCAGTCGAGGGATGTTCCTCTTTCTCCTGCGCGAACTGTGGATTGGACAGGAATTCTTCGAACGTGCCATCGTGAAGAATCCCGCGAGGGCCGTGCACGTCGTGATGTTGTTGAGTGCTGACGAACCAATGGCGCCCGCCGGTTTTACGAATTGTCAGTCCATTGCCGACCCAAAGCGCATCCGCGGTGCGCAACGCGTAAGCATTGAATCCGAC
This sequence comes from Candidatus Udaeobacter sp., assembly GCA_035651975.1. Taxonomy (GTDB): domain Bacteria; phylum Verrucomicrobiota; class Verrucomicrobiia; order Chthoniobacterales; family UBA10450; genus Udaeobacter. Next base: position 38,314 of record DASREQ010000058.1, read on the forward strand.
ATTGCGTCCGACACGGCCGGCGACTTCGCGTCCATAACCGAGTGGCAGGGTCACTGAATTTTCTGCCTGGCCAGGTTGAATCCAGACCGGTGCCTGGATTGTCCGATCCCGAAAAGTTAGATCGACAATGTCGCCATCCTGCAAATCCTTGCGCTTCGCCAACTGCGGGCTGATTAACGCTGCGTTGTCCCAAACCAGTTTCGAAAACTGTCTCGGTAATTCCTGGAGCCAACCGTTATTGGCGTATCGCCCGTCGCGCACGCTCACATCGGGGCGAAATAGCACTTCAGTGTTTGACCTTGAACGGTTGAAGCGTTGAACCGTTGTGGCGTTCAAAGAAGAAACCGCAGCTGCCGAATTGATCGTTGGCGGTGTCAGTTCTCTAACCACTCCATCACTTAACGCCCGTCGCCATTTCGCCTCGAAATCAGGTACCGGATTCCTTGCCTGCCAGTGACTACGGACAATTTCATAAGACGTTCTTGGCGATTGACCGGTGAGCGTTTCGAGAATTTCGTGCGCCGATGTTCCCGAGTACATCGGTTCAATGAGCGGCTGCACAATGGACACCGATCCGTCAAAAGCTCGCGTATCACTCCATGACTCGAGGAAATGCAGAGCCGGAATGTGCCAGTGTGAATGGCGCGACGTGTCGTTGAAGAAAACGCTGTGGTGTACGCGCAACTTCACTTTTTCGAATGCCGCAGCGAAATCGAAATCGACGGGCGCGTCGTAGCGCGGATCGCCGCCGAGAACGATGAGCAACTCCACCGCCCCGCGGTTCATTTCATCCAGGAGTTCTCGAAATGGGATCCGATTCGGCGGTAATACGAACGGCGGGATTGGCGAAACCGTGATGCCGTTATTGCCAAGTGACGCGTTGATCTGCGACACCAGAGCGTGCAACTCCGGTGATTGTGTTTCGCCCGCGATGACAATGCTCGCACCGGGATTTGCCTTCAGGTCGTCTACGACTGCATTGATCCAATCTTCATTGTTGATCTTTGCCGCTGGCGACGCACCAATCCCAAGCTTAGACGCGATCGTTTGAGCAAGCAGCAAGATATCCCGGGACATAACCGCGATCCGATGGTCCGCGTTCGATCCACTGATTGTGGGCGTCGGTTCAGCAGCGTAAAAGCGGTTCATCCGCGCGCCTTCAGCAGCGATAACACGCCGGGCGTTACCGAAGTCGCGCGCGTATCGCAGCGCGTGCGGATGGGCGTAAAGAAAATCAGAGTCGAACGCGACGACGACTTTCGCCTTCGAGAGATCGTACAGGTTTTCGTTCGCGTTGAAATTGTCGCGATTGAGCGGGTCCCACGTGCACCAGCGCGAGGCGGGAAATTTTTGCATCACATCGGCCATTTGAGCCAACAGCGTAGGCGAGCTGATCGACTCGGTCATAATGCGGAGTGTCGCGCCGCCGGACGGTTTGACTGATTCGAGCGCGAGATTCAGCGCGTTCCAGAAATCATCAGTGGTCTTAATCGCTCCACCGGTGGTGACGGTCTGAGCCCTGTCCGGGTCGTAGAGATCGAGAACGTCTGCTTGCGCCCAGACGCTTGTGGCACCAAGGCTCGCAGGATGCGTTGGGTTTCCTTCGATTTTTGTGGGACGCCCTTCGTAACTTGTCACCAGCAATCCCTGCCCGAAACCGTTGAATTGCGTCGCAGTAGCAAATCGGAGCGGCTTGCCGGGAACGATGACCTCTGGCTGTTCGACGTAGGGAACAATTTTTTCCAGGGGCTGCTTCGTGCACGCGCCAAGTCCCGCAAGAGCGAGAGTGGCGCCGCTGAGTCGGAGGAATTCGCGTCGACTCAGCTCCGTTGCCCATTCGCTGGCGCCAGGAGCAAATTCGTCGGACGAATTCGTCCTGGTGATCAGTGATCGGTGATCCGTGGTCGGCATTTGGCTCTCATGTTTCATGATTTTCGATCACTGTTCAGTTGTTTCACCGGTGACAGGTGCCGCAATTCGTCAGGCGTCCCGTGGTATCGACGTGATACTGGGTGACTAATTTTTCTCCTTCGGCTTCTTGATTTGACGGTGGTCGCCACGCCTGGTCGAAAACTTTATCGCGTGGCCGGATATATTTTTGCGGCTCGCGATGGCAATCGAGACACCATTTCATGTAGAGCGTCTGCGTTTTTTGCGTTAGCGGCATCTGATCGATGCGCCCGTGGCAGGTCGAGCACCCGATGCCTTTGGCAATGTGAATGCTGTGATTGAAATAGACGTAGCCCGGCAAGTCGTGGACGCGATTCCATTTCAGGGGCGTGCGTGTAGAGAGACTTTCGCGAACCGATGCAAGCAGCGGCGCATCGCTGAAGATCTGAGAATGACACGTCATACAGGTTTGCGTAGACGGCAGACCCGCAAACGCCGATTTTTCTACCGAGGTATGACAATAACGGCAGTCGATGCCGTCATCGCCTACATGATGTTTGTGGCTGAACGGTATCGGTTGGTCGAACGGCACACCGACGTACGTGGTATAAGGTGACCAGTAAATCGTCGATGTGGCCCAGCCCGCACCACAAACCAAAATGACAACGCCGACGATGATCACTCGCGAGTGAACGTTGGCGCGCGGTGAGAAGAGTTGGGCCATGAATAGCTAATGGTTCTTCTTCGCAAATAAATCGGCCACGGAAGCAGGCTGGGACGCCTGCAATCGACGCTGGCATCTCGTGACTGCATCCCGGACCTCGTTATTTATTTGGCTCTCCGAGTGCCAGGGCAGACTCTGGCTCACACCGGTATTTGAAACCTGCCAGCCGTGGCCGTGGATCGAGATTCTTGGCGAGCTCCTGAAAGGCGCGCGCGAAGGAGGTGCCCAGAGTCAAAACCGTACTGCCATGTCATTTCCGGGCCTGATTAGACGCATAGATCATGCTCGGACCTCCGGTGAACGTTTTTTTGATTAGATAATTGTCTTCGCTATCGAGCGTCGCCCCGGGGAGGTGGCAAATCGCGGTAGTGCGATTGACAATTGATTCCTTCCGTCTGCCTGACAAAAATGCGTTTCCACGATTCCCAAATTCGGTCCACGACCATGTCCTTTGCGATCCACGTCATTTCATCATTTCTTCGCGCGGATCGCGCGATATTTCATCCTGGCTTCGCGCCGTGAATGGGTGAGCATGTGGAATCGAGGCTGTGTGCAATGTTTGCAACGTTCTGCGACATGTTCCAACAAGCCTCTGAATTGCAGTTGGCCTGATCAGCCTGCTAGCTGATTGGCGTGATCTCACCTGCCACTCCGCAGCGCGTCCAGCCGAGCGTTCAGGCGGCCCAGCAACTCCCGCCTCGAAGTCTCGCTCATCAGCCCGCCGTTGAGCAGTTGCCGATCAATTCGCGCGAGCGCTTCGTCCTGGGGATACGCCAGACGTGCCTTGAGTACTCGCAGCCGCAGTTTTAACCAAGCGAAAACTGACGGCGTTATGGACGTCGTGCCGCTCAGTTTTTGGAGCGCTGTCCGTGTGAAACGAATGTCCCGCCGAATCTTAATAAGCGCCAGCTTTCGGGTGTCTACGGGCGAGGGTGTTGGCGATAGCGCAGGTGTTGGTGATGGGGGTGGCGTTGGTGATGGAGGTGGCGTTGGTGATGGTGGTGGCGGCGGCGGTGGCGGCGGGGGCGTTGGTCGTGGTCGTGTTATAGGCGCCGCTTGCACCTCAAACGCGCCAATGTCGCTCCGCCCCCTCTTCACTCGATCAAAACCGATGCCGCGTTGATCGTAAGCCAGTGGCTGCTGAAAGTTGTTGGGGTTGAAGTTCGGGTTGCCCGCGTCGATGGCCGGGCTGTCTGCGAGGAGCGCATGAGTGAAACTCGGGCCGCCGTTATCCTGCAACGGGCCAAGCCTGGGATCGGTATTGATCTGATCGCCGGTCGCAGTCAGGTAACCGGCGCCGTTATCGCTACTGAGATTGTAGCCATCTGAGATGACGGTACCCTGGTTAGCGAAATTAAAGATGTTGTCACCGGAGCGGATGTTCAGGATCGTGTTTCCCATCTCCAGGGTGCCTTCGGCTATAAAGACATTCCCGCCGAAGCCAGAGCCGCTTGAGCCCTCAGCCGTGTTGTCGCTGATGGTGCTACTCTGGATAACAACGTTCCCACTGCCGTTACCGATGCCGCCGCCGTAACCAGGGAATAGACCGGGGCCGCCAGTCAGGTTGCCGCTGATTGTGGTGTTGACGATGGCAAGAGTCCCACCGTTGAGGATGCCTCCGCCTATGCCGCCGCTGGCCGTATTGCCGCTGATGGTGCTGTTGACGATGTTCAATGTCCCGCCGTTACAGATACCGCCGCCGAGACTCGTTTCTGGCGAGAAACCACCTCCGACGAAGTTGTCGCTGACGGTCGTGCCGGCGATCTGCATTGAGCCGGCGTTGTAAATTCCGCCGCCTTGATCAGCCTCGTTGTCATCGATGCTGCAATTGATGATGGTCAAGGTCGCGCCAATATCATTGTAAATACCGCCGCCGAGGCTCGGTTGCCGGGACAGAGCGCCAACGTTATTGCCGCGGATAGCGCTGTTAATGATGGCGATTTCTCCGCCGCTGGCATTGTAGATGCCGCCACCCAGGCCATTTTCTCGAATTCCGCCACCCTCGTTGCCACCGATAGCGCACGCCGTGACCTTCAACAGTCCGGCATTGTATATGCCTGCGCCGAAGTCCGCCTTTCCGCTGTTGATCGCGAGGCCCGAAATTGTAACGATTTTACCTGAAGCGATGGCGAAGACACGGCTCAACCGAGTGTTCTCAACAGACAACTTCTCAGCGCCAGGGCCGTCGATGGTCAGGCTCTTGTTCACTAGCAGCTCCCCGCGACTGAGTTCGATGGAGCCAGAAACGCCCTTGGCATTAATGGTGTCGCCGTCGTTTGCGTCCACCATTGCCTGACGCAGTGAGCCAGGGCCGCTGTCGTTGGTATTTGTGACTGTGATGGTATTTGCATGCGCGCTGGCTGCGGCGAGCCACAATGCGCCCAAACAACCTGCGAGCAGAATCCAGCAACTTTTCACGGGCGCCGAGTTTTCAGTAGATTTCGTTACGCGGCAAGCAGAAAAACGACATCGCCAGAATCTCTGTAGCAGGTAGCCCCGCGCAGATTTCGCTCACGTATTGATACTGCGTCGTTTTCGATCCTGACCTTTGCGCTCACTCCGAAAGCTCCGCAAAAAGAGGAACGGCACCCGTGAATTTCGCACAAAAGTGCTTTCGGGGTGAGAGAGGCTCCCGTCGCTTTCGTTCTTTCGATTTCACTGGTGGATGCGAGACTCGGCGACCGTCACTCAGGGGGCAAAAGGCGGTCGCGGGCGAACTTCAAACCAGCCAACGGCGCGGCCGGATGAGCGCCTTTCTGCAATGCAAGAACCTGGAAACTTCTTCCGAGCATCTCCGGATGCAGCAACGTTTGCAGCGCGCGTTTGGTTTTACGATCGGCGTCTGTTAAAACCCCACTGTTTAAAGCGGTCGAGTTGGTGGAATTCATTTGCAACAAATCTGGCCAGCTAGAAATGATTCCGGTAAGGAAATGATGTTGATCGGTAAACCCGGCGATGGCCAAACCGCTCGCTTCCGCGCGACGGGCAATGCTCGTCCAATCGACGTGCATCGTAATGTCTGCGTGACCGAGATCCTTAAACGGCGAGTCGAGATGTCGATGCTGGGCGCGAACTTGAATATTTCTATGAGATTCAGTGCCCGAATGTCCGTAGTCGATGGCGATCACATAACCCCGTTGCAAATTGGTTGCGACGCTGTCCACCCAATCGAGTGCCTCTTGATTAAACGCCGCGTTTGAGCGTGGACGCTCGATGAAGACAAGCTTGTCGTTCTGAACATCGACAAGTTTTTCCGTGTCGCCGCCGATCAAGCGTACTGGCATTGCATCCAGTAATTCGTTTGAAAAGTGGATGCCGATGAAGGGTTCCAGTGAAACGCGCCATTCAACTTTTTTCCGAAATCGTTCCAGCATTTGCGATTGACGCTTTCGCAAAATCGGAAACGGCTCGATTATCCGGTAGCGCAAAGCTTCGAAGAATTCCGGCGCGCGTATTTGGGCAATTTGCAGGACGTCGCACGCGAATTGACCATCGTGTGAGCCCTGCTCAACAATGACGAAGTTATCGATTTTACCGAGTTGCTCCCAGATTTCTGCGAATTGCGCCAGCATCAGTTGCCCGAAGAGCGGGCCAACAGCGACGTTGGTAAAATAATCGCCCTTGCGACCAATCACGCAGCGGCCGGAGGAATAGTATCCGTGCTCGGGATGGTAAAGCGCCTGCTTCATCAACCAGGCGAACGAGACTGGTCCGTGTCTTTCGACTTCGTCACGAATTAACCTGATGAGCGCAGGATTTCCGTTACTCGTGGTCAACGTTCCAACGCTCGACGCCCAACGCCCAACATTCAACTTTTAGGCTCTAAGTTGGGGGTTTGGACGTTGGGCGTTGAGCGTCGAGCGTTTCCCTCTTAAGTTCTTCCGCTTTTGAGACCGCCCACCGCTACATACTTACGGCCCCCACCGGGCTATCGCTTTCGGCCACCCTGGTATTTGAGACCGTGGTTTTACGTCCCTATTGCCTGCATTGCAGTGCTCGGAGTCATCTTGACAGTCTACATATCCAGTGTTGTCGCTGATCTCAAAGCGCAGGCCAGAGCGTTCGACCTAAGCAAGCTCGAACAAATGGAATCGGCGAGTGTGATCCTCGATCGCAACGGCAAGATCTTCGGTCAAATCTACGTTGAGAACCGCGAGACTGTACCATATGACCAACTGCCTCCCAATCTTATCAACGCGGTGGTCGCGGTCGAAGACGCAAAATTTTACACGCATCATGGCTACGATCTGTTCGGGATCATACGCGCGGCGCTGAAAAATTTGATAGCCGGTCACGTGGTCCAGGGTGCCAGCACAATCACGCAGCAACTGGCGCGCAACAGCTTTTCGCTCAAACAAAAAACGTTTCGCCGCAAGTTGCTCGAGATTTTCCTGGCACAACGGATCGAAGACAAATTCAGCAAGCAGAAAATCATGGAGTTATATCTGAATCGGATCTATTTCGGCGGCGGCCTGTACGGAGCAGAAGCAGCATCGCGGGGGTATTTTGGCAAACCAGCCCGTGAAATGTCGCTGGCAGAATGCGCCACGCTCGCAGCCCTGATCAAGAGCCCAAACAGATTGTCGCCATGGGCCGATCGCGCCAACTCCCGCGAAGCGCGCGACTACGCGCTCGATCGGATGCGCGAGCTTGGCTTTATCAACCGCGAACAATACGCCAGCGCACGGGGCCAGGAAATCGTAGTGGGAAGCCGGCAAAACGCGCAGGGGCAGACCTACGCGGTCGATTACATTCGCCAGCAGGTAATCGCAGCCGTCGGATGGGATCGCGCAATCAACGAAGGCTATCGGATTCACACGACAATCGATGTTGATCTCCAAAAAGTCGCAGAAGATTCCTTACGGACGAATCTCGAACGAATCGAACAACGTTCCGATTATAGTCACCAGACTTACGCCCAGTATGCGGCATCGTTTCGCAGAGCCAAGGCAAATGGCAAAATGTCGGATCAGCCTCCACCTGAGTATCTGCAGGGGGCCGTCATCGGTCTGGATAATGCGACTGGCGATATTCTGGTGCTGGTCGGTGGACGCGATTTTGAGCACAACCAATACGACCGCGCGCTGCAGGCTCGCCGGCCCCCTGGGACGGCGATGTTGCCGTTTGTTTATGCGGCTGCTTTCGAAAAAGGAATGTACCCCGGCTCCCTGGTAGAAGATTCGCCGCTGGATAACCGCGCAGTTATGATCGGTGGCACAACCGGAATTCTGGGCGAATGGGGACCAGAAAGCGCCGAGAACCGTTACGAAGGCGCCATCACAGCCAGAGAGGCCCTGGCGAAATCGAAAAATGGCGCAAGCGTCCGAATTGGCATGGATGCGGGAGTTGATGCAGTGCTGCATCTTTGCGCTGCGGCTGGAATTCGTTCCCCGCTTCGCCCTTATCCGGCCACATTTCTGGGAAGCAGCGAAGTTACGCTGGCTGAGCTTGCTCTCGCTTACACAATATTCCCAAACGGCGGCTGGCGACCGAATACGTCGCATATTTTGGAGCGCATCGAGGAAAAGGATGGAACTCTGGTTTGGGACGCGAAACGGCAGAGTATCCGGAAGCTCGTCACGAAACCTGAAACCGCGTACGAAGTACATTCCTGCCTCGCAGACGTGCTTAAATCAGGGACAGGAAAAGCCGCCTTCACGGAATTTGGTCTGAAGAAAATTCCGGCGGCAGGTAAAACCGGCACAGCGTACGATTTTACCGATGCGTTGTTTGCCGGGTACGATTCCAATTTCACCTGCGCCGTCTGGGCGGGGTTCGATAAGCCACAAAAGATTTATCGCGGAGCATTTGGACGCGAGCTGGCGCTGCCTATTTGGGTGGACATCATGAATGCCGCGGCTGACCATTATCCACCGCGAGAAATAAAGCAGCCGACATCCACCTCTGGCGGACTGAAACAGGTAGAGATTTGTTCGAGGTCAGGGCTGCTCGCCACCGACAAATGTTATGATGCCGTCAAGACAGCGAATGGCGAAACCGTTCAGCGGCGTACCACTTACATGGAGATTGGCACGCAGTCGCAGCTCCCGACTGAGCCCTGCAATGTCCACGGTGAACCGCGTGCCCGTCTAGCTCGCTTTTTCTCTTCCAGCGATTTGCCGCGCGCCGCATTGGCCGTGGATCTCAGCCAGGTCACACCAATTGCCGTGAAAAGTCCAACGTTATTAGCCGACGAGGATCCATACAATTCGCTTAAGCCAACACTGAAACCGGAGCCAGCGCCGCAGCCAGCAGCTGAAACAGTCGCAAATCAAAAGGCCGACGGTGCGGCGGGAGACAGCGGACTGAAAAAAGCAAACATTGGGAGCGGCAACGGATCTGGTACCCAAACGGCGGAGGCCGCTCCAGAGATCAGAAAAGCAATTCCGGTTCAACCGCAGGATCAGAAACCGGTCGAAATCCGGCGCGCAATACCTGTGAAACCTTTGGACCAGGAAGGTGAGGATTCGACGCTCTTGAAATCGGCAACACCGCCTCCAAGCCAGATCGACGACGGGCGATAGACCATGGCGTCGCACGACGTAGACGGCTTTCGATTGACCGTTCTCAATCCGAGGGGGCACGACGCGGAGCAGGAATTTCGCACGCTGCCTGCGCCAGGCGAAGGCGCGCATCCGCCAACCAACTTCCATGCCTTCGCTGCCTGTACACGGGGAGCGTTTCACCAAAACCCGCGCCGTGCGATCGCGGAGAACACCCCGGTTCTCCTGCTTTTGCGCGGCGATTTTCGCGCTTCAGAGCGCGCATTGGCCGATCTGAAGAAACATGGCCGCACCGTTGCTGTTTCGTTAAAGGAGACCGGGCTCCATCAGATCGCGCAACAGCTATGTGATCGTGGCAGATTATCACGCTTCATGAAAATTGTGGCGCAAGCGGATGGATGCATCGCCACGACTCCGGAAGCCGCGGAAATCTATCAGAGTGCCCGCTGGAGTCTGAGGCGGGTAGCATTTATTCCGACGCCTTATCCTGTTGAAGATCAAAGATGGAATTTTTGTCTGCCTCCGGACGAGCAATCCGGAATTTTCGTTGGCACACGCGAATGGGATGTGCCATCGCGCAATCATTTCGCGGCGTTGCTGGTCGCGCGTCAGCTTTGCGACGCGACAGGTGAACCAGTCACCGTCGTTAATCTGGATGGATATAAAGCGCGGCGTTTGCTTTCCGAGCTGAAATTTCCGGAAGGAAACCTTCGTGTAATTGAGAAGTGGCAAGCGTATCCGGATTACCTGCGGGATGTGGCGGGGCATAAGATCGTCTTGCAGTTAGATCGCAGTCATGTGCCGGGCCAGGTGGCCGGCGACGCTCTCCTTTGTCGAATACCCTGCGTTGGGGGCGATGGCACGATCGAACGAATTGTATTTTCGAGAATCTGCGGCGAGGGCCGGACGATTCCGGAGATTGCCTCCATGGCACTCGACCTGCTGAAGAACGCTGATTTACGCCGCGCCGTCGTGAGCGAATCAGAGCAACGCGCGCTAGAGCGGCTCTCGTTTCTGGCTGTGCGTTCGCAGTTGGCAAAGTTCTTTGGCCAGCTCGGTCAAGGGGAGCGCTAAGCAACAAGAGCCAGGTCAGACGATCCGACTTAGGCGATCAGACGCGCGACTTCTCCGTAAAGTTCAGGACTATCCGACCACAACACGCAGAGCTGGGTCGTGATAAAACCGGTGATCGCGGCCCAAGTTTGATTAGCTTTGGTTGCAGGCGCCGATGCCAGTGAGCGGCACGTTTCAAGCGCCACAACGGCGGCCGCCGTGCGGTTTTCCACATTGAGCTTGCCAAAAATATGTTCGACGTGTTTGCAGATGGTGCCGGTCTTTGCGCCGAGAATAATGCCGATGTCGTGATTACTTTTGCCCTGTGAAATCCAGAAGAGAACTTCAGCTTCGCGCGGCGTCAGCTCTAACGAAGCTAATGCGTCCAAACTGCACTGATCTGGCTGGGACATAAATCTTTTCTGTCGGATTTCTTAACAGGAAACGGAAGCGCCGGGCAAGCGCATTCGTACGTAATTCTGCGTATTCCCAAAAACGAACGGGCGCGAGAATATCCACAGATTATGAAAAAGATGATCCTCAAAACGTCCAGATCGTTTAACACAAATCTCCAAAATTCGATGAACCGCACATTTTTGCGGTGCGGTTCGCTTCTCATCCCGGTGCTGGTTGGCTGTTTTCTGCTTTTGGCAAAAGCGCAAGCGGCTCCGGATCTACCACAAAGAGCGCCGGGGGCTCCTCAGATTGCCTTAGCCGGGTTCAACACAGCGGACGGGGACCATGCCCTTTTTAGCCTCACTACCGGCATTGCAAACTCGGCATTTGGTTGGTATTCGCTTTTCGCCAATACCGACGGCAGCTTCAACACTGCTGTCGGGGCGGGAACGCTCGTACTCAACGTCGGAGACCAGACTACTGGTGAAGGATTAGAAAATACGGCGGTGGGCGCGGCGGCGCTTTTATTCAACACTACCGGTTCCAATAATACTGCTGTAGGTGTGCTGGCGCTCGAGAACAACACTTCCGGCGGCGGGAGCACGGCCGTTGGTCTTCAAGCGCTCCAGAACCAAACCACAACCGGCAGCAACACAGCCGTCGGGTTCCAGGCGCTTGTAGGCGATGTCGATGGATTCAACAACGCGGCTTTCGGAGTTCGTCCGCTCGAATCCAACACCAGCGGAACCAACAACACAGCCATCGGTAATCTGGCGCTGCAGAGCAGCCAAACCACGAGTAACCACGTGTGTGTAGGCAGACTGGCGGGGTCTGGAATCACCGCCGCCGATAACAATGTCATCGTTGGTCACCACAATGGTGTGCACAGCGTTTTTGGCGAAGTCAGTGACAGGTGCTTTATCGACAATATCTCCGGTGCGCCGGTTTCCGCCGGGACGGCCGCGATCGTGCTTGTCGATTCCGATGGAAGACTAGGCACGTTCACCGTCGAAGGAGCCGACCCGGGCGGATTTTCTCCCAAAGGCATCTCCCCCAAAGCCATTCCCGACGCCGCCAAGCAAGCCATGCTCAATCTAAAAGTCCAAAACCTGCAGGCAACGGTCACGGAGCAACAGAAACAAATAGAGACACTCACGGCCCAACTGAAAGATCAGGGGGCACAACTGCAAAAAGTGAGCGCTCAATTAGAAGTAAACAAACCAGCGCCGCAAGTCGTGAGTAACAAACAATAGGCCTGCGCACCAGGAACTGAGGCGTCTCTGGGGTGAGCGCACGCGCCTCGCCGCCAAATCCTAAATCAAAAAATAATCTCGAAGAGTTTGATCCCGTTCCATTTTCCGGGGTGATTCGGATCGAACGCGGTGCTTTCTATCCATGTGCCGTAGCGCGCCGGCGCCCAGGGGTTCAGCATCTGTAACGGGTTGCGGCCATCGCTAAATCCTCGCGGAACCACTCCTTCCACCGCGGGGCGTTGTAAAAGGGGCGGCGGCGTCGCCATTGCGCGCACTGGTTTTTGCGGGCCAATTGGTGCCCTGAATTCCTGTGCCAAAGCGGTTGTCACCAGCGCGGCCAGGATTGCGATCATTAATGTTTTCATCTTTTTTCCTTTCGTTCGCCGCGCGGAACCCGCCTTCGGCGGGCTTGCCCGTCACAACGCCTGCCCACATTATATAGTTCGATGGACTACCTTGAAAAGGCCGGACGTGTTCTGGACATAGAAATTTTTGAGCTCAAGCGATTGCGGGAACGTCTGGGCGAAAATTTCTCGCGCGCTGTTGAGATCATCAAGGAGACAGTCGATGCGCGAGGCAAAGTCGTGGTCGTGGGCGTGGGCAAGTCCGGCCACGTTGGCGCAAAGATCGCGGCCACGCTGACCAGCACCGGATCGCCGGCGGTGGTGCTCGATTCTTCGAACGCGTTGCATGGGGACCTTGGCGTGATCGCCGATGGCGACGTTGTGCTTGCTTTGAGCGCAAGCGGGGAGACGGAAGAGATGGTTCGGATTCTGCCGGCGATCGCCCGCTTCCAGGTGCGGATCATTGCCATGTGCGGAGATGCGAAATCGACGCTCGCAAAAAACGCGCACCTGTTTCTAGACGCCAACATCGAACAGGAAGCGTGTCCGTTGAACCTCGCTCCAACGTCGAGCACCACAGTGATGCTGGCGCTCGGCGACGCACTGGCGATGGTGCTACTGGAGGCACGCGGATTCAACAAGGAGGACTTTGCGAAGTTTCACCCCGGCGGAATGATCGGGCGCAGCATGCTTATGCGTGTGCATCAAGTCATGCGGCCGCGGGAAGCCATGGCAATTGTTTCTACTGATACATCCGTGCGCGACGTGCTAAAAGCAATGACCGGCGTGCGCGCCGGCGCTGCCGTTGTAACCGACGAAAATCAGAAGCTGCTGGGTATTTTTACACATGGAGATTTCGTGCGGCATTTTCAATTCGATCCAAAAATCGGCGAACGGCTTGTTGCAGATCTGATGACATTGAACCCGGTTACCGTGCATAAAGATAAACTGGCCGTTGAAGTTCTTAATCTGCTCGAACGCCATCGCATCGATGATCTGGTCGTGGTCGACGATGACAGCGTGCCTGTTGGCATTGTCGATTCGCAGGACCTGACTCGGTTGAAATTGCTCTAATGACTTGTCATCCCGACCTCGTCGCGGCGACGGAGGGACCTCACGCATGAAGCTTCGGAGCACACAAACCATTTGGCGTGATCAAACAGCCTGTTTGAGATCCTCGCTCCGCTCAGGATGACAGAGAGTTGCACGCTGGCTGGGTGCGTGTAAAGTCCGCGGCCCCGCGTTGAACGATTTACGGTTTAACGCTTCAACAATTTAGCGTCTTCAATCATGCCCGCAGCCAACGATCTTCGCAGAGGGATGGCCATCAAATACAATGGCAACGCCGCCATTGTGCTCGAAGTCCATCATCGCACACCCGGAAACTTGCGCGCTTTCGTCCAGGCTATCATTCGTTACATTAATACCGGCAAGAGCGCCGATGTTCGTTTTGGCTCGACGGACAAGGTGGAGCTGGTCGAGATCGAGCGAAAACAGCTCGAGTTCAGTTACAAGGACCGCAACGGATACCATTTCATGGATCCTGAGACGTACGACACGATTACATTGCAGGAAAACCTGATCGGCGACACCAAAGATTATCTGGTGGAAAATCTTTCCGTGCAGGTCCTCTACGCAGAGGGCAAACCAGTGCAGGTCGAACTACCCGCGTCGGTGAGCCTGAGGGTGACCGAATCCGCGGAGGGACTGCGCGGCGATACGGCGAGCAATGTCACCAAACCAGCGACACTGGAGACTGGCAAGACAATCAACGTCCCGCTCTTCATCAAGGAAGGCGAAACGATCAAGATCGACACCCGCACCGGCGCCTACATGGGACGTGCATAGAAGGTAGCGCATGCCTCTCGCTTGCGAGGAGGTTGATTCGCAAACCGGAGGCTCGCGCTACTGTGATCCGCGGTTCCGTCTTGATTTTGGCGAGCTAACTCTGCGTAATCTGCGGTCACTTTGGCTGCACGAAAGAGAAGACCGACAAACAATCGCGGAAACCGCAATTCCAAGCGTAGCCGCAGAGTCGTGCGCAATGTCGCCCGGGCGCGGGCATTCGTTCCGGTGTCGGATCCACTGACGGTGCCGACACGTTGGGTGAAATTTGTTTTTGCGATTTTTCTTCTGCCAGTTTGCGCAATTCTGAGTCAGACATTTTTTACCGCGTTCGCGCGCGCAGCGGTGACGCAACGTCTTTGGTCCGGCGAAGAATTTTGGTTTTTTTCATTGGGCGCAATTCTATGGCTGATCGCATTCTTCGGTCTTCCGCGTCCGATCCTCATTTATGTCTTCGGACACGAATTAACGCATGCGCTCTGGGTTTGGCTGATGGGTGGACGCGTGAGCCGGTTTCGCGTTGGCCGTGACGGCGGCCATGTCGTTACCAACAAGACCAATTTTTTGATCGCGCTGGCGCCGTATTTTTTTCCGCTCTACTCCATTCTCGCAATTGCCATCTATGGCGCGCTCAGCCTTTTCGTGAACATGCAGCCGTACGGCCGATGGCTTTACGCTGTAATCGGAGCGACCTGGGCGTTCCATTTCACGTTCACATGCTGGATGATTCCCAAAAATCAGACGGACCTGAGCGATCAGGGCGCGTTCTTCTCGCTCGTCGTGATCTATTTGATGAACCTGGTGCTGCTCAGCGTGATGCTTATTCTTGCGTCGCCGCAGATTAGATTTGCAGGTTTCGGCGCGGATTTACTGATAAATCTTGGCAACTTTGCACGGTGGCTGGTGGATCTTTTCGGAAGAGCGCGCGCGTAACCTGTTGCCGTCGCCCTGTGGGCGACGCGTTCGCACGATTGCTATTTATTTCAGCGCCGCGCTTCGCACAGCAAGCGGCTAGAGATTCGTGATCGCGGCGAACGGCAAACTCGACAATGCATCGGCGAGTTTCACCAGTCGATTCTCCACCGGAACCGGACGACAGGTAAAGAGATCGTGCGCGTGTTCCAACCGGAGTGCTTCGGGGAATTCGATTGTCGTGTCTCTCCAACTGTCGCCGATCGGCGGAAAACCAACGTGCGAAGAAAATCGCGGTGCGATTACAACGATCCATTGGTCTGCCAGTTGTCGGGCGAAGCCGACACAGCATTCGGCGAATGTGCCGCTCGGCATGAGCGGCACATATTCTCCATGCTTAAAAAGCTCAGCGTGGTCGCGCCGAAATTGCAGGACTCGCTGCGTTAGAAACATCTTGATCCGGCCATCAGCCCAGTCGCGCACAAGGTCACAGGCATTGCCTGTTGCGAGCGATCTCAGCATTTCACGACGTCGCTTGTAATCGACCGGGCGCCGATTGTCGGGATCGACCAGGCTGTAATCCCAAATCTCATTGCCTTGATAAATGTCGGGAACTCCCGGCAAAGTCAGCTTAAGCAATGTTTGGCTAAGCGAATTAATGGCGCCGAGCCGTGCAATCTCTTTCGCGACCGGAACAAACACTGGAAGGAATTTATTTCGCGGAGTTGAATCCAGAATTTTCGCGACAAAATCGTGCATCGCGGCGTCCCATTCTTCGTTTGGCTGAATCCAACTCGTGTTGATCTTCGCTTCGTGAAGCGCCTTGGCCATGTACGCCTGAATTCGCTCGATGTACTCCGGCGTTGCCGTCGTTTCTGGTTCGCCGTCGGCCTGCATCGGCCATGTCCCCAATAACGTTTGA
The DNA here is from genome assembly GCA_035651975.1 of Candidatus Udaeobacter sp. Classification (GTDB taxonomy): domain Bacteria; phylum Verrucomicrobiota; class Verrucomicrobiia; order Chthoniobacterales; family UBA10450; genus Udaeobacter. The sequence goes on from DASREQ010000058.1 coordinate 54,156, forward strand.
TAGAGCAGGTATTCTTCGTTTGCGTCCGGCGCTTCGGCATCGTTGATCGTTCGCTTCCAGCGACGATTAGCAGCACGCCATCGTTGCAATGAGCGTCGCCAGAGCTCCGGGGTTTCGGAAATCGCCACTATCCGGCCGCGCACATCTTCACTCCGTTTTGTGTCATGTGTCGAAGTGGCCAGCAACGTCGCCGGCCAATTGCGCTGTCGATCAATATTCCGCTGGTGAAACGCCTCAACGCTCAATCCAAACTGTTGGGCCTCGCCGCCCACTTCGTTTAACGCTGCCAGCCGGTTGTAAATGTAGAATACCGTGTCCTCGAGCCCTTTCGCCATAACTGGTCCGGTGGCTTGTTGAAACTTCAGAACGAATTGCGTGTGCTCGGCGCGCGCTTTAGCATCGAGATTTGGCGGAAAGCGAAAGAGCAACACGTCGTGAAGAAAATTAAAGATTGATTCTTCCATTGCCGGATTGCGCCGCTTCGCCGCGGCGATGGCGCGCTCAACAATCTGCCTGTCTTCTTCCGTCACCGGTTGCCCGGGCGCCAGATACGTTCGGTAAACTGGGAAACAAGCAATGGTCTCGCGCACAGCGCGCGAGAGCGCTTCGAGCGTGAAATCACGATACCATCGGTTTTGCTCGGAAAGCCGGTCGAGCATATTGCCCAGCACGTCAATGTCATTGGCCAGAGACAATTTCATCACCTGCAGTTTTTTTGCATACAACAGGTGACCAAATGGGACAGAGTGACCAATGAAACGATGAAACGTTTTAGTGATTTCCGTCTCTGCCGAGGAATCAACAAGCAGTTGCGCTACTTGATTCGCAAAATCGTACCCGGTGGTGCCATGCACATGCCAATCCTTGCGCAGTGTTTCGGAGGCAGTTAGAATTTTTTCGGCGACCATGTAGATCGCGCGACCGTCCTTCGGCAACGCGGTCCCCAGCGCTTTCGCGCAACGCTGTTGAAGCTTTTCAAAATACTCTCGCGGCAGGTAAAGGCCGTCGGGATGGTCGATGCGGAGGCCTGTAACCGCGCGCGCTCTTACTAACTCGAGAGCAAGCCGGTGAACGGCGTCAAAGACCTCTGGCACCTCGACTCGGATCGCGGCCAGTTCGTTCACATCAAAAAAGCGACGGTAGTTAATTTCCTCAGCTGCAACTCGCCAAAACGCCAGTCGATAGGACTGCGCATTGAGCAATTTATCCAGTGCATCAAAGCTGCGAGGGTCGCCGGGTTCGCCGTTGATCTGGGCCAGCGCTTTCTCGATTGCCTGTTGGACTTGCCGCGCTTCCGCGCAACGGCGTTCCAGACGTCGCTTGATGATTTCCTTTTCGCGAATGCGCTCAGCGATGCGTTTTGGATCGGTCTCGGTGCGTTTTGGCAAATATTCGAGCGCAGTCAGAATGCTTTGCAATTCGGCGTAGAAGTCTTCCTCCTTATGTTCGGAGAGAATCCGCAACGCGATTTCCAGAACGTATCGATACGTCCCCGGAGCGATCGGCAGTCTTCGCTCGCCGTAGAGCAAATAAAAGGTTCCCTCCTCAAAACGCACTTGCAGCTCACCGCGTTCGAGAACCCGCCCATATTGATCGCTCAGGATCGGCAGCAGAACTTTATCGCGCAGATCGGACTTCAAAGGCTGCCAGTCGATATCGAAATAAGGCGCATATCTGGAGCTCGGCCCATTTTCGAGCACGTCCATCCACCATTCATTGAGCGGCTCCACGATTCCCACGTGATTTGGGACAAAATCGAGTAGCTGCCCCATCGAATGCGCATGCAGCTCTCCAACCCACGCGTCATAATCTTTGCGCGAGCCGATCGCCGGATTGAGCCTGTTGTGATCGGCGATGTCGTAACCGTGCAAGCTATCCGGGCTCGCCTGAAAATACGGCGATGCGTACACGTCGCTGACTCCCAGCGCATCGAGGTATGAGACGATCTCGCGTGCCTGCGAAAAAGTGAACCAACGATTAAATTGCAATCGGTAGGTGCAAATTGGAATGCGCGGATGCTCTGTTTTCACAGGAGAAAGCCCAACGTCCAACGCTCTACGCCCAACGTCCAACACCGAAATTCAGAGGCTGGGTTTCGACATTCAGCGTTCGACGTTTCTTTTACATTTTCTCAGGCACTTTGATACCTAACAAGTCGAGGCCGCGATGCAGAACGCGCCCGGTGACATCACATAAAGCCAATCGCGAGGTGCGCGCCGGTTCTTCCGATTTCAAGACTGGACAAGCTTCGTAGAATGTGTGGAAGCTGTTCGCCACTTCGAACAGATAATTTGCCAGAAGATTCGGGCGGAAATCGTTCAGCACTTGCGGAACGATCTCTGCAAACTGACATAAGCGCTTGGCAAGATTGATTTCCGCGGAATTCGTCAGGGTGAACGTTGTAGCCACGGGCCGGCTCGTCTTCTCCTTAATCCCCCACACGGGCGTGGCTGCAGCAGATTCGCCGGCTTTACGGAAAATCGAGCGAATTCGTACATACGCGTTTTGTAAATACGGCGACGTATTCCCCTGGAGGGACAACATTTTGTCCCAGGAAAAAATGTAATCCGTCATTCTATACTGCGACAGATCAGCATATTTGACTGCACCGATTCCGATCTTTTGTGCGACCTCGACCTTCTCTGCCTCGCTGAGGTCCGGATTTTTTTCTTCGATAATCTTGCGCGCCCGCCTGCACGCTTCCTCGAGAAGCTCGCGCAACGGCACGTTTTCACCCGAACGCGTTTTCATTAATTTGCGATCCTCCCCGAGGATGCTGCCAAACGTGATGTGGCGAAGATCGGCTTGATAACCCTGTCGCCGGACAATTTCGAAAATTTGTTTGAAATGCAGAGTTTGCGGGGCGCCGACCACGTACCAAACACTGTCTGCTTTCAAATCGTCGAGGCGATAATCGACCGTCGCGATATCGGTGGTGGCGTAATTAAAGCCCCCGTCGCGTTTGCGGATGATGCATGGCTTGTCGGCCAACTGCGGGATATCACGAAAGAAAACGACAACCGCACCCTCGCTGATCTCGGCAATTTCGGATTTAAGCAAGCGTTCGACTACGCCAGCGAGCCGGTCGTTGTAGAAACTCTCGCCGCACTGAATATCGTAATGAACGTCGAGCAATTTATACACGTGCTCGAAGTCCTGCATGGAGAACGCGACGCATTCGTTCCAGATGTCGAGGTTTTCCTTGTCGCCGGCTTGCAGTTTTACGAGTTCCTGGCGACACGCTTCCCGAACCTGGGGATCGCTGGTCGCCAACGCGTTCGTCTGCTTGTAAATACGGACGATCTCTGCCAGTGGATTCTGTTGAAGCGCATGCTGGTCGAGGAGATTCTTCCAGCCGTAAATCACCATGCCGAATTGAGTTCCCCAGTCCCCGATGTGATTGTCGCGGATCACTTCGTGCCCGAGAAACTTTGCAACGCGCGCCAGGGCATCCCCCAGGACGGTGCTGCGAATATGACCGACATGCATCGGCTTGGCCACGTTGGGCGATCCGAAATCGATCACGATACGCCGCGGCGATTCTGTCTCCGCAACTCCGAGTCTTTCATCGTGCAGGACCCTCGCAGTTTTTTCGGCAACGGCGCGGGGACGCAACGTGAAATTGATGAAACCGGGGCCGGCGATCACTGGCGTTTCGCAAAGTTCGCCAACGCCAAGGCGCGCGATGATTTTCTCCGCAACGTCCCTCGGATTTTCGCACCGCTGCTTTCCGAGCACCAGAGCAGCATTGGTCTGGTAATCGCCGAAGCGCGGATCGGTCGCTGGCGTTAATTCGCCTGCGTCCGGCAGACCGGCGGCAGCCAGAGCATTGGAAAGCTTCTTTGCGAGAAGTGACTGAAAAGTTTCCATGATAGCAAGCTCAATTTATAGCCGCTTCGCTCTTGCGAGGTGCGACGCTGATGTCTTTCGCATCCGCGCGCCGCGTCGCCCAGAGGTCGACGACTACAGCTTACGAACGATCGCGAAAGATCGACAAAATTTCGTCAGCGGATTTGGCGCTGGCCAGGCTTTCTCGCACAGAGCGATCGTTCAGAAATTTTGCGATCGATGCGAGCGTGCGCAGGTGCGTTTGAAATTGATTTTTCGGGACAATGAAAAGAACAACGAACTTGACCGGCGCATTGTCGAGCGCATCAAACTCGATGCCAGTCGTCGATCTTCCGAACGCGGCCACGACTTCCTCGAGCCGGTCGGAAGAGCAATGCGGAATGGCGATTCCGAATCCGATGCCTGTGCTCATGGTTTCCTCCCGCTGTTTGAGCGAAGCGAGAATGGGATCGCGATCTTCCTTTTTGATTTTGCCGAGACTAACGAGGAGATCGATCAGCTCAACGATGGCGGCCCAGCGCTCCGTTGCCTTCATCTCGGGGATGATTTGTTCGACAGAAAGTAAATTGGCCAACGACATGCGAATTCCCGGTACGGGAGGGCAAGCTTAGCGGGAGCGCCTAAGTTGACAAGCGAGATTTGCCGCGTTGCGAATGTATCGCATCTGTTTCGTCTGTCTCACCGGTCAAATCTGCTCGCGAATCTTGTAATTCAATCGCCTGGAAAGCAGCCAGCGGACTCCCAACATATCGATCGTGGCGCGCAAAGCGCGGTTCCCAAGACCGTATTTGCTTTGGCCAAAACGGCGCGGACGATGGCTCACGGGAACTTCGACGAGCCGATAGCCAGCGGCTTTCACCAGCGCGGGAATGAAACGGTGCATGCCCTTGAATGGAACCACCGCGCTTACGCATTCGCGCCGCATCGCTTTGAGCGTGCACCCGGTGTCGCGCACGCCGTCTTTTGTGTAGCGGCTGCGCACCGCGTTCGCGATGCGGCTGGTAGCACGCTTCACAAATGTGTCCTGACGCTGGACGCGATAACCACAGACAAGATCGGCTCCGCGGGCGATTTCAGCGAGCAGTTTTGGAATGTCGGCAGGATCATTCTGTAGATCGCCGTCAATGATCGCCACCGTCGCGCCGCGCGCCGCTGTGAGCCCGGCATAAATCGCGGCGCTTTGCCCGGAATTTTTCTCGAAACGAATCACACGGCTATTCCCTGCAGGTTCGATCCGCTCCGCCGTACCGTCGACTGATCCATCATCGACAAAAATGATTTCGTAATCGAGTCCACTCAGCGCAGCGCGCAACTCTTCCTGCAAAATAGGCAAGTTCGCTTCCTCGTTATAAAGCGGCACGACCACAGAGAATGCAGGCGAGTTTGTGACCTCGTTCATAGCGGAAGTGTGCGGTAGTTTCGACAGAGGAACACTTGCCAGGTTCGCAGCGGCTTCCCATAGCGCGATACTTGAATCGTGCCAATCAGCTCCGTCGATTGAAAACCGGCCTGAATATTGTGCGGCACCCGATGTTTTTTGCCGTCTCGAATAAAGAGGGCGTCGCGTCCAACGAATAAGTTGATCCCGTTTTCCTCAGTATAGACTTCGCTCTCCGGTCGCGGCGTGCCCGGCTTTACCTCGACAAATTCATCATAGCGCGGCCAGAACGAAAATTGATTCACGATGTCCTGCGATTCGGGAATGTAAACCGGCGGGTGACCCGGGCCCTCCGCTCGTTTATCGCGCAGATAGAACGAAATCTCCGATGCCCGGTCGCGCGCATCGGCAATAAGGAAAAGTTTCTCGCCCAATTTTGTCTCGAGATCACCGCGCATTGTTTCCAGGGCGTTCGTGGCGCTTTTCCATCCGCGCATCCGATCGCTTGGGTCGCGTCGCTGAAACTTGTATCCAGCCATGCGCAGCAAGTCTGTATCGAGCGCCACCGTACTCATAAGCAATCCAAGCAGTATCGCGATGATGGCAGCGACTCTTAAGAGAGCGCTCGTCTCGAGACGCTCCCACCAATAGTAAATTGCCAGCAATCCAAAACCGAAAAAGGCGAGGCCGTCCCAGTTCGGTGCCGCAGCCTTGTTCAAGGAAAGAAACAAATAGAAAAGAAACACAGGCAGACCAAACCACATCAGGAAGAGAACCTTGAATTGCTGATTTACCCGTCGCCAGCTTCCAATGACACCCCACGCCAACGCCAGAAATAGGAATGGCGAATAAGCCAGAAAATGTTCGCCAATAAACGAAAGAACTTCGACTGGATGCAACCCAAAGCCGTGTTCGATACCGCCGCGGGATCGCAGATGTCCGAGCGTGACCCACGCGTGCTGTGCGTTCCACATGATCGGTGGAATCGTGCAGAGAACGAACATGCCGACCAATAGATAAAATCCGGGGCGCGTGAATTCGCGTCTCAGCCGCGGCGCAAGCGCCAGTACCAATACAATCGAAACAAGCTCCAGCGCGTTGGTATATTTGGAGAGAAATCCCAGGCCGACAAGAAGTCCGCTTAGCGGCCAATACCACGAGAACTTGGGAGTTTTTTCCAACGCAAGCCAGAATGTAAACATGGCCGCCAGCCAGAAAAAAATCGACAAGGCGTCAATCGTCATCACAAACGCACCGATGTTAAAAATGGGCGTAACATTCAGCGCGATGACGGTCCACAAGCCGGCGGTGGCGTTGAACAGTCGGCGCGCAAAATAAAACAGGAGCAGACTGGTGCTGGCGGCGAGCAGGGGACTGAAAAAGCGTACTCCGAATTCATTCGGTCCAAAGACTGCCGTGCTTGCGCGAACAGCAAACGCGATACCCGGCCCCTTACTGAAGTACGCGGGGGCAAGTCGCTCCGACCACATCCAGTAATGCGCCTCGTCAAATTCGAGATCGGTGGTTGCCAACATCGACAACCGAATCGCTGTCAGAGCTAGAATGAAGAGCCAGACTGCGCGCGTACTGCTCATACGGAATGTTCCGGGGGGCCTGGCGATCGCTCGCCACTGGTGGAATCAGCGATCAAACCTGGATGGCGCGCAAAGAACCGCGGCGCCCATTTACGGCCCGCCTTCCTCCAAACCAACTCGTATACGGCCAGCAGCAGGAGCGCTTCACCAATTACCAGAAAGAACGCGGCGATCACGTCGCTGGGCCAGTGCGAACCCAGATAGATCCGGGAGTAGCCAACAGCTGCAGCGACGAACCAGTAGAGCCAGCCCCAGCGTCGATAAAACAGCGTGCAAAAAACAGCAATGACGGTGTTGGTGGTCATGTGTCCCGACGGAAACGAAGGTCCAGACCGGTTGCGATCGGATGAATTGGAAAATCGAATGGTCGGTTTTCTAAACAACGTCAGGAACGCCGGACGCGTCCTTTGCAATTTTACCATTCGCACCGTTTCCACCTGTTTGGGCCGATGGCGATCTATCGCGGATTTTAACAAACCGGTGACCTCAGTCGTAATCAGCAGAGACAACGCCACACAGACCACGAACGCGCGCGCTCTAAATCCACCAAGTAAGAGCGCGCTTACTCCAACTGCAATGAACAACGGTTTCCAAATCGCGCTATCGCTCAAGCCCGCCATGAACAAGTCAAGGGCCGGACCGGTCCATTGTTGATTAATATGATGAAAGATGGACTGATCCATGCGATGCAAACGAAACCGCGCCTTAAGCTTTAATCGTTAACCTTTGATAAACAAATGCTGCACAATGACGAAGCACGAATGACGAAAGAAGCTAATGCCGAATGTCGAATGTCGAAGGAATGACAAAACCCGAAACCCTAATAACCAGACGCAAAGTTCAGGTAGCTCGCCGGTCATTTGAGCATGCGACTTTGTTCCGTCATTGGTCATTGATCATTGGTCATTTCGCTTTAGCTGTTTCTCTGTTGATTCCGTTATGGGTGCGCGCGCAGTCCGCACCTTCCGCAAAGGACATTCTCGGCTCGGTGCGCATGATGGAATCGCAACAGCAACTCGATCTTCAGGGGCAACTTCGCCAGGATAATTTGGTGGTTCCATTTCGCCTGGTCCAAAACGGACCGCTGATTCGTTATTCATTCGCGAATCCCGATGAAGTTTTGCAACTGCGCCTCGGTGAAAACAGCTCGCGCCTTGATCTTGTGGCCGGTGGCGGCTCCCACCAATTTGGGGCCTCGAAGCTCAAGCAAAAAATTCGCGGCACCTGCGTGACCTACGAAGACCTGGCGTTCAAGTTTCTTTACTGGCCGACTGCGCGCGTTTTAGGCGAGGAAAATGTTCGCACTCGCAATTGTTGGAAACTGCAACTGAGGGCGCCCTCACGCGAGTCGCAGTATTCCAACGTACTTCTATGGATTGATAAGGCGAGCGGCGCGCTGATGCGCATGGAGGGCTACGATTGGAATGCTCAACTGGCCAAGCGTTTCGAAGTGATCTCTGCGCAGAAGATTGAAGGCCGCTGGTTTCTAAAACAAATGCGCGTCGAAGATCTCCAGCCTGGCACCAATCACGTGCTGTCGCGAACGTATCTGGAGATCAAAAAATAGGGAAGGAACTATAGCCGCCCCTTTGTGAGAGGCGCGAGCAACGTCTCAATTCAACATTCGTGCCGCGCTTCGTGCAGTGAAGCGGCTACAGCCAGGCGTCAGCGCGCGCGATGCTCGCCGGATTTGGCGCCACTTACTACCAGCCTGCGGCCGAGAAACTCCTTGTCGTGCAATTCTTCCACGGCGCGTTTCGCTTCGTCGACGGTTTGCATCTGTACGAACGCAAAACCTTTTGAGCGCTGGTTATGGCGGTAACTTACCACTTCCGCGTTCTGGACGTGTCCGACTCCGTTGAACAATTCAAAAAGATCGCTCTCGGTTGCGTCGAAAGACAGGTTGCCCACGTACAGACGCGGCGAAGTCACTTCAATCCGTTCAGGTTTGCGTGCTGGCCGCGAAGGCTGGGCACCGTTGCGCGCGCTCGCTCCTGCCTTCGTTGTGCCATTTCCAAAAAATGCAGCAATCCGCTGCCAGAATGTCTTTTTTTGCTCCTTCGCTTCGCCTCGCTGACGACGCGCGTGACCGTTGCCACGGCGTCGAGGGCCGCCGCGCGAACGATGCGAGCGTCTTCCAGTTGAATAAGAGTTCATTTTTATCCTTATGTTTAGTCCAGTTTTTATATGGGCGGAGCGTCCCGAAAGCAGTCAGGACACCGTCCGCAGCGCGCCAATCATCCAGAGCCCATTCAAACAAGGCACTCTGCGACGCCGTTGGAAACTCCGCCTCGTCGGCCCGGGAATTAACTTCTCTTGAAACACAAGCCCGCGTACTCAAGCAACGACGCAGCGAAGATGCAAAAGTTCGCATCACGGTATCGAAAAACCTGGATCGTCCTGGAAAACGGAGGCTCGGAACATCGAACAAGAATCCCGACATCTCGGCGTCATTATGGCCTGCTTCGAGAGCGTTGGCAAGTGGGAGCGTTCAAATGACAAAATCCAAATAACGAATGACGAATTAACGACAAAACCGCGGCACGCTCTCTCTCATTGACAGATTCGATCATTCGTCCTGCATCATTTCTTCTATTCGTTCGTCATGGGTCATTCGTGCTTCGTCATTCCTGTCATTTGGTCGCGCAACGAATAAGCGCGCGACTTTAGGTATTCTCGTGGGCGTTCGCCACGAATAGGACGCACAAATGATCGCAGTTCGCGTCCGTGCAGTCTTGGCTCGTAACCGAATTCCGGCATGAGATCGCGGCAATGCCATTCCACCCATCCGATTTCGTCTTCGGAGAGCTCACGTTTCCAGCGCGTCGCCGGTTCTGGACTGATGTGTGAAAAGTTAATCCGCGCAGCTGAATTACCGCTCCAAAACTGGCCCACTTTTGTCGGCGTCAATACTGTTTCCTTGTCGAAATTGATATCGAGGTAAGCGCAAACCTCTTCCATCGTCCGGGCCGGTTCGCAGACCAATTGTTCGTACGGCACCACAAGGCCCGGAACTTCACCGTCTCTCACACGTCTCGCCAGTCCGGCAGCAACCAGCCAGTGGGCGATGACGTAATAAGTTGAGAATCTTCCGGTTTGCCTTGTTTTCTCCAGCGCGATTTGTGCCGCAAGAATCGCACGTGGATCGCGCATGGTGACCAGGATTTTTGCATGCGGAAACCGCCTCAGAATTTCCGGAATGTGATTACGATTGGCTGGAGTTTTTTCCACCCAGCGCCCGATGGTGTCGAGCGGGCGTTCCAACGCGGTCGCGTATGCTTTGACCATGAGCACGAGCAGATCTTCCCGGGCATTGCTGGGATCAAATGCTGCCTGCTCGAAAGTCTCCAGAAATTTCTCGCGCGGGAACGTCGCGTAGTTGCGCTTGCCCCACTTGCACGGCCCGCCGAAGAGCACATTCGACAGCGATTGTTTGGTCAAATAGTCAAACTGCGCGCGGCGACCACGCGGCGCATATTTGGTAAGAACTGTTGGGAAATAAGCAGTTTCTTCCGGCAAAACGAGTAACTCCGGATGATTATCGAGCAACGCCACCAAAAGCGTCGTGCCCGATTTCGCCTGGCCTGCGATGAAACAGGCGCGTTGATCAAATGGCAGAGCTTCCATCGACATCAATCAGTGTATGCATTTATCCCGGGGTATTGATATGATCTTACGCGTGTTATCCCGAGTGAAGCGAGGGACCTCCAATATCACGCAAGTTATCAAGCGTAACCATCCGCGCAATCGAGGGATCCTTCACTCCGTCCAGGAGTGACGGTGCGTTTATTTCACTGACTTCAGAAACCACTCCACGAATTTAGGCAGACCTTCGCTGAATTTGGTGGTTGGATTGTAACTGAGCAGTTTTCTTGCTTTGGAAATGTCCGCGCAAGTCAGGGGCATGTCGCCGGGTTGCTCCGGCAACTGGTTGATTTTGGCTTTTTTCTCGAGTGCGTTTTCGATTGCAACGATCAAGTCTTTGAGCTGGATCGTCTCGCTCTCGCCGAGATTAAAAATATCGAAGAACGGGCCTTCGTATTGGAGCGCGGCCATCGTCCCCTGAATTATATCGTCGATGTAAGTGTAATCGCGTCGTGTCGTGCCGTCGCCGAATTGTTCGATTGGCTGGCTGGCATAAATGCGCCGTGTGAATTGATGAATCGCCAGGTCCGGGCGTTGCCGCGGACCGTATACGGTGAAGTAACGTAACGCCACCACGCGCAATTGATAAAGATGCGAGTAGGTCGAGCAGAGAAATTCGCCGGCAATCTTCGTCGCGGCATACGGGCTCAATGTTTGGATCAGATGTTGTTCTTCTGAAAAAGGCACCGTCTTCGAGGCGCCGTAAACCGACGAACTGGAGGCGAAGATGAATCTTTCAACGCCGGTCACGCGCGCGGCATCGAGCAGATGCAGTGTACCAGCTACATTGGTGTCGTAGTAGAGCTGCGGGTGCTGAATCGATGGTCGAACGCCGGCGCGAGCGGCCAGGTGCGCGATCACCTCAAATTTCTGGCGATGAAACAAATTTCGTACCGAGGCGCCATCTCGAAGATCGACATGGTGAACGGTCACATCTTTGGCGAAACCGGCGATATTTGCCTTCTTGATTTGTGGATCGTAGAAATCGTTGAAGTCGTCGAGGATGACGACGGTGTGTCCTGCCGCGAGCAAGCGCTCCACGAGATGGGAGCCGATGAAACCAGCCCCGCCTGTAACCAGAATTTTCATGCGGCAAAATTAGCCACAGATAGACATTGATGGATATAGATTTGTGGCGACGCCTGTAGGGCGTTTGGCTCCCGCTCGCTCGATTTTCCAACCTGCCCGTCCATGTCGCTCGCGTCCGCGCGGCTCCATTCTGTGAAACGCCGGCGCCTGACACAGACGCCCTGCAATTCAGAAATTGCGCCAGTGCATCATCAGATAGATCCAGTTTAGCAGGAGTGCTGAGATAACGGCGATGCGAACAGATGTCTTCGCTGTTTGCTTGTAAAAAAAGATCCGCAAACGCGGTCCGCGCACTGCGAGCGTTGCGACGGCGTAGAGATCAAATGCTGTCAGGCTACAGAGTGCCATGAATACGACTGGATTCCATTTTAATGCAGCCACAAAATGACCGTGAAAAAATTGAATCCCGCACCGTGTCATGCCGCACGTGGCGCATGGCAGACCCGTGATGTCATGAAACGCGCAGTGCGGCCATGGCAAACCCACAGTGAGCCACGCTGCGGCCAGACCCAGCGATACGAGCGAGACGCTTAACCAGATTAACTCATGATCGATTTCACCTGGAGCAAGACGTCGGACTCGAAGCCGCATTTTGCCGGAAATCAATGGTGTGACGCGTTCCAGGCGCCCAATCCACCGAACATCAACGCAATGACGAGTATCCCTCCGCAGCAAACAATCAGCGGCAGGAAAACGGCAAGGACCGCTCGGCCTGTATCGGTTTCATGAGCACGCGCCAATCCGATGCAGTTGCAAACAAGCGCCCAGACGCCAGCGATCATTCCGCCACAAACGGGGACCATCTGCAAAGGACCCGTGGAACCTTGAGAAAAAGCAACGACGCGGAAAGTGGTTTCAAACGATTGATTCGCGCCACCGACGATCATCAAACAGAGATGGATGATCGCACTGCCGATGAACAGTCCGATTACGACCAACAGCGGCACCAGAACGATAAATGCGGCAGAGCCAACCCCCATCCTAGCCATAGCGGAGAACGTGTCGTGCCGATCGGCGAAGAAGCCGACCGACCGGAGCCCCAGTGAGAACAGGAGCGAGACGATGCCTCCAAGGCACCCACCGATGAGCGCATAAATGAGCGGCTCGCCTAAACCGCCTTCGCGTTTCATGACGGTGAAAGCCTCGGCCGGTCTCGTGAGCACCATCACCAGGGTCTCAATGAACGCATTAAAAAAGCCACGCTCTTGACGATGTTCCCACGGGAGACCGCTGCGCGCAGTGGCACCTGCAGAGGTTGCGCCTGCATCGATCTGCGCAGGTGGGGCAGCAGGCGCGGCCGCTGCCAATTCTGGAAACTGCGAAAGCGGCTGCCAGCTTGCCATTCCTTCCCGCCAGCCGATGTCCGTCGGAACGAAACGGCCAGTACGCAGACCTTCACGAACTTCTTCTTCAGGAAATGCGCCCAGACTTGTTGCGCCCCGGTTTACGTGAATCATCGCCATAATCCGCTCGTTCTAATGAGGCGCACCGTCGACCGCAAGTTAAATGGTTAAAAGAGTTAAAGGTTAAAAGCCGTTACAAAGGCTGGATCCTCTATTTGGCTTTTTACCTTTTAACTTTGTCACTTTTCTGCTTTGTCCAGCGCTCGCCAGAAATACCAAGCGGCCACGGAGCGGTAGGGACGCCATTTCTCACCGAACTTCATGAGCTGTTTCGGAGTTGGGAGTTTTCGGCGACCGAAAGTTTTGGCGAAACCCTTGCGCACACCGTAATCATCAACGGGCCAGACGTCTGGCCGGCCAAGATCGAAAAGAAGAAGCATCTCGACCGTCCAGCGGCCGATTCCGCGGACTGCGGTTAGTCGCATGATGATTTCATTGTCGGTCATTCGGACGAGCGCGCGGCCGGATGGCACTGTGCCGTCGATTGTTTTTGCCGCCAGATCCTTTAACGCGGCAGTTTTCGCGCGAGAAAGACCGGCGGCGCGCAGTGTTTCATCTGGTGTTGCGAGAAGTTGTTCTGGGTCGAGCCATTTTCTATTCGGATAGAGAGCGCGGACCCGGCCGAAAATAGTGGCGGCGGCTTTGCCGCTCAGTTGCTGGTAGGCGATTGATTCGGCAAGTGCGTCGAATGGCCGAATGGACACCGCCGGGGTGATGTTGTAGCGACGCGAGCGAGCGATCAGCTCGGCCATTCGCGGATGACTCGCTTTCAAAAGCTGATGCGCATGTTTGTGGTTCATGAAAGCTAAGATTTCCCGCGTGCTCAGGGTGAATAAATAATCTCACCGCCAATCACTGTCATTTGGTTCTGCGTTTCAAGAATTTCCATCTCAGGAATTTTCATGATGTCTTGTGACAGGACAGTGAAATCAGCGAGCTTGCCGACCTCGATTGACCCCTTGTCTTTTTCTTCGAACGCAGCGTAGGCCGGCCAGATCGTAAACATTTTCAATGCGTCTTCACGCGAAACGGCTTGCTCGGGATGCCAGCCTTCGGTTTGCGGCGGAACATGGGCCTCCGGCCTGCGCGCCCAGCGGACATCCTGTCCGCTGTCTTTGCTCGGCACACGGACTGGAAGTCCATGTTCCGGTAGTGGTTTGCGCCCAACGGCGGCGTAGAATTCAATCATCGGTTCGCCGCGTTCGACCGGCGCATCTGAACCACCGGCAATGATGCAGCCGCTCTTGATAAAGCTTTGCCATGCATAAGCGCCGACGAGCCGATCCATTCCAAGTCGAGCCGGGGCGAAAAACAAATCGCTGATCGCATGCGATGGCTGCATTGAGGGGATCAGGCCAAGCTTGGCGAACCGCGGGATGTCGCCGGGATCGACAATTTGCGCGTGCTCGATGCGCCAGCGCGGATCGTGAATTTTCCGTTCGTCCGGTGTCACGGCTTTAAATGCCTGCTCATAAAGATCAAGAATTAATCGATTAGCCCGGTCGCCGATCGCGTGCGTTTCCACCTGAATGCCGCGGCGCAGCGCTTCTTCAAACATCGGCCGTAACTGTTCGGGTTTCTCTCTCAGAAAACCGGACGTGTCGGCCGCGTCGCTGTACGGTTTCAACAGGGCTGCCCCGCGCGAGCCGAGCGCGCCGTCGAAGAGCACTTTGATTGTGCGCTGGGTGAAATGATGATCGAAAGCGTTGATTGTAGATCCGTCGCGCAAAAAATTCTGTGCATCCCCACCGGGGCCGTAGACGGCGTTGACGAATCGAATTTTAATTTTTCCGGTTTCGAATGCTTTCCGGATAATGTCGATGTCCTCCTTGTAACTGCCGGCGTTCTGGATTTCGCACCAGCCGAGTTTGAGCTCGCGGTCGATTCCGCGCAGCAGCGCTTCTTCGCGCTCAGAATCCGCAGGCTTCGGAATATTTTTCGCAACGAGATCCTGCGCGTTATCGAGCAGCATGCCGTTTGGCTCGCCGTTGGTTTTTAGAATTTGTCCGCCAAACGGATCCGGCGTGTTTTTGTCGATTCCGGCGATTTTTAGCGTGGCCGAATTAACAATTGAGGCGTGGCCATCCGCGCGCGTGAGAAACACAGGATTGTTTGGCGCGATTTTATCGAGATCCTGACGCGCTGGAAATTGCGGCGGCTTCCAAAACGTTTCGATCCAACCCCGCCCAGTGATCCATTTGCCCGGGCCCGTTTTCTCGACGCGCTCCCTCACCCTGGCCAGAAAATCTTCACGTGAATTTGTCCCCTCGAGGTTCAAGCGCATTTCGCGCTCGCCGATACCAAAGATGTGGCAATGGGAATCAGTGAAGCCGGGCACCACCGTGCGACCGCGGAGATCGACAATCTTCGCCGCATGAAATTTCTTCGCGTCGTCATTTGAGCCAACGAAAACGATTCGTCCATTTTTCGTGGCCACGGCTTCGGCGTGCGGCTGGCGATCGTTAACGGTGTAAATATTCCCCGTTGTGAAAAGAACATCCACCTCTTCAGCATTCACAATTCTCCCAATAAGTAACCCTGCCAGAAAGAAAACCAGTCGCCTTTTTCGTGCCGAGTTCACAGAATACCTTACGCGAATGTTGCAGGCATGATGCTGCCAGTTTGCTCTACAGAATCAATGGCGCGCTTCCAGGCTTGACGTGTCGCCGAACTTTTGACCTCATAAATTTTGCCAATCGTTCGCTTTTCTGTATCGGAAAAGCCGAACGCTTTGCCGGCATGAAATTGAATAATGAATTTTATTTTGCTACCGCCGGACAGATTTATAGAATCTTGGTTTCCCCTCAGGCGAGAAACCTTAACCTTTTTGGACCGTCTGAACGCAGCGCATTCTGATTTCAACATTGATTTGTTGTGGTGGCTGGTGTTGTCCAGCGGGGCCGCATTTGCGTGATATCCCATGGCCAACTTCTTTCCACGCTGGACCAACTGGATACCGCTTAAACTGGTGATATGCGGCATCATTGCGGTGTGCGGATTGACCGCTGCGACCTGGTATTACGCAACGCCGAAGTACACAAAGGTCGGCTACGAACCGATCCAGCCGGTGCCGTTTCCTCACGACATTCACGTCACGCAGCTGGGAATGGATTGCCGCTATTGTCACAGCTTTGTGGAAATGGCGGCACAATCCAATGTCCCCAACACCCAGACCTGCATGAATTGCCATACACAGGTGCAAAAAGATAACCCCAAGCTGGCGCCGATGCGCGAAAGCTGGAAGACAGGCAACCCAATCGACTGGGTGTGGATCCATCGCACGGTTGATTATGTTTACTACAATCACGCAGCGCACGTGAACCGCGGCATTAGTTGCTTCAGTTGTCACGGTCCGGTCAATCGCATGCCGGTAGTTTATA
Organism: Candidatus Udaeobacter sp.; assembly: GCA_035651975.1. Lineage (GTDB taxonomy): Bacteria > Verrucomicrobiota > Verrucomicrobiia > Chthoniobacterales > UBA10450 > Udaeobacter. The sequence continues at coordinate 70,495 of DASREQ010000058.1, forward strand.
TGGCCAAGCCTCACAGCATGGCTTGGTGCCTCGAATGTCATCGGAACCCGGAAAATTTTCTGCGGCCCGAAGATCAGGTTTTCAATCTCGACTGGAAACCGGATGATGTGAAACCAGCGGAGTTTGTAGCGAAGTACGGGCAGCCGCATGGTGCGCGCGAGGACTTTTCGAAGAAGAAGAAACTTACCCAGGCAGAGATTGGCCAGACGTTAAAGGAGCGCTGGAACATTAATCCGCCAACAAACTGTCAGGGATGCCACCGATGAAACGCGTATTTCACCACCCACCGGAGCCATCAACAGGCAAGCGTTACTGGCGCAGCCTGGGAGAATACAGCGACTCGCCCGAATTCCGGCAGTGGCTCGAGCGCGAATTCCCCCAGGGTGCAGCGGAGCTGAACGGCGACGAATGGTCGCGACGGGATTTCCTCAAATTAATGGGGGCGTCGATGGCGCTGGCAGGGGTTGGCCTGACGAGTTGTCGCAGGCCGGAACTGCACCTTGTTCCGTTTACAAAGAACGTTGAGTGGACGATTCCAGGAAAATTTCTGTACTACGCCACGGCAATGCCGCGACGCACCGGAGCGATTCCGCTCATCGCCACGACCGTCGACGGGCGCCCGATCAAGCTCGACGGTAATCCGTTGCACCCGACTACTGGCGGCGCGACGGACACTTTCACTCAGGCGTCGATTCTCGACCTTTATGACCCGACACGTTCGAAGCGGTTTGTTCGTAATGGGAAGACGAGTAAGCGCGCAGACTTCGAAGCCTATATCACAGACCTTCGCAATAAGCTGATGGCCGATCAAGGCGACGGCCTGGCGTTTCTTGTCGAGGAAACAAATTCGCCCACGCGCGAGCGTTTGCGGGGAGAGTTGGAAAAAAATTTCCCTGGCATGCGCTGGTGCGTTTATGACCCATTTTTGGGTCAGGGAAGCACGGCGACGCAGACCGCGTTCGGTGCCGGTGCGCGCGTAATTCCGAGATTCGATCGCGCCGATATCGTCGTTGCTTTGGACAGCGATTTTCTCGATTGCGGCCAGGGCGATCTCGCGTCAGTGCGGGCATTTACCTCTCGTCGCCGTGTAAGTACGCCCAAAGACAGCATGAACCGGCTGTATGTCGTGGAAAGCCGGTTCTCGCTCACGGGCGCGATGGCGGACCATCGGCTTCGCTGTCCATCCAGCCAGATCGCTGCGATAACACACGCGCTAGCAGGTAAAATTCTCGCCGGGACAAGCGATTCCGCTCTTGGATCTGTGATGGGAAGCGTCCAGGGCGCGGCAGCACCCGGCGGTGACACGTTCGATGAGCAATGGGTCACCGGTTTAGCAAACGATCTGCTGGCAAAACCGGGCGCGAGTCTGGTGCTGGCTGGCCCATCCCAGCCGGTTGCTGTGCAATTACTCGCGTACGCAATCAATGCGGCCCTCAAAAATCTCGGCCAGACGTTGGTTCTTCGCCAAATGCCGCGCAATCCGCGAACGATCGAGATTTCTCAACTCGCAACTGACATTAACGACGGGCGGATCAAGCATTTTTTCATTCTCGGAGGCGACCCGGTTTACAACGCGCCGCGGGGGTTAGTGGAGGACAAGCAAAAAAATCTGCCGCTCGATTGGGCTGAGCTGCAAAAACGCGTGCCCGAGATTGTGCGGCTCGGTTATCACGAGGACGCCACATCAATGTTGAGCCAATGGCATGTTCCTGCTGCGCACTACCTCGAATCATGGGGAGACGCGCTTACTGCCGATGGCAATTACTTGTCCATCCAACCGATGATTTTGCCGATCTTCGGCGGTCTCTCGGAGATCGAATTACTCAACGCGCTGCTCGGCGGACCAAAAACCGAAGGACCGGAGCTCGTCCAGGAAACGTTTCGTTTTACAAATCCGCCCGGCGATTTTCAAACCGCATGGTCGCGTTTCCTTCACGATGGATTTGCGGCACATGTTCAGCCGCGTGATCAAGCACCATCGTTCAGTGCGAATGCAGTTGCTCCGCAAAATTCGTGGACGTTGCCGCCAGCACCGACGCCAGATTCACCCGAGATTGTGCTAACGGCGAGTTATTCGATGGACGACGGCCGCTACGCTAACAACGGCTGGCTCCAGGAATTACCCGATCCCATAACGAAGCTCACCTGGGACAACGCGGCACTGATCAGTCCCACTTATGCAAAGAAGCTCGGTGTGCTGACCGGCGATTTAATACAGGTCGCAATTAACGAAAAAAGCGCCGGCGGTCAGCGAGTCAAACGCGAACTGGTCATTGCAGCGCTCGTGTCTCCTGGTCACGCCGACAATTCCGTCTCCGTTCCGCTGGGGTATGGCCGAAAAATGCCGGGGTTCGACGAAATGCCATACGCCGGCGGAGCGCTGAAAGAAAGACCAGGCATCGCGGAGCAGTCCGGCTTCAACGGCTACTTTCTACGAACCGCGGCAAATCCGTATTTTGTGGCCGCTGATGGGAAAGCGATTGAAAGCGTGCAGGTGACGAAAGTTGGCCGCACGTATCCGTTTTCCCTCACACAGGAGCAGTTCAGTATCGAGGGCCGAGGCCTTGTGCGCGAAGCGACGCTGGAAGGCTATCGAGCAAACAGTGAGTTCGCGAAAAAAATTCCGGGCGAAGAAGAACTGCCGCATCCGCCACCGAGCATCTACACGCATCCGCCACTGAAAGCTCCGCAGCAGTGGGGAATGAGTATCGATTTGAACGTATGCACGGGGTGTAGTGCGTGTGTGATCGCCTGTCAGGCTGAGAACAACGTCCCTGTCGTCGGCAAGCTCCAGGTGTCGCATGGCCGGATCATGCATTGGCTCCGGATCGATCGCTATTACGCGAGCCGCAAACCGTACAACCAGGACCGAGGCGAATGGCCGGAGAATCCCGAGATCGTCCATCAGCCGATGCCTTGTCAGCATTGCGAGAACGCGCCGTGCGAAACGGTTTGTCCGGTCAACGCGACGATCCATAGCGAGGACGGCCTCAACGTCATGGTTTACAACCGCTGCGTCGGCACGCGCTACTGTTCGAACAACTGCCCGTACAAGGTTCGTCGATTCAATTTCTTCGATTACAACCAGCGGCCAGTCGGCAAGAGAAAGGTCGTGGGCGCATTGAACATCTACGAAGAATATTTTGCGCCGCTGACTACCAAGGGCGCGCCGGACACGATCAAGATGCAGAAAAATCCGAACGTCACCGTCCGGATGCGCGGTGTGATGGAGAAATGCACCTTTTGTGTGCAACGCATCGAAGAAGCCAAAATCGCGGCGCTCGCGCGCGCCGGCGCTTCACCGGAGACGCTAATTCCGCGCGATTCCTTCACCACAGCCTGCGCGCAGGCGTGCCCCACAGAGGCGATCGTCTTTGGCGATATCAAGGACCCGGAGAGCCGTGTGTCAAAAATGAAACAGCAGGATCGCAATTATCGAATCCTCGAATATTTGAACGTCGTCCCGCGAGTCAGTTATCTGGCGCGCATTCGCAATCCAAACCCGAAGATGCCCGACGCGGAAAATATTGGGGTCGCAAGTTTTGAGGAGAAATTGCCGGAATGAACCACAGGAACATAACCATCTTATGTCGGCGCAGGCCACGGATCGATTTTTCATAAAGTATGGATGGAGCACCAGCAGCACCAGAAACGGTTGAAGCAGCAGAGCAGCACATCACGCGGGTCCCGCTTGTTCTGCACCGTCGCAACTTCAGCTGGTTGACGGAACGTATCTCCGGAGTGGTGGAACAACCCGCGCCGCGCTGGTGGTGGGTAGCCTTCGCCATCACTTCGAGCGTCGCGACCTTCGGGCTTTTTTGCATTGGTTACCTGATTTCCACCGGCGTCGGCACCTGGGGAAATCAGATTCCGGTTGGGTGGGCCTGGGACATTACCAATTTCGTTTTCTGGATCGGTATCGGACATGCCGGAACGCTTATCTCCGCCATTCTGTTTCTGCTTCGGCAAAAATGGCGCACCTCAATCAACCGGTCTGCCGAGGCGATGACACTTTTTGCGGTGATCTGCGCTGCGATCTTCCCCGGTATCCACGTGGGCCGCTTCTGGATGGCGTGGTACCTCGCACCCATTCCCAATAACTGGGCGATCTGGCAAAATTTCCGCAGCGCGCTGATGTGGGATGTCTTTGCAGTCTCCACCTATTTTACGGTCTCGGTCCTGTTTTGGTACACCGGTTTGATCCCGGATTTGGCGACGTTGCGTGATCGGGCAACCACAAAGGTCAGAAAATTTCTTTTCGGAATTTTCGCGTGCGGGTGGCGCGGCTCAAACCGCAACTGGCGCCACTACGAGATGGCCTATCTCCTTTTGGCCGGTCTTTCCACGCCGCTGGTTCTTTCTGTGCACAGTGTGGTGTCGTTCGACTTCGCTACATCCGTCATTCCAACATGGCACACCACGATCTTTCCGCCTTATTTCGTTGCGGGCGCGATCTTTGGCGGCTTTGCAATGGTGTTGACCTTACTTTTACCCGCCCGCGCCATTTTCAAGCTGCATGACGTGATCACTGCGCAACACGTCGACAAGATGGCAAAGATCATTTTGTTGACCGGCTCATTCGTCGCCTACGCGTATACGATGGAGTTCTTCGTTTCATGGTACAGCGGCAATTCCTACGAGCGGTTCGCTTTTTGGAACCGTATCTTTGGTCCCTACTGGTGGTACTGGTGGCTTGGCATGCTTTTCTGCAACTGCCTTTCGCCTCAACTGTTCTGGTTCTCGTGGTGTCGCCGGAATGTGTTTGTCGTCTTTTTCGTCTCGATGTGCGTGAACGCGGGCATGTGGTTTGAGCGCTTCATTATTATTGCCGGCGGTTTAATCCGCGATTTCCTGCCATCGTCCTGGAGAGTGTTTCATCCGACGTGGGTGGACATTTGGACATACATCGGCACGCTCGGGATTTTCACTTCGCTTTTCCTGCTATTCATTCGTTTTCTACCGATGATTGCCATGTCAGAGGTAAAAACGGCAGTGCCTGAGGCGGACCCGCATTACGGTCACTCACCTGGGATTCGATCGATATCGCCCGGTGGAAAGGAACGGAACCGATGAGGACCTATCGCTTGTGTAGCCGCGCCTCGGTGACACGCGCGTTCCAAACAACTCCGGAAGGCGCCTCGCACAGCGAGGCGGCCGCGGCGACTGCCCAGGGAAAGGAGCGCAGATGATGATCAGGACTCCTTCCGGTCACAAGGTGTACGCCATGGCTGCGGAATATCCGAGTGCCGCCGCCCTGTACGAAGCAGCCAAGCACGTCCGGGATGCTGGCTTCAAACGCTGGGACGTTTATTCCCCGTTTCCCATCCATGGAATGGACGAAGCGATGGGGTTGGGAAAATCCTGGTTGAGCGGATGGGTTTTGTTCGGTGGCATCACCGGTTTGCTTACCGCCGCTGTCGTCGAATTTGGGCCGTCTTCGATTCTGTATCAGCTCGATGTGCACGGTAAGCCATGGAATTTCTGGACCGTCCCCGCGTTTTTCCCGATCATGTTTGAATTAACGGTTCTCTTCGGGGCCTTCGCCGCATTTTTCTCGATGCTTGGCATGAACGGATTGCCCCGCTGGTACCACCCCATGTTTAATTGGGAACGTTTTAGCCGCGCGAGCAACGACGGTTTTTTCCTCGCAATTGAATCGCGCGATCCGCGGTTCACCGAAAACGGTGTGCGTGAATTATTGGAAAGAACCGGCGGCGAACACATCACCATTGTGCACGAGGACTGAATATGTTGCGCGGCTTTCTGGTGATTTTTGTTTTATGCGGGATCGCGATCGTCGCGGTCTTTGGATTTCGCGGGCAGAAGAGCACCGCTCCGCCGACGGAGATTTTCCCCGATATGGTGCGCCAGATGAAGGTTCGTGCGCAGGCGCCGCTCGATCTTTTTGCGGACGGGCGCGGACCACGTCTGCCGGTCGCGGGTACGGTGCCGATTGGCTATAAGATGCCAAAGTTTGGACTAGCCCCGAAAACGGGGGCGGACGTGGGTCGCTGGTCGCATCCGAACGCCGGCTTCAGCGAGGGCACGGATTACTTCAACACCGGCAAAATGGGCGATCGCTGGGGAGCAGGAATTCCCGTTCCGGTCACGCGCGAGTTAATGGAGCGCGGGCAACAGCGTTTCAACATCACCTGCGCGATGTGTCACGGCGCTACCGCTGCGGGCAACGGGATCACGAAGCAGTACGGCCTCGCGACTGTCGTTTCGCTTCAGGACGAGCGAATCCGCAAGATGTCCGACGGCGAGATTTTCAACACCATTACGAATGGCAAAAACACAATGATGGCATACGGGCCAAATATTATTGTGCCGGATCGCTGGGCCATTATCGCCTACCTGCGTGCTTTACAGCGTAGTCAAAATGCAACCGTCGCCGATGTACCTCAGGATCGGCGCGCAGAACTGGAGACGCCGGCGTCACCACCGCCGGCTACCGCAAAATGAGTGAGCGTTCCCACACTGCCCCAAGACCCGAAGGCGAATATTTCGACAGCAGCCGTTTTGCCGGTCTCTCGTCGCTCCTGGGATTGATTGCCATTGTGGCGCTGGTGCTTTGCGTTGTAGGCGCGTTTCTAAATCCGCATCAATTCAGTTATTCATGGCTCTTTGCGTTCGCATTTTTCTTCACGCTTTGCGCTGGCTGCTTTTTCTGGACGATTGTGCATCACGCCACCGATGCCGACTGGTCGGTGGTGGTGCGGCGTCAGTTGGAAAACATTGGGGTGTTACTGGTGGTGCTGGCGATTCTTTTTGTGCCGATCCTGCTCCTTCGACGCCATCTGTATTCGTGGATGGACATCCCGCCCGGTGTCGAACATTCGCTCGACGCGAAGCGCGCCTATCTCAATTGGACTTTCTTTCTGATCCGCGCCGTTGTGTTTCTGGGCTTTTTCCTTTGCGCCGCGCTCCTTTTGCGCCGCTTATCGGTGAAACAGGACACGGATGGGAATCCACGGTTCACCATCTTAATGCGCAAGGTCGCGTTTATCAGCCTGCCGATGTTCGCGCTTTGTCTCACCTTCGGTGCGTTCGATTGGCTGATGAGCCTCAACTATCGCTGGTTTTCCACCATGTTCGGCGTGTATATCTTCGCGGGCGCGGCGGGGAGTTCGATGTCGCTGCTGGTCCTGGTAATCACAGCATTGCGGCGGGCTGGCTATTTAAAGGACATCATCACCGTCGAGCATTACCACATCATGGGGAAATGGATGCTGGCCTTCTGCATTTTCTGGGCCTACATCGGGTTCGGCCAGTACATGCTCATCTGGTACGCGAACATCCCGGAGGAGACGCAGTTCTTTATTACCCGAAACACCGAATCGTGGTGGGCGCTGAGCTTGTTATTGGTCGTCGGGCGCTTCTTTGTGTGTTTTGCGATTCTGCTGCTGCGTTCGATTAAGAAGGAACCGCGACGGCTTTGTTGGGTCGCAGGATGGATTGTGTGCATGCAACTGCTCGATATGTACATCATCGTCTTGCCCGCGTTACACGGTACAGGCGTGCATGTCAGTATCTGGGATTTGATTTCCCTCATCGCCATTGGCGCGACGCTCGGTTTCGTTTATCTGCGAATTGTGCCGCGGACTTCTCTCTTTCCAGTCCGTGATCCGCGCCTGATTGAATCTTTGAACTTAGTGAACTGATATGGCTGAGACCGAAGCGCTTCATCGAGTTGCCCATGCCCGCGCCCCATGGTCGGCGTGGTTTGGAGTCGTACTGCTCTTTGCGCTTTTTGGTGTGATCGTGCTTGCCATCATTGGACCCTCGCCGCGTGGAAGCGATTACGAAGAAACCCGCGCCAAAAAGCGGATCGAGAATTTGAAGACGTTGCGCGAGGAAGCCGACAAGGCTTTGACGACTTATGGTTGGATCGACAAAAATAAAGGTGTCGCTCGGATCCCGATCGAGCGTGCCATGGAATTGACGGTAGCCGAGTTGGCGAAGCAGACGCCTGCGCCGGCGGGTCCGATTGCAACGCCCCAGGCGCAAGCGACCCCAAGTGCCCCGGCGAGCACAGCTTCCCCGGCTCCTGCTGCATCTCCCAAACCAGGCGGCGCACAAGCATCACCTCAAGCGTCTCTGTCTGCTGCGCCTCAAGCACCGGCGGTCTCTAGTCCGCCGCCTTCACCGGCAGCTTCCGCGGCGCCAACTTCACCAAGTCCTGCTAACAGCCCATGAATCCTGCCGGAATCCCACTTAAAGAACCGTCTGTTTCCGTCGCCGCCGGCGACACGGAGCAATTCGAACGCGCTCTGATCGACGCGTCGACACGCGTGCCCGTGTTGATCTTTTATACTTCGGCGGTGGCATGGCTAATCCTGGGCACGCTGCTTGCCGGATTTGTTTCGTTCAAGCTGCACACGCCGGACTTACTATCTGACGTCAGTTTCCTCACGTGGGGGCGCGTGCGCCCCGCGCACATGAACGTGATGGTCTATGGCTGGGCGTCCATGGCGGGCATGGGCACAGCGATTTGGCTGATGGCCCGATTATGCCGCACCGTTCTGCGTTATCCGCTCCTTCTGGTTGCGGGCGCCGGATTTTGGAACCTGGGCGTCCTGTTGGGTGTAGGCGGAATTCTGCTCGGTGATAGCACTGGTTATCAATGGCTGGAGTTTCCCAGCTATGCCGCGATTATTCTTTTTGTCGCTTATACGCTCGTTGCTTCCTGGGCGGTGTTGATGTTTCGGTTTCGGCGCGGCGAACAAATTTATATTACGCAGTGGTATTTGCTCGGCGCGTTCCTGTGGTTTCCGTGGCTTTACGCGGCGGGCCAGTTAATGCTTTTCGTTGTCCCGGTGCAGGGCGTATTGCAGGCTGCTGTCGGCTGGTGGTACGCGAATAATCTGCTGTTTCTCTGGTTCGGCGCGATCGGTCTCGGAACGGCCTATTACATGATTCCCAAAGTGATCGGTCGTCCGGTGTACAGTTATCATTTGGCAACGATCGGCTTTTGGAGCTACGCACTGTTCTCCAGCTGGACCGGGATGCAGCGCCTGGTTGATGGGCCCTTCCCTGCCTGGATGGTCACAGCCAGCATTGCAGCCACAATCCTCACGCTAATTCCCGTTGCTACCGTTGGGCTCAATCATCACATGACGATGCAGGGTTATTTTCCGCTGATGCGTTACAGCCCGACACTTCGTTTTACCGTCTTCGGCGCCATGTCTTACACCGTCTTTAGCCTGTTAGGTGTTTTGATTTCGCTGCGATCCGTGGCCCGCTACGTAAACTTCACCCAGGCAAGTGTCGCCTATTCACATCTCGGTCTTTACGCATTTTTCACGATGGTGATTTTCGGTTCGATGTATTACATCGTGCCGCGACTGATTGGACGCGAGTGGCGCTACGCGTCATTGATCAAACTGCATTTCTGGGCATCGGCCTATGGCATCGGGCTGATGACGCTCATGCTTCTCGCCGGTGGTTTTATGCAAGGCGCGAGCATGGAAACCCCCTCGCTCGCTTTCAGTGAGAGCGTCGAATCGGTGTTGCCTTACTTGCGCGGGCGCAGCTTGGCCGGGATTTTGCTGACAGCGTCGCACTTTATCTTTGCGTATCACTTTGGATTGATGCTTTTGGGTCTGGGACGTAAATCGACCGTGCCCACATTTCTTAACCCGGTTGAAGCAGAGGGGGCTGAAGCACACTAATGAAAGGACTCACCCCTCTTTTCCTCGGAATCTTTGGGACTTTTGCGTTCTCCTGGATGGGATTAACAGTGATCCCCAATTGGCAAATCGGACACCTCAATCCTCAATCTGACGAGGAAGGCACAGACATCTATCCAATGCCGCAATCGGGGATGGTCACTCGCGGTGCTCGCATCTACGCTGCGAACGGCTGCGTTTATTGTCACAGCGAACAGGTGCGCGCCGATTACGCAGGCGCCGATATCGAACGGAAGTGGGGCGATCGCCGCAGCGCGCCCCGCGATTACATTTTCGAACGACCGGTTTTCCTCGGGAAGATGCGTATGGGTCAGGATCTTGCCAACATCGGTGCACGCGCACCAAAGGAAGAGGAAAGCCCTGCGCCCGCCGGTGGTGGTGCGAGCCCTGCACCGCAAGGAGCGGCGGTCTCCAGTCCGTCACCTTCTGCCGCAAGCTCGCCTGCAACGGCGCCGGCAGCGTCCCCCGGTTCTGTTGTATCGAAGCCGCCGGCGACCGCGGCTTCCCCGGCGTCTTCGAGCTCACCAGCGCCGAAGGGACCTGCAGTCGCAGGCCCCAGCACAGGTATCGCTTCGCCTTCTCCGGGAGCGCCCCCTGCTGCAGCTGCAAGTCCTGGTGCGCCGCCCGTGGCGGGACCACCGTGGCCCGAGCAGACGGCGGGCCTCCCGCCGCTTTACTCGGCTGCTTGGCATCATGTACATCTTTATTCGCCGCGCAGTATCAACCTCGATTCGAACATGCCGTCCTATCGTTTTCTCTACCGAACTCGCCGTATCAATGACGCGCCTTCGTCGGATGCATTGCAGCTTACCGGTTCCGATGCCCCGCCCGAGGGATGGGAGATCGTTCCAACTTACGATGCGAAATGTCTTGTGGCCTATATGATGGCGCTTAATCAATCGCATCCATTGAAAGATGTTAGATCGGCCGGTGGTACAGCCGCAGCGTCGTCAGCGGCTTCACCTTCACCCGCCTCTGGAGGAAAACCAGCAAAATGAACGAGGACGCACCAACATCGGAACCTCGTTCTGGCCAGGGTATGGATTACAGCGAAATCGCTGACGTCCAGGAAGTCCATGCCGCGGTGCAGCGCGAAAAACGCGAGCCCCGTGTGGGTCGCGAACCGCTTTCCATCTGGCTGATCGCCGTGTACGGGCTGGCAGTGTTTTTTGGTGGCGCGTATCTCGGTCGGTTCTCGGGAAATTTTAGCGGTGAAGCGCTTGACCCATACGGCGGTGAAATGCCCACGATGAAAAAGGTCACCGGCCCGCAGGGGGCCCAACAGGCGGCGGAACTTTCGCCGCACGATCGCGGAAAGAAGGTTTTTGCGGCCAATTGCCAGACATGCCATCAAGCGAACGGTCTCGGGGTGGCAGGGCAGTATCCGCCGTTGGCCGGCTCAGAATTTACAACGGGCGGTTCACATCGTCCGGCGATGATTGTTCTCAAAGGTTTGACAGGTCCAGTCAAGGTGAAAGGCCAGCAGTATGGCACCGCGGTGATGCAACCGTGGGACAAGACATTGACCGACCAAAAAATTGCCGATGTTCTCACGTACGAGCGAAGCGAGTGGGGGAACAACGCCAGCCCCGTTACCGCCGAGCAAATAGCTGCGTTGCGCAAGGAGCTGGCCAATCACCCAAATTCATTCACTGAACCCGATATACTGGCGGTCCCTGCCGACGAAGATCTCCCGGGCGGCGCACCGGCGGGAGGCGCGCCCCCAAAACCCGGCGAAGCTGCAAAGCCTGGCGAACCGCCGAAACCGCAAGGCTAGCGTGGAGCCTGCCCACAGTGCGTGGGCATTTCGCGTATTTGATTTCGGCGTCGCGCTTGGAAAGCGCCTAGCCTTCTCGATTCGGAGTGCCGAGGATGTGGCTTTTCGGCGGCATCATCGTGTTGTCGAAGTTTTGGGTGAACATCGCAGCCGCGAAGAAAGCGACGGCGCGCAGTGTTTCTTTACCCACATTAACGAGGTCGTGCTTCACCGGAGTGGGAATCGCAAAAACACTGCCAGGGCCGACTTGGTATTTGTTGCCATCTTCCATGTGCAATTCGCCTGTGCCGGCAAGAATGTACTGTGTTTCTTCAGTAGCGTCAGTGTGCCAGCCGAGGCGATGCCCCGGCTCAATTTCATACACGATCGTGGAAGACGCGGTGGTGCCGTGCCCGCCATACACGGCAAAAGCGCCAGCCCAATGGACTGACTTATCATCCTCAGCCCAGACCTCTGTGCGCTTAAGTTTATCGGATGCAACGACTGGATTCATGCAGCCGAGGCTAAGGTTTGGTTCAGCGTAGTCAACAGCGGAAACGTCTCTGACCGTTTTGCAATCGGTGCGCGGCCACTATGTCAGGGCTTCGGCGAGCAGTTCCGCCATGTGTTTTGGACGCGTCCCGCGCGATTGCGGTATCAGATGGCTGATTTGATGCCGGCAACTTGTCCCTGAGGCGATGATTTGCGTTTCGCGCCCCTGATTCTCGAGCTTGTCGATCAAATCCTGGCCGATCCGCACGGAGAGATCGTACTTCTCGGCAAGCGCGCCGAATGATCCTGCCATTCCGCAACATGCTGTGTCGAGCACCGTTGCATGATGACGTGGCAATCGTTCTACCAGCCGCTTCATGAATGCCGGATCCAAGATCGATTTGGCATGGCAGTGAGGGTGAATCGCAACTTTCACACCTTGATCTTCCTGTTGACCGCGCTCCGTTGAAACTTGATGGCTCAAAGCCGCCGAGTTTTGAAAGCATAGTTCCTGTGGGGCGCGCGTGAGCAGGTCGTCCACAAATTTCTCAAATAGAAAACAACGTGCGGCGATCTTTTCTGCGTTCTCGATCTTTAGCTCGCCATAATCTTCCACGAACATCGACCAGCAGGACGGCTCAAGGAAAACGATTGGAGCATTGGAATTTTGGAGCGATGAGAGAAGATCCACATTGTGTTTTCCGACTCTCGCCGCAGCGTCGAGATTCCCCTGACTAAACGCTGGACGTCCACAGCAACGTCGGTTTTTTGCGAGCGAAACCTCGAACCCGAGCGCTTCAAGCACTTTGACTGCCGCAATTCCGATGTGCGGTTCGTGGTAGCGCACAAACGTGTCGTCCCACAGAATCACGCGGCCGCGCTTTTGCAGCGGCCCTCTATCAGCGCCGTTGTCGCCGCAGGCGGCGACCGCGGCTGGGTGGGCGGGGTCGGAGCCCCCGGCTACAGCATGCTTTGCAAACCATTTATCGAATCGCTGGCTTGTGTAATGTGGCAGGGAACGTCTTGCCGAGAGTCCAATCGTTTTCTCCATCGCCACACGGATGGGCCGGTAATTGAGAATGCGGTTTGCCATCGACGGCATCGCACAGCCGAGCTTGCCTAACAAATCGACGTTGCTGACGATCCGCTCGCGCAAGGGCAGGCCTTCACGCTGATATCGCGCGTGTATCAATTCCGACTTGAGCAGAGCGAGGTTTACGTTCGACGGGCATTCGGGTGTGCACCCTTTACAAGAAAGACAATTGCTCAGGGCTGTGTCCAACTCCGCCGATTGCAATGGGTCGTGGCCGTTGACGCGAAGTTCCAGCGCGGCGCGGATTATATTGGCGCGGCCGCGTGTGGACATGACTTCTTCGTGGGTAGCCATGAACGTTGGGCACATGATGCCGGTCCGTTTCAGGCAGCCGCCGCAGCCGTTGCACTGTTCCAGATTGCCGATGAACGAACGATCTTTGAATGCGAAAGCGAGCATCGGCTCGAATGGAAGCTTTAGCGGTCGCGTGAAATTTTCGCGCAGATGATCGTCGATTTTGTGCGACTGTAGCCGCACCGCTGCGTCGAGGCGCTCTTCGCGCGATCCCGTGCACGGCGACACAGCGCCGTGGCTACAGTCGAAAATTTTTCCCGGATTGAAAATATTTTTCGGATCGAACGTTCGCTTGATCTCGCGCATTACTTCGAGCAGCTCGTCTCCGAGTTGCTCGCGCATGTACTCGGTGCGCGCGATGCCAACACCATGCTCGGCCGAAAACGACCCCTTAAATTCGCAAACCAGCGCAGAGGTTTGATCTGCAACTTGCCGAAACTTTTTTAGATCGGTTGGATTGTGCAAATCGAGCACCGGCCGGACGTGCAGAAGTCCGCTGGCGGCATGGCCGTAGTAACTGGCCTCCAATCCAAGTGGTCTCAGAATGGATCGCAACCGGCGCACATATTCCGGGAGCTGCGCGGGCCGAACGGCGGCGTCTTCAATAAACGCGACCGGCTTTGCGGTACCGATGCAGCCAGTCAAAAGTGAGAGACCGGATTTGCGCACCGTCCAGACCAGGTTCATTTGCGCCGGCTCAGTCAGGATTTTGGTGCGCAAGCCGATTCGTCTCGATTGTAAAATGGACAATCTTTCCGCGGCGTCATCGTAGAACTCGACAATCAAAATGGATTCGCAAGGCTGCCTGTCGAGCTCGAGCAAATCGCGCGCCGCCTGAAAATGGAGCTGGCCTTTGGTTTGATCGAACAAAGGACGATCGATGTGCTCAATGGCGGCCGGTTTGAGATCGAGAAGTTCGACCGTTGCCTGCATCGCTTCATCTATGGAGGAAAAGAAGATCAGGCCCAGGCCCTTCTCACTCGGCAACGGCGAAATTTTGAGTTCGGCGGAGAAAATCGCGGCGAGCGTTCCTTCGCTCCCCGCAAAAATATTTGTGAGATCTTTCGGCGCACGCAGGAACCTTTTGATGCCGTAGCCGGGCCAGCGTTTTATCAGGCCTGGCGGCCAGCGTTCGGCCATCTCCGCGCTTCCTGCACGAATGAGATTTTCAATTCTTGTGCCCTCGGCGGCGAGTGATTCGTGCATGGGCCCAATTTTTTCGGTGCGTCCATCGGCCATCACGATTTCCAGCGAGATCACATGATCGGCGGTTGTCCCGTAAATTGGGCAACGCGCCCCGGAGGAATTGTTCGCGATCATTCCGCCAAGCGTCGCTCGTGAGCTCGTTGCTACATCCGGGCCGAAACAAAATCCATGCGGCCTTAGAAAACCGTTGAGCTGATCGAGAACAACACCTGCGCCGACACGGACGCTGCGTTTTTCGAGGTCAAGGTCGGCGATCCGGCGATTGTATCGTGAAAACTCGACAATCAACCCTTCGCCAATCGCGTTCCCTACCAGACTGGTGCCGGCCCCACGCGGCGTGACTGAAACGCCGGCGTCAGCGGCTGCGCGAATAACAGCGCTTGCCTGCTGTGGGTCTTTCGGAAACGCCACGCCGATCGGTTCGATTTGGTAAATGGAAGCATCAGTCGCGTAGAGCTGTCGCGTCAGGTTATCAAAACGAACATCACACCCGGTCTGCCTGATTTTCCTTTCCTGCGCGGAAGTCATTTCGACAAAGACAAATGTTAGTCCGTAGCCTGGCCCGAGCGAGTGGCAATTCGGTCCGTCCGGGCCCGGGCCGGGCTGGCACGGTCGCACCCTACCACAGGTCTAGTTGCGCATTCTCCGGTGTCCTTTCGGCAAAGCGAACACCAGCTCCGATGAGACGCACCGGTTTTCCGGTACGATGAAACGCTTCATCGAGAAGAGCGCGAAAGTCTGGTAATACAGGCGAAAGGCCAGCGCGCTCGGCAGTGGTTCGCGTGAAATCGTTGAATTTCAATTTCACGAATATTTTCGTGATATCGCGGGTTGATTCCTTTTGCGCGAGATCGGCCATTAAATCCTGGAAGAGTTCCTCGAGCTTTTCCTGACACTGTTCCAGAGTCGTCAGATCGACGGCAAATGTTTCTTCAGTGCTCAGCGATTTACGGGGGCGATCCGGTTCGACCGGCCGGTCGTCGATGCCGCGACAAAGATCCCATAGGTCCAGGCCGAATTTGCCCAAAAGATCGACCAGCTCCGGACGCGAGAAGCGCTGTAACTCGCCGCATGTTTTTACGCCGAGTTCTTCAAGTTTTCGCTCGGTCTTCTCGCCGATTCCCCAAATCTTGCGAACCGGCAGGTCCTGCATGAAACGCGGCACCTCTTCTGCTTTCACTTCAAATTGGCCGTTTGGCTTGTTCATTTCGCTGGCGATTTTCGCGATCAATTTATTGGGACCGATTCCGGCTGATGAAGTGAGCTTCGTCTCGCGAAAGATTGTTCCGCGGATCACCTGTGCGAGCGGTCCTGGTGCTCCGGGATGAGCACTCACATCGAGATAAGCTTCGTCGAGCGACAAAGGTTCGATCAGGGAAGTGAACCGATGCAGGATCCCACGAATAGCTGCCGCTTCACGTCGATAGACGTCGAACCGCGTCGACAGCACGATCAAATTCGGGCAACGTTGGAGGGCCATGAACGTCGGCATCGCCGAACGCACCCCAAATTTGCGCGCCTCATAATTGCAGGTTGTCAAAACGCCGCGCCGATCGCGGGCGCCCCCCACAGCCACAGGTTTGCCGCGCAACGAGGGTCGATCCCGAACCTCAATCGCCGCATAAAAGCAATCCATGTCGAGGTGAATGATGGAGCGCGGTTCGGATTCGATTTGCACCGGGAAACCCTCGCATAACTGAGCCAAAAGACATTCCACCTGGAATTTGCAACAGGGAACTGACCCCTTGAAATAATTGAATCCAACCTGGGTATGAAGCGTTTCTTACCCCGGAGCGTTTCTATCCCAAATGGCTTATGAAACGAATACACGTGTTTACTCTGGTTATTCAATTTTTACTACGCAATGTTGCCGCTGGGCGACAGCAACACGCAGCCCGGCGCGGATCTCAATGGGTATTGGTACTGCGAAACGCGAAGATTTTCGCGAGGCTCACCCGGATCGCGAAGCCGGGCGATCGCATTCTGGTCACATTCGGAGCCGGCCATTGCTACTGGCTGCGCCACCTCGTTCGCAATACGCCGGGTTTCGTTTTGGTCGAAGCGAACGACTACCTGCGGTAATTTTGTTCGTTCCCAGGGGCAGAAGAGTGCAGCCGTGTACATCCAGGCGTTGCCAATGAAACCGGATTGCATTCTTCCGTGATTTGGATCATGACAACGGAAACGCATGACGGCACCTGCAACGCGCGTTTTCATGGTAAGGCATGGCGCCACTGTCCTGAGCGCCGAGGATCGATTCGCGGGTGTGACTGACGTGGAGTTGTCCGAGGAAGGGCGCGAGCAAGCCCGGCGCCTTGCAACAAGATTAAGTGCCGAAAAGGTTAGCGCCGTTTATGCGTCACCGCTTGGCCGGACAGTTGAGACGGCACGAATTCTCACTGCGCCGCACAATCTCCCGGTACAAACATGCGATGGTTTCCGGGAAATCTCGCACGGCCACTGGGAAGGGATGAAGCGACGCGAAGTGGAAGAAAAATTTCCGGAGGAAATGGCCGAATGGGAAAAAGACCCTTACACATTCGCTCCGGCGGGTGGGGAAAGCGGGCTGGCCGTAACGGCACGCGCTTTGCCGGCGTTGATCGATTTAATACGAGAGCATCCTGGCAAAAACATTCTGGTCGTCTCTCACAAGGCAACGATCCGACTTCTACTAAGCTCGTTGCTCGGATTCGATCCGCGGCGATACCGCGATAACCTCGACCAAAAACCGGCGGCGCTGAATATCGTCGATTTTCGAGACCCGACGCGCGCGCGGTTGACCCTGTTCAACGACATCTCGCACTATGATAAGGCCGCGATTCCGGAAATTCCGAAAGCGCGCTTGTCGAAATGGTGGAACATCGGTGCCTAGCGCCGCAGGTACGGCGTGACTAAGCAAGTCCGGCTCGGACCGGGCGCGCCTTTTTTAGCCCCGGGGGAATTTTTTTCCGCTTTGCAAACCGCGCTTCCCTCTAGATATTTAATAATAACTTTCTCCTAAAAATGGATTCTTCTGCTTCTGTCGAAACGCATCACGATCCACACGCACACCACGGCGAACACGAGCATCACCAGCTTGGGTTTTGGCGAAAATATATTTTCTCCACAGACCACAAGGTGATTGGGATTCAATACGGTCTTTGTGGGCTCGCGTTCCTGTTTTTAGGCTTCTGCCTGATGATGTTAATGCGCTGGCAACTGGCTTATCCCGGCCAGGCGCTGCCAGTGATCGGCAAATTTCTCCCGCACATTTTCGGGCCCGGCTCAATGCCGGACGGCAAAATGACGCCCGATTTTTATAATTCGCTAGGCGCGATGCACGGCACGATCATGATTTTTGCCGGCGTCGTGCCGCTGGCGTTCGCGGCTTTCGGAAATTTCGTCGTGCCACTGCAAATCGGCGCACCGGACATGACTTTCCCAAAGGTGAACGCTGCGAGCTTCTGGGCTTTCGCCGTAGGCGGCGTGATCATGCTCATCAGTTTCTTCGTGCCTGGCGGCGCGGCCAAGAGTGGTTGGACATCCTACACTCCGTTAGCGGCTATCGCGGACACTGGACCTGGACATAATCCCGTTTTCAGCGGTCAGACCCTTTGGCTGTTCGGATTCATTTTTCTGATCACGTCGTCGTTACTCGGCGCCGTGAATTTCATTACCACAATCATCCAATTGCGCGCCAAGGGGCTGACCTGGATGCGGCTTCCGTTTTTTGTGTGGGCGCAATTTGTCACCGCGTTTCTATTGTTGCTGGCATTTCCCCCGCTCGAAGCGGCGATCATCATGCAATTGATGGACCGCCTTGCGCATACCAGCTTTTTCCTGCCGAGCGGTCTGGTTGTGAATGGAGTGCCGATGTCCATCAGCGGGGGCGGCAGTCCCCTTTTGTGGCAACACTTATTCTGGTTTCTCGGGCACCCGGAGGTTTACGTGCTGATCTTGCCCGCGTTCGGCATTGTGGGGGAAATTCTCGCAAACAACTCGCGCAAACCCCTGTGGGGCTACAAGGCTCTCGTGTTCTCGGTGCTCACAATCGGGTTCCTGTCATTCATCGTCTGGGCGCATCACATGTGGCTCACCGGAATGGGCACGGCGGTCAGCGCATTTTTCCAGACGACCACGTTGTTGATCTCCATTCCATCGGTGATCATCCTGAGCGCGTTTTTCATTTCACTCTGGGGCGGCTCCATTCGCTTCAATGTGCCGATGCTTTTCACCATCGCGTTCCTGCCGATGTTCGGCATTGGCGGTCTTACCGGTATCCCGCTCGCGTTTAATTCAGCAGATCTTTACTTGCACGATACGTATTACGTGATCGCGCATTTCCATTACATCGTGGCGCCGGGAACGATCTTCGGACTTTTCGCCGGCATTTACTATTGGTTCCCGAAAGCGACCGGCCGAAAGATGAACGAGTTCTGGGGTAAAGTGCATTTCTGGCCGACCCTCATCTGCATGAACGTGATTTTCCTGCCCATGTTTTTACAGGGAATGGCTGGAATGCACCGTCGCTGGTATGACGGTGGACAGGGATGGGGCGTCGCGACTGATCACACGGTCTGGGGTTTGACTGGATTTCAATGGAATCAGCCGATCTCGTGGGCCGCCTGGACAATGGGTCTCGCTCAAATCCCCTTCATCATTAATTTCTTCTGGAGCATCAAACATGGCAAAAAGGTGAACGACAATCCGTGGGAAGCGACCACTCTGGAGTGGACTGCGCCTTCACCGCCGCCGCACGGAAATTTTGTTCATACCCCTGTGGCCTATCGCGGTCCGTATGAATACAGCCTTCCCGGCTGGGAACGCGATTACACCATGCAAAATGAACCGGTGGAACCGACGGAGCGCACTCCACGAAAGCCGCCGGCGGAACCAGTTCTCGCCTAGGTTCAACCCGATGGAAATTCCGTACACAGTCTCAACTCGTCCCGACACTGGTCTTTGGAACGCCAAGATCGGCATCTGGCTCTTCCTGGCCTCGGAAGTGATGCTCTTTGGCGGGCTTTTTTCCGCCTACATTTTTTTGCGCATTGATTCACCGCCGGGGATGTGGCCGCACGGGCTGCTCAATGTTCCGGTCGGCACCATGAACACGGCCATCCTCATCATATCGTCGGTCACGGTCGTGCTGGCGTGGGCGGCGCTGAAGATGAGGAGATATCGTGCCTACTGGTGGTACATGCTGGCCACGATCACATGCGGTGTGACTTTCTTAACTGTTAAACTCGCTTACGAATGGCCGCAGAAATTCGAGCATTTCGGCGCTTACATTAAACCAGAGGCGCTTGGAAAGTACGAAAAATATCTGGGGAACCAGTATGCCGAAGAGCACCAACTTCCCCCGCGGCTGGAGATCACGGGCCACCTGCACAGCCAAAACGCTAAAGAATACGAAGTCGCGCTCGACCCATTAAATGCAGACCCGACGAATCCATCCATGGATCGACCGCACTTTTTCCCGCTGCCAGTCACAGACAAGCTTGCAACGATCGAAAAGGCGGACGTCCAACGAGCGACGATGTTTCTGCCGACGCACAGCGCGTATTTCGCAAGTTATTTCACGATTACGGGTCTGCACGGACTTCACGTGCTGGGGGGAGTCATTGTGTTTATTTACATGTGGCTGCCGGTCAGCAAAAAGGTCTACCAGCGCAACCCGGAACATCTCGCGAATCGCGTCGAAGTGAGCGGCCTGTTCTGGCACTTTGTCGATCTGATCTGGATTTTTGTATTCCCGCTCTTTTATCTGCTCTAAGCCATGAACAATCCGCCTGATATTTCACAAGACCCCAAGGAGTACGAGGAATACGCGCGCGGCGTACAAAAGCACGTGAGAGGCTATTTGATGGTAGGCGCGCTCCTGCTCACGTTTACCGCTGCAACCGTCGCTCTTTCCTATGTCGATTTTGGTGCGCGCAAGGCGAACGTCGCTGTGGCCATGCTGGTAGCGACGCTGAAAGCGGGTCTAGTCGCGGCAATTTTCATGCATCTTGCCGCGGAAAAGCGCCTCATTTATCGTATTCTGATTTTTACCGGCTTTTTTGTGTTCGGCCTCTTCTGGCTTATATTTTTGGCTTGGTACGACTACCCGATCTTTCACTGAATGTCGCTTAAGGGTTTCCATATTGTTTTCATTATTTTCTCAACGCTACTCGCGCTGGGAGTCGGACTGTGGTGCATTTGGATCGATCTGGTGGAAGGCGCACCGGTTTATCTCGCAGGCGCGATCGCATCGTTCGTGACCGCCGTCGCGTTGGTCATTTACGGGGTCTGGTTCTATCGGAAAATGAAACGGCTGCGGATTATCACATGAGAACAAAAATCCTGTCGGCTTTGCTTTTATTTATCTTTTCGCCTGTTGGACATACGTTTGCGTGCGCGTTTTGCTACGGCGCAAAGGATGGAAAATCAACCGAACACATGGCGGTGGCGATCTGGTTTCTGTTTGGCGCTGTGATGTCGGTCGTGGGCGGGATCGGAGCATTCAGTTTTCATCTTTGGCGACATGGGCGCATGCCTGCCGAGCCTCACCAGGAGATTATCGAGGAAGACCTGACCAAATATGAGTAGCCTCGCGCTGATCAATGAATTCCTGGGTCAGCCGCCCAATGCTTCCTCGCACGGATATCAAATTGATCATATCCTGGAGTTCGCCCACTGGTTCATGGGCGCGCTTTTCCTTGGGTGGTCGGCATTTTTTATTTACGTCCTGATTCGTTTCCGGAAACGGCGGCACCCGGTTGCCAATCATCAGGGAGTGACAAGCCCGATCTCGACGCATCTGGAATTTTCAGTCGTCTTGATCGAGGCAGTGCTCCTCGTTGGCTTCGCGATTCCGCTTTGGGCGAAGCGCGTGAATCAGTTTCCGCCGGGCAAAGAAGCGCTACTCGTCCACGTGGTGGCGCAGCAATTCAGTTTCAATTATCATCTGCCGGGACCGGATGGGCAATTTGGCCGGCGCGATATCAGTTTCGAGAGCAACTCAAATCCCCTCGGTCTCGATCCGAACGATCCCGCCGGCAAGGACGACATCGTGACGAGTGGCGAACTTCATGTGCCGGTGAATCGGCCGGTTGTGGCTGAGCTTTCCTCAAAGGATGTGATCCACGATTTCTTTTTGCCCAGCATGCGGATCGCCGGCGACGCCATCCCCGGCTCGCTCATTCCAATCTGGTTCACTCCTATTAAGACAGGAACCTACGAGGTGATTTGCGGCCAGCTGTGCGGTCTGGGCCATTATGGTATGAAGGGTACGCTCGTGGTAGATTCTCCGCAGGATTATCAGGCTTGGTTAAAAGAACGCGCCGAGCTGGCTGGCGGCGCGCAAAGCGCTCCGCCGCCTTCACCATCGCCGGCAGCAGCCCAGCCCCAAAACAAACCGGCCCAGCCCGCAGCCTCTCCGCCCCCGCAGCTGTAGCCGCTTCGCTGTGCGAAGCGCCGCGCTGACGTGACGCAGAGCTGATGTGGCGTCGTCCACAGGGCGACGGCTACAGAAAATTCATCTGCGAAATCCGCGGAATCTGCGGTTATCTTTTTCGGCGATGAATTCCGGAGATTCTTCAAGATCTATCAAATGGCTGAACCGTTTCGCCTGGTTCATTTGCGTAGCCGCACTGTTCCTCATTTGCAGTGGCGGAATGGTCACGAGCAAAAACGTCGGTCTCGCTGTGCCGGACTGGCCGACCACGTTCGGCTACAACATGTTTCTGTTTCCCTTTTCAAAATGGGTCGGCGGAATTTTATTTGAGCATACCCATCGCCTGATTGCTTCGGCCGTTGGATTTCTGACGATCATTCTGGCGGTCTGGCTTTGGCGCAGCGAAAGCCGGCGATGGGTGCGCAACCTCGGCCTGATTGCGCTGGCCGGTGTCATCTTGCAGGGCATTCTCGGTGGCCTTCGTGTCACCATGCTCAAAGATGAGATCGGCATCTTTCATGCCTGCGTCGCCCAAGCCTTTCTCGCGCTGCTGGTGGTGATCGCCCTTGTGACGACACGTTTTTGGCGATCTCTTGATCAAGTTGATATCAGTCAGAAAAAATTCGCGCCCATTCGAAGACTGGCCATGGCAATCACGCTCGCGATCTATGTGCAACTGGCGTTGGGGGCGACAATGCGTCATCAGCATCGCGATCTGTCGATTCTCGATTTTCCCACCGCCAACGGCGCATGGATCCCGGATACAAGCGCTACAGCGCTGGCGAAAATCAACGCATGGCGTGATGCGCGCGGCTTATCGGAGGTGGATGCTTTCCAAATTTGGTTACAAATGACACATCGCTTCGTCGCGCTGCTGATTGCGATTGGGGTTATCGTGTTTTGTTCGCGCGTTTGGAGAGACGCCCGCCAGGTTCCCGCGCTCAGGAGACTGTCGATGTATTGGGTCGCATTTCTTTTCGTTCAACTGACGCTGGGCGCATGGACAATTTGGAGCAACAAAGCCGCGGACATCGCGACGGCGCATGTCGCAGTCGGCGCGGTCATGCTATCTTTTGGCGTGAGCATCTCGGTCATTTGCTGGCGAATTTCGCACATTGATTTAGGCAGGGCGCGACCGCCGGGCGCGCCGCACGCCGCAGCCGTTGCCGCATGAAAACCGCCGCGCTCGAAGTCGAAACTGCGAAACACGCGTTCGCGCCAAGGAGGCTCGCTGGCGATCTCTTCGAGTTAGTCAAAGCGCGATTGACGTCACTTGTTTTACTGACCACCGCAGTCGGTTTTTACCTCGGCTCGGAATCGCGGGTCGATTATCCCGCATTGTTTCGCGTCGTGTTCGGAACAGCGGCTGCAGCTGCCGGGGCCGCCGCACTGAATCAGTGGTGGGAACGTAAAGCAGACGCACTGATGCATCGGACCAAAATGCGACCGGTGCCGGCGGGCCGAATGCGACCAGCCGACGCGCTCGCGCTTGGCCTTCTCTTCTCAATCTTTGGGATTGGCTATCTTGCGCTGGCCTGCAACACACTGAGCGCCGTGCTCGCGGCGATCACTATCACGATTTACATTTTTGGCTATACGCCGCTCAAACGCGCCAGCACGGCGAACACGATTGTTGGTGCGATCCCGGGGGCGCTCCCGCCAGTGATCGGCTGGGCAGCAGCCGGTGGAACAATCGACGCTGGGGCATGGAGTCTTTTTGTAATTCTTATGCTTTGGCAATTGCCGCATTTCTTCGCCATTGCATGGATGTACCGCGAAGACTATTCGCGAGCGGGTTTTCGCATGATTTCGAGCGATGACCTCAGCGGTGAACGCAGCGCCAGTCAAAGCGTGCTTTTTTGTATTCTGCTCCTGATTTTGGGAGGTTTGCCTGCATTTGTCGGAATCGTCACATTCGCGTATCTCGCCATCGAATTGGTACTGGGCGGTTTGTTTATTGCTGTTGCCATGCGGTTTTTGAGAGTCCGCACCAGAGAAGCTGCGCGTCTGTTGTTTATCGGGTCGATTATTTACCTGCCCCTGTTGCTGGCGGCGCTCGTCCTGACGAAGTCGTGAACACAACCTCTGCCACCATTAATCGGGCGCCAACACGCGGGGGCATTGTCTGGAAGGTAATCCTGGTTCTGATCCCGGTTATAACTTTACTACTGTTGCTTTGGCTGCGTCACATCGAAGTGGCGGCCCTTCGGCAACGAACTGTTTCTTCTTACGGAACAGTGCCGTCTTTTCAGCTGGTGAATCAAAATGGACAGCCGTTTGGCACTGCGCAGTTGACTGGCAAAATCTGGATCGCCGATTTCGTTTACACCAGCTGCCCGGGACCTTGTCCCATAATCAGTAGCCGGATGAGCGAACTGCAGAAACCTCTGGAAAAGACCGACGTGCATCTGGTTTCGTTTAGCGTCGACCCGGAGAAAGATACGCCCAAAGTTCTGCGCGATTACGCGGAGAAATTGCAAGCAGATCCCGCGCGGTGGGATTTCCTCACGGGACCAAAGAGCGCGATTTACAAACTCTCGCACGACGGTTTTAAGCTTGCCGTTTCGGATGGCAGCGAGGAACAGGGGATTCCCGTTCACAGCACGCGGATGGTGCTGGTGGATCGGCATGGTCAGATTCGCGGTTACTACGAGGCCACTGAAGCGGACGCTGTGACGAAATTGCTCGCGGACACAAATCATCTTCTGCGCGAGCAGCCAAAATAACTGTAGCCACGGGCGGTGACCGCGGCAGTCCGGGCTCGCTGTGTCGAAGAGCTTTTTGACACTAGCCCAGCGTTTCAACGCTGGGTAAATAGATTTGGAAAGGATCGAGTCCCTGAAGGACGACAGAACGCCTCAAACGAGCATTGATTCTTGGTAGGTAAAACCGTGTTTCTGAAGCATCGCGATGAACTCCGCGCGAAAGGATCGCGTTTGGTGATGCTCCGTTTGATTGCGAATATAGTTGACGGTTGCATCGATTCCAGAAATCCCAACGCTAAACGCACCGTAGCCTTCCTGCCAAGCAAAGGATCGCATTTTTGGAAATGTTTCTCGAATCCATTTCGATGAATTTCCTTTTAGGAGCTGCGTCGCTTTCGCGATAGATAATGTCGCCGGCAATGAGAACAGAATGTGAACGTGATCAGCTACTCCGCCAATGGCGAACGTCTTGATCTGATTTTGCCTTGCAATGCCGGCGAGATATGGCCAGAGGCGTTCGCGCAAATCCGGAGTGAGCCAAGGTTCACGATTTTTTGTGCTCCACACGCAATGAATGAGACAGCTCGTGAATGAATGCATGAATCGGTTATTTCTTTCGTCCCTCTTCGGGACTCGAATCCGATTTATCACAATTGACCCAGCGTTGAAACGCTGGGCTATAACTCATCTGGTGGACGTCGCGTGATTCATCTATCCTGCTCTATCCCGCCGGTTCCGGTCCGGCGCTTGGCCCTTCGTCGCAGACCAATCGCAGATAATCTCGATATTCGCCCTTGGGTAGTCGATCAATCGTGGCGGCAAGTTGAGACTCCGTAATAAAACCGGCTCGAAGCGCCACTTCTTCCAGACACGCGATTTTCAATCCCTGCCGGTGTTCGATCGTGGCGATGTAGTTACTGGCTTCAAGTAACGTTGTTGTGGTTCCAGTATCGAGCCAGGCCATGCCGCGGCTGAGCAGTTTCACGTGAAGCTGATTCTCCTTGAGATAAAGCAAATTCAAATCGGTGATCTCTAATTCTCCCCGCGCAGAGGGACGCAGTGTCCGGCACAGCTCAACGACGCACTCGTCATAGACATAAAGTCCCGGCACGGCAAAGTGACTCTTCGGTTGCTTCGGTTTTTCCTCCAGGCTGATCGCCTTTCCATCAGCGTCGAATTCGACTACCCCGTACCGTTCCGGATCACGCACTTGATAGCCGAAAATGCAAGCACCGCGTTCGATGGCTAAAGCGTCCCGGTAAAAGTCGAGTTTTCCGTAGAAGATGTTGTCGCCCAGAATGAGTGATGCGCCGCAGCCTGCAATAAAATTTGCCCCGATTAGAAACGCTTGGGCAATCCCCTCAGGCTTTGGTTGTTCCGCATATTCAATTCGAATTCCAAGGTGCGCGCCGTCGTCCAAGTAATCGCGCAGCATCGGCAAATCCTTCGGCGTGGAAATGATCAGCACCTCGCGCAGACCGCCAAGCATGAGCGTAGCGAGCGGATAGCAGATCATCGGTTTGTCGTAGACCGGGAGAAGTTGCTTGCAGACGATCTTTGTGAGCGGGAAAAGACGTGTCCCGGCTCCGCCGGCGAGAAGGATTGCTTTCTTCATTTTCGATTCTCGATTTTCGACTTTCGATTGACGCTGCCCCAGCGCATTAGTAATTCCGCCCATTCCTGCCAGAAACGCGCCCCAGCAGTCAAATCGATCCCGCTCCTTTGACTGACTCGACCAAGCGCCTGCTGCGGAGCGGAGCGGAACGTCGTCTTATCAACAAGAAACGAACCGCCACGGACTAACTGCCGATCTCTCAAACGACCGCCTACGCACTCCGACAACGCGT
Source organism: Candidatus Udaeobacter sp. (assembly GCA_035651975.1). GTDB lineage: Bacteria > Verrucomicrobiota > Verrucomicrobiia > Chthoniobacterales > UBA10450 > Udaeobacter. Next base: position 96,997 of record DASREQ010000058.1, read on the forward strand.
TTTGGATCCACTCTCGCGGTAAATTCGGTCGCGCCTCGATGGTGGCGCTCACGGTAACATTGAAAAGTTTTTTTGAGATGAGCGCACAGACCAGAGTAGCGGAATTCGTCGCGTGGATGTGCGACACGTTTTTTTTTCGAAGGAGCCCCCTCAGCACGAGCGCAAAACGCGCCTGCCGCAAAAAGATCGCACTTGGCGCCCTGGCACTTTGCTGCGCGCGATCTTCCTCCAGTTTTTGGGCGAGTGCTTGATTTGCCCGCCATTCAGCTTCGATCACCATCGGGTCCGGCAGAAATTCGAGCGTCGGCGCGATTTTTTCCATCGCCCGCGTGTATCCTGCCTGGGGATTCAATTCACAGATGATTGGAACGATCGGCACATGACGCCGCTTCATCTCTTCGATCTCGCGTTCGAGAAGGGGCAAATCTCTATCCGGCCATCGGTCGATTAGATATGCGATCGCCTGCGATTGGATCACAGGCATGCTGTCTGTATGCCCAGCGGGCATTTTGCCCGCTGCTTGGGGTTCAGCGGGTTCCAAACCCGCTGAGCGCACAGACTCCAAGTCTATGTTCCGATGCCTGCGCACGGAGTCTTCCAATAATTGCACTAGTGGCCTCACAGTCTGCTCGATGCGGAAATGTTGTTCAATTCGCGCGCGCCCGGCGCAACCATAGTGCAACCGCAATTTGCCGTCTTCGATGAGTCGTCTCAGTGCTTCGGCCAACGCCATTGTGTCTTCGGGCGGAACCAGCAACCCGGTCTCGCCGTCCACGACCGATTCAGGAATTCCAGCCAACCGGGTGGACACGACCGGACGGGCAGACGCCATAGCCTCGATGATCACGGTTGGAAAAACATCGCTGGCTCCCTGGGCGTCTGTCACCGAAGCGAGCGCGAAAATATCGGCAGACCTGAGTTTTTCCAGGACCGCCGCCTGCGACAGTGAGCCGGGCAGATGAACCCGGTCTGACAGGTTCAGCTTTCTAATGCTTGCTTCGAGCTCACCGCGTAATGGGCCATCTCCAACGATTTCACAGGTGAATTCAACACCCCGGCGCGCGAGTTCGGCGCAAGCATCGATCAGGTACTCAAATCCCTTGAACGCAACCAGACGGCCGATGCTGATGATATGCGGCACCTGGTTGATCGATGCTTCATAGTTCGCCGCTGGAAAACGTGTCAGGTCCATCCCGTTGTAAACACGGTGAATTCGGGAATCCGGACAGCGTTGGCGAAGCAGGTCGCAGCTGTAATCCGTTTCGGCGGCAACGAACTCCGCGGCGGCGCAGATTTCCCGCAATAAATCGTCATTGCCAAGGTCCTTCATGAAATCCTGTCCGTGCGCCGTCACGCTGAATGGAATCCCTGAAATTTCTTTTAAAAACATCGCGGTATGCGCCGCTCGATTCGCAAAGTGAACATGAACGTGATCGACGCCTTGCTGCTTGAAACGGTCGGCAAAGTACAGGGCATTGCGCGCTCGCTGTTCCGCCTTCACGCCGGGGCCGTATTTACGCTCGTGCCGCTCAACCAGGTCGCCCGGCCATTTGCCATCCGCTTTGGCGTTCTTTTCTGAAATCCTTAGGATTTCCTGGGGCGGCGCGTAATGAATGGATGCGCTCAAACAGGCGATATGCTCATGCCGCAGGCTCGTGAGCGGGGGGTAAACCGAGCCGATCTCGAGCTTGAAACCGAGCCGTTCCAGCGCCAGCATCTCCGCATCGCAAAACGTCTGCGAAAGCACGGGATACCGGGAGTACAAATAGCCGAGACGCATCGACCGGATGATTACCCGCTCCTCGCGAAAATAGCAATCGTAGGGCTGTTTTTGTAGCCGCCTCGCTGCGTCGAGGCGCTCAATCCGTTGCTCACCGGCACGGCGACACAGCGCCGTGGCCAAAGCGCATACATGTCTTGCTGCTTCTACGAAAAGCGAACGTCCTTGCCGGGATCCATCTCGAAGTCCAGGACCAGGGAATCTTCCGTGTTCGGTTTGATCACTTCCTCCATGAACTTCACGAAAATGGGGTCTTCGCGGAAGATTGCGAATTTGTCCATCGACTCAAAATCGATGGCAATGAAGAAGGGCCACGGCAATTCTGGGTCGATCCGCTTCCCGCATTTAATGTTCAAGACCTCGGGAATCTTCAGAAGCTGCATGCGCGTATTCATCATCATCGCCTCCACGCGGGCAGGGGTGACCTCGGGTTTAAGTTTATAGAGAACGACATGATGAACCATGAGGGTAAAGCTAATAGGCGTTTCCGATAACGCGCGCAAGTCCGAATCCGTTGTCGCAGCGACCACGGATCATCGCTTTTAGGCTTTGATTCAAAATGTGTTAAATGCATGGGAGGCGGCAGGCGAAGTCACTGTTGACTTATGGATTTTTGTAAACTACACATTTGCGTATGGCGAGGGCGATCTCAACCACGGAGGCGGCAAGGAATCTGGGCGATTGTCTCGCCAGGATTAAGCACACCGGCGAAACTTTTATCTTACACAAGAATGACAAACCCGTTGCCGTGCTTGGACCTTTGCCTGGGACGCGGACAATTACCTTTCGCCAGTTGTGGGAATTATGGAGGAAATTACCGGGCGACCCGAAGTTCGCCGATGACTTGGAAGCCGTGAACAAAGCTGATCGGCCGCCGAAAAATCCGTGGGCCTAGTTCTCGATACTTCGGCGTTGGTTGAGCTCGAGCGTTTGCTACCGGGGCAAGCGAGCAGCGATTTACCGTGGGAAGAAGATTTGATCGTGCCGGCAATTGTGTGGGCCGAGGCCCTCGCCGGGGTTCGGCTGGCCGATACCCCTTTGCGGGCTGCTCAGCGTCGCGCGCGCTTGGAAGCAGTTCGTGTGCATGTTCCGATAGAACCTTTTTCGGCTGAAATAGCGGAGTATTACGCCGATATTTTTGCAGAACTCATGCACTCTGGGCAGATGATTCCGCAAAATGATATCGCCGTCGCCGCGACGGCTAGAGCCGCAGGCTTCGGCGTCCTGACCGGGCCGCAGGATGAAAAACATTTTAAGCGTATCCACGGGCTGCCAGTAAGGGTGCTGCGGGCAAGGGCGAGATGATCGAAGTGCAGAAGAAAAATCGCCGGGGCAAAACCGATCGACAGATAGGAGCAGATGAGTTTGGAAGAAACCACCACGAGCGCGTCGACGAGGCCTTGAATTATCTACCGGGTCCGTTATGCAAGCGTGCCCGACGCGAGTTTCCGCTTCGTTTGCATGAACCTCACAACGTCGTGCGCTGCACGGAATGCGGACTGTACTATCTCTATCCTCGGCTGATCGAGAGCGCGATGCAGGAGGCATATCGCGAATCATCATTCTATGAAGGCGGCGCATGCGGATACGCGGACACACCAGCTACACTGTCCAGGAATTCAAGCAGCGGGGCAACGTTCAAACGCCTTCTGCATGACCGCGCCTAACGCGGATTGGCTGGTGGCGATCTTTTGGAGATCGGCTGCGGCTATGCTTACCTGCAAACCTCAATTCGCGCCTTCAGCGCTTTTGCTTGAGCAATCGGCGGCCTGGGACGTTGTCCCAGGCGGGGAATGACACAGCGTCTTTGGTGCTAAACAGATACGTTTTACGATGATATCGAAGAGTGACAATTTCCGGGAGCTTTCGATAACTGTGACGGTCTCAGTATTTGCGGCAATGGCCTTTTATTTTTCGACCAAGGCAACTTTGCACGATCTGGATTACACAAATCAGATTGCCTCGGCTTTGCTCCACGGCCGGCTCGGTCTTCGGGAAAAACCGCCTGACTGGCTTAACGAGATGATTCCGTGGCAAGGCAGATACTACTCAGCCTTTCCGCTGGGAGCAGTGCTCAGCATGCTTCCTGTAGCGCTCCTTCAAAACACGGGGCTGATCCAAAGTTTTCCCGGACATATTTTGGCGGCCCTGATTGCAGGCCTATGCGTTTATTTCTTTTTCCAGCTTGCCAGGGTGTTCGAATGGGGTTGTAACAGCGCTTCGCCGATTCGCCCTGCCGGCAATGCTTCGCATAGTGATGCAGGCAGGCCTGTCGCTCTCTCGCCGTTTCGTCGAGTGCTCCTGGCCTTGTTTCCGATTTTCGGAACCTGGACATGGTGCAATCTCGGATTCGGGGGCGCCTGGCAAATCGCTCTCGGTCTAGCTTTACTGGGACAAGCCGCAGCGCTCTATTTTACGTTGGTTCGGCCATCCCCGTTTGTCGCAGGAACGTTCTTTGCCTTGGCGTTTGGGAATCGTACGGAACTCCTTATAACATTGCCGCTCTACCTTTATCTATTCTGGCGGCGTTGTAGCCACGGCACTATGTCGCCGTGCTCCGGGCGGGAACACGTATCGCCCGCCTCGGCACAGCGAGGCGGCTACAAGATCGTTGAGGCGGCCCACATGTTACTTCGTTTCCTGGCCCTGCCTACCATACTGGCAGTTGCGACTGCTGCTTATAACTTTGCACGCTTCCATTCCATTTTCGACTTTGGTTACATCCATATCCCGGAAGTGGCCCAGGAGCCTTGGTATAAGCACGGATTGTTTTCCATTCAAGCTATTCCCTGGAACATCTACACGATGCTATTCCAAGGATATGAGAGCCTTGCCTACTTCCCCTATATTCAACCAAACGGCTTTGGCTGCTCGATTTTTCTTGCCAGTCCTTTCCTCTGCCTCCTATTTCGCCAGGGCGGACGATACAAGGTAGTCGCATGGGTAGCTATCGCTCTTTTAACACTGGTGCTTTGGTTACATGGTAATCCGGGAAGCTGGCAATTCTCCTATCGTTACGCCATTATCCTGCTTCCCTGGATGTTCCTTCTACTGACAGGCAACGGGCCTGCAACGATTTCGGTACCCGAGATCTCGCTTTTCGCTGTCTCAGTCGCCATCAACGCGATAGCTACCTGGCAATTTCTATGGACAGACCAAATCCAGCCGTAGAGAACCAGCTAACCACGGAATTGACATGAAGAGGGGCGACTGGGGATCGCGCTGATCAAGTGCGGCTCGACGACGCTGGCTCGCCTAGCACCGTCGGCTAGCCCATTTCGGAATCATTGTAGGGTGAGCGCATCGCTTGCCTGTACATCCATTCAGCTTGACACGAAGGCAGTACGGCATGGTAAAAGGGCCGCCGGGAATTATTGAACACTGACGCATGAAGCCTCTATTTTCCATTTTCTCAATTGTCCTTGTGTGTCTCTGGAGCGCAACTGTTCGAACAAACGGGCAGGTGGACGTGACTCAGTTTCACAATCATGATTCGCGGGACGGCCTTTATATTGACTCTGCGTTCACGCCAGAGGCCGCCGCCAACCTTGCGCGCGACATGGATTTTGACGGCACAATTTCTGGCAATGTTTACGCACAACCTCTTTACGTCGAGGGCGGCCCGGGCGGCAGGGCGATCATCGTTGTCGCGACGGAATCGAATAACGTTTATGCGCTAGATGCTCGCGATGGCAGCGTTATCTGGGAGCGTAACGTCGGCGATCCAATATCGGCGGACGATCTCGTTTGCACCAAGTTTGATCCTCTGGGCATCACTGGCACGCCTATTGTTGATCTTACTTCCCGCGCGCTGTTTTTGGACGCTATGATTACACCTGACGGCGGAAAGACTATAAAACAGCTCATCTTCTCGCTTAATGTGGATACAGGCGACATCAATCCCGGCTGGCCTGTGGACGTGGAGGCGACAGCCACCTACAACGGGATCAACTTTAACGCGTCGATCCAACAGCAACGGCCGGCGCTCGGGATCGTAGGCAGCATTCTTTATGTTGGGTATGGCAGTATGAGAGATTGCAGCATTTATCATGGCTGGTTCGTGGGGGTGCCCATCGATGACCCAGCTAGTGTAACAGCATGGGCTGCCGGCAGCGGCGGTGGCTGGGGTGGCGCAATATGGGGAGTTGGCGGCATGGCCAGCGATGGCAAGAACCCGTTCGTTACTACCGGTAATACGGCTAACACCAGCGGCAATTGGGACGGTGGCGAAGCAGTGATTCGCTTCCAGCCTGGCCCGATCTTTAGCGGTTCGCCCGCCGATTATTGGGCACCTGCCAATTGGCAGTCGCTCGATCTAAGCGACGGGGATCTGGGCGCCTCCGGCCCGTTGCTGGTGGACGTGCCGGGTGCAACGCCTTCGCACCTTGTGGTTGCGATGGGTAAGGATCGCAATGCGTATCTGGTTAATCGAGATAACCTTGGTGGTATCAATGCGCCCATAGCAGTATCTCAGGTCGCCAGCAACACGATCCTCCAGGCGGCAGCCACCTATCGGACCAAGCAGGGCACCTATATTGCGTTCCGCGCCAACAACGACGGTGATACCGTCCTCTCCACTTTCCGCATTACTGCCAGCAATCCGCCAACAATTGCCGGCAGTTGGAACGTCCCAAGGAACAGTGGCGGTTGCGGCTCACCCTTTGTCACCTCTACTGATGGCAATAGTAACATGATCGTCTGGGTGGTTGGTACCGAAGATCATCTTACTGCAGGCGACCAGCGGTTACACGGCTATGACGGAGAAACTGGTGCGGTTGTTTATGCTGGCGGTGGTCCAAACGAACTGATAGCGGGAACGCATTACTACAGCACCACCGGCATTGCGGCCCGAGGACACATCTATGTCGCTGGGGACAATAAAGTGTATGCCTTTGCCGTTCCGGGAGGGACACCAAGAGCTGCGCCGACACCGAGGCCTCGTCCGAATCCACACCTTCGCCCAACGCCGCGGTGAGGCGAAGACGGACGACTGACGACTAGCTACTGAGAGCAGGCCACTGACTGCTAGATCCCATTGTCCGATGTCCGTAGTCCCGTCTGTGTGACCGCAGTGCTTGACAAGAACGCGGCGCAGTGTGGTAAAAGGGACGCGGGCTCGCACATTGGCCGCAAATGAATTTTATGAACCATCTCGAATGGATTTTTACAGAAGGCAGCGAAGAAAGCGAAGATTCAATTTTGGCTCTCGAGAAAAAACCCCTTCGTTCCCTTCTGTTGATACATCTGCTCTTTGTTTTCCTGAGCGCAACTCTTCCGGCAAACGCAGGCACGGCGCAGGTGAACGTAACGCAGTTTCACAATCACCCTTCGCGGGATGGTCTTTATGTTGATTCTGCTTTCACTCCGAGCGCGGCAGCCAATCTTACGCGCGATCTAAACTTCGACGGCACAATTGTGGGCGATGTTTATGCGCAACCGCTTTACCTTGATGATGGGCCGGGCGGCAGGCCGACAGTTATTGCAGTAACCGAATCCAATAACGTGTACGCGCTCGATGCTGTGGACGGCTCGGTCATCTGGGAGCGCAACATGGGCGATCCCGTGTTTGAAGACGATCTCGTATGCCAAGGCAATATTGACCCCTTCGGTATTACCGGCACGCCCATTATCGATCTCGCCTCGCGCGCGCTTTTTTTCAACGCAATGATTACGCCCGACGGCGGCACGACCAAGAAACATCTCATCTTCTCTCTTAATGTGGACACAGGCGAAATCAATCCCGGCTGGCCTGTGGACGTAGGCGAGGTTGCGATTTATAACGGCACGACCTTTACACCATCCATACAAGCTCAACGGCCCGCACTTGGGATCGTGGGTAACATCCTTTACGTGCCGTATGGTAGTTTGTTGGATCATTGTGCCTACCATGGCTGGTTGATAGGAGTGCCCGTAGATAATCCAGCCGGCATAACAGCATGGGCCGCAGCGACGGCCACCGGCATTCACGCCGGCGCCATCTGGGGGGTTGGCGGCGTCGCCAGCGATGGAAAGAACCCGTTTGTTACTACCGGTAACACTACCGACACCGGAGGAACCTGGAGCGACGGCGAAGCGGTCATTCGCTTCCAGCCTGGCCCGATTTTTACCGGTGACCCCAGCGATTACTGGGTGCCCCTCAACTGGCTCGATCTTGACACTTTGGACTTCGATCTTGGCGGCTGCGGGCCTTTGCTGGTAGATGTGCCCGGCGCAACACCTTCTCATCTGGTGGTCGCGCTTGGCAAGGATACCAACGGCTACTTGCTTAATCGCGATAACCTCGGGGGAATCAGCTTGCCTGTAGACCAAGCCAGCGTAGCTCCCGGCAACAGCATCATCCAGGCGGCCGCTACCTATCGGACGAAGCAAGGCGTTTATGTGGCTTTCCGCGCAAACAGGGAAACGGTTTCGACTTTTCGCATAACTGCAACCAGCCCGCCTACGATTGTCCGCGCTTGGAGCGCTACAAGGAGCAATGGCGGTTGCGGCTCGCCTTTCGTTACCACCACTGATGGCAGTAGTAATCCAATTGTCTGGGTAGTGGGTACAGCTGGCTGGGGCATTGAAGGCGACCAACAGCTACACGGCTATGATGGAGAGACCGGAGCGGTTATTTACGCTGGCGGCGGCCCGAACGAACTGATCCCGGGCACACATTCCTATATGACAACCGGCGTTACGGCTCGGGGACGTATCTACATCGCTGGAGACAACAAGGTGTATGCCTTTATCGTGCCAGCACCTACGCCGACGCCAACGCCAACTGCAACTCCGAGACCTCCGCCGACACCGAGACCCCACCCAAACCCGCGGCCTCGCCCAACGCCACATTGAGGGACACGAGCCGCAGCCTCAGCTGCTAAACTTTTCTGCTCCGGCGCTCTTGCACTGTGTTTGACAGAAAGGGTCGGCTGCCTAGCATTCGCCCCTGTGCAAGCCGTTGAATTAAAATAGGATTTCGCCGCATCAGAATGAGTAAAGCTGTGACGACGGGAGAGACACAGAGCGCTGAAGACGGTCCAGGTGTTCAAGATGTCGTGGCGACAAGAGTCTCGCGCGACTGGATCGTGGCGACAATCCTGGCTGTGATCGCGGCCGTAGCGTTCTTCAAAACCACCAGGGCGACGATGCACGACTTCGATTATACGGCCCGGATTGCGTCGGCGTTATTGCATGGGCAGCTTGGCCTCGACAAGCGTCCGGGCGCATGGTTGAACGAACTGGTTCCGTTCCAAGACAAATATTACTCCGTGTTTCCGCTTGGCGCAGTGCTTAGCATGATTCCCATCGCTCTTTTGCAACAGGCCGGATGGATTCACAGTTTTCCCGCCCAGTGGGTGACATCAATCATCGCAGGGCTCTGTGTTTTCTTCTTTTTCCAACTCGGCAAGGCATTCGAAATCAGCTCTGCCACCTCCTCACCAGTTCGCCCTTTCGCGCTCTCGCCGTCTCGCCGAATCTTACTGGCTCTGTTCCCCGTTTTTGGGACCTGGACGTGGTGTAACCTTGGATTTGGCGGATCCTGGCAAATCGCCCTCGGCTTTGCGTTACTGGGAGAGGTGGGAGCACTATATTTTACTCTCGCTCGACCCTGTCCCTTCGTCGCTGGCGGGTTCTTCGCGCTCGCTTTCGGAAATCGTACCGAACTGGTTCTTGTCTTGCCTATTTATCTCTATTTGTGGTTCACAACTCCTGATAGTTTGGCTACAATAAATCTGAGCAACCTGATACAACGACTTCGAGAAAAAGTGCCTGTGCTCATATCCTTTCTCGTTCTACCGGTAGTACTGGGGATTCTAACAGCGGAGTACAACTTCGCGCGCTTTCATTCTATATTTGATTTTGGATACGCTCGAATCCCCCGCGTTCTGCAGGAGCCATGGTACCAGCATGGATTATTCTCTCTCCACGCGATCCCTGGAAACGTTTACCACATGCTTTTCAAAGGAATTGGCGACACCACCCCCAAGTTTCCTTACATCCTGCCATATGGATTTGGTTGCTCGATCTTCATTGCCAGTCCATTTCTCTTCCTCCTTTTTCGTGAGGGCGGAAAGTATAAGGCAGTAGCTTGGATCGCGATTGGATTATTAACCGCGGCGTTGTGGTCTCATGGAAACCCCGGCGGCTGGCAATTCTCCTATCGTTACGCTACGATCCTGCTACCCTGGATGTTTCTTCTGCTAGCGGGCAATGGCCCGGCGAAACTATCTGTAATGGAAATTTCGCTCTTTCTTGTTTCGGTTGCGATTAATGCGCTCGCTACATATGAATTTCTTTGGACTAGGAACGTGCACCCCTAGCCGTTCCATCATCAGGACGAAGGCTCGCATTTAACCTCGGCGAACTGGAATGTTGGCGCTGCTGTATCTGGCAACGATGCTAATGCTGGGCGCCTGCGTTTGCCGGCGCTTATACACCTTCAACTCCCTGCTTCATTACCTCGCTAGCTCATTTCTGGTTGGACTCGTGTTAATTACATGGACGACATATTTATTGGCGCTTGCCTTTGTTTCGTCTGCCAAGCCATTGATCGGTGGGAATATTTTCGGGGTTGCGCTTGCTGGGCTGGTGATTTACAGGCTTCGACCGCAATCTGTGTTGGATCCGAAACTGTCGGACTCTCGACCACCAGGCTCGGTAGTTTGGGACACTTTTTTCATCGCCTGCTTCTTCCTGATTGCTTGCTACCTAACGTTCGGGACGCTTTGGCTCAAGGACGGGAACGTGCGCATGGCGTTTGTCGTCTGGAACGATTTTGGCCCTAACCTATCACTAATGCAGAGCTTCGCGATGGGACACAACTTTCCCACCGAGTATCCCCACTTTATCGGCGAGCCCATTCGCTACCATTTCCTTTTTTGGTTCCAAGCAGGGAATCTCGAGTTCCTTGGCCTCAACATGGCCTGGGCTCTTAACCTTTTAAGCGTTCTTTCCCTTTTTGCGATGTTGATTCTCATCATGACGCTGGGCGAGCTGTTATTTGAGTCACGAGCGGTCGCGCGGATTGCAGCCTCGCTCTTTTTTTTCCCGACTACCCTTTCGTACGTCTCCTTCTTACGTTCGCAACACTCGGTGTCCCAGGTATTCAGGTCTATCGTGACTCTTAACCACTGGCTCGTCTCAGGTTACCCTTACACAGCTGAAAATGTAGGTACATGGTCGCTGAGCATTTTCTATGTACAGCGGCACTTCGTAGTTGGGATCGGCACCTTGTTGCTCGCGTTGACTTTTCTAGTTGGTTTTTTTCAACAGCGATGGCGCAAGCGCCTGCCAGCACCTGGCAGAGGCGAACTAGCGGAAGCATCCGCGACTGAAAGCCCAGTAATAGAAGTTGAAACCGCATGTGACGAAACCTCCCTCTCGTCCGCCCAGAAACCAATTGAGTCCGACGAAGCATATCCCTCACAATTAACCAGCTTTATCTTCACCGGCTTTTTGCTTGGATTACTGCCGTTATGGAACAGCGCCGCGTTCGCGACGGCTTTCGCAGTCGCGACCGGCATGTTCCTTCTCTTCCCTTATCGAGGTTATATGCTCTCGCTTTTGATCACGGCAGGGGCTGTAGCTCTTCCACAAATGGCGTTTCTTTTTCTGCGCAAACAGGGGTTCGCGCACGGGAACTCAATTATCCACTGGGGACTCGTGGTTGAAAATCCTACACTGCTGCGTGTCTTATCCTACTTCTGCTTTACCTTTGGAGAAAAACTCCTGCTAGGATTAGCTGCGCTGATGTTCTGCATGGCGCTTCCCCGCAAGCTGTTTGTTGCCTTGTTGATACTGCCGATACTCGCGTTCAGCACGCAGTTAAGCACCGATATCATCAACAACCACAAGTTTCTCTACATTTGGGTTCTTCTTCTAAATTTATTTGTCGCCTACACGATCTGGCGGGTCGGGAAGATACGTTGGATAGGGAAGCCCACCGCCATAGCTCTTCTGCTCGTGGTCACTCTTGGAGGCGCCATTGAGTGGTTCCGTATCCACAACGATACTATCGTGGACGTGCCGTTTAAACAAAATCGGTTATCAGATTGGCTACAGGCCAACACCAGCCCCAGGGACGTGTTCCTAACCGACAGATTTGTGCTTCATCCGATCTTACTGAACGGCCGGCGCATCTTCTATGGTTGGCCGTATTTTGGTTGGTCCATGGGTTATCCTGTCCACGATCGGGATGTGCTTTACGAGAAAATGTTCACGGACAAAAATCCACGAGAACTTGTTCATCTACTCAATGAAAACGGCATCCGTTATGTCGCAATCGATAACGGACTCCGCTCGGGCTTTCTCAGAGGTAAATTGAACGAACCGATTTACAGGCGCTACTTCAAGACGGTGTTTGAGGATAAGGAGAATCGCTTCGGCGCGTTGACCATTTACCAGGTTCCAAAAACCGGAAACAGTGCAGGAAGAATTCGCCTGCCAAGCGATTTGGCTTCGATACTCGACAATCGGAAAAAGAAAAAAACGCAGAGCCCTGCAATTAATGCTGCCAGCCCGGCTGCGAGCGCAAACTCTCGGATGCTCTCCTTCTTCGGAAGTTGGGCGGCGATCGCCAACTGCGATGATTCGGATCGAGCCGGATCGGCTGCGTCGGACTTCGGTGAAGTTTGGAAGTCATTCACAAGTATGAGAGCAATTTCGCGCGAGATCGTCCTTTTAGCAGAGCTATGAGATGCAATGGGCGGGATCTTCTCGTGAAGTGATGAGTTGTGGCCTGCTAGAGTTTGAAACCGGCAGCTACGGCGTCCTGATGAAACATCCGGACCGTATCGAGCGAGAGTTCATCGAGGTCCTTTCCTCCAAGTGCGACCAGTTTCCTGAGAATATCGTGAGGAACTGTGACGATATCGCAACCGCATGCGGCAGCTTGAAAGACATTTAATACCTCACGCACGCTCGCCCAGAGAAGCTCAGCTTCGGGCAACTCGCGCAGCATCTCGAGCGACTCCTTCATAATCGGCAACGGATCGACGCCGGTATCGGCGATGCGGCCGGCGAAAACCGAAACCATGGCCGGGACGCTCGGGTTTAATGCAGCCGCAACCGACTTTACCTGAGGTGGCGTTAGTACGGCAGTAATATTCAACTTTACGCCCTCAGCGGCTAGCTCCTCAATTAATGGAATAGATGATTCGCCACGCGTGTTTGTGATCGGGATTTTAACGTACACGTTGTCCTGCCATTCGTGAATTTTACGCGCTTGCCGGCCCATCTCGGGAAAATCATCAGAGAAGACTTCAAACGAGATTGGTTTCGATTTTACCTCTTTCAGCACCGTTCGGGCGAAGGTTTCATAATCCGTCAGACCGACTTTTCGCATCAAAGTTGGATTGGTGGTAAGACCATGGATATAGGGCCGGCGATAAAGGTCTGCGATACCCTGGAGGTCTGCGCCATCTGCGAAGATTTTTACCGGCAAATCGAATAACGGTTGATGCATCCCCTGCATCCTACTGAAGGCGTGGCGCCGAAAGCAAGCAGTATCAGAAGCGCGCGTCGCGGAGAACAGCGTCTACTGCCTCGCTGAAGTTCACAACCGTAAAATCGGGCACTTCCCGCAAATTCTCCTGATACCCGCGTTGAATGAAGATCGCTCGACAACCTGCCGAGCGCGCACAATCGACGTCGCGCCACCGATCGCCGATGACATAACTCGCGCCAAGATCAATTTTCAGCTCGGCTGCTGCTCGCAGGATTAAGCCCGGTCGCGGCTTGCGACACTCACACGGCTCGCCGTAACGCGCGCCCGCGTGATAACAAATCTCGATGCGATCAAGGAGCGAAAGCGCCGATTTCATTTTTATATGCATCGCTTCGATCGCTTCACGATTCTGTTTGCCGCGGCCGACGTCCGGCTGGTTGGTGATCACCACCAACAGGAAATTCGCTGCCTTCAGCCGGGCGCAGCCGTCAGCTACGTCGTCGTGAAGCTCGAAGTCTTCAGCACAGGAGGGAGGATAGGGATGACCGTTTCGGACAACAGCGCGGTTGATTACGCCATCGCGGTCGAGGAAGACTGCGCGTCGCGCTACTTCATGCTTTCCCATTTCGTCTCTGCCAGCTTTAACCTGGGATGAGAGACCCACAAGTGCCACACCACCGCCTGAAATGCCTCCGAGTGTGGTGTAACATTTGCGGGATTGACAGTGGGAATCACAATCGCCACGTCTGCAACCCGTGCAGTGTAACCTCCATCGCGACCAACGATTCCAAGAACAGCGGTTCCTCGTTCCTTCGCCAGTTGCATTGCCGCCACCAAATTGCTACTGATATTCTTTTCCACGTTGCCTCCGCCCACAGACAGAACAAGCAGTGCGTCTTTTTCACTTAGTCGGCTTCCTTTAAGCCATTCGGCGAACACGGACGCCCATCCATCGTCGTTGGTGCGGGCGGTTAGCTCCGAGACATTGTCCGTAGGCGTGTAGCATTCGATCCCTGCGAGCTTTCGGAAATCATTCACCGCATGAGACGCGTTTGCCGCGCTGCCGCCTACCCCGAGTATAAAAAGCCGACCGCCACGCTCACGGACAGCGGCCAGGAGCTCCACCGCCCTTTCGCAGAGTGCCGGGTCAAGTTTCGAGACTATCTCAGCCGTCTCGCGAAGGTGTTCCTCCGAATAGTTCATGGCGAAATGGGAGCCGGCTTTCCGCGGAGTAGAGAATCAAGTTCCGCAAGGCCCTGGGGCGATCCGATTTCATAGAAGCGTTGTTTCACTTCAAACGCGGCCAGTCGTTTCTCGGAGGCCAGGCGGGAGTAAATATCCGCGAGATCAAAGGCCGAATTACTGGGGAACGATGCGAAGACTCCCGCATTCAGAACAGAAATGCCGTAGTCGATGTGACGCATTTCTGGGGTGGGTACTCTTTTGTCATAGTGAAGAATCCTACCAGCCTCAAACCAGACGTTGCTCGCGTCCCACCGACCTTCATTTTCGAGGACTGCCATTAAAGCCGGTTTTCCGCTGAGAACAAAAGCTTCCACAATCGCAGAGTAATCCACCGGCATAAATGAGTCTCCATAAGTGACCAAAAATTGCTGGCCGAGCATCAAAAGCGCCCGTTTCAGGGCGCCGCCGGTTCCCAGAAGCGTAGGGCCATCAAAGGAGTAGGCAATCTGCAGACCGAGGTCGCTCCCATCGCCGACTTTCGCCTTGATCATGTCACCGAGATAGCCAACGCAAAGCACTATTTTGCGAAGCCCTTGAGAACGTAGAAGCCGCAAATGATGGACGACAAAGGGTTCGCCTGCGACGCTCAATAATGCTTTCGGCGTTTTGTCCGTCACTGGTCGAAGTCGCGTGGCAAGTCCGCCAGCGAGGATGGCCGCGGGCCAATTGGCCAGGTCAATCTTCTCCCCTCGCGCCTTCATTGAATTAGAATCTTCGTACCTTCCGGTTCGAATCGAAAACGGATTTCCGTCAATCCTTTCTCGCGCATGGCACGGCGTAGCCGAGCTTTATCTTCGGCATAAAACATCAGGAAGCCACCACCGCCGGCGCCGATTAATTTGCCGCCGAGCGCACCATTAGCCATCGCAAAATCATAGAAGTCATTGATGCGCTCGTTGCTCATGCTCGACGAGCGTTCCTTTTTTTGCTGCCAGTGCATATCCATTAGTCGCGCGAATTCGTGAAGATTGTTCGCTTCCAACGCGCACTGACTTTGTCGCCCCAGTTCTTTCACAAAGTGCAGGTTTTCAAGCATCGCTTTGTCGGACTCTATGCTCTTATCGTGCTGTTCCTGCAAAATCTTTGAAGCCGAACGCGAATAACCTGTAAAAAACAGCAACAAATTGTCTTCCAAATCGAGGTAGGTTTCCTCGGAAATCCTAAGAGGAGACGCCAGGACCTGGCCATCCGCCTGGAACTGGAAACAAGTAATCCCGCCGTAGGCAGCGATATACTGGTCCTGTTTGCCTATTGGTTCGCCAAGTTTTTCCATTTCGATACAGCAGGCCTGCTCCGCCAGCTCGGACGGATGAACAGGATTCTTGTGGAGCGCGTGCAAAGCCTTGAGCAGCGCTGTTGTGAAACTACCCGATGAGCCCAGGCCCGTCCCGGCTGGAATATCGGCCATGCTGGCGATCTCCAGGTTGCGTTCCCGGACTCCCGCCAGCTTAAACGCTTCCCTAATGATGGGGTGCTCGATTTCCTCGATCGTGGCTACTTCTTCCAGATGGGAATACTTCAGGAGAAAGCCGTCCACAAACCGACGATGAACGGTGATGTAAACATACTTATCAATCGCGGCGGCGATAAGAAAGCCGCTGTGCTTGCGATAATATGAAGGCAGATCAGTCCCGCCGCCGCCCAGAGAGATTCGCAATGGAGAACGCGTGATAATCATTGGCGAATCCCAACCATCGAAAACTTAGACCAGCTTATCCCTCGAAAACCGATAATTACAATGCTGTCCAGGTAAATACTGTGACTCCCAGTTTCGTCGAGTTCGTTCTTAGCGCTGTGAGGTTCTGCCCAGAAATTCATTCTACTTCGCCCAGGTCTCCCTAGGTACATTCATGTCGACATCCAGCGGCCAAGCGACCGTCGTAAGCAAGTTCACGACACCGAAACCGCGACCACAACGAGTAACATATGGAGACGAAAACACGAATTAATGAGTGAATTAATGTGATAAACGCGCACAGACCTTCGCTCCGAGTCGGTGACGGCAAATTTGTTGCTAATCGCAAGGCGCGGCAATCGTATAGCAGACCCAAAGGAAGTGAAAATCAGCAGGTGAGTCTGTTTCTCACGCCAACATCGCGATTTCAATTGCACTCTGGAGGAGCACGAAAGCGAGGACGACGAAAGCGCTTCTTTTCCATTTCGCTACGATCGTCCGGTCGATCAAAAGGAAAGCGGCCAAGAAAAAATACAGCAGCGGCGACAGGATAAGGCGTGGCGTCCAAGCTCCACCGAGAGCTCCCCAATAAACAAAAGGGATCGGCAAAAACATGAGCAGAAAGTAGGCAGTTCCAAGAAAAGCCACGACATCTTCGCGCTTGAGTTTGTCTTTTCGAAGATGGTTAACCGCTCCGAAAAAGATCAAAGGCGTGCCTATTAAGGCCAGGAGCGTCCACGGGGCTCCCAATGACATCGATGCCACCATCACCGGGGTCTTCCATGGCCGACGAACCTTAAAATCCGGAATGAGAAAACGCTCGATGCTGTGGGGCCCTGGCAGATCCTGAAACAGATTCATCGAATCCGTAAACGTGGCCATATGCGACAACCCCAGATAGCTGTGCTTGTGTCCCACGCGAATATCCTCGCTCAAGTATTGAGGTCCTCTATGCTTTGGAGTTCTGAAGTACTCAGGGGCTTTGAAAAGTTGAAGGTCTCTGACCTTCACCGAAAAGAGGTCTTTCCAATTCATATCGGGCTGCCCCGGAGCTCCACCCTTGGGCAGCCAGAGTGTTCGAGCCTCAGCTTTCTTTTCGTAACCGCTCGCCCAATGACTATAAACCACGAGGGCTGAAGGAAGAACTAAACTGAGAGCACAGATGGAAACAAACCGTTGCAGCTTCCAGGCGCGCTTCCACCACAGGAATGCAAAAATTGCGAAGAGCGCGGGTAGCAAGGCCATAAAACTGTACTTACTCCAAATTCCAAGAGCTAATGTTAACCCGAGAACTGCCGCGTTTTTCTGGGTAGAGGTCGCGTCAGACAAGAAGTTATCGAAAACATAAAGCAACAGCACAAACACAGGAATTGTCATCCAATCGGTTCCACTTGTAACAGAGTGGATCACTCGGACTGGCAGAAAAGTTAGAAAGAAGACAAAACCCAAATGAACGACAGGCGATTTAAAGCAGCGTTCTGTATAAAGAAAAAAGCACCACATTGCGAGAGTGTTAACGGCCGCCTGGATAATCGAAAGAGTGATGGGAAAGCCATCGTTTTTCCCAATGAGCCTGAACAATCCGTGACCCAGTATGATGTAAATGGGCGGGTCCCCCGTGGAGAAATCAAAGAACCTCGACGAATCAAGCATGCGCTCCAAATGCCAACAGTAGTCCGGGCCGACGTAACCGCCGCGAAATGCAGCGGACACTGAAAGGAGAAACGACACGCTCAGGGCAAAGAGCCAAAGAACCCGCGGTCGGGATAATTGCGCCGCAAAAATTGGCGATAACTTCATTCTTTACTAACTAACTCTACCATGCTTCCCTTTAGCCGTCTTTGCGGACGCGATCAGGAACCCGATAGATGGACAAAGCGCAAAGCGCCAAGGCGATTCTCCTTATCCTCGTAAAGGAGGTCTCGCGTATTCGTATCATAGCCCATGGACCAAGCGAAGTACGGCCAGCCATAAAAAATGCGACGAGTAAGATTGGATTAAGCGCAAATCTGTCAGACAAGAAGATATCCTTAGGACTGATGTGCGCTCGTAGCCACTGCGACAAACGATTTTGCTCAAACGTCACGTCAACAACTGTATCGTTGGTGGATTCGGAACCATTCAATGATACCGCCCAATGTGACAACAGGCGGCAGAGCTACAGACAGAGGCTTCCCTCCGAAGCGTAGCTTTTCAACGCGCCAGATAGTGTAGGCGACAAACAAATCGAGGAGAAGGATTCAAATATAGAGAAACTTGCGACAGACTCCGGTGGCCAAAATTTTCATTCACGTGATGGCAGACGTGACGGTCTCCCGAGAAGCTCCTCCCACTTCGCTCGCGTTTCCCTTGGGACGTTCAGGTCGTCGTCCACTAGCCACGATACCGTTGTAAGCGAATTTATCATCACTGAAACGGCAACCAAGGCGATAAACAGATATCGCAACCGAAACGCCGCACTGCCTTGTCGCAGAAAAAGGAGGAAAACGAAAATGAGGAACGGATAAAACTCCGCAGCGTAACGTTGAGCGAGTCCCATAAAGGATAAAATGAGAAGGACCTGCAGGAAAAGGATCGCCGCAATCGTGCAATCCACTCCTGCGGACCCTCCGGACCGAAGTAACATCGCTATGCCGATAACCGCCCCGAGCAGAATCCACGACGAACACCATAACAAAGAGGAATAAGTTTCCGTGAACCACATGACGTAAAGAGTTGGATGATGATAAGCCTGACGGTCTGCATTTAGGAACGGAGGGTCGCGTTGGAGTTCTGGCCAACGCAAGATGAAATAGTCCGCAAAGCTATAAGGAACCCGTTCAAGACGAAATAGGCCGTGCTTCACCGCGAACTCCCTTTGCTCCGGATTAGTGGAGTAACGCATTGGCATCCCGCTGAAATCACCGAATCTTGCGTAAGTTAGAAACAGACAAAAAAGGAAGGCTGCCCCAAGCGGAAGAAAAAGCGCTGCAAGATTGCGTACTGGATTCCTGCGGAATAAGCGAAGCGCAAGAACCGGCGCAATCAGAAGAAACGGCGCGCCGAAGGTCGCTCGAGATAGTAAAGCTGCGCCAGCGCAAAAAGAGAAGGCAAGGAGCGAGCCAGTCAGCGCAGATCCTTCCGCTTCCCGAGATCGCAACGCAAAATAAAGAGCAGCCAGCGAACCGGCGAGTCCCCAAATGATCGCTTCGTCGTAGATGGAAAGATTTCCGAGAAGCAAAAGCAGAGGCGAGCCGAGAGCGAATCCAACGAGCGAAGCATTCCCCAGCCAATTTTGCCAGCGGCTCGATAGCTCGGACGCGCGCAAGGCCATCCGGATGAGCCCGGCAAATGCGACTAACGCGATCAATCCAGCGCAAAATCCAGAAATTCGGGACCATTTTCCATATCCCGCCGGGTAGACGAAATTCAATGGAATCCGGAGGAAAGCCGGGAAAGGTCCAAAGTACATGCGGACGTGATCATCGACGATCATTGCTTCATGGCTTATGGCCTCTACGTCGACTCCCACGTTGCCGTGCAGAAAATGTTCGGCTTGTGAATCGTAGGCTTTGCCGAGCACTTCGTTGACAAAGATCTGGCGGCCTCCAGTCATCGTGAATAGCCACAGAAGCAGTCCCAATACGACAGCGACTGGAAGGAGATCTGGCGATCGAGTTTCTTCGGCCATGGGGAAGCAACAACTACGCCTTAACGTTCAGACCACAACATCGCGTACGCGAAAGACGACCTGAATCAGTCTACTGATCACGCTGCCTGGAATCGGTTTTTTTGGCGACAGCAAACAAGTTCAAACCGAACTTGTGATATTGTAGGTGAATCTCACTCGGCCTGAAGCCGGCACGAACCAGCATCGGCCAGAGATCGCGTTTCCCGTAATACATCTTATGGTCGTCTATCTCGACTTTCGGGCTGAAACCAAGGCGGAATGCAGATAACTCGAGAAATCGCTTGCCCACCCAGGTCGGGACGTTGACCAAAAGCAGGCCTGAAGGTTTCAGCAAACGCCAGGCAGATTCGAGAACGAACTGCGGTTCAACCAGGTGCTCCAGGACTGAGATGAGCATCACTACGTCCAGGGTTTCGCTCGTTAGGTTCGGAACAGTCTGCTCGATCGTTCCCTGATAGAAAGTGAATCTTTCCAGCTTGTGGAGACCCGGAGCGATCTGGAAATCTACTCCGATACCCCTTTTTAGTCTCGGCTCCAAAGCGAGTAACTGAATGGCGCGGTAGCCACAGCCGAGTTCTAACACCTCTAAATCGCTCCGAGTCCGCAAATGCCGACGAATTGCCCGCTGCGACAGCCACGTGCCTACGCGGTCGGCGAGGCTCAATCCGCGCTGCCCAAAACTTTCATGCGTCCGGAGGCTCACTGTCGTGATTTTGAGATGACGCGTTTTGCCATTTCCATGAGCAGCGTGAAGCAGAATGTCTGGAATCCAAGGATGACGAGCAGAAGACCGAGAATAGCCGGATGCGAGATGGCCTCGAGGTTCAGTCCTAGTTTCAAATAGCGGTAGACGAGATGCCCGAGCAGCGCCAGCCCCGCCACCGTCAAGCCGGCTGCCACGATCATACCCCGATCGTAGGTCACGAATTTTTGCACCCACTCAACCAACCCCGGTCGTAACCTGTGCATTACGCGTGCGAGGATCCCGATTTGAATCGAACTATAACCGAGAGTGGCACACGTCACGCCGAGCAGCATCCAGTAAAGGCTAAACCCGATAGGCCCAATCCTCACGGGCCCGGCTGCCAAACCCAGAGAAAGCAACAACCCAATCGCCATAAGCGCGATGCCGGGCTTCAGCAGGAATGAATCCGCCGCGTACACGAGCATTACCTTTAGATTCACCCACCCGGCCATCCAGGATGAGCGCCAGCCCACACGACGATGGTGACTGAGCCGTCCCTCCCGATCTTTGTAAAACTTGATGGGCACCTCGGCACTGGCGAGCTTCAATCGCGCAGCTTTCAGCACCATCTCGCTGGCGTATTCCCAGCCCTCCGATGTGATGTTGATTTTGTCCAACGCCTCGCGAGTTGCTCCGCGTATCCCGCAATGAATGTCAGAATAGTTGCTGCGATAAATGCGGTTGAGAATCCAGTTAGTCAGCGGCGTGCCGAAGTAACGGTGCAGTTTGGGCATGGCCCCCTTCTCGATACTGCCTCGGAAGCGGCTACCCATGATAAACTCCGCGCCTTTTCGAAATTCCTCCACGAATGGTGCGATCTCACGAAAGTCGTAGGTCAAGTCCGCGTCGCCCATTAACATCCACTTTCCGCGGATGTACGGAATCGCGTCGATGTAGGCGCGGCCAACGCCGCGCTTCGGGGTGCGCAGCACCTCCCCGCCATGTTCGAGAACAATCCTTGGCGTGTTATCAGTCGAACTGTCCACAATCAGAATCTGCCCAGTCACGCCAGCGCGTTTAAGACCTTCCTTGCACCACTCGATAAATTCGCCCACAGTGAGTTCTTCGTTCATAGCAGGGATGACGATGCTTAGTTGTACGCTTCCAAGCGTCATGCCCTCGGGTTTAAGATGTTCAATGTCGCAACCCGAAGAGACACTCCCAGGCTTCATGTCATTCAGCATTTAGTTTCTCCGGTATTAGAGCCTGGCGATGCCGGCGCCTGCCGGCCAACGATGAATGGCTCCGCATCCTTCCATCGCGTCGCGCGAACGTCTAGGTCATTGCTTTTACAATATGTAAAGGGAAGTCTGTATCTGCATCGCCGATCAATCACGGCTTTCAACAACGCAGCAAAAATCAGTATTGTAAGGAGAGACATTGGTTGAAGGTATCGCACACTAACTTCTTTCGAGAGAATAGTAACGGTTCCAAAGAGAACACAGCTATGGAGAAAAAGCAGAAAAACAAACCCCTCATGCATGAGAAATATCAGAACGACACAAACGAGGGGTGATAACAGAACAACGTAGTAATATGGCCGTGAACGCAAAAAGTATCGCTGCGACAGCGTGTATGTTTTGTTCTCCCGCGCTGACGGCGGCTGCAAATGAAAGCGAGCGCCGATCCTCCATTTCTCATTTTTCGGCCAATTATTTCCCGCCTTTCCCAACTCGACCTTGGCCTGTCCGCGAATGTGCTTGAAATTCCAGTAGTGCAAGAACGTCTTGGCGCCTAGCGTCACGATGTCCTGTGGCCGACGCAACAGGACATTCAAAGCTGTTTGGTTCGCCACCTGGTTCAAGACAGCCTCGTTCGACTCGATCTGGCTCCATCGGCCGACAAGCCCTCCAGGCGAATAGAGCTGACTGTCCCTTGACCATAGGTCGTTCAGTCGAAACTCATTACCCTTTGCAATCAACTCGGATAAGCGGCCATCGGGAGAATCGGTCGGTTTAAGAACCGGCGCCCACGTTGTCAGGATGCTAAGGCCACTGTTATAGAGCAATGCAGGTTCTCGGCCCGCCAGCCTGCCGTTGAGGTTTCGATAACCTTGCTGAAGGACTAACATGAACAGAACGCTGAAGACCAGATGCAGTCCTGCCGACCTTAGTCCGGAAGTTTTCAAAAATATGGGAAAATGCTTCCGAAACACTGCGCGAAGTTCTGGAAAGAAAGCTATGAGCGGTAACAAAAAAGCACTTATCTGGACGACGAGTAGATAACTCATCCTGAAGCTTATCAAAAGAATCGACAGTACTTGGACGATTGCCAGCTGCCAAAGGCGCCGCTGCTTGAGGTATAAAAAGGAAAAAAACAACACGAAGGCGTAGACGAACAGGCTAACGGTCTCCGTCATAACATAGCGATGCCATACCAATTGTAACGGATCCAGCAAACAAAAAACTCCAAAAAGATAGGACAAGCCAGATGAGAGCCCAAAAATCCAACGGCAGACAAGTGCGACCAAGATTGCCGTGATGGCGCCGAGAAAGGCCTGAAGAATCAGCAATGAAGTCAAACTTCCTGTCCAGAGCGATGACCAGCGAATCACATATCCGTACAAGAATGAGCGGTCAGGAGGTATCCACCCGGACAATGCTGTCCACAGGTAACTTCCTGAGTCTCCCAAAAATAGTTGTGGTGAGGGATCGAGTGCAAGAAGAAGGAAACTCAACGTCACGAGCAGAAAGCAAAAGAACCACCAGTGTGCGTCCACGAAAAAGCTGGAATAACCAGTAAGCCTCGTCGCGGCTGGTGACTTAAACATCGGAAAGAGGACGACGCGTCACAGTGTCATCCAATTTGAAGTTGCTTGGGCCTAGTTTTTGAAGTCGAGCGCGCCTTTTTTGACTGCGTAAGCGTAGCCTACCATCAGGATTGTGATGAAGCTGAGCATGCTCCAGAAAATGACGGTGCTCTGCCTGATTGCGTCGCGGTACACGACCGCCCACGGATACATGAAGACGATCTCGATGTCGAACAGGATAAAAAGCATCGCCACTACGTAAAACTTTACGCTGAAGCGCGGCTGGCGTTCCCCCTGAGGGATCATGCCGCATTCGTACGCGGTATCCTTGGCAGGCGTACGTTTACCGGTTTTGCCTACCAGCACACTGACAACCAACGCGGAAGTGGCAAAGAGGATAGCTACGATGATTTGCAGGAGGACCGGCAAATATTCGCGTAGCATCCGGAATTCCCTGGCAGTAGCAGGGTTCGGTTATTTTACGCCAGCCAGATGGCCATTCTGCTGGGCAATTGCACTGGCCAACGCCGAAGGCAACCCCTTGTACTTCTTACCGTTCTTCTTGACGGCGCCCCGCGCCACGAGATTTTGCAATTTCTCATAGGCTCGCAAGCGCAGCATTTCCTCGCCACCGCTGGCAGCGTTCCGGGCCCGAAGATTCTCGTGCACGATGTCGAACAGC
Source organism: Candidatus Udaeobacter sp. (assembly GCA_035651975.1). GTDB lineage: Bacteria > Verrucomicrobiota > Verrucomicrobiia > Chthoniobacterales > UBA10450 > Udaeobacter. Next base: position 120,971 of record DASREQ010000058.1, read on the forward strand.
TGCTTAAACTCGAACGACGAGCGCCGTGAGAGGACAGCGACCAGCTCCTCAGTTACCAGATCAGGAACGCGACGGGAGAATGCATTTTTCTTTAGAATAGCCATAGAGCGAGAAAAATAGCACGATTTAGCCAAACTGCAGCACTTTTCTTCGTTTTCGCGTGCTCGAAGCTAGGAAGAGTGCCGAAATGTCCCAGCCAGGGCCTGGCGCTAGTTGTTGCATCAGCATGTCTGCGGATATCCGGTTGGCTGGCTGCCAAAACCAGCAAACGTTCGCAAGCTGGACGCATACGCTGCTTTATGGGGTAGGCGATGGGCTGGCCGTCGCCGGCAGGGGTGTGGCCCTCGAAGAAGGCGTCCAACTGCCAAAGGCGCCCTGCTGTCCAACCACCGTGCTGAGGCTGCTCAGGATGGCGAGCCCTATGGCCGTTTGATCCAGTGTGATTGGCCCGAGCGATTCGGCCACATAACCATCGCGATCATATCTTTGCGAGGAGACGATCGGACTCAGATGCTTTGTAATCACGTCTGGCGACGGGAGTTTGCCCAGATCAACGGAACGGGCTATTGCCGGCACGAAAGCCGCCGCCATTAGCAACATTGGACGAAGCGAAGCGTCAAGCCGCGAATACAGCAGCGCTGTATCGACGTATGAAAAAAAATTCGCCGGCGCCGGTAGCAGTCGCTCTGCTGCCTTGTAAGTTTGCGAGTCAGCGAGCTCCGATGAGCTGCTCGTGCTGCGTTTCACCGCTTCTTCTACCGACACGGGGTTGAACCCGACGATAAGAATCCGGTCAGATAACGCGATCGTTGGAGTGATTGCGACGAGTGTGGTTAGCGATTGCTTTGAAAAATAGCGGACACCGTCCTTTTCAGTTTGTGTCCAGATTGCCCCTTCATCGGCGCGTGTAAACGCCTCGATAATCTTGCCGGCCCTGGCCATATCCAGCACTGGCAGAGTCAGAATTAAAGATGGCCAATGCGCACTGGATGGCCAATCTGCCAGAGCTCCCAGCTCGAGGCCAAACGCCGCTTTCCAATCCTCGGCTGCGATCCCGCTAGCGGCGAGGTCCTGGAAAACTTTCTGCACCATGCCGCCCAGCGTGGCAATCTGGTTTAGTGTTTCCATCTTTTCCCCGAGATTGAGCAGCATCGCCAGATAAAAAAACGTTTCCTTTGTTCCAAGCGTTAGCGACGAGCGGTTAAGTGTGGCGTTCTCGAGCTTTGGCATTCCCAGAAAAAGCACATCGCGTATTTTTCCATTCTCGAATCGTGTCGAACCCGCGATGCACCGCATTTTTTCAAGCATCGTGGTCTCGCCAGAAGTCGGGCTTGATTGGACAGCAGCGCGCAATGCGGCAAGTCGCTCGGAAAATGCTCTGGGCTGGAGATAGAAAAACGCTGCATAGTTCGATGGCCGATGCGAAATGGCGGTACGATAGGCTTCGTCTTTATCGAGCGTTTCCCCTGAATTTTTTGCGCGATGATCGACGCGATCAAGCAGCGCCTTTAATTCCGTCACGTTTGTAGCTGCGAAAAACCAAGGTCGATCAAACGTCGTTGCCAGCGTAAACGGAGTCGCCTTCAGCAGGTCGATTTCGTGGCCCTGATACTGAAGTTTCTCCTGCTTCATGCCGGCACGTTGTTCCAAAAGCGCACCGCGCCATTTGCCGATGACTCGCTCGGCGTCCTCCTGGCTGCCACGAAAACGGAAGCCACCCACAACGCCTGGAGCGTTATCGTCGATAGAGGTCAAAGCCAGGAAGGCGTTCTTGGGGTCGAGCTGTTCGATCTCCTGCAGCGTTTGAGAAACAGTGTTTTGTTTTGAAATGTTGCTCAGTGGTTTGTGCAAAAAATCCTTCACTGCTGGTTCGCTGTACAACTGATAAACGTCCGACTTACGCCACTGATCGCGTGTCTGGTTAAAGTCTGGCATATGCGCCAAAAATATTGTTCCTCGCGGCAGAATTCTGGCCACAGGAGCGCTCGAAATCTGGTGGAAAAAATTCCAGTAGTACCAACCAGCGTATGCAGCAATGGCGGCCGCGATGACCAGCAACACAATTCGTCTCATAACCAGGGCCTGTCAGGCGCGGATGCTCGATACTCGATGCTCGATGCGGGATCAAACGCAAAGTGATCGAGCGGCCGGGATTAAGTGATCAAAACAGGTCGGGGTCCGCGTGTTCTGTTCGTCCTCGTTCTCATCCTGGGGGCGGTTCATTGGAAGACGGGCGTCTTGGGCATCACACCAGTATCCAGGATTCAGCGTCACGTCCGCTGCTAGGCCCTGGGATGAAATTGCCGATGCACAGCTTTTAATCGTTGTTGATCGACGTGCGTATAGACTTGCGTCGTGGAAATGTCGGCATGGCCGAGCATTTCCTGGATGATTCGGAGATCGGCGCCGTTCCCGAGCAGATGCGTTGCGAAGCTGTGTCGGAGAAGGTGAGGGTAAATGTTCTGTTCGAGTCCGGCCCGGCGCGCATGTTCCTTCACGATCTGCCAGATACGCGCCGTTGTAAGTTTGGTGCCGCGCTCCGAAAGAAAAATTTCGCTGCTACTGCGGCGCTTCACCAGTTTAGGCCGCTCGGTGGACAAGTACGCTGCCAGCGCTTCGCATGCTTTGCGGCCAACCGGCACAAGGCGGGTCTTGTTGCCCTTACCAGTTACGCGTACAATGCGCTCTTCGAAGTTGAAATTCTCAAGACGCGCGTTTGCCAGCTCGGAAATACGCAGACCGCTTGCATAAAGCAGTTCGATCATCGCTCGATCTCGCAAGCCGTGAGGAGCTTTGGTGTCGATCCTTTCCAGGAACTGCTCGATTTGCAATTCATTCAGCGTTTCCGGGAGATAGCGCTCGATTCGCGGAAGCGCCAGCGCTTCAGCAGGATCGCGCTGAACCTTTCCCTGAGCGAGCAGGAACCGGAAAAAAATTTTTAACGCGACCACAATGAGTTTGATCGAGGAAGCGGAAAGGCCGGCTCGCTTGCGATCTGCGAGATATTCGCTGATGGCCGGCAACGTCACGGCGCGCGGATCATCGATTTTTTTTCTGGCGGCACACCAGCGCGCAAATTCATTCAACGATCTTTGGGTGGAAAGCTGATAATTTTCAGAAAGGCCGCGTTCGACTGCCAGGAAACGGATAAACGAGTCGATCGCCTGTTCCATTTTCCCACATTGTAACGGCAGGCGTGTCACCTGCAAAAAAGATAGTAGGGACATCGCGCTGCGATGTATTGCCGGGGCCACTGCAGCGCGCCGTTGCTACCAATTATTGACAAGGCAACCTTGAATGTCCGATGTTTAGTTACGATGAGTTTGGACCTCAATACCATCTTGAAGGATTGGCCGCACGAAAATGGCAATATCAAGGTCCGCAAGATTGCGGGCCTCGATGGCCGCGAGAAACTACAGCTGCGGGTCGACCTTGGCGTGTTGCAAATGGAATTGGCGGGGAGGCCCGATGGCCGGCGGCCCCACAATTGTGAGTCGCTTCTGGAATATTATCAACGGCGGGCAGTCCGCGCCGCGGCCAAAGGCGAAACCTACGAGCTCACGCCCGAACAATGCGCAGAACTTCAACAGGAAGGTATCCAATATTACCATCGTTATCTGAGCCTGTTTCAGATCAATGATTTCGAAGGCGTGGTGCGCGATACGCAGCGCAATCTGGACCTTTTCACATTCGTCTCGGAGCATACGGATCGCGAGGATTTCTCCTGGAACCTCCAACAGTTTCGGCCTTACGTGCTTATGATGAACACGCGTGCGAAGGCGTCCATTTTTCTTGGCCAGGGCAAATTTGCCGAAGCGATAGCTGAAATTGAGCGCGGTCGCGAGGTGATCGTGGATTTCTTGCAACAATCAAACTTTCCGGAACTGGTGTCGAAGAGTTCGGAGATCGCGTTTCTCGACGAATGGCTCGAGGAAGTGAAAGCAAAGCGCCCGCTTTCCAAGTTGGAGATCATGCAGCGCGAGATGCAGACCGCGATTGCAAAGGAGCTTTACGAGCGTGCCGCGGAATTGCGCGACGCGATCAAGCTGTTGCAAGCGAAGAAGCATTAAGACCGTCGCTCTTCGCTGACCCCAATCGCTGCTAACGAAGCGCTCCAGAGCAGCCGTCCAATCTCTGTTACCTAAAAGTGCGGCCCTATCGCGGGTAATGTCGCCAACTCCCTGCTTTAGGGGCGATCAAATTGTAAAATTCCTTGCCCGTTTGGAGGCGCCGCCCGAAGTTTCTTTTGTTATGACTACAGAACGCACGCAATACGCGCATCCCGAAGCGCTGGTGGAGACCGATTGGCTCGAGAAGCATCTCAAAGACGAAGGAATCCGCATCGTGGAATCGAACGAAGATGTGCTCCTTTACGACACCGGACACATTCCCGGCGCAGTGCATATCGATTGGCGCGCCGATCTGCAGGATCCTGTGGTTCGGGACTACATCTCGCCCGAGAAATTTGCAGAGCTCTGCAGCCGCGACGGCATCACACCAGACACCACCTGCATTTTTTACGGTGATAAAGCCAACTGGTGGGCCTGCTACGCGCTCTGGGCGTTCCGACTATTCGGACATGAGAAGGTGAAAATTCTGAATGGCGGCCGCGATAAATGGAAAGCCGAAGCTCGCCGTATGACGCGCGATGTTCCCAAGTATGCAAAGACAAACTATCCCGTGCCGAAGAAACGACTCGACAAAGAGATCCGCGCGTTCTTCGAAGAGGCGCTGGCGCAGAGCAAGGGCGGCAAGCCGTTGATCGACGTGCGTTCGCCGGGCGAATACAGGGGCGAGATCACGCACATGCCGGAGTATCCGCAGGAAGGCGTGTTGCGCGGCGGCCATGTCCCCGGGGCAAAAAGCATGCCGTGGAAAACGGCCACCAACGATGATTCCACGTTCAAGCCGGCTTCGGAACTGGCCAAGATCTATTTCGATCAGTGCGGACTTAGTCGCGACAAAGACACGGTCGTCTACTGTCGAATCGGCGAGCGCTCCAGTCACACCTGGTTTGTGCTCACCTACTTGTTAGGCCTGAATAACGTCCGTAACTACGACGGTTCCTGGACCGAATGGGGTAACAGGGTAGGCGCGCCCATCGAAAAGAGCGCGTAAGACGACGGAGTGGCGATTTGGCAGGGCGCGGCACCGGGCGCGCCGAAGAGGGGTGCAAATACTTGTCTTCAAACGCGGCCCGTCTTTACCAGCAGATCGTGGATTAGATGCATTCGCGTTTGCTCTTTCCGGCTGGACCTCAGCTGTGCAATCGAGCGTTGCATTCGCCGTGTCCAGTTTAAGTTTGCCTTGGTCCCAGGCACATTGAAGCGGTAATTGCGCGCCAGCAGATCGCTGATCATAACGATGGCCAGCCATGCTTCGCTTCCGAAAAGCGCTCTCATGATCGCAGGGTAAAAATCTTTTTCAAAATCGACGCGGTCGATGCTTGGATCGAACCCGGCGAAGACGGCGATTTTTGCTAAAACGAATCGCGATTGTTCCGATGTCGCCGTCGAATGTTCAAAAGCGTCTTCCCACAAAGCGCGGATCGGTTTGTGGTCGTGCGTCGAATAGGTCGCAACGGAAAGTCGCTCGTATTCGCTTCCAGGCGTGACTTTTTCACCCCGCACCTCCCATTGCGGGATTTTAAATCCCGCGATCCCGAGCGCGCGCAGATTTGGCCGTACGTAATCCGGAACAAGCCCGAGGTCTTCGCCGATCACTCGCGTAGCACCTGCTTCATCCAGAACAACGCGCAGGTATTCTTCGCCTTCGCGTTTGTTCGCCTCGGAATTTTCGGGGGTTGCGTCGTCGCGCGGAGCAAAATGTGGTGCCCGGCCGCCAGTTTGTTCGAGCATTTGGTTCCAATCGAGCGGAAGAAATTGTTTGTTCTTCCGCGGCCGCCACGGGAAGGCATAGATCCGGTAAAATCCAAGCACGTGATCAATGCGAAAGAGATGAAAAATGCGCCGGACAGCACGGACACGCTCGCGCCACCACCGGAAATTGTTTGCGCGCATTCTGTCCCAGCGATACAGCGGAATACCCCAGTTCTGGCCCCACTTTTGCGTGAACGCGTCCTCTTTAAAGTAGGGCTCGGGAGGTGCACCGCCGCACCAATCGAGCGCGAATTCATCCGGCCGCGCGAAGACGTCAGCGCTGTAATAACTTACACCGAACGGAATATCGCCCATCAGTGCCACCCCGCGTTGCTCAGCGTATGATTTGATTGCGCGCCATTGCTGGTGCGCGATCCACTGCACATAACAGAAGAAATTTTGACGGGCCGCCAGCGCCGCTTGTCGATCCTGCGATAGACCATGTAACCAGGTTCGTGCTCGTTCTAGTGATTGATGTTGCACCGGCCAACGATTCCAAGCGGCGGAATCGTCATTCTCCTCCATTAGGACGCGGAAAAATGCATAATTGCGCAGCCATGCGGCTTCCTCTTCGCAAAATGTTTCGAATTCCAACTGCCGTTCTTCGCTGGCGTGACTGGAGAAATTCGCAAACGCTTTCTCCAGGATGCGATGCTTCAGTTTTTTGACTTGCCGGTATTTTACTTCGCCGAGACAAAGACTGCGAAGGTCGGCGCCGGCAATTGCAGCATCAAACTCTTCGCGTGTTAAATCGGGCGAAGCGTTTGGCGCCAGATGCAACGTGGTTGGTTCGATCGCCATCGCGCTGATCGCGTTGTATGGGCTGTTGTCGGCCCCGGTCTCGTTGATGGGCAGGAGCTGAACGAGCTTGAATCCAATTTGCGCGACCCAATCGATAAATTCCCGAAGCGCGCCGGTATCACCGATTCCCAAGTCGTCTGTTCCACGCAACGCAAACAGCGGTACGAGAACGCCGGCGATTTTTTTTTCAGGCGAGAGAATCATGAGCAACCCCAATGACGAAATCCGAATTACGAATGACTAATTAATGACAAATAACGACTCCCTTTTTTGCGCTCGGTCGCCCATTCCCTGGTACTTCGTCATTCGAGGTTCGTCATTGTCTTCTCACTTGCCAGTCTTCCACGAGGTCGTTCGGGATTTCCTGGAGAAAACGCGAGGGGCGCTGGAAGACGTCGCCATACCCTCCGCTTAAGCGCATTTGCGGATACGCGAGATAGAGCTCGTCTCGCGCGCGTGTGATGGCCACATAAAACAGGCGCCGTTCTTCCTCCAGCGCGTCGCGCGTGTCGAGGGAGCGATTGCTCGGAAACATTCCATCGGTCAACCAGATCACGAACACTGTGTGAAACTCAAGGCCCTTGGCTTGATGCACTGAAGAAAGATTGACCGATTCCTTGTCGCTGGCCTGGATTGTGGCGGCTTCTGCATCGACGTTGCTGATCAGCGCCAATTGCGAAAGAAATTCGTGCACGTCTTTAAACTGCCGGGCAAAAATTGCCAGCTGGTTTAAATCTTCGCGGCGAAGTTCGTAGTTCGTGAAGTTGGCCCTGGCATAGTCATCATAAATCGCTTCGACCACGGACGTGATCATTTCCGATGGCACGTTGGGTCGACCAGCAGGAGCGATTTCATCCAGCGTATTCGCGAGTTGTTCCCAGGCTTTCTTTGATTTCACGGGAACATTCATGGCCAGGAGGCGTTCACCAAATCTGTAGCCGGCGGTGTCGACGCCGGCCGCCGACTCTTTTTCAGAGCCGCGGTCGGCGCCCACGACTACATCGGCCGCCCACCTTTGCCACAGATTTTCTGCGGTGCGATTGCCGATGCCGGGAAGCAATTTGACCATGCGCTTGAATGCGACCTCATCGCGGGGGTTTGCCACGAAACGGATAAATGAAGTCACATCCTTGATATGCGCCTGCTCGAAAAATCGAATCCCGCTGGTGATTTGATAGGGAATACCGCGCCGGGAAAGCTCCAGTTGGAGCTCGACTGCATGATAATGGGCGCGGTAGAGCACAGCGATCTCGCTGAGCTCCACACCTTCATCACGCAGTTCCAAAATCCGCTGCGCAACAAATTGTGCCTGCTCGCCGCTGTCATTCAGCGCCACCAAAGCCGGTTTCAGCGCTATTGATTCGCGCGTTGCGCTTAAATGTTTGCGGAATTGGTGAACGTTTGCGGCAATAGCTGCGTTCGCTACTTCCAGAATTTCCGGCACGCTGCGATAATTCATTTCGATCTTGAACACCTGCGCGTCCGGATAGCGCCTGGGAAATTCGAGAATATTTTGGAAGTTGGCGCCGCGCCATGAGTAGATCGATTGCGCGTCATCGCCCACCACCATCAGGTTGTGATGGTGGCGGGCGAGCAGATCAACGAGATCAGCCTGGATTTTGTTTGTGTCCTGATATTCATCGACAAGAATGAACTGGAACTGCCGGCGGTAAATTTCTGCGATCCGCTCATGCTCCTGAAAAAGGGACAAGGTTTTTTGCAGTAAGTCGTCAAAATCCATCGAATTGGTGGCCTTCTTCTTTTTCTCGTAACGCTCCCGAACATCATGAATCTTCTCGAGCAGGGGCAGGAAATACGGAAATTTTTCCGCGAGCAATTCCTCCAGCGGATTCTCCGTATTAACGGCAAAGCTAAAAATTTCCGCGAGCACATCGCCTTTCGGAAATCGAATTTCTTTTGGATCGATTCCCGCGCTGGCTACCACGGCTTCGATCAAATCCTTTTGGTCTTCGCGATCCATAATGGTAAAACCGCTGGAATAGCCTAGTGCACTGCCGTGTCGGCGTAGAATCCGGTTACCTATCGAATGGAATGTGCCGCCCCAGAGCCCGCTGGCATCGACCGGCAACAAATTCACGACGCGACCAAGCATTTCTCGTGCAGCTTTATTTGTGAACGTGAGAAGCAGAATGTTTCGCGGATCGATCCCGTTTTCGAGAAGATACGCCACGCGATAGGTAAGGGTTCGGGTCTTTCCCGATCCGGCACCGGCGATGACCAGAAGCGGACCCGGCGGCGCAGTTACTGCTGCAAGCTGTTGTTGATTGAGCTCGGCGGCATAATCGATATGGATCCCGCCATCGCGGGATACTGGCGCGCGCTGAAGCGTATATTGGCGGGACATCTTGATAGTTGTTGGGTTTTGGATTGATGGTCGCGGCCTTCAAAAGAACCGCAGCGAAGACACGTTCGCAAATCACATAATCGGTCTCGCGAATGCCGCGCACCCGTAAGGGAATCCCTTAAGAAAAACTGTTGCAGCCTGCGACCCACTGCATTCATAATGGCCGCCCCTTGGTCCGCCCCCTTTCACTCGTTGTCTTCCTGTTACTGTGCGTCGCTAATCCGCTGCTGAGCGCGGACAAGCAACTTTCCCAATTGCGCGTGCAGCTGAAAGCAGCCGAAGACGCTACGGACAAGCCTGCGATGATCGAATTGAGCCGGCGCATTCTCGCCCTCACTCCGAAAGATTCCAAGGTCTGGCAGACGCTTGCGCAAACGGAATTGGAAACGGACGACCTGGATCGCCTGGAGCAAACACTCGCGGCGTGGCGAAAGGCAGTGCGCCATCCACCGGCAGCGATCGAAGATTTTGAAGGTACCTTGTGCTTTAAGCGCACGGATTACCAGTGCGCGGAGCGGCATTGGCTCGCTTACATCGCGACAAAGCCACCCGCCTCCGACATCGCCGACGAGTACGACAGTCTGGCAGATTTATGCGCGGCACAGGCGCGCTGGGAAGATCACGCAGCTTATCGAACCAAGGCAATCGCTGCCAAAGATTCGGCTGCGCGCCGCGTCGCACGCGCAGTCGCCTTCCTTCGGCTGCACAAGTGGGATGCAGCTTATGCGGACATAACAAAGGCGAACCAAATGGACGCCACCGATGCCCAAGTGAAGCAATGGCTGCCGCAATTCGAACGTTTGGAGCAATATCTGCCGCGCATCAGGGAACTCGACGCCGAGATTGCCAAATCGCCAAACGATTTCGAGCTCTTGCTCCAGCGGGCGCGGCTTTTCACTATTGCCGGCCGGCCACCACTGGCGCTCGACGACGCCGAGCGCGCGTTCAAGCTTCAGCCCGCGTCGATGCGCGCGCGCATTCAAACCGGGGAGGCTTTGCTGGATACCGGGCGCGAGGAGGACGCGGCAAAGCTGCAGGTAGGCCGTCTCGCGCGCGATCGTCAGGACAGGCACGTGAGCGAACAGGCTCTGCTCGAGCTCAGCGTGAATGACGCGCTTCTTGGGCAGAATCCCAAAAATGTGGAGGCACTGGTCGCGCGCGCAGGCGTTTTGCGTTCGCTGCAGCAGCCCACTCTGGCCCTGGCGGACGCCCAGGCCGCAATTGCGCTCAACGAGAAGTCCGCCGACGCGCAATTCGTAGCCGCGCATCTTTTCGATGATCTGGGCCAGGGAAAAAAAGCATTGACGCACGCTCGCGTCGCGACCGAGTTGGACCCGAACGATCCAGCGAAGTGGTCGTTTCGCGGTGTTCTCGAAAGACAGCGCGCAGATTTTGACGCCGCCATTCAATCACAAACACGCTCACTGCAAATTAGCGAGTCACTTCTCGCGTTAAGCGAACGCGAGCAATGCGAGCGCCGGACTGGGAAGATTAGCGAGGCCGATGCCGATCTACGCCGGATGCGCGAGTTGGGGCCATAACACGAATGAAGCGCCGATTCTCTACAACGCTTTGCCTGCTTGCAGCGTGCTCTGTCGCACTCGGTCAACTCGCCGCGGCGGGCGCGCAGGAAGATCAGGAGGAAGAAACATCGAACGCCAGGCCCGATGCGGGCGGCATCGTTATCGAACCGTCTAGCGGCAAAATTGCCGAGGGCGACACCATCACGATCACGTTCCCAGCGGGCATGGTTTCGCCGGATCTGATCGATGCAGGGGATCAGCCTCCTCCGTTTGTAAGCGCGCCGAAACTCGAAGGTTCGTTTCTGTGGAAAAGTGAGACCGAAGGCGTGTTCACGGTCAGTGGAGTCGTCGCCGGCGCGCGCCATCGGTTGACACTCGCTCCAGGGCTTAAAGACGCCACCGGAAAACCGTTTGTGGTGAAGGATTGGAGCGCTGAATTCGGCACGCCCGATTTTTCGATTTCGATCGATGCCAGTGAGCGCGAGCAGTTGCCTGCACGCCCGCAAATTTATCTCGAATCGACTTATGCCGTTCGTCTCGCTGATGCGGCCGAACACATTTATTTTCAAGACCGCGACTCGCGTGAGCGTTTCCCAGTCGAAATCATTCTAAAAGACGAGGAGAAAACCACGCAAGGGTTCAGTATCGAGGCGACATCGTTCAGAGTCGCGCCGCGCGAACCGCTTCCCGTCGGACGCACGTTTGATCTAATCATAAACGGCTTGGTCGAGCCGAAAAGCCGCCGGCCGCTTCCCTATTTGCAAGTGGCCCCGGTTGGAAAAACTAAACCGCTGGAGGTCGAATGGGTCGCGGCGTTCAATCACGCGCTCGAGGAACCATCGATTCGCATCAAGTTTAACGACGAGATCGATCCGGTGGAAGCGACACCGGAGCGAATTCGTGTCGAGCCGGCAGTGGAAAAAATGAAACTGCTCGCGAGCAAAGACGAAGTGGAGATCACCGGCAACTTTGATCGCGTTCAGCGCTACAGAGTCACAATTTCACCAGAGCTGAAAGGCGATCGCGGCTATGGACTCGCTGCCGAATCGCGCTGGGGAGCGACGTTCCGTCCCAAAGAGTCATGCCTTATCTTTCCGTCATCACAGGTGTTTGCCCGCGCGCGCCAGGAACTGCGTTTTGCATTTTTCCAGGTCAACACCCCGCAGGTGACCTGGAAACTGGCGCGCATCCCGGCAGAGAAATTATCGATTGTTACGGCCCGGGTCAGAGAGTTTGAAACCGATGCGCGTGATCCCGTCACCGGGAAAGTTGTAATCAATCCGCGCACAGGGTTCGCGAAAGAGTTCCAAACGGAATTGCTCGTTGACGCCCTTCAACTGCCGGTATCAGCCAGCGGCACCTTCGATGCAACCAGTGGCGACGCGGAAACGCGGCGTGATGTACATTGCACTCCGCCCGGAAACGAAGGGTTTGCCGGCGCGTATCTGTTCGAAGCCAGTGCGATGCTTCCCGATGGACGAATGGTCGGGAATCGCTCGATTATTTGCGCGAACGATTATCTGCTGACGCAAAAGCGAACGCCAACGACGGTCATCGTGCGGCTGGCGAAGATGGCCGACGCCACCTCCGTGACCGGTGCCACGGTTCGGGCAGTTACCGAGGACAATATCGAGCTCGCTCGGGCTGTTACGGACAAGAACGGCATCGCCCAGTTCGCAAAGGACTCGCTTTTCCCGAGATCGCATGACCCCAAAGCGAAGAGCGCGCATCTGTTCATTGCGGATACAGCAACGGGCCCGGCGCTGCAATTTGTGGACGGTACATCGTATCCATCAGGAAGTGATTACGCCCGGTCTGGACGACGACCGCAGGTGGAAATCATCGCCGATCGCAATCTGTACCGGCCCGGTCAAACCGTGAAGATGAAGGGATTGGTACGCGATTTCAATGACGCCGGACTTACCATTCCCGGTGACACCCAAGTTCACTGGACTATCACCGAGGGCTACGGCAGCCGCGTTGTTGGCGAGGGCGGCACGACCGTCTCGCCCTACGGCGGATGGGAAGGGGAATGGAATATCCCCGAGAAAGCGAAGCTCGGCAGCTATGAAATTCGGTGCAGCATTGGCGGCCGCGATTACGAGGGCGCAAACAACATCAGCGTCCAGGAATATCGCGTACCGCTCTTCTCGGTTCTTGTGGAAGCAACGAGGCCTGAGGTCGGCACGACCGCGCACGCTCGGGTTTCCTCCGTCTATTTCCATGGCGCGCCAAATGCCGGCGCGCGTGTGCATTGGAAGGCGACCTGGACAACGTCGGCCGAGTACGGTGGTGGCGGCGAAGAGGATTCCTATGTTTCCCGAAAACGTTTCAATGCCTACCCTGAAGTCGGTCCCTCGCTTGATCCAAACGGTGAGCTGGAAAAAACAATTGAAGGCGACGCGCAAATCGACGCGCACGGGTTTGTGATGCTGGCCTGCGAATCGCCATTCAAAGACAATCCAGCCGTTGGACGCGCCAATGTGGTTTGGCGGGCGGACGTAACGTCGGTGGATGGACAAACACTTACCGGTGGAGACACGGCCACGTTGTTATCGTCGGAAACGCGCCTCGGTGTTCAGTCTAACGAGCAGGATACCGGGCCCGGCGGAGTGAAAGTTCAGATCGACGCGCTCGACCCGAAGGACCAGAAGGTCAACGGAGTTCCAGTTCGGGCGGACCTGTTCCATATCACCACAAAAACGGTGAAGGAACAGATCGCGCCGTTTGTTTATCGCTACCGCAATACCGACGAGTTTGCGAAAGTCGCGTCACAGGAATCGAAAACACCTGCCGATCTGATTTTCCCGACTACTGAGACAGGCCGGTACGTCGTTGCTGTCAGTGCACCGAAAATCAAGACGCCGCTCGTGAGCGACGAAACGACTGTGACGGGCGAGAAGCCGGCCGAACTTCCGGTGATCAATGCGACGACGTTTAAGATCGAGCATCGTGCCGAGCCGTTTGTACCGGGCGACAAAGCAGCACTGACGATACAGGCTCCATTTGGTGGCGTGGCGTGGGTGTCCGTGGAGACGGACCAAGTGCTGGACACACTTCTTGTTCCAGTAAAAGGCAATGCGGGCCGGGTCGAGTTGCCAGTCAAAAAAGAATACGCGCCAAACGCGACAGTCTCGATTTATCTGGTCAAACCCGGCGGCGATAAAGAACTGCCCAAAGAACGTTTCGCTTACAGCGATATCCAGGTGCGCCGGCCCGATCGCGAATTGAAGATCGCCCCGCATCTCCAAAGCGCGACCGCAAAACCGGGTGAGCTGGTGCGGGGCGAGGTGGTGGTGACTTCGGAAAATAAACCGGTTCCGGATGCGGATCTTTTGGTGTTCGCAGTTGATGACGCCGTGCTCACGCTGGGCGACTGGAAGTTGCCGCAAATTGGCGAAAAATTTTATCCGAAAAATCCTTTTTCCGTTAGCACTTACGAAGCGCTCCATGATTACATCGACGATCTCGCGAAGCTGAGCTTAACCCAAAAAGGATTCACCGTCGGTGACGGTGGCGAGGAAGCCATCACAAACACAAAAAATGTCCGAAAAGAATTTCGCACGCTCGCATATTGGCAGGCGAGTTTGAAAACTGACGCCGCTGGCAAAGTCCCGTTTGAATTCATCGCGCCGGACAACCTGACGACGTATCGCATCGTTGCCGTCGGCGAGACGAAGGCGAACCAGTTTGGCGGTGACGCAACTGAGACGGTAAAAATATCCAAGCCGCTGCTTATCGATCCCGCGTTGCCGCGTTTTTTGCGCGATGGCGACGAAGTCGAGTTGCGCGCAGTAGTTCGGCAAAACTTCACTGACAGCGACCAGATCGAGGTGCGCTGCGTTACGGACGCAAACCTGAAGTTACTCGGAACAGATGACCCAATGCAGGCCGCAGCGCGTGATGCGCCGGTTGTGTTCCGTTTTAAAGCGAAAGTGACCGATGCCGATCTGGCTCCTGCAAAAGTCCGGTTCGAAGCGGTTTCGAAATCTAACAAACAGATGTCGGACGCGGTCGAGATCACGCTGCCGGTCCAGGCGCCGACGGTGATTCGCAAGGAGAGCGTGGCCGGTTCGTTTAAGGGACCGCAGTTTGATGCGCGCCGGTCGATGCCCGAAGTCTGGAAGCATGGCCGTGGCCAATTTGCTGCGACCATTTCCACTTCGCCCTGGCTGCCGGAGATCTCCGGTCTGCCTGTGATTCTGCAGTACCCTCACGGTTGTTTCGAACAAATCTCGACGAAGCTTTTGGGCTACAGCCTGATGTCAAATCTACTGGCGTATTTGCCTGATCTACAGCAACGCGACGCCGAATATCGGGCCACGCTTGAGCGCGGGATGAAACAGTATGCGGATTCACTGCTGAGCGACGGGATGCTTCCCTACTGGCCCGGTGGCGGGACAGGGAACGGTTTCGTTACGTCCCAGGCGCTCTGGTCTGTGAACGAATCGGTGAATGCTGGGTTCGAGGCGCCTGCCGAGCTACAAGAGAAACTTACCGGCGCGGTCACCAAAATCCTGAAGGCACAGGTCCCGACGTCTCGTTTTGAAAGGTGCTTTGCACTGTTTGTGCTTACGCAATCGGAAAGCCACGATGATTTCACGAGCGAGTCCCATGAGTTGTATCTCTACCGCAACCTGGGCAGCGATGAAGAGCGGGCGTTACTGGCAATCGCTCTACACAGGCAAAACATCATGGCGCGCGAGCAGGAGCAATTGCTGCGCGAAATCGACGTACCGATAAAGGAGCGCGCCTTTAATCCGGCAACGTTCACTTCCATGACACGCGCCGAGGCGATGCGCGCGCTTGCATTCGAGATCATCTCGCCGCCTTTCTGGACGAAGCAAAGAAAACAGCAGGCGCGCGTTCGCATGTCCAAATTGATGGATTCTGCGGGATCTCTCTCCACGCAGGAAAACCTTTGGCTCCTGCTGGCATTCAAATCAATGCTGGGCACGGAAGCGGCGCCGCGCTTGGAGGCAACGGCAACGCAGCCGCCCGGCGTAAGTTCCAAGAATGGACGCTCGATCGCATGGCTGGACCGAAAAATGGACGGCGATCTGGTGGTCAAAGGGCTCAATCAAAGCGCGCTTACGTTTTTGCTGCAAGCCGAATACTCGACCAAGGAAGTCGATACCGATCGCGTGGATAGGGGATTTCGAATCGAGCGCGTCGTGAAAAATCTGACTGACCCAACTCGCGTCGGTACTTCCAATGCGCCGTTGAAGCTGGGGGATCAATTGCTCATCACTTACCGCGTCTACTCGCGGAAACTTCAAAATTACGTGGCGCTCGAAGATTCGTTGCCCGCTGGCCTGGAAATAGTCAATCCTGATCTCGCGCTTGTCGGAAAGTTTTTCCAACTTCCGCCCGCCGATCCTCAGGATCGGTTACTTGAGTTGTCCTACTCCGAGATGCGCGACCGTTCGGCGCTCCTGTACTTTGACGTATTCAATCCGGGGTCGGGCACCTATTCCGTTTTGGCACGCGCGACCGCGGCAGGCCAGTTCCGCTGGCCTGCCACACAAGTCGAGCCAATGTACGACAGCCGTTTCTCGGGACTGTCGCCCTCAAGTTTATGCGTCATCTCGGCCGATTAGTTCTGCGTCGTCGCTCATTTGTAATTTGGACGATGCCGTGCTTTGTGATCGCGACCGCGGTCATTTGGTGGATTTCGATTCCCCATAGCTTAAGGAGACCGCCCACTGGCACGTTGACCCTACTCGATTGCCGTGGTCGCGAAATTGCAGAGCTCGGGTCGCCGGAAGCGCGCACTCAATTCCCTATAACGCTCGACAAAATGGGTCCCTGGCTGCCGCGTGTTACTGTAGCTTTGGAAGATCGACGGTTTTACAAGCATCGGGGCATTGACTGGCGCGCAATAGCTGCTGCGTGCACGCGCGATTTGCGATCGCATCGCCTCGTTTCCGGCGCGTCGACTATTACGCAGCAGCTGGTGAAATTGGCGACGGGCCGTCAGCAGCGTAGTTGGACTGGGAAACTCTACGAGGCAATCATCGCGTGGAAGCTCGAACACAGCTGGCGCAAGGACAGAATTCTCGTCGAATATTTGAATCGCAGCAGTTATGGCAACCGACGGATCGGCCCGGAAGCCGCTGCTCGAGCATACTTCGATAAACCGGCGCGAGATCTCACACTGAGCGAAGCGATTTTTCTCGCCGGTTTGCCTCAAGCGCCGACGCGATTTAATCCGTGGCGACATCCCGAGCAAGCCAACCGGAAATACAGTCGCTCGCTGGCGCGGCTCGTTGAGCTGGGCATCATCACGCGCGATCAGCAATTATTGCTCGCGCAGCCACCGAAAATCGCGCATGCCGATCCTCCGCGCCATGCTCCGCATTTCGTCGATGCAGTCGTCGCTCGAAACCCGGGATTACGCGGCACAGTGAGAACAACGCTCGATCTCGAATTGCAGGCGACGGCTGAACGTTTGGTGCGTTCGCATCTGTCGGCGTTAAATCGGCACGACATCACGCAGGCTGCGGTGGTTGTTGTCGAAAACGCCACGGGCGCAATTCGCGCCATGGTTGGCTCGGAGAATTATGCTGTCTCGCAAATCAACGGTGCCACGCAACCGCGCAGCTGTGGATCTACACTGAAACCGTTTGTCTATCTCGACGCGATCGATAAGAGGCTGCTCACAGCAGCGAGTTTGCTGCCGGATACGCCTGACGCAATTCGCGGCGAATACACCGATTACGACCCGCAAAATTACAATCATCATTATCTTGGACCGGTGCGTTTGCGGGAGGCCCTTGGTTGCTCGCTTAATGTGCCGGCGGTGTTCGCTCTAAGCCGGCTGGGGGCGCGCCCGGCATTTTATCAGCTCCAAAAGTGGGGCTTCGACTTTCCGCAGAGCCTCGCCGAGTACGGCGCCGGTTTCGTTTTGGGAAATGCTGAAACGCGACTTATCGACCTTGCCGCTGCGTATGCGGGACTGGCCCGAAGCGGGACCGCGATGCGCGCAAAATTCTTGATGGCGGAACATCAGCCGTTGACGCGAATCGCATCCAGGGAGGCTACAGCAATCATCACTGATATCTTGTGCGATAACGACGCGCGACAGAAGAGTTTTGGACCGCGATCGCCGCTGGCCTTTGAGCAACGCATAGCCGCAAAGACCGGAACGAGCAGCGGTTTCCGCGACACATGGACTGTTGGGTTCGACAAAGAACACACGGTTGCAGTGTGGGCGGGAAATTTCGATGGACGCCCCATGCGCGATACGTTGGCTGTGCGTGCGGCAACGCCGCTTTGGGCGGCGGTGATGCAAGAGTTGTTGCGGCGTGATCATCCGCTCGAGCCACCGATGGAGACCGAACAATTGATGCGCCGCGAAATTTGCAAGGCGACAGGGTTGCGTCCGTCCCGTTTCAGTCCGGCAATACTAAGCGAACTATTTCTGTCTGGAACGGAGCCGCGCGAAGATTCGGCGGATTATTTTGCGAGCGACGGAAAATTGCTATTACCGGCCGCATACACCTGCTGGTGCGCGAGCCGGGACAACACGATCGGCGCGCACGTCCGATCCGATTTCCGCATCACTAGTCCGCCGCCGAACGCGCGTTACGAGATCGATCCCGTCCTGCCGCCTTCACAACAGATGGTCGAACTTACCGCCGCGGTGGCCAGCGATGTGGAGTGGTTCGTTAACAACGAGCGAATCGTACCTCAGCATGATAGCAGATTCTTCTGGCAGCTTGCGCCCGGCGAGTGGCGTGTCCGCGCCGTGAGCCGTGTCGGCACCGCGGAAGAAACGATCACCGTTGAATAGAATCGCTACTCGCGGTGGCGCAGATTATGCAGCAGCTGCCGCGGCGCGTTTCCGCGCAGTCGCATCCAGAATGCGTTTGCGCAAACGAAGCGATTTTGGCGTCGCTTCGACGTACTCATCTACGTCGATGTATTCGATCGCACGCTCGAGGCTCATGCGCAGCGGGGCTTCAAGCTGAATCCCTTTACCTTCGCCCTGGCTTCGCATGTTGGTGAGGTGTTTTTCCCTGCACGGATTGACTGGCAAATCCTCCAGTCGCGCGTTTTCACCTACGATCATTCCTTCGTAAACGTCCTCCTGCGGTCCAACGAAAAGCCGGCCGCGCTCCTGAATGCTGTTAAGCGCATAAGCAGTGCTGACCCCCGATTCCATCGACACCATCACACCGCGTCCGCGTCCGCCGATTTCACCCTTGAACGGCGCGTATTCGCAAAAGAGGTGACTCATTAATCCTTCCCCGCGAGTCAGGTTGACCAGATCGGTCTCGAATCCGATCAAGCCGCGCGTCGGGATAACCGCTTCGATTGATACGCGCGATGGGTGATGATCCATGCCAAGGATCTCGCCTTTGCGATCAGCGATGGATTGCAGGAGGTCGCCCAGATTTTCATTTGGCAGATCGACATACAAATTTTCGAGCGGCTCGAGCAGGGTGCCATCTTCAGCGCGAGAAAAAATCACCTCGGGCCGCGAGACCATCAGCTCATAACCTTCGCGGCGCATCTGTTCCACCAGGATGGCGATTTGCATTTCGCCGCGCGCGTTGATCTCAAATGCGCCTGCAGTTTCGGTATCGTTAACCTGAAGGGAAACGTTGCCCCGCGTTTCGCGGACCAGACGCTCCCGAAGATGCCGCGCTGTCACAAATTTCCCGTCGCGACCCGCAAACGGCGAATCGTTAACGAGAATGCGCATGCGAATTGTTGGTGGATCGATATCGACGAATTGAAGCGATGCGGTCTCCTCGCGATCGGTCAACGTTTCGCCAATATAAACATCTTCGAGGCCGGCTAGCCCAATGATGTTGCCCGCGGTCGCGTGTTTGATTTCGACCTGCTCTAATCCCTCGTGTGTGAAGAGGGAGGTAACCGTAGCTCGTTCGCGGCGGCCATCGCGGTGAATACAGACAATTGAATCGCCGACGGCGACGCGACCGCTAACAATGCGGCCCAGCGCAATCCGCCCAAGGTAATCGCTATAATCGAGATTTGACACGAGCATTTGAAAAAATGGCTCGGTTGAAATCTTCGGCGGCGGCACGTGTTGTACGATCGCTTCAAAAAGCGGCGTCATGTCGTCGTTATTTTCGTGCAGCTCACGCCTGGCAAAGCCGTTCTTTGCGCTGGCGTAGACGATTGGGAAATCAAGCTGTTCATCGGTCGCCTTCAGCTCGACAAACAGATCGAACACGGTGTCAAGGACCTTGTGCGGACGCGAATTTTCCCTGTCGATCTTGTTAATGACGACGACGGGCTTGAGTTTGTGCTCCAGTGCCTTGCGCAAAACAAAACGCGTCTGAGCCTGCGGTCCGTCATGAGCATCGACGACTAACAACACGCCATCGACCATTTTCATGATCCGCTCGACTTCGCCGCCGAAATCGGCGTGACCCGGCGTGTCGACGATGTTGATGTGGTAACCGTTCCAACGAAAAGCGGCGTTCTTGGCGCGAATTGTAATTCCTTTTTCGCGCTCCAAATCCATTGAGTCCATTACGCGCTCCCGGATCTTTTGATTGGAGCGGAACGTGCCGGACTGTCGCAGCAACTGATCGACAAGTGTCGTCTTGCCGTGATCAACGTGCGCAATGATGGCAATATTACGGATTTTATCCATGGAGAAGTTGCTTTCCGGGGAGGGAAGCGGGAGTATCGCAGAGACCGAAGGAGAGTCAAACGCCGCAGATCGAGTGGAGCAGCTAGGAAACTGTTTCCAAAACGCTCCGCTGCGGGGGAGCGTCGACCCATTTGCCATGCTCGCGGATTAAATCCTTCAATCGCTCCACCGCTTCCACTTCTGGAATGTTGAATTTCACCGCTGTTTTGCCCACGTAAAGATTCACCTTGCCCGGCGCGCCGCCGACATAACCGAAATCGGCGTCGGCCATTTCGCCTGGCCCATTTACGATGCAACCCATGATCGCGATCTTGACTCCTTTGAGATGCGAGGTTTCTGCTTTGATTTTGGCCGTCGTGGTTTGCAAATTGAATAAAGTGCGTCCGCAGGAAGGGCAGGCGACATAGTCGGTTTTGAAAATCCGTGATCCGGCTGCCTGAAGGATGTTGTAACCCAGGCGCAGCGCCTGACCGGGCGCCTCCTCACCCTGCACCAAAATCGCGTCACCGATTCCGTCGCATAGCAACGAGCCGATGTTGGTCGACGCAATCAACAACGTTTGAAGAAAATCCGTGCGTTCATCCTTCTTAGTTCTTAATTCATCCTTAAGTAGGATCGGATGCCGAGCGTGCGAACGTGCCGCCAGCAATCGAAACGCCGGAATTACAGCGAGATCGAGATCGTCTTTTACGGTCACGAATCGTGGAGTTCGTTCATCGTTTAGCTTCGCAATCGCGTCTTGATCGCGCGGATCAACTTCCTGGATGTGCGCGTTTTCATAGACGATCTCCGGCTTGTAATCGCCCATCCTGTCGATCTTATGCGCGATCTTGTCGAAGTTTGTCTGTCTAACGATTACTCGGATCAATTCTGCGCCGCCGAGTTTAACGTTCCCGCCGGGGTCAACGCCCCCGGCTACAGAAATCGTTTCTGTTGCGCGTCGCTGATAAGAGTATGGATCAAAAGAGAGTTGAGAGTTGAGAGTTGAGAGTTGAGAGCCGGACGTTTTCTTGATATTCTCGATCAAGGCTTTCGCCACTGGAATCTCATGCGGACTGTCCTCGGTAAGCGACACTCGAATCGTGTCGCCGATCCCATCAGCGAGGAGCGAGCCAATCCCGATTGCGCTCTTGATCCGTGCGTCTTCGCCTTCGCCTGCTTCCGTTACTCCCAGATGCAGCGGATAATTCCAGTCCGGCCCGAGTTCGTTCAATCGCGCGACCAGCAACCGATACGCCGCGATCATGATCTTTGGATTACTCGCTTTCATCGAGAAAATGAAATCGTGATAGTCGAGGTCGCGCGCGATCCGCGCGAACTCGAGCGCGCTTTCGACCATGCCAAGCGGCGTGTCGCCGTAGCGATTCAGGATGCGATCGGAAAGCGAACCGTGATTTGTGCCGATTCGCATGGCGATCCCGCGCGTCTTGCTTAGTTCAACCAGCGGCGAAAACCGTTCGCGAATCCGATTCAATTCTGCGGCGTACTGTTCGTCGGTGTATTCGCGGATGACGAATTTCTTGGAATCAGCGTAGTTGCCAGGATTGATTCGCACTTTGTCGACCCATTTGGCGGCTTCCATCGCGGCTTCTGGTTTAAAATGGATATCTGCGACGATTGGCACATTGCAGCCGCTCTCTCGCAAACCCTTCACGATGTGCTCAAGATTGCGCGCATCCTTCACCGTGGGGGCAGTGATACGGACGATTTCACAGCCCACATTTGCCAGCTCGATCGTCTGTTGAATCGATGCGTCCGTATCCATCGTGTCGCAGGTAATCATCGATTGGACGCGAATTGGATTGTCGCCGCCGACACCGACGTTACCAATCTTCACCTCGCGTGTTGTGCGACGGTGATAAACGAATGGATTTTCGCAGTATGACAACTCACGCATTGTAGGGCTCAATCTTGTTCAATAAGACAACGAGTGCCAGGGTCGATGACCAAGGCTCGGTCGTCACGATAGGATTTTAAGGCTTCCGCGGCGGCGCGCAACGCAAGCCGGCTACGGGGCTTGCGTGTCTTTCCCGCCGGAGTGCGCTTCGAGTTGATCGAGCCTTTTGCGGACAAATGGCAAATCCTGGACGTCGAAGAACGTGATGTAGAGCATGTAACCAATGATCACCACTGCACAGCTTGTCTGAACGACCTCCAGCACCCGCATGTTCACTGGTTTACGACGTATGGATTCGATGATCGCCAGCACAATGTGACCGCCGTCGAGGACCGGAATCGGCAACATGTTCAAAATCGCCAGGTTCACATTCAGAATCACGCTAAACCACAACGCGAGTTGCCAACCGCGTTCGCTTTGGAAAAGAAGATAATAAATCCGACCGATCCCGATGGGGCCGCTCAAATGCTGCAATTTTACGTCCGACTTTGGCGAGGCAACGGCTCCGATTGTTTTTAAGGTGCTGGTCACGCTGTTGTAAACCTGCTCGATCGGACTGGGATGCTGGATCGACACAATTCCCGTGGTGTCCCATTGGATTCCAATTCGCGGTTTCTGTTCGCCATTCGTAGGCAGAAGCGTCGGTTTTACCGGTACATCAAACTTCCCGCCACCGCGCTCCACGTGAAGAACAAGCTCATCGTTTGGATGTTTGCTAATGTATTCCAGCAACGCGATCGGATTGTAGATGGGTGTTTTGTCAAACCCACGAATGATGTCTCCTGAGCGCAACCCCGCCGCTGCAGCCGGCGTGTTTGGTTGCACTTTGTCAATAATCGGGGTCTCGGCCGGATAGATGAGCAGTTGGCGCACACTTTGTCTGCGCCATCCGCGGGTTTCTGCCTTGTAAGGTTCCACCCAGACGGTTTGCACCTTGCCGTCTCGTTCGAATTTTACGGCGATCTTGTCGCCTTCACTTCGCACGACATCCCAGCTCACGCTGTCATTCATCCCCATAAAACGTCTGACCGGTTTACCGTCGACGGACAGAATTTTGTCGCCGGGCTGCAAGCCAACCTTTTTTGCCGGCGAATCGGGCAAGACATAACCGATCACGGTAGTTGAATCCGCTTCGCTCACCGGATGGCCGACAGCCCAGACGATGGCTGCAAAGAACAGTGCCAGAAGCAGGCTGAACAACGGCCCGGCGATTGCTACGATGACTTTGTCGAGGGCGGAAATTTTCGGCAACCTCGCGCGATCCACGTCCGCTTTCCCCTCAATGATGTCCATCGGGGCAAGTTGCGGCAGCGCCACATAGCCCCCGAAAGGCAGCGAGCCAAGCGAGTATTGGACACCGTTGATTGTTTTCTTCCAGATCGGTTTGCCGAACCAGACACCGAATTTTTCGATGTAAAGCCCTCTCCAGCGCGCCGCCAGGAAATGCCCCAGTTCGTGAACCACGATCAGCAGGTTGAAGAGGATCAGGACTTCCAGCAGGATGAAAAGGACGCGAGCGATGTGCAGTAGCATTGTAATTAGAAACAGGTGATCAGTGATTGGTCATTGGTTGGACACGCCCTCGTGTCTGCCGTTGTAATTCTTCTAACGATTGATCGATTTAACATGTCCCTGCGCTTCCCGGCGTGCCCAGTGATCGGCTTGCAATATTGCATCCAGATCGGGGTGCGCAACGGACGTGTGCTGGTTCATGACGTCTTCAACAATCTGCCAGATATCCGAAAAACGCACCTGGCGGTCCAAAAAACCGGCCACCGCTACTTCGTTCGCGGCGTTCATGACGGCAGGCAACGTGCCACCAGTCTCGCCCGCCCGGCGGGCGAGGTTCAGAGCGGGAAAATCGTCGTAACGCGGCGTGAAAAATTCCAACATGGACAATTTCGAAAAATCCAGTGGTGGCAAAGTGTTTGGGACGCGATCCGGCCAGGTGACGGCGTATTGGATCGGGAAGCACATGTTCGAATAACTCAGTTGCGCGAGCGCGGAGCCGTCTGCGAACTCGACCATGGAATGAACAATGCTCTGCGGGTGGATCACCACTTCGACGCGCTTCATCTCGACGCCAAAAAGCCAGTGCGCCTCGATCATCTCGAGTCCTTTGTTGAACAGCGTCGCGGAATCGATCGTGATCTTTGGCCCCATATTCCAAGTGGGATGCTTCAACGCTTCTTCAGGTGTGATCGAATCGAAATCCCTTCGCGGCGTTTCGCGAAATGGTCCGCCAGAGGCGGTGAGAATGATTCGGCGGACGTCTAAAGAACTTTTGCCTTCCAGGCACTGAAAAATTGCGTTGTGCTCGCTGTCCACTGGCAACACGTGCACGTTATTATCGCGCGCTTCGCGCATTACGATCTCGCCCGCCATCACGAGAATTTCCTTGCTTGCCACGGCAAGATCTTTTCCAGCTTCGATTGCTGCCAGCGCAGGTCGCAATCCGCCGGTGCCTACGATTGCGACCAACACCATCTCGGCATTCGTCAAGCGGGCGATCTCACGCAGTCCTTCTTGTCCCGCAAGAATTCGCGGCTTGTATTCAAGCTCGCGTGTCAGGATGTCGATCTTGGTTTCGTCGACCAGGCAAACAGTTTGCGCGCGCGTTTCATTCGCAGCCGCCGCGAGTTTTTCAGCATTACGGTTAGCGGCCAGTCCGACAATTTCCACCCGGTCCGGAATATCGCGTGCCACTTTCAGCGCGCTCTCGCCGATTGACCCGGTTGCGCCCAGAATGACAACCCGCTTACGTTTTCCGGAAGTTTCTGTTGTCATCTCTCAACCACGAATGAACGGCTTCGCCTCGATAAATCGTTAAAACGAAAATCCGGTGTGACCAGGCAATTGTGTAACGAAGCGCCGTCTCTTCATTTACGGCACGCGAATCACCAGTCGTAGGTAGAAGAACAAGAGCGGCGCAGTAAAGAGCAGACTATCCAAAAGATCCAGCGCGCCGCCGATCCCGGGCAACAGATTTCCCGAGTCCTTTACATCTGTGCTGCGCTTGATGATCGACTCGGCCAAATCTCCGAGCACTGCCGCCAGGCCAAGAAGCACGCCGAGGATCGTCGCATGCGTCCAGTTCAGCGCCGATAAATGTCCCGGCATTAGTTTGAACAAGGCCAGACTGCACAACAGCGCCAAAACAATCGCGCCGAAAAAACCTTCCCAGGTTTTTTTACCGCTAATATGAGGCACCATCAGGTGCCGTCCGACTGCGCTGCCGGTGAGATATGCACCCATGTCGGAAAATTTTGTGACTGCGATCAGATACAGAACATAGAATTGACCCGTCAGTTGGCCTGTGCCCGAACGTGGCGTTAGATAGACAATTTTGGTGATGAAATTGAAAAGCCAAAGCACGTAGAGCAGACCGAACAGAGTGTAAGCCATGGTTTGCAGGGGCTCGTCATGGCGAAGGCGAGTAAACATTTGTCGGCCGAAGACGGTCAGCAGAAAAAACAGAAGGACAGCGACTTCGAAGTCATAGGAATGCGCCGGCCCGATCTTGGAAAAGTAATAAAAACTGCCGGCGAGCAGAACGGCGCCGCAGATCATTCCCGTGATTTTGAAATTGGGCAGGCCCTTGTGGTCGAGCATCCGGTAAAATTCCCAAAGTCCGATCATTCCGAACACACTGATCAACAGCCAAAACAAGACCTCGTAACCGGAAAACATGATCAGCAGCGCGATTGTCCAAAGCGCGATGGTGCTGATGAACCGCAGAATGAAACCGGAACGGGACGTCAGGACATTCGCTCCAGTTTGCTCCAGCGTTGCAGGCATGTACTGCATCATCTCGAAGGAACGAATCAGGCGCAAGCGCAGATCAGCCTCTCAGGACGGTGGAACGCGTTGTCCTCAACACGCTGGCTAAGGGAACGCGTTTGGCCCGCCGGTCGCTGAATCCTGTTGAAGAGCCGAGCCGAGGAACGAAGGTTCCAGATTGGACGTGCTACTCCGGCGTAGGCGATAAAGTCGGTGAAGCAGCCTCTGCCGCAGGCGACGGAGTTGGCGAACTCGCCTCCGCTGAAGGAAATACCGCGCCCGGCTTCCAGCCTTTCCGTGTTTGCCACTTATCCTGTCTTTGGTTCTGCGATTCTTCCTGCGTCCCCTGTCTTGGGGCGAGTGGGTTTTGTGTCATCCTGTCTTTTTGAACCTTTGCAGGGTTCGCCTGCGAATTGTCGGGGATCAGGCCGCGCATCTGGGTGTAAAACTGTTGTAATGCCCTGTCTCTTTCAGCTTGCACCTGTGCAGGGTCGAGAGTCTCCGCTTGAGCGGCGGAAGGAGTCATCCGGGTGTTCAAATTGGCTTGTTCTTTTTCGGCCAACGCTTTCACTTTTCCGTCCAATACATTCACTTTCTCATTCAACGTATTCAGTCTTTCATCTAGCGCTTTCTCGCGCGCGTCCAGCTCCGCCTTCTGCTGAGCAAGTTGTTGTTCGGCGGTTGAATCTCGTTTTTGGCAGGAGCAAATGATCGCAAAGGAAATGAGCACCAACAGAATCAAAATCTTTTTCATATCAGGAGGAAATTGGTGATGATCTTGCGTAATTCGGCGAAGAAAATGGAAAGCCAGAAGCTAGTCGAACGAAACCAGTCCGCAAGATCCGAAACGGGCACAATGCTTTCTACACAAGTTTTTTCGTCGCTTGAAGACCTGTTTCAACTTGGTGAAACCGATGCGATCGAGGAACGGAAATGGTAAAGGCGTTCGCCGTGGAGGCGAACGCCTTTCCAAATTTGCCTCAGTGCTTTCGACGCACAAGGCCACTCTGTTTCGCAGTCTTTACCGTTTGTTCGCGACGACTTGCGGCGCGGGCTTGCTCACCTCAAGTTGCGCGCTCACCTTTTGGATTTGCGCGGCCTGCTCTTTCACCATCACCGTGAGGCGCTCAACCGTGCCTTCCAATTCCGCGATCCTCTTTTGTTGATTGCGGGATTCGTCGAGCATGGCTTGAGGCGTAGCCACCTTGTTTCCAGCGGCGTCGACGAGGTTCGTGCCTAACTTTCCAGTGTTATCGACGAACACAAACTGGGCTGAGGCCATACTAACATCTCGATTGAAGATGCCGGCGATGAAGGTGTCATACGGAAAAGTAAAAGCCGTATCGTCGCCGATGCGGATGAATTCGAATTCACCAGAAGCACCGGGCTGCACTCTTGCGCCGATATAAATATCACCTTCGCCACTTGTTAAGTTACTTCCGGCCGACTGGCCTAGACAGGTATTCGAATTTCCAGTGATGTTGAGACCGGCTAGCTCCCCAATCGCGGTGTTATCGTTGCCCCCGTCTCCAGACTCCATCGCACCAGCGCCAACGGCGGTGTTTCTGGTTCCATCAACGTTAGCCCGCAGCGAAAAGCCGCCAACAGCCGTGTTGAAATCGGCAGTTCCGTTTCCGCTCGAGTCATTATTCTGGGCCGCGAAAACGCCCAAGGCGGCGTTCGTGACAGCTAACAGGTTGTTTTCAAGCGCGGTCGTTCCAACCGCGGTGTTGTCACTGCCGGTGGTGTTGAATAACATCGCTGCCGTTCCAACAGCCGTATTGTTGCTTTCGTTGTTGAACAGGAGCGTCCCCGCACCGACAGCGGTATTGAAGCTGGCGTCCGTGTCGGCAAATAGCGAAAACCAGCCAAACGCCGAGTTCGCAGTGCCCCCTCCGGCGGAGGCGTTTAAAAGGGCGTTGGCGCCGTCCGCCGTGCAAAACGCGCACGTACTACCCGGATCTGGTGTCTCTGGAGTCGGCGCCGCTTGCGCTATTGTTAAAAGCGCCAAGCAGGCCAGCGCAGAGAAGATCGTAATGATATTTCGTTTTTTCATAATTTAGTTTTTTTTGGTTTTTGGTCTTCCTTGAATTCGCCCTGCGCGTGCGCTTGCTCGCAAATATTCCTGCTCGCGAAAGCTTTCGGAGTTGGGAGG
The DNA here is from genome assembly GCA_035651975.1 of Candidatus Udaeobacter sp. Classification (GTDB taxonomy): domain Bacteria; phylum Verrucomicrobiota; class Verrucomicrobiia; order Chthoniobacterales; family UBA10450; genus Udaeobacter. The sequence goes on from DASREQ010000058.1 coordinate 149,002, forward strand.
AGCCCCGCACCCGCGGAGCGAAAGCGACACCCATCGCGTCTCAGTTCTGACCGGTTATTCATTTGAGAGGAAAGTCCTTTGCCAAAAATGGGGATGGTATGTCAAGAGGAAAGGGAGGAACCCGACAAGAATCCATTCGCTGAGTGACCATTTTTCTCTGTTTCGAAGGTAGGAAGCCCTCGAAAACCCGTCGCCGGAAAAAGCAAAGAAACTTGGAATGTCGTCCGCGTGGTTCGAATCCGTTCGACGACGTGGGCCTTAAAGAGAATTAGGCCAGCCTCTCAAGACGAATTCTATGGGAACTCGCGGATTACCGATTTGAGTTTCGTAATACGGACAGCATGCCTAAGCACTGCAGCTGCGGCCGGGGTCGGAGGACCCCGGCCACAAGCTATGATTCAATGATAGTGTTATGGTTTGTTGACCACTACTTTTGCCGCCGGCTTACTCACTTCAAGCTGGGCGCTCACTTTTTGGATTTGCGCGGCCTGCTCCTTGAGCTGGGTCGTGAGAGTCTCTATTTGTTTGTGTTGCTGCGCGACCGTTGCCTGCAACTTCTCAACTTTGAGATTGAGCATGGCCTGGCGGCCATCTTCGGAATACTGAGGAACGGCTTTGGGTTGGTCTTGGGGAGCGGCTTGGAGCTGGCTTTGCGAAATGGGTACGGTCACGGTGTTTCCATCGGCATTGACGAGCAGCGTGCCTAACTTTCCACTTGTAGTATCGACGAACACGAAGGCGGCGTTAGCGGTTGGAATACTCGATCCAGCGATCCCTTGTATGTAACAGGTATTGTTCTCGCCGGCCACACCGAAACTTCCCTGGCCAATGTAGATATTATTATGCCCATCCGTTTGATTGACGCCGGCTGCAGCACCAATAGCGGTGTTGAAGAAGCCCGTAGTGACGTTTTGGAGCGCCAGATCACCAACTGCTGCGTTCGCGTTCGCGTTTGCGCTCTGGAGTGCTTGAAAGCCGACCGCCGTGTTGAAGGTGGCGATGTCCGCCGACGCCTGATTAAGCGCGAACGATCCAACGGCAGTGTTGGCGTTGGAGGTGTTATTTACAAGCGCTGCCGCGCCAATGGCTGTGTTATCGGTGCCGGTGGCGTTGAATAGGAGCGCAGCTGCGCCCACCGCAGTATTATCGCCTCCGTTGTTGAACAGGAGCGCTCCCGCCCCGACAGCGGTGCTGAAGCTGGCATCGGTGTTGGCAAAGAGTGCCCACCAGCCAAATGCCGAGTTCGCCGCGCCTGTATTATTAGCAAGGGCATTGATGCCGTCGGCAGTGCTGAACGAGCCGCCTACAGCCCCTGGATCTGGTGTCTCTGGCGTCGGAGCCGCCTGCACTATTGTTAAGAGCGCTAAGCAGGCTACCGCAGAAAAGACCGCAATGATATTTCGTTTTTTCATAATTTAGTTTTTTTCACTGTTTTTGGTCTTCCGTGAGTTCACCCTGCGCGTGCGCCTGCTCGCAAATATTCCTGCTCGCGAAAGCTTTCGGAGTTGGGAGGAGCCCCGCACCCGCGGAGCGAAAGCGGCACCCATCGCGTCTCAGTTCTGACCGGTTACTCATTTCTGAGGGAGAGCATTTTGCCAAAAATGCGGATTGTGTGTCAAGAGGAAAGGGAGCAACCCGACAAGAATCGATTCGCTGAGTGACCCATTTTGATTTTTTTCGAGGGTCGAAGCCCCGAAGACCCTTTGGAACGGTCGTATTCGGCGTTATGACGGCAGGTGACCGGTTAAAGCAGCAGCGCTTCTTCACTGGCTATTTGATGGCGAACTTTCCTGCTTTCCTGCATCGCTGATTCGCCTAATTTCCTGTCGTGCAGAAGATGATGAAGGCTGTCGTGAAGGCGAAAGCGCAGCCGGGATTATGGCTTGAAGAAGTTCCCATTCCTGAAGCCCGGAGCGACGAAGTGCTCATTCGGGTTCTGAAAGCCTCGATCTGCGGAACCGATGTTCACATTTACAACTGGGATGCCTGGGCGCAGAAAACGATTCCTGTCCCTATGACGATCGGCCATGAGTTTGTGGGGGTTGTTCATGACGCAGGCGATCATGTGAAGGGATTTGCGAAGGGCGATCTCGTGGTGGGCGAGGGGCACATCACATGTGGCCATTGCCGCAATTGCCTGGCAGGGCGGCGTCATCTTTGCCCCAACACACAGGGCGTAGGCGTGAATCGCCCCGGCGCGTGGGCGGAATTCGTCGCGATTCCACAGGACAACTGCTGGCACGCGGATCCGTCTATCTCGCTCGATGTGCTTTCCTGTTTCGATCCGTTAGGCAACGCCGTGCATACCGCGCTTTCGTTCGATCTGGTCGGGGAAGATGTTCTCATCACTGGAGCCGGGCCGATCGGCTGCATGGCCATTCCGATCTGCAAACGCGCCGGAGCGCGTCACGTTGTGATCACCGACGTAAATCCGTATCGCCTGAGTCTCGCCACAAAAATGGGCGTCGATGTTGCACTGGATGTACGCACCGAAAAAGTCTCTGAAGCAATGGACAAACTCGGCATGAAAGAAGGATTTGACGTCGCCCTAGAAATGTCCGGCAATCCCAAAGCGTTCTCAGATATTTTGCCGAACATGTTTCACGGCGGGAAAATCGCGCTCCTCGGCATCATCCCTGGCAGCGCCGCGATTGATTGGAACCTGGTGGTTTTCAATCAGCTCACCATTAAAGGGATTTACGGCCGGGAGATGTATGAAACCTGGTACAAAATGACTGCCATGATCCAGTCCGGCCTCGACATCTCACCAGTGATCACCCACCGCTTCCCCTACACGAAATTCAAGGAAGCAATCGAGCTGATGAAATCAGGCAATTCCGGCAAGATCGTGCTGAATTGGGGCAGCTTGTCATCCTGAGCCAAGACGAAGGATCTCTCAAACAACCACGGATTACGCGGATATCACGGATTCTAACCTTTGTCAGTCCGAGCGACGACTTTCCGGTTGACCCCAGCCTTCGGGGTCACGGCTCAGGCAGCGATAATTTCCGGCAAATTTTTCGCGCGAGATTTCGCCGATTTCTGTGTGACGCGGAATTGCTTGGATTTCGTTAGTCTTTGGATTGCGCCAGATCGAATGGCTGCCGCCTTCGCCTTTAAGGGTGCATCCGTGCCGCTGCAAATGCTGGCAACAGCCTGGTGCGTTTCACGTCCCAACTGTTACCGCGTCACGCAGAGCGTCGGTCGATGCAGCTTTTAATGCATCCCCCCGGCGATCAGCAAGGACGAGCTGAATCGTGCGACGAGCCGGCTGCTACCGCAGCGCGGCTGCTTCTTCGTGGCGACCTTCCAGCTCAAGCACCATTCGCTTGATATGCCTGTAGTCCTGGTGCCGACGCAGGAACTGCAAACTTTCCTGCGGATCGCCCCATTGAAGAATCTGAATTGTTTCCTGGCGAGCGCCCCAGGAATTCATTTCACGTTGATTCGGCATGTATAAATCAATCGTGTTGCGTCCAGCGAGCGCCCAGCCGTAATCGTCAACGCGATAAATTTGCCCGGTCGAAAGCAATCGGAAGGACGTGCCAGCCGGCCAGCGCGACCAGTCAGCCGCGGCGCTGCCGATACGCGGTTTGGAGACTACAACGGCTCGCTTCACTGTACGAGTTATTTTTGTCCCGCGTTTTATCGTGCGCGTCACCGTTCGCCTTTCTTCCACCGAGAATGGTTGGAGCTTGGGTGAATAAGAATCGGGCTCGTCCACCGACACAGCACGGGGCGCCGCATCGATGGGAATCGCGCGCCGTGTTACTTCGGCTCGGTGAATCGGTGGGCCAGCCGCCTGCAACTCGCCGCCTAGCGCATTGTGATTTCCGTACTCCCGGTGGTCTGATTCGGTGTGCGTGTACGCTGTCGTGCGTACGTGTTGAAAATCTGTCTTCGCAAGTGGCGGCTCATAGGCCGGCAACGCATGCTGACTTGTCCCGCAGCCACTAAGCAGAATGATGGCGATAAACGCCGCGAGAACAGCCCAGGCAAGGTTACGACGGTCAGCGTAGGTCAAGGCGAACCACCGGCAAACTTATTAACAGTTATTCACAGGGCGCGCAAGTCACAATTTAAGATGTTTTTACTACGGGAATAGGCGTGCGTTTCAAGAATTGGCCCCGATAATGGGGATAAGTCGACACTCCATTTTCGTGTCTTTCGACATTCGTCTGCCTCAAGACTGGCTTCGTCATTCCTTCGTCATTCGACATTCGTGCTTCGCCGCGTATAAGCGATTCAAGGACCGAGGGAGTAAGTCCTTGTTTACGCGGCGTCGTCATTTTACTTATCGTTTATCCATGGTCTCCGAATTCGAAAATCAGGTGGCGCGAACTCTGGAAGAAATTAAATCGCAAGGTCTTTTCAAGACCGAGCGTGTCATCACGAGTCCGCAGGACGCGCACATTACGATCACGGGCGGCAAGCGCTTGCTCAACATGTGTGCCAACAATTATCTTGGGCTTGCCGATCATCCCGGGCTGATCGCTGCAGCCAAAGAGGCGCTGCAGACCCATGGATTTGGAATGGCGAGTGTCCGTTTTATTTGCGGCACGCAGGACATTCACAAGGAACTCGAAGCGGCGCTTACCAAATTTCTCGGCACCGAAGAGACAATTCTTTACCCCTCCTGTTTCGATGCCAACGGGGGCCTGTTCGAGACGCTGCTCGCCGACAAAGACGCGGTGATCAGCGACGAATTGAATCACGCCAGCATCATCGATGGCATCCGGCTCTGCAAAGCGCAGCGCTTTCGTTACAAGCACAACGACATGGCCGATCTGGAAGCACAACTACAGGCCGCAAAGGATGCGCGCTTCAGACTTATCGCCACGGACGGCTGTTTCTCGATGGACGGAACCATTGCCGACCTGAAGTCGATTGTTGAACTCGCGCAAAAATACAATGCGCTGACGATGATGGACGACGCGCACGCGACGGGATTTCTAGGTAAGACGGGACGAGGCACACACGAATATTGCGGTGTCATGGGCAAGATCGACATCATCACAGGCACGCTGGGGAAGGCGCTGGGCGGCGCCAGCGGCGGTTTCACGAGTGGACGCAAGGAAATTGTCGATCTTTTGCGGCAACGCTCGCGCCCCTATTTGTTTTCAAACACGATTGCGCCGCCGGTTGTCGCGGCGTCGCTCAAGGCGCTCGAGCTTCTCACCGCATCCACTGAGTTGCGGGATAAGCTTGAAGAGAACACAAAATATTTCCGCGCCGCGTTGACGGAGCGTGGCCTGACGATCAAGCCCGGCGTTCATCCTATTGTCCCGATCATGATCGGTGACGCGGCGAAGTCACAAAAGTTCGCTGCTCGAATGCTTGAGAAAGGCGTTTACGTCATCGGCTTTTTTTATCCGGTCGTTCCGCATGGCACGGCGCGTGTCCGCACACAAGTGTCCGCTGCGCATTCGCGCAAGGATTTGGAATTTGCCGTCAACGCCTTTGCTGAAGTGAACCAAGAGCTAAAGTAGTTTACCTTGGCTGAGGTGAGGTCACGGCGGCGCAGCCCGCACGATGACGGCTGTCCAGCAAATTGCCAGCGTGGAGAACATAGAGAAGCTAATTAGCGCAAAGCAGATGATAGAAACAAACGAATCAGCGGCGGGCTCCAAAGATTGCGTTGCATGAATAAAGTGGCGCTTGGCAGTGTGTAGAGCAGATTATGCTGTGCACAAGGTTGCTGGCAGCATTGTGGATTGGAATGCGCTTCGCGAAGATTTCCCGATTCTTCGCGAACAGGCACATGGCCATCCTCTGATCTATTTTGATAACGCGGCGACCTCCCAGAAGCCGCGCGCCGTGATCGAGGCGCTTCGGAATTTTTACGAGCACGAAAATGCAAATGTTCATCGTGGGCTGCATACTCTGAGCTCGCGTGCGACGGAGGCTTACGAGAAAGCGCGGAAACGCGTAGCGGAATACATCGGCGCCATGAGCGCGGACGAAATCATCTTCACGCGCGGGACCACTGAGAGCATCAATCTGGTGGCCCAGGCATGGGGCGGAAAATTTATTCGCAAAGGAGACGTCATCCTCCTGACGGAAATGGAGCACCACAGCAATCTTGTGCCGTGGCAATTGTTAGCAGAACGAACGGGAGCGCGGCTGCGTTTTGTGCCGGTTCTGGACGATGGAACTTTGGATCTCGAAAAGCTACCCGGGTTGCTTACGCCCGAGGTGAAGCTGTTTGGGTTTACACACATCTCGAATTCACTTGGCACAATCAATCCGGTGGCCGAATTGTGCAGGAAAGCGCGCTCCAACGGCGCGCTCACGCTGGTGGACGCGGCGCAGAGCGTCGGGCATTTGCCGCTCGATGTGCAGGAGTTGGGCTGTGATTTTCTGGCCTTCTCCGGTCACAAGATGTGTGGACCGACGGGCATTGGAGCGTTGTATGCGCGAAAGGAGATTCTCGATTCGATACCGCCCTGGCACGGCGGCGGCGAGATGATCGTGAGCGTTTCTTTGGAAAAGAGCACGTTTAAGAAAGCGCCACACAAGTTTGAAGCGGGCACGCCAAATATCTCTGGCGCAATCGGTCTTGCCGCCGCGATTGATTACCTTGATCGAATCGGACGCGCAGCAATTTTCGAGCACGATTCGCATCTGGCGCGCTATGCATTCGATCGCCTAAGCGAACTACCGGGGACACGTGTTTTTGGACCAGCCGAGGAGCGCGGCGCCCTGGTTGGATTTGTGATGGAGGCGGCACATCCGCATGATCTCACCACATTCGCCGACCAATACGGGCTGGCGTTGCGAGGCGGGCATCATTGCAATCAGCCGTTGATGCGGCGGTTTGGCGTGTCGGGGACGACGCGCGCGAGTTTCTATTTTTACAATACGACCGGTGAAATCGATCGAATGGTTGAGATCCTGCAAAAGGCCGCTCGCTTTTTTTCATGATCCCGGAAATCGAAGAGCTCTATCAGGAAGTCATCCTCGATCATTCGCGCCGGCCGCGAAATTTCGGAGAACTGCCCGATGCTGCGGTTCGCGTGCATGGCGATAATCCGGCGTGCGGCGATGAAATTCATCTCGCAGTCAAATTCGATCCCGGCGGTGGTTTGGAGGACATCAAGTTCACCGGTCGCGGTTGCGCCATCAGCCAGGCGTCGGCGTCGTTAATGACGATGAAACTCAAGGGGAAAAGTCGCCCCGAGGCGATGAACATGTTGCGCGCGTTCCACGATCTGGTGACAAATGACGCAGTTGAAGCGTCCAAAGCGCTGGGCGATCTCCGGGTGATGAAGGGTGTGCGCAACTTTCCGCAGCGGGTCAAATGCGCGATGCTTCCATGGCGAGCGGTCGAACAGGCGTTTGAGCAGGGAACGGGTGAAGCGATTGTTTCCACCGAGCCCGCGTAATCTCAGGCGATCTAAACGCAACTGTCGAAGAACAAAGCGATGCAAACGGAGAAGACAAAGATCAAGACCGATCAAGGCATTCAGATTCGCGCTGCCACCACGGACGATGCGGCAGCGATCGCTGAGATTCACAACCAAGGCATCGAGGATCGCGTCGCAACGTATGAAACCGAGCCGCGATCCGTTGAAGATAGGAAGGCTTGGCTCCAGGCCGTCGCTGGACGTTATCCGGCCGTCGTTGCGGAAATTGAAGGCCAAATCGTTGGATGGGCTGGTGCTGGCCCCTACCGGGCGCGGGAGTGTTACCGTGGCATCGGCGAATTCTCGCTGTATGTCTGCCGCTCGTGGCGTGGGCGTGGCATAGGCGCCCTTCTGCTGTCCGCTCTCATCAGTGAAGCCGAACGGCTTGGACTCTGGAAGCTGCTGTCGCGGATCTTTCTTTTCAATGAGGCCAGCCGGTCCCTGTGTCGCAAACAGGGTTTTCGCGAAGTTGGCATTTATGAGAAACATGCCAAACTCGACGGCCGCTGGCTTGACGTCGTCATAGTCGAACGGCTCATTCCTGTAAATCTCGATGCTGTAGCATTGTTGCGCTGTTAGCTGTTTAACATTCTCGACGACTCCGCATGCTTTACATGGTCATCGAACGCTTCAAAGACGCGCCCGCGATCTATCGGCGCCTGCACGAAAAAGGCCGGATGATGCCAGACGGACTCGAATACGTTTCCAGCTGGACCGATGTCGATCTAAAGACCTGCTGGCAACTGATGCGGGCTGAGGACGAGTCGCTCTTTCGGACTTGGACCGACAATTGGAAAGACCTAGTGGACTTCGAAATCGTTCGCGTTCGCACATCGGCAGAAGTGCGAGAGATGATGGAAAAACAACCATAGGAACGTTCTTAGCCTCCTCAGGGAAGCCACCGGCTTCCCCTACAGAATCCCTTCGTGCAGCGCGATGCTGGCGCCTACCCAGGTTTTGTCGACATTGAAATCAACGCCCATCATTTTGCCCTGGCTCATGCGCACAAGGTTGTTGACCAGCGTTGGATCGGGGTCGTTGTCCGGCCAAACAAACATCATCCGAATTTCGGCCTTCGATTTCTGGCCGTCGACCGTCGACACAAACGCTGCGTAATCGATTTTCTTCTGCAGGATCCATTCATCCGGATTTTCCAGAGCGGCGATTTTTTCGCGTGTTGGCTCCATGTCCACTCCGTGACCGGCGAAGGAGTACAACGGTTTCAAGACATAATCGCCAGCATTCTCATCGGAGGGAAACTCATCAGCAAAAAATGTTGGTGAAGTATGCTCCGTCTTCAAAAACGGCAACGAATGTTTGCTGATCCGAAAGTACCCATTCGGATGGCCGGCCCAAGCGACGTCGAGATCGTCTTGAAACCGGAAGGACAGATTCAAATCAGTCCGGTGAGCCAGTTCATCGAAAATTACCCGATTGTAAATGCGCTGGATCTGAACTTCGCGGCTGTCGCGATCGTAGAACAATCTGCGGCCGCGCTTCTTGATTTTCGTCACGCACACCGGGCGAACACCAAGAAGTGTTTCTGTTGCGGCGAAATCAATCCGCGTTTTTTGTTTCTCCGGCTCGATCTCCAGCAGGACAACATTTTCCGGATCCGATTCGGCAATGATTGTGCGCCGCAACAACTCCAGGTACGCCTCGTCTTTGATTCCGCCGAACGAAGAGGTCCACGTCCGCGGAATGACCGGATAGGCCTTTCGAATGCAGCCCAGCAACAATAACTGAAATCCGAACAAGCTCGGGAAGGCTTGCAATTCAATCAAGCGCGGGACGAGACGGTTGTCATCGTAACAAATCGCGAAATCGACAATGAGAAAATTTGGATGCGCCGATTCTTTGGGAACTTCCAGTCCTTTCGGGACAGACGCCGCCGCATGGCTTGCAAATTCTTGTGTCCGCGTCGCATCGATAATCGTCTTCGTCGCGCGAGTCACTTCATGGGTGAAATCGCGCGTCAAGAAGACAGGCGTTTCTGAAATCCGAAAATCCGCCGGCCATTTCTCGGTCTCATTTACGCAGCGTAGCAGCTCCGCGTATTTCTGCGCCGTGAACTCAGCATTGAATTTTGCGCGCAGGTTAGGATCCATGACTCTATCGATTTTGAAGGCGCAGTTTCGAGCGCGCCAGACCTTACAAGCAGGCAAACGCTGCATGAATCAAGAACGATCGTCATCAAATTCGTGGAAAGCAGTGTAATGAGCGCGCCGCGCGACAGCACGGCGAAATTCGACTGGTGCGATTGGAAATGTGCTTGGATGCCGGAGAATCAACTGTCTTGTAACCCTCCAAGCCTGATTAGTCACACTCCGCTTTTACTGTTCCTCTAACGTACCGGCTTTGACGGAGCAGTCGCTTCAGACATTGATTTCAGCAATCGGCCGAGGTCGCTGTTCGTGGAGATGACCGCGGTGGTATCCTTTTCAAATGCGGCCCGCATCACGTCGAGACTGCGAAGAAAAGTATAAAGTTCCTGCGCATCAGGCGGGTTGAATGCTGCGGTATAGATGGAAGCTGCCTCGGCGTCAGCCTTCCCTTCAGTCTCCAGGGCGTTCTTCGTTGCCGTGGAACTGATTGAGGCAACGTCGCTTTCCTTCTGACCGTTGATATTTGCCGCCTCACCGCGGCCTTCGGAGCGGAAACGCGCAGCGATCTGGTGTCGTTCACTCGACATGCGTTCGATAATTTTCTCCGCGACGGCCGGGTTATACTTGCTGCGCTTGAACCGTTCGTCGAGCAGTTCAATTCCGAAATCGGAAATCTTCTGTCGGGTGCGTTCGGTGATTTGTTTTTCGATCTCACCCCGACCGAATTCAATATCGGGAATCGTTGTGGGCAAAAGCGTGCCGCTTTTCTCCAGTTCCTCGTCACGGACCGGTTTTCGTCCTTTGGTAACGCGGATGATTTCCACAAGATCGTGCGTGGCGACAGCAGTCCGCGTTTCGCTGCCCAGAATGTCATCCAGGCGGGAGAGGGCGCTGCGTTCGTCGTTGAGACGATTGTAGTAAAGGAACGGATCGCTGATACGCCACCGGGCAAAACAATCGACAATAATGTAGAGCTTGTCCTTGGTTGGGCATTCAGTCGGCGGCCCGTCCCAGGCGAGGATGCGCTTGTCGAAACGGTGCACTTTATCGATCACCGGCAGCTTGATCTTCAATCCAGGGCTTGTGACCGTGCGAACGATTTTGCCGAACCGGGTGATGATCACAGTTTCATATTGGTGGACAACAAACAGCAATGTTCCCCATTTGAACGCGGTCAAAATGAAAAGGATCCCCAGGATTGACATCACCCGGTTCTGCAAAAAGCGCACAATGGCGGAAACGGCCGCCGGTCGTGGAGTGACATCGATCACGTTCATTGAGACACCTTAGGTTCGTTGGCTGGCAGCAATGGCAACGTCTGTAAAATGTTCTTCAAGCTGTCATCGACGATGATCTTCTTTTGCAAATTGGGCAGAATCGCCTGCATCGCTTCGAGATAAAGACGGCGCCGCGTCACTTCCGGTGCTTTGCGATATTCGGCGAGCAACAATGAAAATTTTTGCGCCTCGCCCTTTGCCTCGTTAACCCGGCGGAAGGCATACGCTTCGGCCTGTTTCTCTCGCTCCTTGGCCTGGCCGCGAGCGTTCGGCACGGCATCGTTATAAACCGCCCAGGCTTGATTGATCGCAGTCTGCTTTTCCTGTTGCGCCTGGTTGACCTCATTAAAGGCAGCCTGCACGGCTGGTGGCGGGCGCACTGTCGCGAGTTGCACTTGTTGAATCTGAAGTCCCAGACCGTATTGCGAACATAGATCAGCCAGCCGTTTCAACGTCGATGATTCAATGTCGTGCCGCCCAATGGTGAGTACCTCATCCACGGTGCGATCACCAATCACCTCGCGCATCACGCTCTCGGAAAGATCCCGCAATGTTTTTTCCGGTTCGCGTGCCCCGAACAGATACGTTTTTGGATCCGTAACCCGATACTGGACCACCCATGGCACAAGAGCGGTGTTTAGATCACCTGTGATCATGGTCTCCGTTTCCTCCGGTTCCATGTCGCCCTGATAAGCATTGGTGGCGTTCGGCGTAGTAAAACCAAACTCCAGTTTTAGCAGGCGCTGGGTTGGCACGACTTGTATCTCGTCGATATACGGAATCGCATAAGCGAGTCCCGGATTGACGAGATCGTGGTAAGCGCCAAAGCGAGTCTTCACCCCTACGGAGTTCGCCGGAACCGAGGTGAAACCGAACAACAGCGTGATGAACGTGAAGACGAGTCCAAGACAGGCGATTAGGCCGAGAATCAGCCGTACGGGCTTCACTTCAGCATGAGGCGATGCGACCATTTGAGGCATTAAGCTCAGTTTTGCCTCAATCGCGCAATCTCACGCAAGCCTTTCCTTTCAACGAGAGTGGCTTTAAATCGGGCCCCGAAGCTCTTAGGCTGCATTCCTTGACTAGTTGGTCATGCGCTCCAAAACTGGGGGCATGAAAATGAGAAACATGGTCTTGTCAGTAATCATCGGGCTTGGCACCTTGGGCGTAATGGCAGGGGCCGAAACCCAACAGCAACCGGAAGTCGGGAAGCCCGCGCCCGATTTCAGCCTGACCACTGGTGACGGTTCGCAGGTAAGCCTGAAGGATTATCGCGGCAAATGGATCGTGCTCTATTTTTATCCGAAAGATTTTACCAGCGGCTGCACCTTGGAGGCGCGGAATTTCCAGCGTGACCTTGCGAAGTACGAGGAATCCGGAGCTGTCATTCTTGGCGTGAGCGTGGACACGGCCCAATCGCACAAGGATTTTTGCACGAAAGAAGGACTCAATTTCAAGTTGTTGGCTGACCCTGACGCGAAAGTCTCGACTGAGTACGGTTCGGTAATGGATTACAAAGGGAGCAAACTCGCCGCGCGAAACACCTTCATCGTTAATCCGAAAGGCGAGATCGCGAAAGTTTACACCGGTGTGAAACCCGCCGACCACAGCGAGCAAGTGCTAAAGGATCTCGCTGAATTAAAGAAGAGTTAAAATCTTGCGCGGCGACTGCAGTTGGCTGTCACGTGATTTCGAATATCTCGAACTGGTTGGCGATACCGCGAAGGGAGCGCTGTTGCGCTGTTGGCTCAACTCCGCTGGCGCGTAAGAGCTTCGATGCTTCGCTGTGCTCGACCACCTGGCGCGTGACAAATATCGAACGCGCGTTCGCCAGGCCTTGAACGCGCGAAGCGATGTTCACGGTCTGTCCAAAATAATCCTGTCGATCGTTGAGCGAGACTGCGAGACATGGCCCCTGGCGAATCCCGATTTTCAGCACCAACTCTTCATTTAAGTCCTTTAACGCGTCGCGCATTCGAAGGGCCGCGGCCATCGCACGTTCCGGTGTTGGGAACGTCGCCATCACCGCATCTCCAATCGTTTTTACCACCGCACCTCCTTCGGCGGCGACGATTTCGTTAAGCAACCGAAAGTGCGCGCGCACCAGATCGTAGGCTACGAGATCGCCTACACGCTCGTAAAGTTCAGTCGAACCTTTGAGGTCTGTGAAGAGAAAGGTCAGGCTTGTGATCTTGAGCCGCTGATCTACTGCGACCGTGTCGGTACGATAAATATCGCGGAATGTTTGATTACTGAGCAGCCGCTTCGCCGTGAGAAAAGGGCGACGCCTGCCGAGGAGATCATGCAGTTTGTCGCCTGCGATCCAGAGCCCGGGCAATGTCCGCCGTGTGGAACGGTTCTCCAGGAGAATGCGCGCCGGTCCCGGCCGCATTTGTGTCGTTCCAGTCGGCGCCTGATCGTTTAGTCATGACGAACGGAAGTGATTGCTGTTCGCGGGTCGGCTCACCTTTTACCTCAATGAAGTGCGCCAGATGAACGACCGGGTCGAAAATGATCACAAACTCTTTTGGTAACTGCAGTGATAGCTCGACTTTTTCCCCAGGCGGCAGCTCGACCCTTTCGAGCGTGATTTCGTTCACGAGCTTTGCCAGCTCTTCATCGGCCGGCATGTCGACGCCCGAACTCCAAAACACCTGCCTGAAATACTGGATCCATGGCAACATGTCGGGATTGTGCGCACCGATCTTTCGGACGCGCGGGCTTACGGTGAATGTGACTTCAACCATTTCATCGAGAGTTGGCTCGTAACCACAGGCGCAAAGCGCGCAGGAGTATTCGTCCTGATTCACTGTTTTTAGCGTTTCGCCAGTCTCGAGAACACCGCCGCAGCCGGGACAAAGGATGTTCCAGGCCAGGTCGAACAATCCCAGCCGCGATGCGTGCAGAAAACCGGCAATCACATCTTCTTCATTCAGGCTGTGACAGGCGGCGAAGGCCAGTGCGTTCACCCGGGAGAGCTCGGCATCCGGCCCGCGATCGATGAGTTCCTCGATGGCGTCCGCTACATCAGGCTTCGCTGATGCACGCAAAGCACTGTAGGCGGTTTTTCTTTCTGCGAAGGATTGCACAAACAATCATATCTGCGATTCCTCCGCGGGAAAAGTCGCCTAAATTGCAGGAACCCCATCTCCTTCCGCCTTAGTGCCGGGCACCGGTTTTCATGTTCTGGCGCAGCTTCTCACCAACGCTCTCGATGTTGTCGAAGAAGGGCTTGATAAACTCGAATAATTCCAGTCCTGCAGGCAAAAGCGCGAATGGTCGTCGCCGAAACAGCTTGGTGCCCAGCGACTCCTCCAGCTTCGCGAGCTGCCCACTCTCTGCAGGTTGTTGAATGCCGTAAGGGATATTGCGCACCGCGGCTGCGATGCCGCCGTGTTTCGCGACAAAATAAAACAGCTCCAGGTGATGAATGTTCATGATCGAAAGGGTCGATGAAATCCGCAATTTTTATCAATTAACATTCGCCACGCAAAGCAGTTATCCTCTGCAGCAAGTGCCGGATACGCGGCCAAACCTAACAAACAAATGGAACTCCTGGTCCTGTTCATTATCGGTCTGTTGATTGCGATTATCGTCCTGCCGTTTATCGCGCTCGCCAAGGTAAACAGCGCAAAGCGAATCACAGACGGTTTAGCGACGCGCTTGTCTTCACTCGAAGACCAAGTACACCGCCTGCAAACCGTTCCCGTCTCGAAGCCTGAACCCACTGTTGCGGTGGTGGAAGCCGTCCCGCCGTCGGTTCCGATCACAACTCCTGCTCCAGTCGTCCAAGAGGAAGAATCGGCGCCACCGCCAATTCCTGAAGAATTCACGAAGCCAGCCGTTCCTCAAATTGCAGCGCCTCCCAGGCCGCCGATTAATTGGGAGCAATTCATGGGCGCGAAACTTTTTGCCTGGATTGGCGGTCTCGCGTTTTTCCTCGGCGTGGCGTTTTTCGTGAAATATTCGTTCGAGCACAATCTTATCTCGCCAGAGATGCGAGTTGCGATCGGATTTGTCGTTGGCGCCAGCCTTATCATCGGCGGTCTGCTTTTAAAACGGAAGGAAAACGTCGTCACGGCGCAGACGCTCTGCGCGACAGGAATCCTTGTCCTCTATGCCGTGACCTTTGCCTGTCGAGCTTATTATCACTTCGCATTCTTCGGTCTGATTCCAACGTTTTTGTTGATGACACTAATCACGGCCATCGCGTTTCTGCTCGCGGTTCGGTTGAATGCGATGATCGTCGCTGTGCTCGGGATCGCCGGCGGTTTTCTCACGCCGGTCTTGCTTTCGACAGGCGAAGATCACCCTCTCGGCCTCTTCGTCTATATCGCCTTGCTCGACGTCGGTCTGCTCGCGGCTGCGCAACGGCAACGATGGAAAGCGCTTCCCATCCTGGGCGCAGTCGGCACAGCCTTAATGCAATTCGCCTGGATCGCCACGTTCTTTGTTCCCGAAAAATATTTCCTCGGCAACAAAGTGCTCGTTGCCATGGCAGTGTTTGCCGGATTTCAGGGCCTCTTTCTCGCAGCAGCAGGATGGGCAAAGCGAACCTCAAAAATGAACCATGAGCTTCTCGGCTGCGCGCTTGGCCTCGCAGGCGCAGCGATCCTGGCGGCGTTTTATCTGCTCTCATTTCCAACGATCGCGCACCGGCCAACGCTCCTGTTCAGCTATGTTTTCATTGTCGATCTAGGCCTTCTCGCGCTGACGTTGCTCGAAAGCAGACTGACTATAGTTAATCCTCTCGCAGGGCTGGCGGCATTCATACTTCTCGCCGCGTGGACGAACTCGCAACTGACCAGCGATTATCTTTATAGCGCGCTTACATTCTATTTTGTTTTCGCGCTGTTTCATTCCGCGACACCGCTTGTGCTGCAGCGCGTGCGAAAGATTCATGTTCCGTGGTGGACTCAGACATTTCCCGCCTTGTCACTCCTGCTGATGTTGATGCCGGAGTTTCAAATCACCCAGCTTTCACTTGTCGTTTGGCTGTTCGTGTTGATTGTCGATGTTCTTGCGCTTGGTCTCGCCCTGGCAACGGGCAGGCTCCTGGCGATTGCCGCCATGCTGCTGCTCACTCTGATAGCGATAGGCGGCTGGCTGCTACGGGTTCCAAGCGAGCTTACTGGTTTGCCGACAGCGCTGTTTATCCTTGGCGGTTTTGCGATTTTCTTTCTGGCCACCGCAAGTTGGGCCTGCCGACGTTTCACCACGGCTGGAACGCATGCACCACAACTCTTCGGCAACATCGCCGACCCGGGAAACCTTTCCGTTCAGCTTCCAGCGTTGTCAGTCGCGATGCCGTTCCTGCTGTTAATCATGGTGACGCAGCGGCTGCCCCTCGTGGATCCGTCCGCAGTGTTTGGCCTGGCGCTGTTGTTGGTCGTTTTGCTTTTGGGGATGAGCGAAATGCTCTCACTGGACGTGCTGCCAGCGGTGGGACTTGCCTGTGTGCTCGCATTAGAACATGCATGGCATTTCGAACATTTTAATCCATCCAATCCGTCACGCGCAGCGACGCCGCTGATTTGGTATCTCGGATTTTACTCGGTGTTCAGCATCTTTCCTTTCATTTTTCATAGGAAGTTTGCTGGGAAAACCGGACCCTGGGCCGCGGCCGCGCTGGCTGGGCCGTTAAATTTTTATTTGGTGTATGACGTTATCCGCAGCGCTTATCCGAGCCGCGTCCCCAGTCTCGTTCCCCTGGCATTCGCTTTGCCCTCGCTTCTCGGACTTCTCGTGTTGCTGAAACGCACACCACTCGCCAGCCCGGCGCGAAATGCGCAGCTCGCCCTGTTTGGAGGTGCAACGCTGTTTTTCATCACGCTGATTTTCCCGATCCAGTTTGATCGACAATGGATCACCGTGGGATGGGCTTTGGAAGGCGCTGCGCTTTGCTGGCTATTCCGTCGCGTCCCGCATCCGGGACTGCGCCTGACAGGCGTGGTTTTGCTCGTGATTGTGTTTGCGCGTCTTGCCCTTAATCCTGCTGTGTTGAGTTATCATCCGCGCGCTGCGTTACCAATAGTTAACTGGTATCTTTACACCTACGGCATCGCGATAGTTTGTCTGTTCTCTGCCGCGCGATTTCTAGCGCCGCCGCGCCATCTCGTGCTCGGATCTAACGTGCGGCCTTTGCTTAATGCACTAGGCACGGTGCTCGCGTTTCTGCTCGTAAACATTGAAATCGCAGATTACTTCAACACATCCGGCACCGGCGTTCTGACGTTTCAATTCTCAGGAAACTTCGCGCGCGACATGAGTTATAGCATCGCCTGGGCCCTGTTTGCGCTATTGATGCTTATCGTTGGCATTCGCAAACAAATTATGTCTGTGCGTTTCGCGAGCCTCGGTTTGCTTGGTCTTACCGTCGTGAAACTTTTCTTTCACGATCTTTCGCAGCTCGACCAGCTTTATCGTATCAGTGCGTTCGTAGTGGTCGCCATCATCGCGATGGTCGCGTCATTCCTGTATCAGCGATTCCTCGGTGCTGCGGAGAAAACCAATGAAACCAAATCCGCGGTTACATCGGTTCCATAGCGTTTTCCCGACTGATTCCGTGTGGCCAAACGACGAGACAAACTGTTTCGAAAACAGTTACCTCGCTAGGAACATTAATTAAAATGAAACGACTACTTATTGCCTTGGCGACGCTGGTTGGCGTGGCTGTTGTTTGCGTCGTTTCCGTTGGATGGCTGCTAGTGCATCCGGTTCAAACCCGGATTCGGAATCCTCCGACTGATCTGAACGCCGAATCGGTGGTGTTTCCGAGCGAATCGGGCGCAGAGGTCCATGCTTGGTGGTGTCCGACTCAGAATAGTCGCGGGGCTGTGCTACTTTTGCCCGGCATCCGCGCCAATCGTTTAAGCATGCTGGATCGCGCGCGATTTCTTCGTCGTGCAGGTTATTCGGTCTTGCTGATTGATTTCCAGGCAACCGGCGAAACAAAAGGTGATCACATCACGTTTGGATGGAAGGAAAGTCGCGATGTGCTGGCCGCGGTAGATTTTGTACGCCGCGTCGATCCAGCTGCCCGCGTTGCGATCATTGTCAGTTCATTAGGCTGCGTAGCTGTTCTCCTCGCTACCCCTCCGTTGAAAGTCGATGCGCTCGTTCTCGAGGAAGTTTATCCGACCATTGAAATCGCAACGCGCAACCGGATGGAAAATTACCTCGGCGTCGTCGGTAGAGTTCTCACGCCTCTCCTATTGAACCAAATGCAATCGCGGCTTGGCGTTTCGGCTTCGCAATTACGGCCGATCGCTCATATTGCCTGCGTCGAATGCCCGATGCTCATCATCAGCGGCGAAAAAGACCGAAATACCCGACCGTTTGATACGCAGATGTTGGTTGAACGGGCGCGATCTCCCAAGAAACTTTGGTTCGTACCAAACGCCGGCCATGTCGACCTTCATCAAGCGAGCAGAGTTGCTTATGAGTCGCGCATCCTTGCATTCCTCAGAAAAATGTGACGCTAAGAGTTCTTCCGCGGCCCTGGCGCTTGCTGGCGATCGGGATCGTATATTTAGCCGCCATGCTTTTCGGTCATTTGCCGGACCACCTGATTTTGTTTCCAACAAGAACGCCCATCAATCCGGGCGGAGCCGTTCGCAAAACCATCCCATTTAAAGATGGAGAATTGGAAGTATGGATCGCGCAATCCCAGATGGCGCGATCCAAAGGCAATGCCGACACATATATTTTGAGGTTTTACGGCAACGCAGACCGCGCTGAGCGTTGGCCCATTGAAGAGGCGGAGATGTGGAATGATCGGGCAGTCGAAATCTGGGGAATGAATTATCCGGGCTTCGGCAGCAGCACTGGGCCGGCGCGTCTCTCCAGGATCGGACCGGCGGCACTTGCAGCTTTCGATGAATTGAAACGGCAGGCCGGAGCTCGACCAATCGTCCCTTTTGGGACCAGCATCGGTTCAACAGCGGCGTTACATGTAGCCGCGCAGCGTCCGGTGGTCGGTTTGATCTTGCAGAACCCCCCACCACTGCGCGAAATCATCCTGCGTCGATTTGGCTGGTGGAATTTATGGCTGCTGGCCGGTCCTGTTGCATTGCAGATTCCCAAAGATCTCGACAGTATCGCAAATGCAAGAGCTATCCAGGCACCTGCGATCTTTCTTCTCGCAGAGAAAGATGAAGTCGTTCCGTCGCGGTATCACCGGCTGGTGGTCGATGCGTATGCTGGCGAGAAGCGTGTCATCTCATTGCGCGGTGCTTATCACAACGATCCAATCGAAGGCAGGGCGGTGACCGAGTTGAATAGCGCTCTGGACTGGTTATTGCGGAGAGCGACGTCTAATCGCGCCTCACGGCAGCACTCCAGATAATATTTGCCGCTCGATTTCACGAGTCGGCCTGCGTTAAGGTCGCGCGCGATGCAGAACGCGCAGAATCTCATGAGCAGCTTCGAGTTTATCGCTGCGCTAATGTCGATCATCATCGGTCTGGGCGTGACCAATCTGCTGGCCGGTGCCGGGAGAGCGTTTTATCGCCGCAACGAGAACCCACTCGATGAGGTTCATATTGTCCTAACCCTCGCGACGCTGGTGCTCCTGGCTTTGCAATGGTGGGTCACGTTCAAGTGGAATACCGAGGTCAATTGGAGCTTCGATAAGTTTCTTGTGCTGATCGTCTGGACCATCACGCTCTATATGCTGACTGTTTTCCTTTACCCTCCCGACTTGTCGGAAGAAGAAGAGCACAAGGGTCGTTTTGAACGAAACCGGGCAGGTTATTATTCCACTTTAATCGCGATGTGTTTGCTCGACATCACGCAAACGGCAATTCACGGTGATGTCTTTCATCCGATCTGGTATCTTCCCTTCGTCGGTCAATACGCGGCGCTGTCCGGCGGTGGGCTTATTGCTCACCGACGAGGTTACGACCGCTTTTTCGCGTGGTACCAACTGATCACTCTGCTGGTCTGGGCGCTCGTGGTGAGACGATTCCTCGTCGGTGAGGCGACGACTCCCTAGACGGCAAGCGGGTTGTGCTCAGTGCTTAATTGTCACCCATTCATTGCGGGCCCGGGAATCGGCTACGGCCTGGACAACGCGCATGTAACGCACCCCTTCCTCGAAATTAGGGTGGGGACGCACGCGGCCCTTCGATTTCACTGCGGCTAGAAAATCTTCCTCGACACGCCATTCGGTTTCCAATTCTGAGGGAAGTTCGACAACGTGCAGTCCGCGATCGCCAGCCTTACCCGCTTGCACTACATCAGAACCGAAATCGTAGGTGAGCGTGCCGCTGCTGCCGTAAATTTCCACCCGATCGCCTGGCGCCAATGCATCAATCCCGCTGAACTCGAGCACTCCTTCGGCACCATTATCGAAAGCACAAAGGACAGTGAGCAAATCGGGGATGATGACTTCGTAGCCCTGGCGGATTGGGTGAACGACCTTGCCGCGCGCAAAGACGCCATTGATATCTCCAAGCCAGCGCTGCAACACTTCGACGTAAATCCCCAGCGTGAGCACGTGAAGCCCGCTAATCTCAATCTTCTGCCGCCAATGCGGTGGAATGCCCGGATCCAGATAATTGCCGGTAAAACTTTGCAATCGCACGTGGTGCGGACGCCCGATGTAATCCTCGGCCAGCAGTTTTTTCACGAGCAGATCAGCCCGCATCCCCATCGGAGGCGGACAAAGCATGGTCACCAGTTCGGGATAACGCTTCGATGCCGCGAACATCTCCTCGGCCTCTGCCAGGTCCATCGACATACGGGCCTGACAAAAAACATGCTTGCCGGCCTCGAGCGCCGAGACGGTCACGGCCGAATGCATTACCGGAGGCGTGCCGATCCAGATAATGTCGAGGTCCGGAAGCGCGAGTAACTCGGGCCAATTCCGCATCGGCGTGGCTGATGGACAGTATTCCTGGCAAAATCTTTCCGAACTTTCGTAACTTGAATTAGAAACAGCAACGATCTCGACTTCCGGATGTTTCTTAAGAGCCGGTAAATGGCGAGCGCGAACGATGTTGCCCGCTCCCACAATCCCAATCCGCAGTTTATGATTATTCTTGTGCACCGGTTATGCGAAATGTTGATTTTGCAAACTCGACTGGCTCTTGTGCGAGCTAATTTGACCGTCCCCGCCAGTTGCGCGTTCAACCATGACGGCTTCGCTACGTTAAATCGTTAGCCCATTAAACTGTTGAAGCGTAAATCCCATTTAACCCGCCTGAGGCGGGTAACCATTTAACGACTCACGTCAGTCACTGGAAAGTTCGTCATTCGCTCGCCGCCTGCAGCGGAGCGAAGGGGTTCATTCGGCTTTCGTCATTTGCTTAACATCTACTTGACCGGTGGACTGATGCGCGGCAGCTTACGCGCCTGCTTTTGAGGTTACATCATGTCCAGAGTCTGTAGGATCACGGGATCGAAAGCCACGCGCGGCAGCGTCATCCACCGGCGCGGCCTGGCCAAAAAGAAGGGCGGCGTTGGCCGGCACGTCACGAAAAATGTACCGCGGATTTTCGCGCCAAACTTGCGGCGCCAGCGCATCTGGGTGCCGGAGCTAAAGAAATTTGTGCGCGTTCGCGTTACGGCACGTGGTCTGAAAACAATCAACAAACACGGTGCCTATAAAGCGCTCAGAAAAGCCGGCGCTATCTAAAACGTCGGTCATGTCGAGCGTAGTAGAGACATCCCGTAAAAGTACGATTGGGCAACGCTACGGGGTTCCTCGACTTCGCTCGGAATGACGAATCGATGCACCTAACTCTTCTCAAATCGAAGATTCACCGCGCCACTGTCACTGGAGCAAGTCTGGATTATGAAGGCAGTCTGACGGTTTCTGCAGACCTGGCTGAGCTCGTTGGTTTGATTCCGTATGAAAAAATCCTCGTGAGCAATTTGAACAATGGCCAACGATTCGAGACCTATGCAATTTTTGGAGAAGCTCGGCGTGGAATCATCGAACTAAACGGTGCTACGGCGCATCTCGGCAAAATTGGCGACCGCCTCACCATCATGAATTTTGCGCGCTACACGCTGGAAGAAGCGGCATTACATGCACCGCGTATCGCGCTCTTGAACGAAAAAAATGAGGTCGTTCGTTACGAAGAGGGCGACTCGGCGCTTTCGCTAAGAATCGTTAACGAGTAGGGTCCACGCCAAATCGCCAACGCGAGCGTTTGCTCAGCCGGTCCAGCGGATCGGCGTTCCGCTGCCTCTCCAGCAACCTCCGGCGCTAGAGTTTCCCGCGATTTGGCTTTTCCTCGTGGAAGATCCAGGGAACCATCATTGAACTCGATCACATAGCCTTCGTTGATCAGCCAGCGCAAATCGGACGCAAGCGCGAGCTTGCGCGGTTCTGCATCTTCAGTTGCAAGATCGCCAATCAATTTTTCAAAAAGATGCTTGCGATTGATCATTGCTGTCCCTGCCAGCGTTTCGAGAATCGCATTCACCGATGGAGACACGCCGGCCTGTTCGTGAACAAAGGCGCGTGTCCGGATGGACGAGACAAACAACATCCCGCGGCGATGGCGAAAAACGTGGAGCCCATTCTGTCGAAATCGTCCAGCCAACTCCTGCATCATCCCCGAGGGGGAGCGCGTTTCCCGCACCCAGGCATCCTCGACCGCCCGATTGAGCAATCTGTCCGGCAAATGCCGACTCAGGACACCGCCTATGGTCGCTTCTTCCACTCCCTTGATTAATCCCTCCAAATAACGCGACCGGAAATGCCGTTCTGCTTCGGTCGGGGAAGAGAACGTTAAAGGACGTTCTTCGCGGCTCGTCGTGTAAGTAGTCACCTTCCGAGCCTCTTCCCTCCAACGCTCAATCAACTCCGCGTCGTTCACAATCTCGATCTGTCGCTGGTAATCGACGAAGGTCAGCCGGCGGCTAAAGCGTTGCTCATAAAGGCTACGCAGTTGCAACTGATAATTGTGATGGTTGGTCGGGCCAAGAAGCGTCCCGCTCAACCGGCATCGCGCGATATTTGAAAAATTTCCCTTGATCGGTTCGGACTCGGTAACGTCGATCCTATAGAAATCGGACTGAGCCAGGCGGAAGGCGCTTCGCTCGAGGAATTCTCGATTCAGTGAGAAAGCCCCGTTATCGCCAAGCCGATAAAGCGGCGATCCCGCTTTTGCCGTGAGTCGCACGTCGTACCGTTCAGGCTTTTCAAGAAACAAGCGCGCCAGGGCGTACAGCGAGTATGCCACCGAACCGGACTTAATTTGCGTGACAACATTCTCGAACGCCGGGGAGAACGGCAGAAACCGGATCGTGATGTCCGGCAAAACTGGCCGGGAAAATTCAGAACGGGCTTCGCGGTGCGGAGATTCCCTTCGATCCGGTTGTCGGCGCGCCCGGCGGTCGCGCCCTACCTCGTGCTTACCCTCTCTGGTTATTGGCCGGTGGCCGCCTGGTCGCGATCTATCGAAGCCGCGTGCCGACTGTCGTCCCCTGCGCGTGGGCGCACCACGACCATGCCGCGCTGGACGCTCGAGATCGGGCTCCCCTTCCACATTCGCATAACGTTTTGCCTCCGTTGGTTCTTTCACCCAGGCAGGCAGCAGCTTTAGATCGAGAAGGTCTGCAGTCTCGACAGGGGAAGATGTCATCGGCTTCATCTACTCGAATGATAAACGGAAGCAAACGTGAAGGTGTAAGTGCCAAACCCGAAAATGATTGACAACCTGTTTAATTCATTTACTTGCCATGCTGTGCCCGGGACGGCTTCAGGCTTTTCCACGCACTACTAACCAAACCGAACAAATTTTATGGCGGAAAAATCGATCGAAGAGAAAGTTAAAGACATCATTGTCGAGCAACTCGGCGTCAATCCGGAGCAGGTCACGCCACAGGCATCGTTCATTGAGGATTTGGGCGCGGACTCCCTGGATATCGTTGAACTGGTGATGGCATTTGAAGAGGAATTTTCCGTCGAAGTCCCGGATGAAGATGCCGAGAAGTTACAGACAGTCGGCGACGTGATTAAGTACATCGAAGAACGCGCAAAGCAGCAGTAGTTCAGTTGCTGCTTGTTGCGCCTCTGCCGGGGCGCGCGTTCCACACGTATGAGTGCCTTGCTTCCCACAGGGAAGCGGCTACAGACGAAGGCCCCCAGTGCTTCCTGGTTGCCAACCTTCATAACGCGCTGAGACTACGGAACGTGGACATGACGCTTCTGGAAAGGCCGCTGTTTTACATTGGCGGTCACTATGTCACTTTCCTCGGCCTGATGGCGTTCGCCGCGGTTTTTGCGGCCGGCCTTGTCATCGCACGATCTCTGCAAAGCCAGTTCGTTCGCCGTGTTTTTAGCCGATACAAGATCGACACTAATTTTGTTGCGATCGTTACGACCATCCTGAGTCTGGCATCGCTCGTCTTTTTTACGGTTAATGCGATTAACGCCGCGGGAATTCCACTGGCCTGGAACGTCGCTCTTCCGGCTATCAACCTGAGCCTGCTTCAGATTTTCCTGCTGGTCGCGCTCCTGATCGCAGTTTTTTGGATGTCCTCGAGAACAAAGCGCTTTCTCTTTAACCGGTTGCTGGCGCAAAGCGGGCTCGATCGTTCGCTCCAGTACGCTATTGCCCAAATCGTCGGCTATGCCGTGCTAATCGTCGGGATTATCGTTGTCTTAGACAACGCTGGCATTCATATCGGAACATTGACGGTATTCGCCGGCGCGGTCGGCGTGGGGCTGGGATTTGGGCTGAAAAACATCGCCAGCAATTTCATCAGTGGCTTGCTGATTCTGGCTGAGCGCCCCATTACCATCGGTGACCGAGTCGAAGTTGCTGGGATTACTGGTCAGGTGCAGCAAATCCGCGCGCGCAGCACGGTCATCGTGACCAACGACAATATCGCCATGATTGTGCCAAACGAGAAATTTATAGATTCGCCGGTCACAAACTGGACTCATACCGACCGACGAGTGCGGTTTCGTCTGCCGGTCGGTGTCGCTTACGGCACTGACGTGAGTAAGGTTCGTGAAGTGCTTATTGCTGCAGCACGCGAACATCCGGCGACGCTGAGCGAGCCTGCGCCCGACGCCTTCCTGGAAAAATTCGGGGACAATTCAATCGATTTCGAGCTTGTCGTTTGGAGTGAGGAAATGAGCCAACGACCAAGCCGATTCAGAAGCGACCTAAATTACCTGGTCTGCAAACATTTGAGTGCCGCGGGAATCGTCATACCATTTCCGCAGCGCGATCTCTACCTCCGCGACGGCGTTATCAAGGTAAAGAATGTTACAGAGCAGGGTCCACAGAAACGATCCGCAGATTAGGCGCCGCTCGACACTTCGTTACCTAAGCCGGATTGGTTTTCATTCCCATGCAGGATCGCGACACAATCCCGTTTCCTGGGGGCATGGCGAAAGTTGTCGCGCGCGCCGACCTGAAGCAATGCCCCGTATGGAGACAAGCGTTTAAGGATAAGTGTAAAGACCATCGTTACTACGAGATCGTCGAAGAAACGCTGGAGGACGGTTTTGAGCACCACTATCTGTTGCTCGAGGATGATTCCGGCAATGCGCGGGCAATTCAGCCTGTATTCTTTGTTCGTCAAAATCTTGTCGAAGGTGTGCCCGGTAAGATCAGTTTGATTGTGGATCGTGTTCGCAAAGTTTTCCCGCGATTTCTAACGATGCGCGTCTTGATGGTTGGCTGCGCAGCGGGCACAGGCGATCTGGCAGCATGCAACGAGAAAGATGAGGCATGGGTAGCAAACGCGTTGCAGGCGAGCCTTTCGACTTATGCAAAACAAAACAAGTCTTCGATGGTCGTGTTGAAAGATTTCCCGGCGATCTATCGCTCCGAGCTCGAAACCTTTCCTTCAAATGGTTATGCGCGAATTCCCAGCATGCCGATGACGCGCCTTCCGCTCCGTTACAAAAACTGGGACGAATATTTTCCTACGCTCAGCAAAGCGACCCGAAAAGATCTGCGCCGAAAATTTCGCAAAGCAGAGCGTGCGCCCAAAATCGAGATGGAGGTCGTCAGCGACATTGCCCCACTGGTTGATGAAATCCATCCCCTGTATCTGGCCGTCCACGAGCGTTCGCCATTAAAGTTCGAGACCCTGACCAAAGATTATTTTCGCGCGATCGGACAGCGAATGCCGGATCGAGCGCGCTTTTTCATCTGGCGCCAGCTGGGCAGGATCGTTGCATTCAGCTTTTGTCTTGTCTACGACGATAAAATTTATGACGAATGCATCGGACTGGAGTACAGCATCGCGCTCGACCTGCATCTCTACTTTTACACGCTGCGCGATATCATCTCCTGGGCGCTGGAACAGGGTTTGAAGTATTACTACAGCAATCCACTTAACTACGAACCGAAACTGCATCTCGATTGTGAGCTAGTGCCGCTCGATCTGTACGTGTTGCACACAAATCCCTTGCTCAATCCAATCTTTCGCCGCCTGATCAAATATCTGGGTCCGACGCGCCACGATCCGGTTTTGCAGCGCTTTCCAAACGCCGACCAGCTCTGAGAGGCGCGTATTCTGTAGACACGACCTCTGGGCGGTCCAACGCACCAGGTGTTGGCTGCATTGCGGTCGTGCTTTGCACAGTGAAGCGACTACAGAAATTGAAAATTGGTTGCAGCGATTTGACCGCGCGGTAGAAAAGCGGATGCAAAATCGACCTTCCGGTTTCGGCAACCCCTGGCTGCAACTTGTTCTCAGCGTTGCCTGCGTGCTTGTGTCCGAATTACTTTTGAAGCGAGGCGCAACAGAGGTTGCAGATACTGACAGCGCATGGTCCTGGACCGGGCTTAACGGTTTGGCTTCGCCGCTGGTTTGGTGGGCGATTCTTCTCATCATCGCCAGCTTCATCAGTTGGCTTTACGTGCTGAGATATATTCCAATCACCATCGCCTTTCCTTTGTCGCGCGTAGTCGATATCCTGGTTCCGCTTGGCTGTTGGATTTTTCTTGGGGAATTGATTTCGCCACTGCGCTGGTGCGGGATTTCGTTGGTCGTCATTGGATTAGCATTGGTCGCGAAGCCGATCGCACAAATCGAGGAACGGTTATGACACCGTTGAGATACTGGAATGGGATGCGTTGCTGTCGATTTTTGGCCCTGGCCAAGACGCGAGCGCAGCGCCGATATCCGCGGCGATCTCGGCCAAGCGAGCAACGCCGGCCAGCGCCAAAAGCGGCGCAACCCTACGGGCGCGAGACGGAAGGGGCGTCTAGCTGCGTCGCTCCCTCGTTGCAGCCCGCTGCGGGGATGGGCCTCACTCGCTCCTTGCCATCCGCCCCTGCCTCTACGCGCGACCCATCCCAGTATTTCAACGGTCTCATATGAGTTTTCTCGCCTTTTTTTTTATTGTTGTCTCTCTGGCAAGTTTCGTCGCGGCCCAGCTCATTTTAAAGCGAGCGATGGGGGCCACGATAACGACGGGCTTTGGGAGCGCCCAGTTTCTCTGGAAGGTTACCGGCGGCATTATTTTAATGACGATCTCGTTCTTTCTTACGCTGGGGTTGCTGCAGCGATTCGACCTGAGTTATCTCTATCCATTCCAAGGTTTGAGTGTGATCTTCATCACGTTGACGGCAGCGGTAGTCCTGAAGGAAAGGCTAAACATGCGACTGGCGATTGGCGCGCTGCTGATCAGCGTGGGGGTCGTTCTGGTATCGCTCAGCTAGTCACCGCTTCTTATGGAGGGCGGAGCTCTGCGAGACCGGGCCCACGGAGCGAGCCTCCAAAAATTCATGTGCCGGACAGCAACGGCCACAATCTTTCCAAAGCTGACAAATTGATCTCGCGCATCTGATCGCCCGCCGGCAATTGCATTTTCGGGTGATCGAATTCCGCGGCGACGCGCTGTTTAAAACGCGCGTACTTCGGCGGTGAATAGGCGCCACAAATATCGCCTCCGATAATCCGTGAGGGCTCGCGCAATTTGCCCAGCGCCCACTCAAGATCTGAGATCGTGAAACGGCCGGGTTCCCAATTCGTCACGGCCTCGCTCGCACAAAGGCAGTCAAGATCGATTGTGATGTAGATATTTTGCCCGCCGATCGTTTTGACAAATTGCTCAAAATGCTGGCGCCAATTATCCCGCAAGATCGCGCCCCGACGTTGTCGATCTTTCGGAGGACGACCATCTGCCCAGGGACGCACCTCAAGGACACCTGAGCGTTCGGCGCGCCGGTTGCCGAAAATCTGGTGCGGCCACCAGCACTCGAAATTTCCGCAACCCCAGACACTCACGCGGCGCACGTTTGACAGCTCCAGTGCGCGATTGACCCAGCCGCCACAACCCCATTTTGGCGGGCGCACATCCCAATCGGGATGGTTATCGAATGAAACGAGAACGATCGGTCCGGCAATGCGACGCAGTCGCAGCGCCGTCAAATAGTGGAAGTCACCCGACCCGTAGAGCAAGAATGGCGAAGCGAGATTCGTTTCGTGTTCGCGATAAAACTCGGCAACCACACGTGGCGGCGCGGAGAAACGCAGCCGTGGTCCCCACGCGCGCGCGTCAACGACGGGAAGACCCAACGGTTCGTCCTGCCACCCATTGTCCAGGTTGAGATGAAGAACGCGGCCGACCAAAAATTAATTGCGTGTTTGCTGAAGAAACTGAACGTCGCTTGCTTTGGCGATACGCAGGTTTTCCTCAGCCTCTTTATAATCGTGATTCAGGCGCCACGCTTCACCGAACTGAACTATCGCCTGAGAGATTTGGCCCTGAGTAAGGTAAAGTTTGCCCAAACTGTTCTGCATGAATTCGGCAGCAAGTTTTCCTTAATTTGCTGGGAAAATCAATCTCCGTGTGTGCGCAAGCTACTGACCAACTAGCATATTCGTGCGCGCAATCTGGGATGCGGGCGCGAAAACTAATGTAGCATTGAACAAAAACCAGATCGAAAAACCAAAGAAAGACGAAGAGAAACGCGATTTCTTTTGCCTCGTCAGCGACGCGTTCCGTGTTTTTGCGCGGCATTCTTCCATGGTTCTCGGCAGCGCCTGGGCGTTTGCTGGGGCTGTGCTTGTGATTGCCGTCTGGCTCATCACCGGTCCCACTTTTCATTTTTCCGACACGTGGCAACTGATCATCAACACTGCTACGACCATTATCACCTTCCTGATGGTGTTCTTGATTCAGAACACGCAAAACCGCGACGCCAAAGCAGTGCACCTCAAACTGGATGAGATGATCCGCGCGCTTAAGGGCGCGCGAAATCAGCTGGTCGATCTCGAAGATCTCTCCGACGAGGAATTAAAGAAACTCGAAGAACAATTTCAGCGACTACGAAAAAAAGCAGAACACGACGGAACGCATTCTCATAAAGCCCAATCGTCGAAGTCGCAGTAGAACAAAATCATGGTGGCTATTCGCGCTTGGATCGTCATCGCGCAAAGCAGGACGCTTGTTAAAGCAAAACGCCCCTCCGTTTCCGCTGACCATTTAAGCTTCTGAATCAGTCCAAGATTTGGAGAATCGTATGGGCCAAGGCAATCAAAACGAACGAGCCGCTTGCGCAAATGGCAGGCTCTACGAACGCTTCAATGAGTTTCCAGCTTCTGTGCCTGTCCAGCGCGCAAATAGACTTTCCCGCTCGGACATAGCTTGAAAACTTCGCAACGGCTGCAATCCGGCTTGCGCGCGTAGCAGCGGCGGCGGCCATGCCAGATGAGCCAGTGACTCCAGTCTGTCCAATGCTCGCGCGGCACCAGCTTCATCAAGTCGCGTTCGATCTTTTCCGCATCCTTGTGTTTGGTCAGACCAAGCCGCTGCGACAAGCGGATCACATGCGTGTCCACGACGATTCCTACATTTTTATGAAACGCGTTGCCCAGCACGACATTCGCGGTCTTACGTCCAACACCCGGCAAAGCGTTTAGCCCCTCCATTGTGTCGGGGACTTTTCCACCGTGTTCCTCTGCGATTGCGCGCATGGCCCCGCGAATACTTTTTGTCTTGGCGCGATAAAACCCTGTCGACTTAATTGCATTTTCGAGCTCCGCCTGCGGCGCATTCGCATAATCTTTTGCGCTGCGATATTTCTTGAACAGGCCAGGTGTGACCATGTTGACGCGCTTGTCTGTGCATTGCGCAGAAAGGATTGTGGCCACGAGCAATTGAAGTGGATTTTGAAAATTCAGTTCGGTATGTGCATCGGGATAAATCTTCGGGAATGCTTTGATCAATTGTTTCACCCGCTCGCGCGCAGTCATGCGCGCATTATGTGATGCGGACAATCTTGTCTGCAAGTTTTCAAGGAGCGGCGGTCTCCAGTCCGCCGCTGGGGCGATCTGGAGATCCCCTCTTTGAGATGTCGCAGACAGGATTGTCTGCGTCACAATTTTATTCTGCCCATTGTCAGGGCGACCTGCTATCGGTTGCCAGCAACCGTCATGCAGGAAGCGCCGAGTAAAGCAATTGAGCGCCGCCCAATCGCAACGCGCAATCGAAAGTGGGCTCAGGCAACGACCGCCTGGCTCGCTTTACGGAGTGTTTCGCCGAATGCAATTTCGATTGCAGGCATGTGCGTTTGCATCGTGGCAGGCATTGCCCTTGGTCTGACCTCAATCGCTGACTATCGAATTCTGTGGCTGATCGCAGCCGTTGGCGCCCAATTACGTCTCACTGCAAATATGCTTGATGGAATGGTAGCCATCGCGTCCAGTCGCACATCGAAAACCGGTGAACTTTACAATGAGGTTCCCGATCGCATCTCCGACGCGGCCGTTTTCATTGGAGCCGGCTTCGCATGGGGCGGCAACGTTACGCTTGGTTACATCGCGACCATTCTGGCCGTCTTTACCGCTTACGTTCGTGCGGCAGGGAAAATTGCGGGGGCGCCTAACGAGTTCTGTGGACCAATGGCAAAACAACATCGAATGCTAGTTATCACGCTCATCTGCTTGTATTCGGCGATCACGCCGCGTTCCTGGCAGATCATTACCCTTAACGGTTCGCAGATCGGTCTCATGACCTTGGGGCTTGTCGTGATTGTCATAGGCTGTGTTATCACAGTTATTCGCCGAGTCGCACGAATCGCTCACGCGTTAGGAGACTGATGAGTTCAATTACGCGCGAACGACTCTTTGGATTTCGTTACGCCTTTGACGATCGGGTGACTGTTGTTCTCACTCTGACTGCGCTGATTCTGCTTCTGTTAGCGCCAGTGCTGATTCTTGTCGTAACGCGGGCAGCCAACAGCTGCAGCGATAAGAGAAAGGAACTCTGGGACCGTTATCGCTCCTGGGTTTGGCTGGCGCTGTTCATCCTGATTCCGATTCTCGCAGGCGCATTTTGGACGATCCTTGCCGTCGCGACCCTGAGTTTTCTTTGTTATCGCGAATATGCCCGGATCACTGGCTTGTTCAGGGAACGAACTATCAGCCTCATCGTAGTAATCGGTATTCTCTTACTCACTTTCGCCGTCCTGGATAATTGGTATCGCCTCTTTGTTGCCTTATTTCCGTTGACGGTCGCGCTCATTGCCATTGGCGGGTTAATCCCCGATCAACCCAAGGGCTACATTCAGCGCGTCGGATTGGGCGTCCTGGGCTTCGCTCTTTTCGGGAGCGCGCTTGGCAACCTCGGCAACATGGCGAACGATTGGAACTACCGCCCGATGCTTTTGCTGATCATCTTTGCTGTCGAGTTCAACGATATCTTCGCTTACATTTGCGGCCACCTGGTTGGCCGTCGAAAATTTGTCCCCAACACCAGCCCAAACAAAACGGTGGGGGGCGCGCTCGGGGCAATCGTGCTAACGGCGCCGCTCTTTGCGCTTGGCGCGCATTTTGTTTGGCTCAACACGGCGCTCGACAAGCCCATTCGCTTGCTGGGACTCGGAATCATTGTCAGCATAGTTGGGCAATTCGGCGATCTGATGCTGTCATCCATCAAGCGTGACCTCGGTTTGAAAGAGACTTCAAAACTCATTCCTGGTCATGGCGGAATCCTCGACCGGTTCGATAGCCTGATCCTGGTTGCGCCCGCCGTGTTTCATTATGTCAATTACTTCGTCACTTTTGCTGTCGGCCAGCAGCAGCAAATTTTTACTGGCTGAGAAATGTGATGGAGCCTTGGAATCTCGAGCCAGCCCACGACACCGGTCTGAGTTCAGCCGAGCGCTTTCGCAGCGTGCGACGCGAAAGCGGCCTTCTCGAAAGCCTCGCGCATCATGCTTGCTTTTCGCTGATCCGAAGTTATTTCGCGATTGCGCATCGACTGACGATTGTCGGGCGCGAGAGGCTGCCGGCGCACGGGCCGTTCGTGCTCGCGGCGAATCATTGCAGCCACCTCGACGCGCTGGCTCTTGGGGCAGCACTCGTTCCCCGTCATCGCGAGCGCGCGTTCCCCATCGCTGCGGGCGACGTCTTCTTCCAAACGAAGGTGACCAGCACGTTTTCGGCAATCATGCTCAACGCCCTGCCGATGTGGCGGAAGAGTTGCGGCCCACACGCGCTTGCAGGTTTGCGCCGAAAGTTACAGGAAGAAAAAGCGATCTTTATCATCTTTCCGGAGGGCGGACGCAGCCGCACCGGCTCGATGATGCCATTTAAGCACGGGCTTGGGATGCTCGTTGCGGAAACCAACGTGCCAGTTGTGCCGTGCGGTCTTATTGGAACTTTCGGGGCTCTTTCGCCAGAACGGCATTTTCCGCGACCTGTCGCGATCAAGCTGGCTATTGGAACTCCGCTCCAGTTTGCATCAACAGCCAATGATCGCACAGGCTGGTCGCAGATCGCGCAGAGCGTTGAGTCTCGTGTCCGGGATTTGGTTGCTTAGAACTATCTGATAAACGTGCAGCGCTGTAGCTACGGCGCTGTGTCGCCGCGCCTGAGAGCAACGCCGCCGGAGCGCCTCGACACGCCAGGCGGCTACAGACCTAAAAACGTGGGTTCTATTCTCGTACTGCGTAGTCAGCGAGCTTCTGTTCCAAATGTGGCGGAACGTGAGCAACAATCACGGCATCGTTTGCCTCATACCGCAGTTCAAGCACGTGACCCACACGATGGATCTCCGCGATTAACGCGGATTCATTCGAGGGGATACGAAACCGCGAGCGCAACCGCCATGAGCTGAGCGCATCTTCCAACGCCTGCACCAATTTGTTAAGGCCTTCTCCCGTTCGCGCAGAGATCGCGACGCTTCCAGGAAAGCGTTTCAAGTATGAATCCGCCAGCTCGCGATTGGGCAGGTTATCGATCTTATTGAACACGATCAAAGTTTGCTTGCCGTAGGCATCCAATTCCTTGATCACGCCATCAACCGCGTCCATCTGCTCGTCTGCGCGAGGGTGACTAAGATCGACAATATGAATGAGCAGATCCGCTTCACTCACTTCTTCGAGCGTCGCCTTGAACGACTCGATCAACGTGTGAGGAAGTTTTCGCAAGAACCCGACTGTATCGGTGAGCAGGACGCGCTGTTTGTTAGGCAAAACGAAGCTGCGCGTGGTCGGATCCAGTGTCGCAAAAAGTTTGTTCTCAGCAACGACATCCGCGCCAGTGAGTAAGTTCAGCAGCGTGGACTTGCCCGCGTTTGTATATCCAACTACCGCGGCGACAGGCCATTGATGTCGTTTGCGTCCTTCGCGCTGTATCGCGCGTGTTTTGCGCACCGCTTCGAGCTCCCGCTCGAGCCGCGCTATTCGCTCCTGCACGCGCCGGCGATCAACCTCTAATTGTGTTTCGCCCGGGCCACGCGTGCCGATCCCGCCAGTCTGCCGGGACAGGTGATGCCACATCCGGGTGAGACGAGGCAAAAGATATTGCAACTGAGCCAGCTCAATTTGCAATCGGCCCTCACGACTGCGCGCGCGCTGCGCAAAGATATCGAGAATTAATTGCGTTCGATCGAGAACCTTCCGCGCGAATAAATTTTCCAGGTTGCGCCCCTGCGCCGGTGAAAGCTCATCGTTAAAAATGACCGATGTCACCTGTTGATCCTGACACGAATCCTTGATCAATTCTGCCTTGCCGCGGCCGATGTAATACGGCGCAGTCGGTCTCGGCAACTTTTGCGTGACTGTATCAACCACTTTGGCACCCGCAGAACTCGCCAGCTCGCGCAGTTCTTCGAGGGAATCCTGCAGGTCCCATTTCGAGACCCCCTCCTTTTCCAGGCCAATCAGGAGCGCGCGCTCCTGTGTTTTCTTCGGACGCGTTTCAATCATCCTTTAGGACGAAACCCCCGAAACCTTTCCGCGCTCCGAAAGCACTTGGAGCAGGAGCCATTTTACAGCTTCGTTGTGAGTAAGAAGCGACAAGTTCAGCGGCGAAAAATTAGTTTGCCGTCGAAACCAGGTCAACTGTCTTTTGGCGTATCGGCGTGTTGCCTGCTGAATTGCAGCGATGCATTGCGGGATCGATTCCGCGTCGGCGGGACCGTTGAGCAATTGCCGGATTTCGCGAAAGCCAATCATCTGCGATGCAGTCATGCTCACTTTCCCGGCGGCCCGCACTTGTTCGATCACGCCGTTTTCGAACATCCTTTCGACTCGGCGATTAATTCGGTCATAAAGCTCCTCCCGATCCCGGAAAACGAAAACGCCTGTAGCGGCGGGCGGTGACCGCGGCAGGACGTCTCCGTAATTGCCGAGGTCAACGCCATCGGCTACAGCCCATTGCTCGCGCTGCGCGGATGCACGCTTCCCGGTGAGTAGACAAATCTCCAACGCTCGAAGTACACGACGGCGATTCTTCACGTCCATCGTTCGCGCTGCCTTGGGATCGAGTTTAACAAGTTGGGCGCGCAATTCATTCAAGCTCATTGCATTCAATTTTTCACGCAGCTTTGGATCGGGTTCGGGCATCGTGGACAGCCCATGGGTAAGTGCTTTGATATAAAGGCCGCTGCCGCCTACAACGATTGCGAGCTTACCACGCGAATGAATTTCATCGGTTGCACGTGACGCGGTACGCCGATATTTTTCTGCGTTCATCTCTTCATGGAGAGGCATCGTGCCAATTAGATGATGTGGAGCCTTGGCTAGCGTTGAAGCATCCGGTTTCGCTGTAAGCAGATCGAGCCCGTGATAGATCTGAAACGCGTCCGCGCTGATAACTTCCGCGCCTGTCTCACGCGCGAGGTCGGCTGCCAGGGCGGACTTTCCGGTTGCAGTCGGTCCAACGATAAAGAAGGTGCGCCTCATTCAATCATATTGAATTTACCTGTCTGACGTTTCTCCAAAAATAAAATCGCCAAATTGCTGCCGTTGCTTTCGCCTTTTGTGAGCCATCTACCGGCTTGATTTTTGCACCCGTTTTTATTTGAATCGCAATGTGAGCCCTCCTGGTCACTCTGAAAGCTCACGACACGGAAAATCCGTGTCGCCCGGTCCAGAGGATTTTCGCCAATTAAGCGCGAATGGCCCGGCAACTGTCGGTCAAAAAAACCGGCCGATGCCCTTTGCGACCACACATTGGAGCGTGGTAATGGAAGCGCAAAGTGAATCGCCTGCGGCACAAGAAGCGCTCGAAAAGCTTTGTCATATTTATTGGCGACCTATTTACAGCTTTGTTCGTCGACAGGGTTTTGCCCCGGAGGAAGCTGAGGATCTCACTCAGGCTTTTTTCGTGGATTTGCTGGAGCACAAAAGTTTGACTGCCGTCCGAAGGGAAAAGGGACGCTTTCGGTCTTACCTTTTAGGAGCTCTCAAATATTTCCTAACCGACGAGCGGCGTCGCGTAACGGCAATTAAGCGGGGAAAAGGACAACCGTTTCTTCGGCTGGAAGAACTAAGCGCCGACGAGCGAATCGAAATGGAACCTGCAGATCCAGTCACTGCAGAGCAGATTTACGAGCGGCGCTGGGCTTCTACGGTGTTGGAACGTGTGCTTGGTGTTCTGAAGGATGAGTACGTTGCGGCAGGCAACGCTGTATTGTTTGAGTCTTTGAAGCAACTGCTGTCGGACGAGCCCGGTTCCCCTTCCCAAGCGGATATCGCCCGGCAACTAGGCATGACCGCGAATGCAGTCAGGCAGGCGTATCATCGATTTCGGCAGAGGTATCAATCGTTATTACGAGAAGAGATTGCCCAAACCGTTGCTACGCCCGGCGACATCGAAGACGAGCTGCGACACCTCATCGCTGTGGTGCGAGCCTAACAACGAGAATGAAAGGGCGAGTCGATGGATGGGCAAATAGGCGACATCGCCGTTTTTCCGTTTCGCCCATCCGCCGTCCCGTTCCTAGATAATGGCGAGCGTAGTTAGAGTTTGCCGAAAGTGCGGTGCAAAAATCTTTTCCGATGCGCCTGAAGGACTTTGCACCGGCTGCGTGCTCGAAACAGCGCTCGGCCTCTTCCCGGATCCTGTAGCCGGGGTCGCTGACTCCTGCGGCACGAACAGTCATTCAAGTGATGATACGAACGCTCTTCCGGGCCCGCAGATGCCGGCGCAGCTGGCAAAGACCCTCGGCGAGCTAGGTGATTATGAGTTACTCGAGGAGGTCGGGCGAGGCGGACAAGGAGTTGTTTTTCGTGCACGGCAGAAGAGTCTCAACCGTATAGTTGCGTTAAAAGTCATTGGTCTGGGCCAGTGGGCCACTAAAACCCACCTCAAGCGCTTCCGGCTGGAAGCGGAAGCCGCTGCAAGCCTTGACCATCCCTGTATCGTTCCCATCTATGAGGTAGGCGAGCGCGACGGCCAGTGTTACTTCAGCATGAAGTTTGTCGAAGGCGGCCAGCTTGACGAGGTAGTTAAACAAACACCTTTATCGATCCGCCGGGCCGTGCAACTTATCGCAAAAGTGGCGCGCACTGTCCATTACGCGCATGGACACGGCATTTTGCATCGGGACATCAAACCGGGAAACATCCTGCTTGACGGAAAAGGCGAACCACGTCTTACCGACTTCGGCCTTGCCCGCCTGGTCGAATCCGAGAGCACGATTACCCGAACGGTAGAGGTGCTGGGCACACCTAGTTACATGGCACCGGAACAAGCTGTCGGCAATAACACCAAGTTAACCTGTGCAACAGACGTGTATGGGCTTGGTGCGGTGCTTTACCAGGTTCTAACCGGTCACCCTCCTTTTGCCGGTGGAACAACGTACGAGACTATCAAGTTACTGTTGGAAACCGAGCCTCGAGCACCGCGGCTCTGGAATCCGAAGATAGATCGCGATGTGTCTACAATTTGTCTGAAGTGTCTCGAGAAAGATCCGCAACGCCGTTACGCTTCTGCTCTCGCGGTGGCCGAGGATCTTGAGCGGTGGCTGAATCACGA
This sequence comes from Candidatus Udaeobacter sp., assembly GCA_035651975.1. Classification (GTDB taxonomy): domain Bacteria; phylum Verrucomicrobiota; class Verrucomicrobiia; order Chthoniobacterales; family UBA10450; genus Udaeobacter. Next base: position 185,989 of record DASREQ010000058.1, read on the forward strand.
GCCAATTCAAGCCCGGCACATTGGTATGGTTGGGCGAGGTAGGAAATGGCTGCAGCGAAATCCAGCTGCTGCGGCTCTTATAGGGTTGTCAATCGCTTTGATGGCAGCGGTCGGCGGAATCATTTGGAAGAGTGGCCTCTTCAGCCGTCCTCCGACAGCTGGAATCGCGGTGCTTCCATTTGAGAATCTGAGTAACGACAGAGAAGATGCCTCGTTTGCGGATGGTATTCAGGATGATCTTCTGACCAAGCTGGCGAAAATTGCTGATCTCAAGGTGATCAGCCGGACCAGCGTGATGGGATATCGCGAACAGCATAACACGCGTCAGATTGGCAATGAGCTAGGCGTATCTCACGTGCTAGAAGGCAGCGTACGCAAAACTGGGGCATGGCTTCACCTGAACGTCCAGTTGATCGATGCTCGCACCGATTCTCACGTCTGGGCGGAAGAGTACGATCGCGATGTGAAGGACATGTTTGCACTGCAAAGTGAAATTGCACAAGAGGTCGCAGGTCAGCTTCACGCGAAAATCTCGGCCGCTGAAAGACAAGCAATCGAACGCCCGCCGACGGCTGATCTTGCCGCCTTCGATCTGTACAGCCGCGCCAAGAATCTCGTTTTGGCGGGAGGCTATCACACCGGTGGGAGAGAGGATTTGTTACAGGCAGCGGACCTCCTGAATCAGGCTGTCGCGCACGACCCCACCTTTTTCCAAGCCTACTGCCAGCTCGCCTGGGTTGATGACCAACTTTATTTTTATGGGTTTGATCGTACGCCTGCGCGTCTGACGCTGGCGGAGGCAGCCATTCAGTCAGCGTTGCGCCTGCGTCCGGATGCAGGTGAAGCACACCTGGCGCGGGCGGAAAACTTTTACCGAGGATACCGCGATTTCGAACGCGCATCTGCAGAACTGCAAATGGCCGGTAAAACGCTGTCCAATGACGCTCGGCTGTTCGAGCTTAAAGGTTATATCGAGCGTCGCCGCTCAGGTGGCAGCCAAGAAGAAGCATTACGCAACTTCGAGCGCGCAGTCGAACTCGACCCACGGAACTTTTTTATCCTGCAACAGACCTCGATCAGCTACGACCTTCTTCGGCGCTATGCCGAGGAAGAAGCCCTTCTTGACCGCGCGTTAGCCCTTATGGCCGACCCCGAGACAAAAGTCCAGCGTGCAGTCGTGGACTTTGATTGGAAAGCCGAAACCCATCAGGTCCATCAAGCCATCGATGAGATTCGCGCGAAGGATCCGGCTGCCCTTCAAGGTGTGGCCGAGAGCTGGCTTACCTGCGCGCTGGCAGAGCGCGACCCGGTTGCTGCTACCACGGCCCTCGCAGCGATGGACCAAAACAGTTTCGATACGCAGACGGCAAATTTCAGTCCGCGCTTTGTCGAAGGCCTGATCGCTCGGATGACAAAAAACGATGCCAAGGCACAATCCGCTTTCAGTGCCGACCGCGAGGAGCAGGAGAAACTGGTTCGAGCCCACCCTGACGATGCTAACGCTCTCTGTGTGCTGGGTTTAATCGACGCTGCTCTTGGGCGGAAAGAGGAAGCGCTCCGTGAGGGCCGGCGCGCGGTCGAGCTTCTTCCAGCAGAAAAAGATCCCCTGGGTGGCGCACGTATGATTGCGTGCCTGGCAATCGCAGCTGCATGGGTCGGCGACAAAGATCTCGCCTGCGAACAGCTTGCAGAAGCCGTTCGCTATCCAACCGCGCCTAGCTATGGTCACTTGAAACTCATGCCGTTTTGGGACCCGTTGCGCGGCGATCCCCGCTTCGAAAAAATCGTTGCTTCCATGGCGCCAAAGTAAGCCTTTCCAAGGAGCTAGGACCTAAGAGCTAAGAAGCAGTGACAGGCATGCTTCGCCCTCTAGACTTGGCGCTTGGCCAAATCATCCGCGTAAGCCGTGGCTTCGCTGCTTTAACGCTTCAACCCATCAACGATTTTAACGGTTCAAAGTGGCGAAGTCACTTTCTGCGTAACGCTGCGTGGAATTTTACGAAGTACATCAGTGACCGGCCGAAAGTGACTAAAAAGCAACTAACCCCTGAGTCGCAGTCTATACGCAGACTCACCAGCCAAAGGAGAAGAAGAGTGTGAAAAGCATAACGAAAATTGTTTATCCAGCACTCACGGCGGGATTATTGACGATGAACTCTCTATCAGGGGACCGTGCGGACTCAAGAATCCTTTGGGGGTTGGTTCTGTTTGTCGGCTGCATGGGAACCTGCTTTGCACAGCTACCTGATCAGACGCTGGCCCCAAACACCGCTCAAGCGGGTATCGCCAAGTCTCTGCAGCAGGAAATTGGCGCCGGACGCGGCGATGTCATGACTCCGGATTCTTCGCTTTTCATCATAAACCGAGATCCCTTTCGCTCAATCCGTCGCGGCCGTCAGCTCTTCCAGCGCAAGTTTAATCGTGCGCAGGGACAAGGACCAAACGAAGGCGACTGTGCAGGCGATCTCAATACCAACGACGCGATCGGTGCTGGTCTGTCGGATAGCTGTGCGTTGTGCCATGGACGTCCAAGAGGGTCGGCAGGGGTGGGCGGCAACGTCGCCACAAGGCCGGACAGCCGGGATGCTCCACACCTCTTCGGGCTCGGACTGAAGGAGATGCTCGCGGATGAAATCACTACCGATCTGCGCGCTATTCGCCAGCAGGCTATCACCCAGGCGCAGCACAGTGGTCACTCAGTAACTCTGCCATTGCTCAGTAAGGGAATCTATTATGGTACGCTTACAGCCACGCCCAACGGCACGGTGGACACTTCGGGCGTCCAAGGCGTTAATCCTGATCTCAGGGTGAGGCCCTTCTTTGCCGATGGCCGCGCGATTTCGATTCGGGAATTCGTAGTCGGAGCGCTCCATAAAGAGATGGGGCTCGAAATCAACGACCCCGACTTAGCTAACGCCCACGCAGGGGCAAGAGTTGTGACTCCCTCGGGCATGGTGCTGGACGGTTCTTTGGACAGTATTGACGCGCCTCCGGCACCCGATCCCGGAAGCGGCCAGTATGAAATTGATCCAGCGGTCGTCGATCATCTTGAGTTTTATCTCATGAACTATTTTAAACCGGGAATCGGCCGGCGCGACCACACCACAGAACTGGGGCGGCGAAAATTCAACGACATAGGCTGCACTGCCTGTCACATCTCCAACTTGCAGATTAATCACGACCGCAGAGTAGCTGATGTAGAAACAGTTCATGATTTCGCGCGCGGGAATTTCAACAGTTTGTTCTCAACTGCTGGCACGCTGATAAATGTGATCGACGACGGCACCGGGCTGCCGCCGTTGAAGCAGCCACAAGGAAATCCATTCCTGGTCAGGAATATCTTCGCCGACTTTAAGCGGCACGATCTGGGACCCAATTTCTATGAGCGGAATTACGACGGCACATTGCAGCAGCAGTTTCTGACACGCCCGTTGTGGGGTATAGGCTCAAAGAGCTCCTTCGGGCACGACGGACGCAGTATTTCTCTCGACGAAGTGATCCTGCGACATGGTGGCGAAGCCCAGGCTTCCCGCGACGCCTATGCGGCGCTGGCCGACCCGGAGTCCGCCGCAGTCCAGAAATTCCTAAGATCGCTGGTTCTGTTTCCGCCGGATGATACCGCATCAAACCTCGACCCTGGAAACCGCAATGCCGAAACCTTCCCGCAATTCGGGCACGGCAGCATCAAGCTCACGGTGCTCTTCAACGATCCAACGGATCCGGAGTAAACTAATGCCTCCACCAGCAACAAGAGAAGGAAGAAGAATGAACCAGTCACTCATTTCAAAACAACGCCAAACAAGACGAATCGACACTAATCCAATCTGATCATTTCGTAGCCATTAGTGGTTAGACTTTCTTTATATCATCACGCATATGAAAACGGCAGCACATTTGGTAGCCGTAGCGAAGGGGCGCGTCGAGAATCTCACGCCTGATGAAGTCGAAGCGGAGCTCGCCGCCGGAGGCGTGACGTTTGTCGACATTCGCGAAGCTTCCGAGCAGCACCAGAGCGGCACAATTCCGGGCGCGATTCACGCGCCTCGCGGTATGCTGGAGTTCTATGCGGATCCGAGTTCGCCTTACCACCGGCCGGAGTTTCAGCCACAGCAGCGTATAATTCTTTACTGCGCATCGGGCGGCCGATCGGCTCTTGCGGCCGACACGCTACAGGAGATGGGGTACACCCGGGTTGGGCATTTGGACGGCGGTTTCAAGGCATGGGAGGCTGCAAGCAAGCCTGTTGCGAAGCCCCAGGCCTAACCAGGCGGCGCGGCGAACCGCGATCCGCGCTGCGTTTTACCTTCTGAGTGTTTGCCATCCTACACTTTGGCTACGCGGCATATTTTTTCCTTATCCGCGATATCCGGGCAATTCGTGGTTCTTAAAGTTTCCGGATTTTCCGCGTAACGCAGCGCCGAATTTTACGAAGTACTCCACTGAACGGCCAGAACTCAGCTCTCAAGAACGAGACTCACAGAGCAGCCAAAACAAATAAAGAAAAGACACTTTATGCAAAATCGAAATGCCAGCTTTACAAAACTACTCCTGCTTGGCTTCCTTGTGCTTTGCCCAATTGCGCAGGCGGTCAGCCCGGCACCGGATGGTGGCTATCCAGGGTTCAATACGGCAGAGGGACAGAATGCGTTGAAAAGTCTGGCCACCGGCGTCGGAGACACAGCTATCGGCTGGTTTTCGCTGTGGAGCAACACGGACGGCAGCTTCAACACCGCCGTCGGCGCAGGGACCCTCCTTTTTAATGTTGGAAACCAAAGCACTGGCGAGGGAATCAAAAACACATCCACTGGTGCCGGAGCGCTGTTAAGCAATATCACCGGTTCGGACAACACTGCCAATGGTGCATTCGCCCTGTTTAATAATACCACGGGCTATGAGAACACGGCCAATGGTTCTCGTGCACTCTACAGCAACACTGTCGGCACTTGGAATACCGCTGTCGGCTGTGCAGCGCTCCAAAGCAATACCGAAGGCAGTCAGAACACAGCAACCGGGCTTATAGCGCTCTCAAACAACACGACCGGCGGCCTCAACACGGCCACTGGCTACGGCGCACTCTCCTTCAATACCGTCGGCAACTTCAATACCGCCAATGGTGTGTTTGCCCTCGAAGCCAATACCGGTAGCAACAATACGGCCATCGGTAATGAAGCGCTCCGCAATTACGTGAGCGGCGACAGAAACACGGCCGTTGGCTCTCGTGCCCTGTGGAGCACTGAGGGTAGTGGCATTGACAACACCGCCGTTGGTTACAACGCGCTCAATGGTATCACGTCGGGCAACGGTAATATCGCCATCGGTCTTGAAGCCGGCTCGAACGTGACCACGGCCAACAACGTTATCTGTATTGGCTCGGACGGTGCCAACTTGGATCAGAGTTGCTTTATCGGAAACATTCGTGACGTTGCAACGCAATTTGGCGATGCTATCCCGGTGGTAATCGACTCTGTCGGCCAACTCGGCACGGCAAGCTCCTCGCGCCGGTTCAAGAAAGAGATTAAACCAATGGATAGAGCCAGCGAGTCCATCCTGGCACTCAAGCCGGTGACATTCCAGTACAAGAGCGACACTAAAGGCATAGCCCAATTTGGTTTGATCGCCGAGGAAGTGGCCGAAGTAAATCCGAACCTGGTGGTGCGCGACAAGGAAGGGAAGCCCTACACTGTGCGCTATGATCAGGTGAACGCCATGTTGCTCAATGAATTTCTCAAAGCGCATCGCAAAGTCGAGGAATTAGAGAAGGGCATGGCGACGCTTACCGCGCAGCTCAAAGGACAGGCCGCACAAATTCAAAAGATCAGCGCTCAGATTCGGATGAGCGAACTACCGACAAAGGTGGCTTCGCTGTCTGCCGTATCTTCTCGACCCGCCGAAGCGTTACGCGAAGGTGGGTCACGCGAAGGCGGAAACAATCCGTAGAGGAGGAGTGGACACGGGTTGTGGCCGAGGTCATCCGCCTTCGCCTCTCGGGCGACGGCCTAACAAGCCGACCCCGGCCACAGCTACAGAATGACATCAAGCTATGAAAACCGAAACGACATCAACCCATCAATCACTTGTCCGCTGTAGCCTCTCGACCCGCTGTAGCTATACGCGAAGTCTGGTTGGCGAAGGCAGATCAGCTATAAATCATAAATCAATTCTTTCAGCCTTTGCGCTTGGCCTCCTTGCACTTTGCCCAATGGTCCGCGCAGTCGTACCGGCGCCGGACGGTGGGTACCCTGGATTCAACACGGCGGAGGGGGAAAACGCCCTTTCTAGCCTCACCGCCGGCTCTTCGAACACGGCAGTTGGCTGGTTTTCGCTCTTTAGCAACACCGACGGCAGCTTCAACACGGCTGTTGGCGCGGGGACGCTCCTTTTCAATATCGGAGACCAAAGCGCAGGCGAGGGAATCCAAAACACGGCCATCGGCACCGCCGCCCTCCTGAACAACGCCTCCGGCGGCTTCAACACCGCTACCGGAGTATTGGCTCTCTTTCACAATAACAGCGGTTTTGATAACACCGCCACCGGCGTTGAATCGCTTCTGAGCAACACGACCGGCCAAAGCAATGTGGCCTACGGTGATTTTACACTCTTAAACAACATCACCGGCAGCAACAACATAGCCGTAGGCTATCAGTCATTACTGAACACGACCGGCAGCGACAACATTGCGCTAGGGGCTGGTGCCGGTAGCACGCTTACTACGGGCGACTCCAATATCGATATTGACAATCCAGGTGTGGCTGGCGAGTCAAACACGATTCGAATTGGAAACACGAATCACACTAGAACGTTTATCGCTGGGATTAGTGGGACGGCCATTGCTTCCGGTGCAGCAGTGGTTGTTGACAGCAACGGCCAGCTCGGCGTGGCACTCTCCTCGCGGCGATTCAAGAGACAAATCAAACCGATGGATCAGACCAGCGAAACCATCCTGGCCCTTAAGCCCGTAACCTTTCACTACAAGAGCGACGCCACAGACACACCCCAATTCGGACTGGTGGCTGAAGAGGTGGAAAAAGTGAACCCAAATTTGGTGCTGCACGACCAGGAAGGGAAACCTTATACCGTGCGTTACGACGCGGTGAACGCCATGTTACTCAACGAGTTCCTCAAAGAGCATAAAACAGTGCAGGAACAGGGAGCGATGATTGCCGAGTTGAAGAAGGCAATTGTCAGCCTCACCGAGAACGTCAAAGCGCAAGGCGCTCAAATCCAAAGGGTGAACGCCCAAATTCAAACGAACCAGCCGGCTGCTAAAGTGGTTCTCAACAATCCGTAGAGGAGGGGTGGATGCAGCATGCGGCCGGGGTCACCAACCCCGGCTGCAACTGCAAATTCGAGAAACCATTGAACAGAACTTTACCTAAAAACTGCAAACTCTATGAAACGCTTGAACAAAATCAGAACCACCCCTCTATTATTTTTCATTCACTCTGCGCTTGGCTTTTTTGCACTTTGCTCAATCGTGCAAGCCGTCATTCCGGTGCCGGACGGCGGATATCCCGGGGGCAACACGGCCGAGGGGCAAAACGCGCTTTTTAGCAACACCACTGGCGCCTACAACACCGGCCTTGGTCTATTTTCACTCAGGGGCAACACCGAAGGCAGTTTCAACACAGCTACCGGTGCCGGGACGCTGCTTTTGAACACCGCAGGAAATAATACAGCCGATGGCGCGGCTGCACTCCTTTTTAACACCGATGGCTCGGACAACACAGGCATTGGTGCGTTCGCGCTTTTAAACAATACCGCCACGGGCAATACGGCTGTGGGCTCTCGAGCGCTTCTCAGTAACACCACCGGGGGCACAATTGGCAACATCAACGGAAACGATATCGGTCCCAATGTCGCCGTCGGAGCGCAGGCCCTTGAGAGCAATACCCTAGCAGGCGCCAACACTGCAGTGGGTTATCAGGCCCTTCACAGTTTTGTCGCCGGCCCAGTCGGCGCGGAACAGCTTGGGGCCTGCACTGCCGTCGGCTTTAAAGCCCTGGGCAACGCTAGCGGCGGCATCGGCAACAGCGCATTTGGTTACCAGGCGCTCCTTAACAATACTGATGGCGACAGCAACATTGCGATCGGACCGTCCGCCCTATTTGGTAACACCATCGGTCGCTGGAACGTCGCCGCTGGCGGGAGTGCGCTCATTAGTAACGTCACGGGTGAATCGAACACGGCCATCGGCCAGCAGGTGATGCAATCAAACATTAGTGGCAGCAGCAACACAGCCGTCGGTGCTCAAGCGCTCGTGTACAACGCCAACGGCAGCCACAATATCGCTGTGGGCGACGGAGCTGGTGTCAACGTCATGACGGCCGATCGCGTGATTTGTATTGGCGCCGTCGGTGCAGACACCAGCAACAGTTGCTATATCGGTCAGATCTTCAACGCTACTTGTATAGGAGGAAGTGGCGTGTTCATTGACGCAAATAACAAACTTGGCACGATTACCTCCTCCAGACGGTTTAAAGACGAAATTAAGCCAATGGAGCAAGCCAGCGAAACACTTTTTGCGCTGAAACCGGTCACCTTCCATTACAAAAAGGAGATCGATCCGACAGGCATATCGCAGTTTGGTCTTGTAGCCGAAGAAGTAGAAAAGGTTAATCCGGACCTGGTGGTGCGCGACAAGGAGGGGAAAGCCTACAGTGTGCGCTACGATCAGGTGAACGCGATGTTGCTCAACGAGTTCCTCAAAGAGCACAAGAAAGTGCAGCGCCTGGAAGTCGCCGTTGCACAGCAACGCAACCATTTCGACGACACAATCGCTGAGCTAAAAAAGGAGATAGAGCATGTTGCAGCTCGTACCAAAGATCAGGAGCAAGAAATTCAGAAGGCTAGTGCTGGGGGGGAACTCAATAAAGATGCACCGCGAAGAGTTGCCAATAGATAACAGATTTCAGATATGCGCGTTTGTAGCCAGGGCGCTGCGTCGCCGTGAGAATGATAGCGCGCGAAGCGCCTCGACACAGCGAGGCGGCTACAACTGTCTGGGGAGCGCAGGCTGCCAGCTTGTCGGTGCCCGCAACATCCACAATTCGAGAGGCGACCACCTGCCGCTTTTTGGGCAAGCTGCCCTACTTGTCGCGCGCGGCCTTGACGATTTGGGCGAAGCTGCGCGGGTCGAGGCTGGCGCCACCCACCAGGGCGCCATCTATGTCGGGCTGGGTCATCAGTTCGCCTGCGTTTTCCGGTTTAACGCTGCCGCCGTACTGAATTCGCACACGCTCGGCCGTCGCGTCGTCAGCCATTTGGTGCAAAGTATGCCGAATGAACGCGTGGGCTTCCTGCGCTTGCGCAGGCGTGGCGTTGCGCCCCGTGCCGATGGCCCAGACCGGTTCATAAGCAATCACCGTTTCCTGCAATTCCTTTGGACTCAAACCGGCGAGACTGCCACGCAATTGGATCGACAGGATTTTTTCAACATTGCCTCTGTCCCGCTGATCAAGGGTTTCCCCAACACAGACAATCGGACGCAGTGTCGCCTCGTGCGCGGCGCGCACCTTGCGATTCACCATTTCATCAGTTTCACCAAACAAGGTGCGGCGTTCGCTGTGCCCGAGCACGACATAATGCACAAACAAGTCCCGCAATAGCGCGGCGCTGATCTCACCGGTAAACGCGCCGCGTTTCTCCCAATACATGTTTTGCGCGCCCACTTTGATGTTCTGCGCTTTGCCCAGCGCCTCCATCACTTTTGCAATTGCTGTGAAGGGCGGCACAATCACCACTTCCACATCGGTAATGTCACCCAGATCCAGCAGCATTGATTCGACGAATCGCGCCGACTCGGCCTGCGTCATATTCATCTTCCAATTAGCGGCAACGATTTTTTTTCTCATGTCATTCAATTGTCATTTCGAGGAAAGCGAGGAATCTCTCGACTTATCGAGTGCGTGGCAAATCTCGAATCACTTGCGAGTTCGGGATGGCAAAGTAGCAGGGTAACGATTTTTTTCTCATATGGTAAGTCTGCCGGTTAACGGACTCAGAACTGAAAATAAATGAACGGTGTGTAATGCGGCGGAACAAATAAAAGGACGACTGCAAAAGTGCAACCGTAAGCAGCGGCGAAGACCGGAGCAGGCCATTGGCGCCAAAATTCTGCAAGCCATCGTCGAGAATTGAGCCAATGGATTAAGGCCAGCGCGCCGACCAGCAAAAGCAACCATCGGTGGAAGTGTTCGTTACCACCGCCCTGAAATAGAGCGAACTGGTTTAGTATTGTTCCTGCATCCTTGAGGCTACGCGCACGGAAAAAGATCCAGGCAACGCAGACGGCATAGATCGTTATTGGCCACGCAAGCCAGCGCATCGCCCGCGCGGCCCACTTGAGACCCTCGGTTAAGCGCATCCACTCGCGATGGATAAGCAGCGCGGTTCCATGCAGAGCGCCCCAGATAACGAACGTCCATGCGGCTCCGTGCCAAAGGCCACCGAGCAGCATCGTGATCATGACGTTACGGTAGGCAAACCCACGCGAGCCACGATTTCCGCCAAGTGGAATGTAGAGATAATCACGCAGCCAACTTGAGAGACTGATGTGCCAGCGGCGCCAGAAATCAGAAACGCTCCCGGCAAAGTAGGGAAACTGAAAGTTGTTCGGTAATTGATACCCCAGCATTCGGGCAGCGGCGATGGCCATGTCTGTGTAGCCAGAGAAATCGCAGTAAATCTGGATCGCATAGAAGAGTACGCCAATCCACGCGCTCATTGCCGTGAAGCTCGCCGGATGAGCGAAATAGCGATCGACCGTCGGCGCGACTCCATCGGCGATACAGGCTTTTTTAATGAATCCCGCGAGGAATAACATCACCGCGCCGCGCACATCGACATTGGAGAATTTACGGACGGATACCAGCTGCGGCAGGAAGTACACTGCGCGGACAATCGGTCCCGCCACGAGCGGCGGAAAAAAACTGACGAAGAGTGCAAGATCGACAAAATTGGAAATAGGTGGCTGCTTCCGACGGTACACGTCGATCGTGTAGCTCATCGAGTGAAAGGTGTAGAAGCTGATGCCGACCGGCAGAAGAATGTTGAGCGTATTCACGCTGGCCGGCAGGCCGAGCCACGCCAGAAATCCCGACGCCGAAGAGATAAAAAAGTTAAAGTATTTGAAAAAGCCCAGGACACCGAGATTGACGCACACACTCGTGACAATCCAGAAGCGCCGCCAGGCCGGACTTTCACGACGTCCGAGCATTCGGCCGACGATGTAATCCACCGTTGTCGATCCCAGGACCAGGAACGTAAATTTCCAATTCCACGCCGCGTAAAAAGCATAGCTACAGAGGAGAAGCCACACCTTGCGCGAGGCGTTGTTGCGCATCGCCCAGTAGACGATGAACACAAGCAGGAAAAACCAGAGGAAGCGAAATTCAACGAAAGACATGCGAAGCTAAACTGCCAGCCGTTGATTGTTGTTCACTTGATTCCGCCTGCTCGCGCAAGCTCCACAAAATTCGCTGCCACAAGACTCGTGAATTCTTCTGCTCCTGATGTGGTCAGATGTTGCCCGTCGCGACGTACGCTGCTGCGATAAAGGCCTGGATAAGTTCGGGGGTTATTGAACGCCATTACGACACCTGGCGTACCGGCACCTCCGTCAGTGACGTTAATTTGCGTCACGCTCGGCGTGATCAAAAAGATTGGCGCCGCTCCAATATTTCTGACTTCCTGCGCGCACTGCCGGTAGGCTTCTACCGTATAAGGTGAAAGCGGACGGGTGCCGGTTTGTGCCATCGCAGCCGCCAGCGCTCTCTCATAGGCTGCGGCTTGACCGGGAGACATTCGATTCGCCCGGGTCACGTAACCATCGCTGGCTGCGCCGAGGTAGCTTGCGCGACGTTCCTTGGTGTCGCGACTCAGGAAATAGTCCAGGACATCATCCGCCCTTGCGACGTTGGTATAATTTTTTTCAAACTGACCCGCATAAAAGGTCAGCAGGCCACGCGTATTTTTCTCGTCCTTTTTGGACAGAACAATGTCGCGAAGCTTTGCGGGATCCGGCCGCCAAAGCGGATCCGTGCCGGCGTCGGTAAGTTTTCGCAAAAGCAGCGATACCCGCTTCCAGTCGGCCCAATAGAGTGCGCGACGGCTGGTTTGGTTCTCGGGGGACCACTTCGTTTGCAGTTCATCGTATTCAATGAAGACCCATCTCAGTTTGCGCGGCTTCAAGTTTAAAATCTGCTCAAGCAGATAAGCGGTTTCCGGCAAATACATGCCGCCAATGCCGAAGTTGAAGCTATGCGTCGCCAGTCCGCTCTCGCGGGTGACGCGATCAAAAATCGCAGGCGAGATCTGAAAGTAGATCCGGCTCGACCCAATAAAAAGTGTGTCAAATTCGTCTTTGTGCGCGGCGAAAAATCGGAATTTCTGTGAGACACCCCCGTCGATTTCTGGAAATGGCAGACTCGCGCGCAGACCGATGCAGGTTATGAGGAATGCGGTTACACCAATGAGCGAATTGGTCACTCCCCGAACGAGAGTTTTGCGGCCGGTCGCTTCAGGCGGCGGCGGAGGCTCAACGGGAAGCTTCGAAACGAGCTCGTGAACTGGCACAGCTTACTTCTTGTCGCTTAACGCAGCCACACCGGGCAACTCCTTGCCCTCCAGTAATTCAAGCGACGCACCGCCGCCGGTAGAGATGAACGTCATCTTGCCGGCAAGCCCGGCGTGTTTCACCGCCGTCACCGAGTCGCCGCCGCCGATGATCGTCGTCGCGCCCGATTGCGCAAGCGCTTCCGCGATTGCAATTGTCCCTTCCCCGAACTCGGGAATCTCAAAAACACCGAGCGGCCCATTCCAGAGAATCGTTTCGGCCCTGGCAATTTCTTCCTGGTAAAGCGCGATCGTCGCCGCGCCAATATCGACTGCCTGCCACCCATCACTGATCCCGTGCTGTGGCGAGAGCCGGCTCGTGTTTCGCATGTCTGCACCGGGCCGAATTTCATCTGTTTCTACTGCGTCAATCGGAAGCAAGAATTTCACGCCATGTTTCTTAGCCATTTCGAGCAGCTCGCGCGCAAGATCGAGTTTGTCTGATTCGACCTTGCTTGCACCGACCGGAATGCCCGTAGCCTTTAGAAACGTGTTTGCCATCGCGCCGCCAATCAGGATGACATCGGCCTTTTCCATCAGTGCTTTTAAAACCCCAATCTTATCCGAGACCTTCGCGCCGCCTAAAATGACTACGAACGGCTTGGCCGGGTTCTCAAGGCCGTCACGCAAGTGTTTCAGCTCTTTTTCCATCAGAAAACCCATCGCCGATTTGCTTGCAAATTTTGTGATGCCCACGGTCGAAGCATGGGCACGATGGGCGGCGCCGAACGCATCATTGACATACAGATCGCCGAGAGCGGCGAGCGCCTTGGCAAAATTGGGATCGTTCGCTTCTTCGCCCGGCTGGAACCTGACGTTCTCCAGCAAAGCAACGTCGCCGTCCTGCATGTGTTCGACGATCTTCTCCGACGCTTCGCCGATCGTGTCGTGGCTAAAAATGACCGGCTGATGGATTAGCGAATGCAAATAATCGCCAATTGGACGAAGCGAATATTTTTCGACCGGCTTCCCTTTGGGTCGGCCAAAGTGCGACATCAAAATCGTTTTGGCGCCGTGCTCTCGCAGATAGTTGATCGTGGGCAGGCTTTCGCGAATCCGTGTGTCGTCCATGATACGAATCTTGCCGCCACGCACTTCGGTTGGCACATTGAAATCCACTCGCGCCAATACGCGTTTTCCGCGCACATCGAGATCACGAAGTGAAAGCTTCGTCATTTCCTAATTGAAAACGATTGCGAGCACGAAGTCTACTCTGCCAGCATTCCCATCAATTCCACGCAGCGATTGCTGTAACCCCACTCGTTATCGTACCACCCGACCACTTTCACGAACCGGTTGCCAAGCGTAAGCGTTAACTGACTATCGAAAATGCAAGAGTGCGGATTTCCAACGATGTCCTCCGACACGAGCGGCTCATCGCTGTATTCGAGCACGCCCTTGTAGCTTTTGTCCGAGGCGGCTTCCTTGAACGCAGCATTGATCGCATCCACGGTCGCGTCCTTCTCCAGCACGACGCTGAAATCCGTCACCGAGCCATCCGGCGTTGGAATCCGAAACGCGCCGCCATTGAGCTTTCCTTTCAACTCTGGAATCACTTCGCCAATTGCTTTGGCTGCGCCCGTCGTAGACGGGATAATGTTGACCGCCGCCGCTCGCGCGCGCCTCAAATCCTTGTGCGGAAAATCGAGGATGCGCTGGTCGTTTGTATAACTGTGAATCGTGCTCATGAATCCATGCGCGATACCGAATTTGTCATTTAAGACCTTGGCCATCGGTGCGAGGCAATTCGTGGTGCAGCTGGCGTTGGAGACAATCTTATGTTTTGCAGGGTCGTAGATATTGTCGTTGATACCGATGCAAATGGTCGCGTCTGGGTCTTTTGCCGGCGCGCTAATTAGCACTCGTTTGGCGCCTGCCTTCAAGTGCAGCTCGGCCTTGTCGCGACTGGTGAACAGGCCGGTCGATTCTAGTACGACATCAATGCCGAGTTTTTTCCATGGGAGGTTTCCGGGATCGCGCTCCTTCAGGACCTTAATTTTGTGACCCCGCACGATGATGTTCTCGTCATCGTAACCGATCTCGCCGTCGAATTTGCCATGCACCGAATCCCATTTGAGCAGATGAGCGAGGGTGTGCGTGTCCGTGAGATCATTGATGGCAAGGACTTGCTGGACTTGCTTTTGCGTCATCGCGCGAAGGACGTTGCGTCCAATGCGCCCGAAACCGTTGATTGCATAGTTGGCCATAGGGAAAATTAAGCGTTAAAGGGTTGAAGGGTTAAACCGTTACGCGGAAAACCTTAAACGTCCAACTACGAAAACGTGCGGAGTTGAGAGAGGCAGGTTAAGCATCCAGCGTTTCCTTGTGAGAACTTGCCTCGCACTGCTTTGCATTACCTGGTCGATCGCATCTGTTAAGACCGTCGATGCCAGCCCGACGAAAACGATTCTCGTCCTGGGCGACAGCCTCTCTCAGGGTTTCGGACTCGCTCCAAGCGAAGCCTATCCGATGTTGCTCGCCAAGAAGTTGCGCGCTGCAGGCTTGAAATTTCAGGTCACCAACGCCAGCGCAGCCGGGGGCACCACGCAAGGCGGTCTGGAGCGGCTCCCGGCTCACCTGAAACGCAAGGTTGATATCTTCATTCTGGAGCTCGGAATCAACGATGCTTTCCGAGGAGTGCCGGTCGATCAAATTCGAGACAATCTTCAGAAGATTATTGATAAGGTGAAGACACGAAATCCAAACGTGCGTGTCGTGATCGCCGGAATGCAATTGCCCAATTATACGGCCGACGATTACGTTTCCGCATTTGACAGGATGTTTACCGATCTCGCTGCCAAAAACAGAGCTGCACTCGTGCCATATCTCCTGCAGGGTGTCGCAGGCGATCCCTCGTTGAATGTCTCCGATGGAATTCATCCAAACGGAGCCGGTCAGAAGATTCTTGCCGAAACTGTCTGGAACGTCCTCGAGCCGGTCGCGCGCGAGGTAGCTGTCATCCCGAGCCCAGGCGAGGGATCTCACCGATGATCCTTGATCACGCAATTGAGCGTGTGTGATCCACAATCGAGTGGAAGGTCCTTCACTCCGTTCAGGATGACATTCAGAACGTCCCGTGTGTGGTCGAACGGATCATGCGCAAGGCGACCACTACCCAACTGTGGAACGTAATTAATGGAAAATAAGAAAAACCATGGACCCTGCACGACCAAACGATCCCGATCCAGCCGATCCGTTTTTCACGGAACGCGCCGATCACGCCATCTTGGAAACCGTCGAGATCGCTACCCAAGGCGAAGATTGCGATGAATGTGTGCGCAAGCTCGGACCGGTGTTGAAGAAAATTGCTGGAGTGAAAAATGTAAAGGCCGATCTCGAGCATGAGCGCGTCATCGTCACGTTTGACGCGCGCAAGACGCATCCGCCCGATCTTCACGACGCAATCTTAAACAGCGGATACAAACCGGGACCGACGGCTGATTAGATTCGCGCGTTATCTTGAGCGGAGCGCAGCGAAGGCCAAGGAACCACGCAATAACTTAAGGTTCCGCAACGGGATTCCTCGACTTCGCTGGGAATGACAATTCACACCGCCGGTTGCTGCTGGGTAAGGCAATGAAATGCGCCGAGTCCCCAAATTAGCTCGCGGCAATCGATTCCGACCACGCGTCGACTCGGAAAAGATTCGCGCAGGATCGACAACGCAACTCCGTCAGCGGGATCGGCAAATGTTGGCACGAGCACGCAAGTGTTTGCGATGTAGAAATTCGCATAGGTAGCCGGCAACCGCAGGCCATCGCGAACGATCTTCTTCGGCATCGGGAGCGTGATGAGCTCAATCGCGCGACAGCCAATTTTCATTGCCTGGAGGCGCGCGAGATTTTTCCGAAGCGGCTCGTAATTTTCGTCCGCGCGATCTTCCTCGACAACCGTTACCACACTTTGCTTGGAGACAAACCGGGCGAGATCGTCAATATGACCGTCCGTATCGTCGCCAGCGATGCCGTCGCCCAGCCAGAGAATATGGCGGACCCCCAGGTAGTCTCGCAGGCGTTGTTCAATCTCATGGCGCGAAAGCTTTGGATTTCGATTCTTATTCAGCAAACATGACTCGGTGGTAAGCAGCGCGCCCGCGCCATTCACATCAATCGCGCCGCCTTCTAAAATCATCCCCGGATAGAACACTGGCACGCCGAGAATCTCCGCAACCCGTGTCGGGGCCACTTCATCCAAATCGAACGGCGGATATTTGTTTCCCCAGGCATTGTAATCCCAATCCAAGACGGCAAGTGGAGACGGCGCGTTCTCGCCCGGCGCAATGTGCCCCGGCTCGGGGGCGAGCCGGCTCCAACGCTCGTTGCGCGTCAAGAACATCGGTCCATGATCGCGACACCAGGGCTCATTTGTGGGGACCAGTTGAAACGAAATTCTTTCCGTCGGTAAGTTCCACAGCACCTCACGCGCTTCGGCTTCGTGCGCGCCGTTGCAGATATTAATGTAAACCTGCTCCGATTCGATCAGCGCCTCGACCATTGCGCGCAGCGTGGGCATGACGCGATCGAATGAATCCGGAAAACTGATCCCCTCGCGCCGCGGCCACGAGAGCCAGGTCGCCGCGTGCGGTTCCCATTCCGCCGGCATGCGATAGCCGAGCGCTGCTGGAGTTTGCGAAAGTTTTCCCATGGACGCCAACGTTCGACGCTCAATCCAGCTCCGCAAGGCTACGACGCGACAAGCGACCAACAATCCAATGCCAAATGGGACGGCGCGATCGCCGAGCGCGCCGCAACCAAACTATGAAGCTCTTACAGCGGAGGGCCTGTAAATTGCCCCAACGATCGCGCCTACAATAATCATCTCGATGAGCCCGCTGACGCTCCCGTAAACGATCAGCTTTCCCGGAAACGGCTGGATCGCGTAGATCGCGAGACGCATCCCAATTGCCGCAATCTCCAAAACTATCCCGAGCCGGATTCCCGCCATCACGCCGCCACCCGCAAAGCCACTCGCATAAATCGCCACAAACGAGAAAATCAAGAGCGCCTGGCCGATGATAATCCAATGAAACAAGCTCATCATTTCGCTTTGCGATCGCCAGAGATTCGGCGTTTCGGCGTAAACGTCCTTGAGTAAGACGCCGTTCAGAAGCCAGCCCCAAGCGAACATGAATACATATGCGGCAATGAACGCGATGAGGAATCGTTTGATGAATTCAGGCTCTAATGCGCCACGGGTGAACTGGATTTATAAATCGCGCCAATGATTGCGCCGGCAACGCCGAACTGGATCAGGTCGCCAACAATCCAGCCGCCAAGAATTTTCATCGTTATCGGCTGCACCGCGTACATGATGAAATCGTTGCCGACGTAAACCAGCGCCACCAATATGCCCAGGAATGCGCAAGGGCCTGGGCCTCCCGCCGGGACAAATTTCACGCAAAGCAGCGTAAGAAAGAATGCCATGATAATGTGTCCGAAAACAAGCCAGGAAAAATGGCTGCCAAAGTCTGCCTCCGGCCGCCAAAGCGCAGGGACTTCACTGTGTACGCCATGCATCAGCTTGCCATACCAAAGGAAATCCAAACACGAAGATGAAACCAAACGCCGCAACGAATGCGATGAAGAATTTTTTCCAATCCATAATTTCTTTCGGTTGAGGTTGTTGTTGAGTCCCGCCACGCCCGAGGCGTTCATTGCAAATCGCCTCACCGATGTCGATCTAAATTTTTGTTGCACTAAGGAACGACCCGGAAAGTCCCGGGGGTAGGCTCCCGGCTAAGAAGCCGTCAGTTCCTAGTGCAATCCGAGGTCGCGCAATAGAGCTACATCCACATCGGCTGCTGGGTTTTTTGCGGTGAGAAGTTTGTTGCCGTAAAAAATCGAATTCGCACCGGCAAAAAAGCACAGCGCCTGGCCTTCGCGTGAAAGCCGTGTGCGACCAGCTGCCAGGCGAACTCGCGCCTTCGGCAGCGCGATTCGGGTTACAGCGATCAGACGAACCAGCTCAAAGATATCCACCGGCGATTGATCCGCCAACGGTGTCCCCGCCATTGGCATTAAACAATTGATCGGCACGCTTTCCGGAGGCGGATCGAAGTTGCTCAATATCTCGAGCATTCGCAGCCGGTCGGTCTCTGTTTCGCCCATACCGATGATGCCGCCGCAGCAGACTGACATACCGCTTTCCTGCACGACAGCGATAGTGTCGATCCGGTCCTGAAACGTATGCGTGCTCACAATTTCCGGATAAAACTCGGGAGAAGTATCAATGTTATGATTGTAGGCCGTGACTCCGGCGGCTTTAAGTCTCCTCGCTTCCACGGGACCGATCTCGCCAAGCGTAACGCAAACCTCCATCCCCAGTTGGCTTACTTCCCGCACAATCTCAAGCACGCGCTCAAATTTTTCAGAGCCATTGCGTACCCCGCGCCAGGCTGCGCCCATGCAAAACCTCGTCGCGCCTTGCGACCGCGCCCGGTGCGCAGCAGTCATGACATCTTCCAGCGACAATAAATCTTGGCGTTCAATGCCGGTGGAGTAATACGCGGACTGCGCGCAGTAAACGCAGTCTTCGCTGCAGCCGCCCGTCTTGATGCTTAGCAAGCTGCACCGCTGCACTTCTTCACCCCGCCAATGCTGGAGATGAACAGCCCGGCTTTGGGTAATCAGATCAAAGAGGGGCTGATGATAAAGTGCGCTGAGTTCCGCAAGTTTCACGGCGCGAAATTCAATCGCCAATGGAAAATCGGCAATCGAAAATTAGTTAACCCACTTACCCCCGTCGGAAATGAGGATTGGCAATTCTTCCATCATGAACTGGGTTTTGCCGAGGGCGCCAATCATGCGCACCCCGGTCGCGGCGAACCATTTTTTCGACATTTCTTCCCCGGTGTGACAGCCCCAGCTCTTGGCATAGGCGTGACGGGCGAAAACATGACGATTGATCTTGGTTAGATCGTTTTCGTGCAACCACGACTTACAAGCGCTGTCGATGTTGTTGCTGTAATCGAACATGAAGCACGCCCGGTTTGAGTGTCCGAAATATTCAAAGCCGATGACCTTTACCTGATCTCGCGGTTGGCCGTTGTTTAGATAGTTGATCACCGCGGAGCCCGGGCCAAACCAGACAAGGTTGATATTAAACTTGTCGCGCACCGACTCAATCAAACTGATCAGGTTCTGGTGTTCCTGTTTGGCGCGGTCCTCGTAACCCTGCCGGTAGACGAGCCAGGTGATCTTTGCGTCCGGGCCGAGCTCGGTTCGCAGTTGCTCGGTGCGTATACGCGCAGCTCGAACAAAGTTCGCCCACCAATGATCGTGCGGATAAGTCTTGTACTTTTCCCACTGATACATGGAGGGGCCTCCGACGAGGATGATGTATTCACCCGATGCCGGGGACGCCGCTTGTGACTTCAGGGCGAAAATCGATAAAAACGAAACGAGCAAGAGGCGTTTCATGGTCATTGGCGAGAGGACTATTTATGCGGTACGCCAAATTACGCAAGTGGTAGGGCGCGATCGCCGAGCGCGCCGGGGCCCGGGTTCGTTCACGGACGGCTTCCCGCAATCGCGGGATGCCTACCATTTCGCATCGATCTCGCCTCGCACTAAATCTTCCCACCTCTGCCGCTTGCGAATTAGCGCAAACTTGTCGCCGCGAATCAGCACCTCCGCGGACAACGGACGCGAGTTGTAATTGGACGCCATCACAAAGCCGTATGCGCCGGCGCTCATGACGGCGAGCAGATCGCCTTCATGGAGCTCCGGCATCTCCCGATCGAGCGCTAAAAAATCGCCCGACTCGCATACCGGCCCAACGATGTCAACCTTCTCTGTCTTCCTCTTACTCTTACTCTTGCTTCGATCTTCTACCGGCACGATCTCGTGATAACTCTGATAAAGTGCCGGCCGAATGAGATCGTTCATGCCGGCGTCGGCAATCACAAATTTCTTTGCGCCCGATTTTTTGATATAACGCACCCGGGTCAGCAACACACCGGCGTTTCCAACAAGAAAACGACCAGGCTCCGCCAGGATCCGAATGCCCAGGTCGAGCAATGGTGGAACGATCGCCTCTGCGTAATCGCGGATGCTGAACGCGGACGATTCACTGCCTTGGTCGCGCCACCACTTGCCAGATCCGCTCTCCAGTGCGCGCCGGTAAATAATTCCCATGCCGCCACCGATGCTGAAGAACTTGATTCCATATTTTGACTTCAACCCGCGCACGATTTCCGTCAGTTTTTTGATCGCGCTCGCAAACGGCGTCCCCTCTGTAATTTGCGAACCGATATGCATCTGCACGCCGACGATCTCGACATTGCGTATTTTGGTGGCTTGTTCGTAAATCGCACCGATGCGATCCAGCGCGATACCGAATTTATTTTCGCGCGATCCAGTCGAGATGTACTCGTGGGTATGCGGATCGACATCCGGATTCACGCGCAATGCAATCGGCGCGCGTTTTTCCTTTAGACCTGCGATACGATCGATGCGTTCCAGTTCGGCTTCACTCTCGACATTGAAGCTGTAAACTCGCTGCTCGAGCGCGTACTCGATTTCCTCTCGCGATTTGCCCACGCCGGCGAAAGTGCATTTGGCGGGATCGCCACCAGCAGCGAGCACACGATAAAGTTCGCCGCCCGAAACGATGTCGAAACCTGCGCCCGCGCCGGCGAGCAACTTCAGGATCGCGCGATTTGAGTTTGCTTTGACTGCGTAACAAATCAGATGATCCAGCGGCTGGAGCGCAGCATCCAGGCGGGCGTAGTGGTCGAGAATTGTCGCCGCGCTGTAAACATAAATCGGCGTGCCGAATTCTCCGGCGACCCGGGCAAGATCCACATCCTCGCAATAGAGATGTCCGTCGCGATAATGAAAAGAATGCACAAATCACTGTAGCCGCTTCGCTGTGCGAAGCGCAACGCAGCACGCTAGGCAAGCATCCTCAATCCGATATTGAGAATCGCGATCAAAGCGACTCCTATCGAAAAACTTGTCAACACAAGCTTTTTGCCATGCCTGAGCATTTCTCCAACCACAGCGTGTGTGGCCAGATAGAGAAATCCGCCGCCGACATGCGCCATGATCAGGCCAATCCAAAAAGTCGAAACTTTCCCTACCCACAACATACCGAGCACGCCGCCCAGGAGCGTGGTTGCTTCGACCGCTGCGACCCAGCCGAGCGCCGTGGAGCGTCGCAGGCCCGCTCCGATTAAAAGACTGCCGAGCGCGAGACCTTCAGGAACCTTGTGAATGCAAAGAGCGGAGAAGAGCGACCATTTTGTCGCGTCCATTGAAGGAGCTTCCTGTTGAATCCCCAATGCCAGACCATCAGTCGTGCTGTGGATCGCCAATGCAACAATCAACGCAGTGGCGATCTCGCTGAAATGCCGCGTTGCATCCGCGTCGAAATGACTGGCGGCACAGGCAGGACAAACATGATGGACATATTTGCTGATAAAGAAAAACAGCAAGTATCCGGTGGCCGCCGCTGCGACAACTGGCCAAACGCCGCTGTAACTCAAGCTCTCCGGTAAAATTGCGAACAATGTAACGCCCAGCAGCGTTCCTGCCGCGAAGCTAATCAGTGCACAAAGCGGTTTGTGCTCCAGGTGCAACGACGTGCTGATCCCTCCACCGGCAAGGGCGAAAACATAAGCTGCGACGACTTGCCAGAGTGCGCTAACCATTTAGGAGCCTAGAAGCGCGCGACTGATTCGTGATCTTCGCGGCAATGTTGTGTCTCAATGGTGACGTGGACCAATTCGTGATGTCCACGTAGCAACGCCCGATAGGACTCGCAGCTCTTTGGTTCGTGCGCTACCACAGAAATCATCGCCGCATATTTTCCGATGCCGACCTGCCACACGTGTAGATCGGTCACGAGCGAATCGCCGTCGCTCTCCATCGCCCGACGAATTTCATCCGGCAAATCGGAAGACGCCGGCGTCCGATCCAGCAAGATCCCGCTACTGTCGCGCAGGAGTGTGTAAGCCCACGAAAAAACAACGCCGCTGCCAACAATTCCTACGACTGGATCGAGCCACGCCCAGCCAAAGAATTTACCGCCGGTTAAAGCCGTAATGGCCAGCACTGAAGTAAATGCATCGGCCAGCACGTGCAGATACGCTGCGCGCAGATTTAAATCATGGTCGTGAGCGCTGCCACCGCCGCCTTCGTGATGGCGATCTGCAAGCAAGACTGCGCACCCGAGGTTCACGAGCAGTCCAATGCAAGCGATGCCGATCGCCTCGTTAAAATGAATTTCAAGCGGAGAAAAGAGCCGATGCACCGATTCACCCGCCATCAAGAGCGCCACAATCGAGAGCACCACGGCGCTGGTGAACCCGCCCAGCACACCGACTTTTCCAGTACCAAAGCTGAAGCGCGCGTTGCCGGCTTGCGTCCGCGCAAAGTAGTAGGCGGCGGCCGTGATCAAAAATGCCAGGACATGCGTACTCATGTGCCAGCCGTCGGCCAGCAACGCCATCGAGTGCGACATCAACCCAACCGCGATTTCGACAACCATCATCGCGGCGGTAAGGCCGATCACAACCCGAGTCCGCCGTTCCGCATGCGAAAAATCCGGAACGAAGTCGTGTCGCTTACGAAACCGGGAATGATCAGTCCGATGCATTAGCCAAAACTACCGCGATTAGAGGAATTGCTCCTCAAAAATCGTACGCGACGCTACTGTAAAACCGCGGCGTTGACCAAATTGCCGGGCAATCGCGCTGTCATCGCGAATCCCCGACCGCGACAGGATGGGCTCGACGATGTTGCCACAACGCGAACAGTGAAATGAGGATCAGCAACGCGCCGAAGGTGCACACGATAGCTGCGCCGGACGGCAAGTCCCACCAGTAGGAAAGAAACAGTCCAGCAACGCCGCCTAAGAGCGCGATGAACCAGCCGATGAGCAAACGGTTCGCAGTTCGCCGGGCGAGATTTATCCCGCAAACCGCAGGAACGATCAGATAACTGAACACCAGCAACACGCCTGCGATCCGGACGAAGCTCGTCACAACCAACCCAAAAACTGCATAGAAGAAGAAATCCCACCAGCGCACCCGGAGTCCTTTCTGATAAGCGCCGTTGCGATCGAATGAGACGAGGAGGAAATTCTTCCGGAAAACAAAATGGAAAAGACCAACTGCTAGAAAGAGCGCGAACCGCTCCCAAACTTCTCTGGGCGTAACCAGTAAAATATTTCCGACGAGCATGTTTTTGATTTCCTCGTCGCCTTCCGCCGCCCGGCTCAGTAGCAGCACCGCCGCCGCCGCGGCGACGACATAAGCAATCCCGATGACCGCTTCCTGCGGAATCTGGCTCGTTCGCTTGCCAGTCACTGAAAAAAGCCCGGCGCCAGCCAGCGTAAAGGCCAGCGCGATCCCAAAAGTCGTCCAACTTTCTAGATCTATATGTAACAACACGGCCAGACAAATTCCGAGCGCGGCCATCTGCGCCATGGCGATATCGATGAAAATAATGCCGCGTTGAACGACGTGCAGACCAAGATAAACCAGCAACCACGGCAACAGCACGCAGGCCGCGATTGGCCAAAACATCACTTCCCACATATTATTTGAGCGCGGCGGCCAGACGAGAAACGAGCGTGTCAATCAACTTCACGTAGCTATCCGTCCCGGGAACGCCCCCTGGGAATTCTGAAAAGTCCACCACCTTGGCGCCGGTTGCGCTTGCCACTTTCTCAGCGATCCGCCGGTCATGAAACGGCTCAACAATGATCGCTTTAATGCGCTGCGCCTTCATTTGCGCGATCACTTCAGTGAGATGGGAAGGCGAGGGCGGAATTCCAGGCTTCGGCTCAAGGAAAATGTCGATGTTGAGACCGAAACGGTGCGCGAAGTACGGCCACGAATCGTGATACGCCACCACATGTTGACCGTGAAAGGGCAACAGGGCCGCGCCCCATTCCTGTAGTTTTGCGTTGATCGCTGCCTCGAATTTCTTGTAGTTCGCTTCGTAAAATCCGGCGTTCGCCGGATCGAGAGCGGAAAACGATTGCGCGATATGCTGAGCAATTGCCTTGGCAATGATCGGATCGACAGTGAAGTGCGGGTTACCAAGCGCATGAACATCGCCAGCGGCGCGTGTCACGTTTGTGGGCACGTTCATGAGACGAATTCCCTGCGACGCCTGCACTCGTCCGGGCTTGCCGATCTCGATTTTCGGATTGCGCGTGTTTTGTAACAGCGGCGGCAGCCATCCCAGCTCGAGCTCCGCTCCGCCATCGATCAGCACGTCGGCGTTGCGCAGAGAGACCACAAAGCTCGGTCGCGCATCGACAAAGTGCGGATCTTCCGTGGGCTTCGCCAGAACAGTTACATTAACTTTATCGCCTCCGATCTCCCGGGCGAGCGATCCGAAGTCAGGCAAAGTCGCGACAACGTTCAGTTTTGCCTGCGCCGACAACGTGCCGGCAATGATTGCGGACAAGATTACTAGAGTTTTTTTCATGAATCAAAGTTTGCAGCCGCCGTCAGGCGGTCCTGTTATTCCGAGCGGAGCGAGGAACCCCGCAATCGAAACCCGCGATACCCGAGAATGCTTGTGTGATCCAAAACCCGGTGAGAGGTCCTTCGCTTCGCTCAGGATGAGAGGCTTATGCAACATGGCATCAAAATTTGTGAGCACCGTGAGAACCGAGAATGAATTCGAACTGCAGAAAGAGCGAATCGACTTCGCGCTCGGACAAGAAGAAGTTTTGCTCGAGAAAATCGTGATTGTACTGCAAGCGGAGTTTGGAAAATTCAGTCGGATACCAGGTCAGATTTGCAGAGATTCGAGAGCGTGATTGCCGATCCAAGTCGTCCGTAAACTTGGAATCCTGCATGTCCACATAGTCGCCACGAATGCCGGCAACCCATCCCTTTTTAAATCCCCACAGCACCTGCGAATACAGTCCCCAATCGTGAAAGGTTTCCGCGACAGGAAACGAGTCCTCTGCGCCATGGCCGGCTTCAAAACGGCGATACATGAATTCTGTCTGCCATTTCACAAATGGGAATCCCCCTTCTGCGTGGGAGCTTTTCCATTTGTAAAAAAGGTCCGCGCCGTAAATCTGAGTCCGCGAATTTGCGCCCGTTTCATTTGAACCAAACGCGCCGGAAACTCCGGCCAATACAGTCTGCGTGTCACTCAGATTAAAAGAATTTTCAAACCGTGGAATCCAGACGAAATCCTGCAAACCGCGCGCCTCACGATCGGTCGTTATCCGATCGAAAAACATTCCGTCCTCACCAGGATTCCGAAACGAAAATCCCGTGCTGCCGCGCCCATTTTGCGCCGCAAAGATTAGTTGCGAGTACCAGGGGAGAGGCAACGTCCACGAGCCCTGGGCTCCGACGCCGCGCAACCCGTCGGGCCCCAAAAACAAGCCGTTGACCAGAGGCGTGTCAGCGAAGTCCCAGGTGTGCGGATGGGTCGGGTTCAGTCGCCCGAACGCGGCGAAAAATTGTCCCCCCTTTAATTGCAAGTTAAATGGCAGGCTGGTTGTTTGCATGAAAGCCTCTTCAACTTCGACCTCCGTTTCGTTGTCGTTATCCAATTTGAAAACGATATTGGCGAAACCTTCGAAGTAAGGATCGACTGCGCCGTCGAACGCTAGCTCGATGTTGCGCGCATTGAAACCGCGCTGTTGCGGATCGTGGTCGCCCACTTCGATGTGATCCAAATCGCGGGCACTGGAATAAGCGAGTGCGAACAATCCATCGAAGGAAATGTTCATATAAGCTTTGCCGCCGCCAATCGTGATCGGTTGCGTCAATGAAGCACCGGCGCCTGTGCTCGAGATCGTTTCCGGTGCCGAAGTTACGACCGAAGTATCTGTAGTCGGAAAACCTCCCGACGCCGGAGGGGGGCTCGCGCTGGCGCCTGGAACAGCTGGCGCTGCTGACGCGGTTGTCGAGCTTACAACTGACGTATCTTCCGTTGGAAACCGTGGCGGCGCACTGCCGGGCGCCGGAGATTCCTCAGCCCCCGCGATAGGAGATGGCTCCGGATTTTGCGGAAGTCCCGACTCGCCCGTTAGGTTCGCCTTTTGCAATGCAGCCTGCTGATCTTTCACCTGCTGTTGCAAGGCTTTAACGGTCTCGGTTAGGGATTGCACTTGCTGGCGCAGCGCTTCCACATCCGCTGTCGTCGCTGGCGTACTGTTTGAAACTGTTGGCGCCGGCGAGGAACTGGCAGCAGGCGCCGCCTCCTGTGCGGAAACGCCTGCTGGCAATACGGCCAGCGCGAATAAAATTATTTTTTTCATTCAAACTCCTGATTCAAAGGCCTCGGCAGATTCGCCGAATTATTTTTGCGTTCTGCGCGCGCTGACTCAGCGGCGTGAGGAACGCACGGAACGCCGCTACCCGCTTGCGCGGGACATAATCAGCGGATCAGGAGTACGCCGGCGGCGCGTGCGCGAAAAGATGTGCACTGAGGAAGAGCGGCTGAACCCAGGTAGAACCGAGAGTTGGAACTCTTCCAAATTGACAAACCAAGTCAGAGGCGCTGGCGAGCGAGGGCTGCGCAGCGTGATCGTAGCTGCCAGTCGCAATCAGCGTAACGGCGCAAGTGTGATCCGCGCGATTCCCGTCAGCGTGAATGCTCGCGTGTAGCTGTGGTGAAACGGTCAGCGCGAGCGCCCAGATAAATGCTGCAAAAACGCAGGTCGCGACAAATGTGCGTGCGGAAATTGTCGAACGCGCGAACGTGCTCATCGCGCTGCGATCTTGTAGCGGCATTGCCGCTCGGGCAAGAAATTTCTGGGGGAGCGCACTAATTCAAAGAGCGAAGTTATTGCAAATTTGCTACGGACTGGACAAGCTCGCCGGCATTATCAAAACAAAAGGCTCTCGCTTGCATCTTCTCCGGCGTCGTCCGCCTCCAAAAGCAAGGATCCTGATCCGAGCTGTTCGACTCATGCTCGCCTGGATCATGGCGGCCTCCTTCGAGACGGCGTTCGCGGTTACAACAGACTCAGCGTCACTGTTCGCTGATCAAGGCAACGGGCCGCTAACTCCCCTTGGAATCAGCGCAAACCCTGGCGCAGTCGATCAAACAACTGGAACAGGTCAGGCGGGTGAATCGCTGGGATTTAAAAAAGATTCGGGCGTCTACCTTGGCGGCGTCTGGGCGGGCGACACAAATTATTTGATTTCCGGTGGCGAACAGCCCGGCGCCTGGAGCTGGAACAGCTTGCTTATCATCAGTCTCGGCTTGGATTCTGAAAAGCTCATCAGCTGGAAAGGCGGAAAATTTGGTGTCGAATTTTTGCAATTCGACGGGCAGCCCACAAATCAACAGGCTGGCAGTGTTCAGGGATACAATTCCCTGCCCGGTCCTCCGCCACTGAACCGGTCCGAACTATATCAGTTGTGGTGGCGCCAGGAGCTCTTTGATGAAAAACTGATCATCCGCATCGGGAAAATGGTGCCCACGGCTGATTTTAACAACGTCCTGCGTCCGGTTCCGACACAAGATCAATCCCTCTTTATTCCCTCAGTTTCCGGTCTGCTCTTTACGCCTGTTTTTGTGAATCCTACGATACTTGGCGTTATGCCTGGTTATTACAATTCAGCGTGCGGAGTAACGACCACGTTTGCGCCGACAAAGAATTTTTATTTTTCCTATGGAGTGTATGACGGAAATATTGCCAACGGGACGCAAACCGGGACGAGGGGACCGCAGTTCAATGGCTATTACTTTAACATTTGGGAGGCGGGCGCGGCGTGGGAGATCGGTAGCGACCATTTGCCGGGCTCAGTCGGCGTAGGCCTATGGGATCAATCGGGTCAGTTGCACGCAGGAGACGCGACCGAGTCCGGCGCGATGGGTGTTTATCTCTTCGGCTCGCAGCGAATCTGGTTTCGGCATCCGGGGAAGGATAACAGCGGGATCACGAGCTTTTTCCAGTTTGGCGCAAACAACTCAGAAACGCTCCCCGTGAATCAATATTTCGGATCGGGTCTGACCGCGTTCGGACTTGTGCCAGGAAGATCGAAAGATTCCGCAGGTGCGGGCATGGCGTATTCCTGGTTGAACGGCAATATTTTCCACCGCAGCAGCGAATTGATGTTTCAGGCGTATTATCAGGCCCATCTCATTGCGGGCACTTATTTGGAACCGGCAATCAGCTATATCCCGACGCCGGGAGCCAGCCCCGATTTTGGGGCCGCATGGGCGACCACGTTGCGGGTCACCGTTCTCTTTTAAACAAACACATGGCCGGCCCAACCACACCAATTGGCGATTCAGCAAAGCTTGTCACCGCAATGCGCGTTCGCGAAGGCATGAGGGACGAGTTTCTCAAATGGAATGGACGCGTCGCCGACGCGTTGATCGCGAGTCCCGGTTTCACAAGCCGCGAAGTGATTCCACCGCAGACCGAGGATATTAAGGAGTGGATCCTTATCACGCGCTTTGATTCCATTGAGCATCTGCGCTCATGGCGCGCGAGCGATACGCGTAACAACCTTTTTGCAGAGGTGAAACCGTTGCTCGATGGAGAATTCACCGAACTAGTGGGCGATGCCGCAGCGCAATTTCACCTGGAAAACAGCGTGACTGAGGTCATTCTCGAGCAGGTTACTCCTGGGAAGGAGACAGCTTACCAGGAGTGGTCAAATCGCATTCAGCAAGCGCAGGCTGCGTCTCCTGGTTATCAGGGGGGATATTCCCAGCCACCAAAAATTCCAGGCGCGGGCTGGATGACGCTGATGCGCTTTTCGAGCATCGATGATCTGAATCGATGGCTGAATTCGCCGGTACGCACAGCCCTGCTTAAAGAGGCGAAAGATCTTGTCGCGGCTTCCTACCAGCATCGCGTCGATGCTTCTTTTCCTGGATGGGTGCCGACCGATCCCTCCTCTGGAAAGGCGCCACCGAATTGGAAAGTCACGATGCTGGTCCTTCTCGGGCTCTATCCCATCGTTTGCGTGGAAATTCTTTTTCTGATGAAAAGGCTCGCCCAACTGGGCCTGAAATCGGCGCTGGCGGGCTTTGTTGGGAACGCGATTAGCGTCGCGCTGGTAGCATATGTCACAATGCCGTGCCTGGTCCGTTGGTTGAATTGGTGGCTCTTGCCAAAACCAGGCGCGGCGAAAAGCGTGCACTGGAAGGGCACACTTCTTGTCTTCGTGCTTTACGCCTTATCGGTTGCAATCTTTTGGAAATTTATGTGATATGAGCGACGCGTCCGCGAAGTCGTGCGCGGCTCGTCTCCGAAAAAACGTTTACATCCCCTTCTTCCCCCTCTAGAACCGACCAACGCAAATCCCACAAACAACAAAAGAAAAACACAAACAGATGAGCACACCAGATATCGAGAGTAACGAGTATAAGAAACAATTCCTCCGCGAGGCGACTCGGCTCGCCATCGAGTCCGTCGAGAAAGGATGGGGCGGACCATTCGGAGCTGTCATTGTGAAGGAGGGCAAGATCATTGGTCGGGGTCAGAACCGGGTTCTTCTGACCGGAATTCCGGTGTATCACGCTGAGGTGACGGCCATTATCGACGCCTGTTCCCGCATCAATACAAAGGCCCTTCTTGGTTCGGATTATTATGAGGGAAATTTGAAGATGATTCCGCGTCCCGAAGGCTCGCCCGATCCGGTTCCCGAGCGCGCGCAGATGCTCAAAGGCTGCGACCTTTACGTTAACGGCGCTCCCTGCCCAATGTGCATGAGCGCCATCTATTGGGCGCGCATTGATCGGGTGTATTTCGGCACAAGATTGTCAGACACCAGCAAGATTGGCTTTGACGATGAGTTTCAATACATCGATTTCAAGCTGCCGTGGGAAGACAGGAAAGCCATTAAATGCTTTCCCGATTTTGAACGGGAATTCGCTTTGAAGGCGTGCGAAGCATGGCAAAATAAGAAAGACCGGCACCCTTACTAAGACCAGGGTCTGTAAGATGGTCACAGTATGGCGGGCTGATGCCGACTATGAGGCGACGCGACGTCGCATGGTCTGGAATGAGCGCATCCCGGATCGATTTCCCGACGTCATTGTTTCAGTTACCTCTGATGCCGACGTGATCGAGGCGGTTAAGCTCGCACGTTCACGTGGGCTGCGTATCTCCATACGCGCGGGTGGCCATAGCTGGATCGCGACTTCGTTGCGCGATGGCGGAATGCTCATCGACCTGTCAAGACTCAATCGCGTCAATGTTGACGCAGCGGCTCGAACGGCTACTGCGGAACCGGCGATCAAAAACACTGAGCTGGTCGCGGCACTGGCGCAGCACGATCTTGCTTTCCCTGCAGGACATTGCCCCACCGTTGCTATCGGCGGCTACCTGTTGGCTGGGGGTCAAGGCTGGAACCAGGGGGGCTGGGGAATTGCTTGCTCAAATATTCTAGCAATCGACCTGATCAATGCGGACGGCGAACCGATCACGGCCGACGCTCAGAATAATCCGGACCTGCTATGGGCTGCTCGAGGAGGCGGCCCAGGCTTCCCCGGGGTGATTCTTCGTTATCATTTGCGGCTGTACCCGGCGCCGAAGACGATTATGCAATCCATCTATGTCTATCCATTAGAGCTAATCGAGGCGGTGGTACCGTGGCTGGCACAAAAGGTACCTTCACTGCCCAACTCAGTGGAGCAGCTCCTGCTGCTGGCTCCAGCCCCTCGCAGCATTGCTAGCCAGCTGGATAATCGCGAGAAACGATACCTGACCCTCTGGCCCGTTGCCTATGGCAACTCGGCGGCGGAGACGGCCGGAGCGCTCGCACCGCTCGACACCTGTCCGGTACTCGACCAGGCTCTGGTGCGGCAGATCAACATGCCGGTTTCCTTCGACGATCTGTTTGCAATCGAAGCGGCCGTTTTTCCTGAGGGCCATCGCTACGACGTGGGGATCATCTGGTCGGACGCCGATCCCACGCCGGTGCTAAGCGGACTGCGAGATCAATTAACACGCGCCCCCTCGGCAATGAGCGAGATCCTCGTGGCCATAACCGGACCGCCGGCCATCGATCGGGCGGCCGGCGAAATGGCATACTCTCTTGCTGCGCCGCTTTACATCGGCGTTTACAGTGTTTGGAACAACGCCGGCGACGACGAGGCAAATGAACGGTGGCACCACGAAACTCTAAAGTCGCTCGAACCGATCACGCGCGGGCATTACATGGGAGAAACCGATTTGCTCGCGTCGCCGAACAGGGCAGCTGAATCGCTCGCGCCGGGAGTCTGGCAACGGCTGCAGGCGGTTCGACAGCGGTATGATCCTAACCAAGTCTTCTACGGCCACATTGGCCAGGCGTGAACCGGGAATGGAGACATTTGAGCGTAAGACGTCTTCGTTCAGCCCAGCCGCGTAAATTCGCGTTCAGGTACACTTAGGCCGACGCACGTTATGTCAGGTTAGTGGTCAGTTTCTCCCTTCGCGACAATGCTCCTCTGAAAAGCGACGGGATGATTATGCTCAGAAACCTTTGACCTTGCTGCTCTGTTGCGGACAAATTGCGCATAGGCGCTGTTTTCTACATAAGTCTCCCAATCGGAGGCAACCGGGCCAAAGTAGAGGTGTCCCAGATGCCGCCAACACTCCAGCATGATCCCTTGCTTGAATGGCTGGCCTTTGGCCGTCACCACGATGCAATTGTTTTCGCGCCACGTGCCCGGATCGTATTCGCCCCAGTGCAGTTCGAGGCTCTGGAGTCGCAACGCATCGAGAGCGGTGAGCAGGTCCTCCGACCACTGGTAGCAGTAACCGCGCTTCCGAAGGCCGTGATAAATCAGGAAGTTGTTGAAAATCGGCGTGCCGAACATGCGGTATTCTCGCCTGAGCTTGGTTACAGTGGCGAACGCGCAGTCCGCCAGCAGTTTTGCCTCCTCCCGATTCACTCGCGACGAAAGTGATGCGAGGTCGTTGGCTAGTTTCTCGGCCTTCGTAACATCACTCTTTTGCACTTGGAATGGAAAGGGCTGCTGTTGTTGGTCGCCGAGAGCTGGCCTGGCCCACGCCCCAAAAATCATGAGCACAGCACCAAGGTAAACCAGCGATTGAGTTTGCGATTTCATAGCGCGCGCCGGGAAAAGATCTGCCTTGCAACCTTCATGTAAAGTGGCTTCAAAGTCACAAACTCTCTTCGTCGAAAACTCATTATCTGTGTGTATCGTAATTGAAGCAGTGCCAGACGCCTCTGATGTCGACCCTAGAGACGCGCCAGAGAACATTTGCCTGCTCCTGATTTCAGCGTAATTCTGAAAACTTTTATATGCCCGATCGCGCTTATCTCAGTCCAATCGATCCGGAGTTAATTCCCGGCGCACGCAATGCGATCAATGTCTGCCTTCGGTTAAAACGACAGGAGCGGATCACAATCATTACAGACACCGCGACGCGCGAGATCGCCGCGGCGCTCCAAACGGAGGTGGAACGGATCGGATCGGATTACAGCTTGTTTGTGCTGGAGCATCATGCGCGGCGGCCGCTGAAGTTCATGCCAGAAATTATCCTTGAAGATCTCGCCTCTTCGCAGGTCTCGATCCTTGCCGCGCAAGCTCAGCCGGGTGAACTCGGCGCGCGCACGGAAATGACCGCTGTAGTAAATCATCATCGGATCCGACATGGGCACATGGTGAACATCAATCACCAGATCATGCTCGAAGGCATGCGCGCTGATTTTGTGGAAGTAGACGAACTGAGTCAGCGCCTGGTCGAACGCGCTCGCCAGGCAGAACGCATCACCTGCAAAACACCGCACGGCACCGAATTTGAAGCCGAGCTTTCGCCGAAACTGAGGTGGCTTAAAACCAGCGGCATTATCACCAAAGACAAATGGGGCAACCTGCCCGGCGGCGAAATCTTTACCACGCCAATGAACACGAACGGCGTCTTCGTGGTTGATGGCGTGGTAGGCGACTACTTATGCGAACGTTTTGGCGATCTCGAATCCAATCCGCTCACTATCGAAGTGCAAAACAATCGGATCCGCTCGTTGAAGTCGGAGAACAAGGATTTGCGCGACGAATTTCGCGCGTATACCAACACGGACGAGAACAGTAACCGCGTCGGCGAATTCGCCATCGGCACCAACACGGCGTGCACCCGCGTAATTGGGCACATTTTGCAGGACGAAAAAATCCCGGGCGTCCACATCGCGTTTGGTCATCCCTACGCCGAGCATACCGGTGCAAACTGGGTTTCCAAAACACACATCGACTGCGTCGGCCGCGACTTCGACATCTGGTTCGATGGGGAACAGGTGATGCGAGGCGGTAAGTTCATGATATAAGACCTGGAGCAGAATTTCTGAGTTCGGCAGAGAATCCAAACCATCTCATCTGAATTTGGTGATGTCTCGCTCCCGCAGGCTGAGCCGGGGTCTCTTGTTTTTGAGCTATGAGAATCTGGACGATTGGGCACTCGACACGGACCATTGACAAATTCATTTCGCTCCTGGAAGGGCACGGAATCAAGTTGCTTATTGATGTGCGATCCCTGCCGGGATCGAAGCGCTACCCGCAATTCAATAAAGAATCCCTGGCAAACTCGTTAGGCAAGGTCGGGATCCGCTACGAACATGTTCCCGAGCTTGGTGGCCGAAGAAAACCGAGACCCGATTCACCGAACACAGCCTGGCGCAATGCTTCATTTCGCGGTTACGCCGACTACATGGAGACAGAAGCGTTCCACAAAGGTACGGAGCGCCTTCTCCAGCTTGCTGCCGATGCTGGCGCCACCGCGATCATGTGTGCGGAAGCGGTCTGGTGGCGCTGCCATCGCGCGCTTATTTCTGATTTCCTCAAGACGCATGGCATTGAGATCGCGCATATCGTTGATGCAAATAAAGCGGAGCTGCATCCGTACACGTCTGCGGCGCGGATTGTGAATGGGAAGCTGAGTTATGCACCGGAAAACATACTGCTGTAGCGGCAACCTATGACCGCCCTGGCGATTAGGGAATGGAGCCGGCGTTGGGTTTTTCGGCGGTCGCAGACCGCCGCTACAGTTCACTTCCATTCGCGATGAGCGACGTGTGCCGGAACGGCCGGCGTGCTTTTCTCGCGTTCGATCATTCTTTCGGCCAGCCATTGAAACCACTCGGAGACTGTGTTGCGATCTAGTGCGCGACGGTCTTCTTCGACAAAAACATTTAGTTTGCGCCATGAAATCAAAATCGGGCCGCTGAAAAAATCATCGATAAGATCGATTGTGACTTCGCCACGAAAGAGCATGACCCCCAAGCTTTCCCAGGTAAGCGTAACGAGATAAACGACCTCTTCGCCGCCGGGACCGAGTTTTTCTCGAATTTGTTCCGTCGTTGCATCATCGGGCAAAGAGAGAACACGGCGTAGCGCGCTGGTGAACGACGGGCTTTGGAATGAGCGCACCAACTCGATCATCGCGTCGCGCCGGCGTCGCTGACGGTAATATCGAAGCTGCGTGGCGGCGAAGATAAGGCCGCCTGTAACCGCGAACGCATTGATCAGGTTCGCAATTGTTGATAGGTCCATTTCAGCGCGGATCTGTCACGCGCCCGAGAAAAAGACAAACGCCGCTCGGGACGTGCTGGATGGCATACACGAATGGCCGATCGATTTTCACTTCGATCGGCGGCGGCTTCGGGGCACGCATCGCCGTGGCCCTCATCATTACCACGGCAGTGGCTGCGGCCGCTTCGGTTCCTTTTTCGTCCACGGCGATGAAGGTTTTGTGAAAGACATTGGAGATGTAGAGGTAATCATTCGGCTTGCGCGGCGCCATTTTATCGAAATTCGCGCTGCCTCGCGGGTCGTCGAATGCAGTTTTCATTCCCAGCGCCTTAAATTTTTCGGCGAGGGCAATCGTCGGCGGTTCAAGCTTGAGCTTTGGCAAATGCAGATCGACATCCTGCGCTTCGAGCTTTGTGCATTGTGCGAAGACGTCGGCGGTGAGCTTCGATTCCAATGCACGCAGGCCATTTACCTCGTCGGGAAGCAGTACGAGAAATTGGAGATCGTCGCCGAGATAGCGAAGGCTGACGGCGGTAAAGCCGTCGCGCTTGGCGTAACCAAATCGTGCGGTTTTCCGCATCATCGGAAGATTGACCGCCGCGCCACCGCGGACATGGAATGGTTCCGCCTGCGTCGTCTTGTCGGAAAATGGATCCGCCCACGGCGCTTTGAGATAGAGGGCGTTCGCCAGGACGAGCCGCGTCAATTTGTTTAGTGCGTTCGCAGGAATTAGATCACGAATCTTGTCGCGCGTCTGATCTGCTACCCATTTGTTGATGTACTGTGTTGCCCCCGCAGGATTCGCAACGAAATCGATCGGCTCGAAGGCAGCGCCGAAGTTTTGTTTTACCAGCGACAAAAAATCCTGGCGAAAATCATAGTCTTTTTGAGCAAAGAGGCGGTTGGCGATATTGAGGGTAATCGGCTCGCTGGGGCCACCAAATTCCCTGGATTTCTTTACCAGCTCGATTGTCTTCGCGCTCATTTCTTCCAGCGAATGCTGAAGCGAGGCGAACGAGGAGGCGACGGTGCTCGCGTCGCCTGGAAAATGCAGAACGCGCGCCATCTCAGCGCGCGTTTCGCCGTCTGCACCGGCAGCCGTCATCGCGAGGGCGTTTTCAATCGAATAGGGTGAGACGCAGAGGTTCTCATTGCCTGTGGCGAGTTGACGGTGAAGATCGACAGCGAGTTCGTTCGTTGCCTTTGCCGCCAGATCGAAGTTTGTTGCGGCATGCGCCATCACAACGACTAACGCCCCGAATAACTGCAAGATCAAAAGCCGTTTCATGTCAGCCATGAAACACTGAAATTGCCAAGGGTGCGACGCTAATTTGGCGCGTTTACTCCTCTATTGACTGCTAGTCTCAGATTATGTCAGGTTCGATTCGTTGAAGAGAGCGCGTTCCGTGTGACAATTTCCTCATGGACGAAGCGAAAATTCCAACTCGCGCTGATATTTCCGACTCTGATAAATGGGATCTGACGCATCTTTTTGCCGACGTCGGCAAATGGCAGGAAGACTTTGCCTGGCTGCAGCGGACGTATCCAAGACTCGTGGATTGGAAGGGTAGAGTAGGGGAGTCGGCGCAGGCGCTGGCCGCAGTGCTCGAGTTTGAAAAGTCGCTCGATTTGAAGATCGAGCGCGTCTATCACTACGCGTCGCTGCAACTGGCAGAGGACAGCACCAACAACGAATATCTCGCGCGCATTGGGCAGGTTCAGAACCTGCTCACCAAAATCGGTGAAGCCGCGGCGTTTCTTGTTCCGGAAGTTCTGGCGATCGACGACGAGACATTTGCGAAATTCGTTGACGATCCCGCGCTCGCCGAATGGCGAATCAAGTTGCACAAGATTCGGCGAATGAAACCGCATGTGCTCTCCGTTCCCGAGGAACGTCTCCTGGCGCTGGGGAGTGTCGCGCTGAGCGGTTATGACGACACCTTTTCGCAGTTGACTGACGTGGATATGAAGTTTGGCGTCCTCAGCGATGGCGCGGGGCGCGAGAAACCGCTCACCCAAAGCTCGTTCAGCTCATTTTTGGTGAAGCGCGATCATGAGCTGCGCAAACGCGCTTTCCATCAATTCTATGCCGAATTTCGCGACCACCAGTACACGCTTGCCGCATCACTTGCCTATTCCGTCAAAGCGGATGTCTTCCACGCGCGAGCAAGACATTATTCATCTGCGCTCGAGGCAGCGCTGTTTCCAGACGACGTGCCCGTTGCGGTTTACGACGGATTGATTCGATCGGTTCGCGCGAATTTGAAACCGCTCTTTCGCTATTTCGATTTGCGCCGCCGCGCCCTCGGGTTACGCGAGCTGCATCACTACGACACTTATGTCCCGCTCGTTCCAGAAATCGAGACGCGCTTCACGTTCGATCAGGCTACGGAGATGGTCTTAGGCGCGCTCGAACCGCTGGGGAAGCAGTATGTAAATGTGCTGGCGGAGGGCCTGCGCGCCGGCCGCTGGTGCGATCGCTACGAAAACAAAGGCAAACGCAGTGGCGCGTTTTCATCCGGAAGCTACCAGGGGCCTCCTTACATTCTGATCAATTACAAGGAGGATGTCTTCTCCGATGTCTATACGCTTGCGCACGAAGCCGGTCACTCGATGCACAGCTGGTTCTCGCAAAATTCGCAGCGGTTTCAGGATTACGAATATCCGATTTTCCTGGCCGAAGTCGCATCGACGTTCAATGAGGAGCTCCTCACCGACCATTTGCTCCAAACGACGAGCGATCCGAAGATGCGTGCCTACATCATCAACAGGCAAATCGACGATCTGCGAGGTACCCTTTTCCGGCAAACCATGTTTGCCGAGTTTGAGAAAATCATCCATGCCATCGAAGAAAGCGGCGACGCACTGACGCTCGACGTTTTTAGATCGCAATATCACAAGCTTCTCGAAGTTTATTTTGCTGAAAGTTTCGCGCTTGATCCCGAGCTGGATTTGGAATGCCTGCGTATTCCGCATTTCTACCACGCATTTTACGTTTACAAATATGCGACAGGCATTTCTGCTGCGGTCGCGCTTTCGCGGCGTGTGCTTTCTGGCGAGCCAGGGAGTGTAAAAGCGTACCTTGATTTTCTGCGTTCCGGCGGTTCGAAGTTTCCACTGGAAACACTGAATGCGGCCGGTGTGGACATGACTACATCAGCACCAATCGAGAGCACATTGCGTTTGTTTGAACAGCGGCTGGACGATTTGGAAGAGCTGCTGCTGTAAAGGTAGCGCATGGGTCTGGGTTGCCCCAAGCCACGCAAGCGAGACGCATGCGCTACCTTTACCTCCGCAGTTTGGAAAGCGCGACTTCTTGTTTAGCGTCCTGCGATGCAACTGGAAAGTAGCCAGCTTGTTCAGCGATTAGAGCCCCTGTTCCGGGAGAATTTCGAAAAGTTCGGAGAGCTCGGAGCCGCCGTGTCTATTTGGCAAAATGGAAAACCGGTTGTCGATCTTTGCGGCGGATTTTGCGATGCCCGTCGCGAAAAACCATGGGAAGCTAACACACTTGTCCTCGTCTGGTCGGCCACGAAGGGAATTGGCAGCGCATGTGTCTTGCATCTGTTGCAGCACCACAAGATTAACATCGACAGGCGCGTGGCGGAGTTTTGGCCCGAGTTCGCTCAGGCTGGCAAGGAGAAAATTACCCTGGCACAATTACTTTCGCACCAAGCCGGGCTTTGCGCATTGGATGCGCGCGTTGACATACTCGATTACAGCGCTGTTATCAGGGCACTTGAAGTACAAAAGCCATTGTGGCCACCGGGCACGGCCCATGGTTACCACGCTCGCACGTTTGGATTCCTTCTCGACCATCTGGTGGGTCGGATCGCAGGGAAAACGCTGTCGGATTACTGGCGCGAAGTGTTTGCGCAGCCGCTCAATCTCGATCTTTGGATCGGTCTCCCCGAGGAAGAGAATCCGCGTGTGGCAACCATTTACGCTGCAAAAAGCGGCAGGCCGCCTGAACCGAAGAAATTTTACAGCGACCTGACTACGCCCGGAACGCTGGCGCGCAAAACATTCTCCTCGCCATACGGGTTGCGGTCTGTTAGCGAGATGAACACTCCCGCGATTCGCGCGCAACCGATTGTTTCATTTGGCGGGATCGGGAGCGCCTCGTCCATTGCGAAATTTTATTCCATGCTTGCGAACGGCGGTAAAATCGATGCGCAAACCTTCTTTTCAGAAGAAACAATTGGATGGATGACCGCGACTTTTGCAGATGGCAGGGACCGCGTTTTCCAAATTCCGACAGCGTTTTCAGCCGGGTTCATGAAAGATCCACGAGGCGCGGCGCGAAGAATGTTCGGCACGTTTCCGAACGCTTTTGGTCATCCCGGCGCCGGTGGCAGCCATGCCTTCGCCGATCCCCAAAACGGGATTTCCTTCGTGTACGTGATGAATCAAATGGAGCAATCGCTTCTGCCAAACGAAAAATCGCTCCGCCTGGTGGATGCGATTTATCTGTAGCGGCGCCTCTATGAGACGCGTAACGCACGTGAGGTAGGAATGTACGCGTCGCGCTTCGCACAGCGAGCGACTACGCTTCGCCAATGGTTGTGATGGATATTTTTCGCCGGTGAGATGCCCGGCGGTGTTCGAACAGGAAAATTCCCTGCCAGGTTCCCAGCTGCATTTTTCCATCGACAATGGGCACGGTTTCGCTGGTGCGCGTCAGGACCATGCGGATGTGTGATGGCATATCGTCGCTGCCTTCGGAGTTGTGTGTGAAATAATCAGCATCCTCCGGAACCAGGCGATCAAAGAATCCTTCAAGATCATGCCGCGCAGTCGGATCGGCGTTTTCCATCATAATCACGCTGCAGCTGGTGTGCTGAACAAAAATGGTCACCGTCCCGTTTTGCACACCGCACTTGTCGACCTTTGACTGCACTTCGTCCGTGATCTCATACAATCCCTTGCCGTTGGTACGAATCTCAATTCGATCGTGGCAGATGCTCATTGAGCAAAGCTTCTTACCGGTCCTTTCATATCGAGTGGACCCCTCTGATCAAACAGGATGCCGGCAAAATCAAACAAAAGAGATTTCTGCACTTCGGTTGGAATGACAAACACGATGGGCGAGCTGAAAACCTTGTCTCGTGTTGATCTCTGCTTTAGCTGATGACCTAATAATCTTGATGAGGGGCGATTTGGAGCGCGTGTTGTTTGATGAGCCGGCGATTCATCGGCGCTTGGACGATATCGCGGCGCAGGTTTCCAACGACTACCGCGAACGAGAATTAACAGTGATTGCAGTTTTGCACGGTAGCCTGATGTTCGTCGCTGATCTGCTTCGCCGAATTCCGCTTCCCTTGAAACTGGAGTGCCTGAGGGTGGCGAGTTATCACGGAAAAGCGCAGACCAGCGGCGACGTCATTTTCAAACAGATGACCCTCCCGGAGGTCGCGGGTCGAGATCTTTTGATCCTGGATGATATTCTGGATAGCGGTCACACTCTCGCTGCCGTTCGCGAGACGTTAGAGACGGCCAAGCCGAACAGCATTCGCGTATGCGTGCTGTTGAGCAAAAAGAAACAACGCGCCCGGGAAGTCGATGCAGATTACATTGGGTTCGAAATCGACGACGAATTTGTTGTCGGTTACGGACTCGATTTCAGGGAACGTTATCGCAACCTTCCTTATATCGGCGTGTTGAGAAAAGAATTACTGGAGCAACAAGGCAAATGAAAGTACGAGCGCACCTTTACGCGCAGCTGCGCGACCTACTCGGGATGAGCCAGTTGGATGTCGATCTTACAGAAGGTTCAACGATCCGCGACTTGCTCGAGCAAATCTATGCGCAGCAACCCAAGCTTCGTACGCATGACAAAAGCATCTTGATCGGAGCAGGCGTGGAATTTGTGAATCGAAATTACAAACTCTCTCCGGGAGAAGAAATTTCAATCATGCCGCCCGTGCAGGGCGGGTAACTGTAGCCGCCGCCCTGTGGGCGGCGTAACCCCGGGCTACATTTGCAGTGTCAGCGCGGCGCTTCGCGCACCGAAACGGGTACAGAGTCAGTCTCGGAAATTTTTGAAACTTGTTGCGACGCCAAAGTCCCGGCTACGGACAAATTGGATGACTGCCTGTAACTCGTCCTTCTTTTTTCCAGTAACGCGAATTTGCTGGTCTTGCAGTTGGCTTTGCACCTTGAACTCCTTCGACTTAATCGCCTGAATAATTTCCTTGGCTCTGTTCCCTTCGAGACCCTGCTGAATCTTTAATTCCTGCCGGGCGTGACCAACGGATGAAATTGCGGGCTCTTCCTGTTCGATATTGCGCAAGTCCACGCCTCGCTTTGAAAGTTTGGCGATGAGGATTTCACGCAATCCCCGAAGGTGACCGGCATCTTGCGCGGTAAGCGTGATCTTATCCTTCTCGAGAAGTATCTCCGCCGTTACGCCTTTGAAGTCGAAGCGCGTGGCCAGCTCCTTCCGCGCCTGGTTGACCGCATTATCAAGTTCTTGCTTGTCCAGTTCCGAGACGATGTCAAACGAAGGCATGGCTGTTTAATTTTCAGATTTCAAATTTGAAATTTCAAATTCCTCGACGTCGGGCGAGTTAGGGAGCGACCCATTTACCTATGGATTTGCCTCCACAATCTTAACATCGCCGTTCGCGGTGCGCACTTTGAT
Source organism: Candidatus Udaeobacter sp. (assembly GCA_035651975.1). Taxonomy (GTDB): domain Bacteria; phylum Verrucomicrobiota; class Verrucomicrobiia; order Chthoniobacterales; family UBA10450; genus Udaeobacter. The sequence continues at coordinate 227,668 of DASREQ010000058.1, forward strand.
TGCTGCCTGTCCCCCGCCGTTAACTGGCGTCTCAATTTTCTCGGCTGCTGCAGATCCCGCTCGCGCGACCGGGGCATCATCAAAATCGCTGGCGACCCTTCCATGCGCCGTTTCGGCCACAAGATGAAAAGCAGCATTGCCGGGAAGAAACGCCCATGCATTTCCTCGTCCGATATCTGCCTTAATTGCAAACGTTCGCGGACCCCACCAATCGTAGGAGATGGTGAGGTTTCCGTGTCGGAGCGCAAGCTCGCTGTCGGTAAAGCAGTTGTGCACGAGCATGCGGCCATCGCCTAACCAGGCATGCACACTTTGTCCATGCATTCCGTCTACGAGGACTTCGCCCGCATCCAGGTGCAGTAGAGATACGTTGGCGGTGGCAGGAATGACGATCGTGCAATCCACAGTGCCTGATCGATCAAACAGAGCCCATGTCGGGTTGGGAGGACGTTTGACGTTGATTGAAACGGAAGTTGGCTGCGCAGAAACATCGATCGCGATCTGTTTCAGCCGCATTTGACTATAAGCTTTCTTCGTCGCCTGAACCCGCATTTCGTTCGTATTCGATCCGTAAATCAGAATCGCGCCATCACGGTTTTGAATAGTTATGTCGGCCGTCGGCTGAATTGTGTAGAGGCGCTCGAAGGTTTCCTCCACAACGGGGTCACTTTCCGAGCCGCAGCCGACAAGCGACAGGAGCAGGACGGCAACAAGTGGCCGAAAGTTACGCCTATTAGTGAGAGAAAATCGCACGTGCAAACTCTATCAACGCGCGCGCGTTGTTGATCAAGGGAAGAGCTGCAGTGAGACTGATGAACGCGAAAAAGATGGCTTCGCTCTGGAAGTCGCGTCGCGCCTCGTCCTTCAGGTAATCGCCGGTGATATTCCAAAACGATCGCTCAGAATTGTGTGCAAAACGCCCGCTGGACTCTCCAAAGGCACCGGACTGATAGCTGTAATCTGTAATCGGTGACCGACGATATTTACCCGCCGCGCGATCGAATGAATCACGGCGCCTGTCTATCGTTAAAGCTGGAGGTTTCATGTTTCGAGAGATTTTGTTTGCTTTGAGATGCACCGGACTCGGCGATTGGATTCAAAACTCTTAATTCCTGCTGATGCTCACCGGTAATCTGTTCGAAAGACCCCAAAACGATCGCGAGCAGGAGTCCATGGCGTCAATCAGCCGTTAAACCCAGAGAGTGCGATCGAACGTGCGATACTGAATCGCTTCGCTCACATGGTCGGGTGAGATCTCAGTCTTGCCATCCAGATCGGCGATAGTGCGCGAAACTTTCAGGATCCGGTCGTAAGCACGAGCGCTCAGGTTCAATTCGTTCATGGCTACGCGAATCAATTCCTGCGAATCCTGATTAAGCTTGCCATGCTGTTTAAGGTGACGAGTGGCCATGCGCGCGTTGCAATTTACCTTTGCGTCGCTACGAAACCGTTCATGCTGGCGCTGACGTGCGCGGATGATGCGCTCGCGAATCGTGGCAGATGTCTCTTCAAGGCGCTCGCTGGCGACGTCTCGATACTCCACGGCTGGCACTTCGATGTGCAGGTCGATGCGATCCAGCAACGGACCGGAAACGCGTTGGCGATAGCGCTGCACCTGGGCTGGGCCGCAACGGCATTCGCGTTTCAGATCGCCAAAGTAACCGCACGGACATGGATTCATCGCCGCGACAAGCATGAACTCCGAGGGAAAAGTGACGCTGCCCGCAGCGCGGGAAACGGTGACTTTCCCGTCTTCGAGCGGCTGGCGCATGACTTCCAACGCCGATCTTTTGAACTCAGGCAGTTCATCCAGAAAAAGCACACCATTGTGAGCAAGACTTACTTCGCCGGGGTTTGGGAACGCACCACCACCAAGTAACCCGATGTCGCTGATGGTGTGATGGGGCGAGCGAAATGGTCGCGTAGAGACGAAGGATTTTTCGGCATCGAGTAACCCGGCGATGCTGTGGATCTTTGTCGTCTCAATCGCTTCTTCGAGTGATAGAGGCGGGATGATGGTTGGGATACGCTTGGCTAGCATTGATTTTCCCGAGCCCGGTGGGCCGACCATTAGAAGTTTGTGCCCAGTTCCCCTGCACTCCTTTCGGGCGGTTTCACGTGCGCAGGAATTCGTCCAGGCGATTTCTGGCGATTTGTTTCGCCTCTGGCGAGTGCATTTGTTTTGTGAGCCTCTCGACCTGCTTTTTAGCGTCTTGTTTCGTTGGTTGTCCCTGCAGCAGCGTTTCCACCTCGTCAACTAGCTTTCTGTCTTTCTCACTCATACCGCCCAACACCTTTGCAGTGACTTCTTCCAACTTCGCCTCATCTATTTTGTCTGTAGAGCGTCTCATAGGATTGGGACAATACTCCGAAACCAACCTCCGCCCAGTTCAGCGCAAGCGTCGGAGATTTCGCACAGCCACTGCAGGCAGGTGGTAGGCGCAGCCGTGCCTGCCTGCAAAAACAAAAGATAAAAGTAAAATTCTATGGATCTGCTCCTCCAAAAATATTACACCGAGAGCGCATGCCAAAGCATTTGCCAGAGCATTTGCTCAACGGAAAATCTCCCAGCAACGGAGAGACCGCCTCCAAAGGTTTAAAGGTTATCAGGGCAGCACTTCCCAAGTACGAAGTCCATGAGTGGAGACACGCAGGAGCAGTGCTCACCACAGATTTCAAAAAAGAATGGGAGGACATCAGAGACGTACTCACCCGTTTCAAGCTCCTCAAATCTCAGGTGATTGTGGGAGGTGGAAGCAAAACCGAAATGGCAAACTGGATTGACCACGAACTTTGTAAGGTAAAAGGATGGAGTGAAAGAAATTTTAAGACAGCAATTCAGATTGATGAACAGAGCCTAAAGAGTCCGACACACAAGGTTGATTGTTTTAAGAATAAAGTGGGTTTGGAAATTGAGTGGAATAATAAGGATCCGTTTTTTGATAGGGACCTAAATAATTTCAGATTGCTCTTTGAACTGAGGGCTTTGGCAGTGGGAATAATTTTGACCAGGAGCGAAGACTTGACCCCGCTTTTTAGGGAACTCACGGAGAGAGGACTTAAAAGTAAAACCGCTTACGGAGAAAGCACCACTCACATGAGCAAATTACTCCCCCGTTTGGAAGGTGGAGCAGGTGGAGGGTGTCCCGTTTTGGTTTTGGGAATCACCACAAAACTTTTTACTGAGGACGTGACCGACGAGGAGGGACGGGAACTTTTGAGGAAATTGGAGGAAGCCAAGAAAAAGAAACGACAAAAAAAATCTTTATCGTTTGAGGAAATAGGTTTACTTGAGAGTGCAGGTGAGTGAATGACGCCAGCTGAGGATTTAGTTGCATCACTACAAGGGAAGAAATTCCACACCATCCTCGCCGATCCACCCTGGCGGTTCGCTAACCGCACAGGGAAAATTGCCCCTGAGCATAAACGGTTGCACCGCTACGGAACGCTGACTAACGAGGAGATTAAAGAACTCCCCATCTCTCTTTTTGCCGAGGAGAAATGTCATCTTTATTTGTGGATTCCAAACGCTCTTTTAATGACGGGATTGGAAACCATGAAAGCCTGGGGCTTTGAGTACAAGAGCAATTTAGTGTGGCACAAAATCCGAAAAGACGGAGGAAGTGACGGAAGAGGAGTCGGGTTTTATTTTAGAAATGTAACTGAGTTATTACTTTTCGGAATTCGAGGAAAAAACAACCGCACCCTTAAGCCAGGACGCACACAGGTTAATTTGCTGGCTACTAGAAAAAGAGAACATTCTAGGAAGCCCGACCAAATCTACCCCATCATTGAAGCATGTAGCTCAAGTCCATACTTGGAGCTTTTTGCCAGAGAGATGCGGTTAGGCTGGACTACATGGGGGAATGAAGCACCCGATGAGGTGGGGAAGTTTGGAGGAAAACAGAATGGCGGGGCTTACGTAAAGGCAGCGTAAGAAAAGCACCCCACTTTCCCCACGTAGATGCACTGGTTAGTTGATACTTGGAACCAGTTTCAGAACAACATTATTGCCAGCATAGCCGCCACGTTAATTGTTTCGGCTGTTGGCTGGTCACTACGAAGGGTTCACCGTTCAGCCAAGGATTTCATGGCAGGCTTTGCTTACTTGGAAAAGTTGGCAGAATGCAGTGTTGAGACACTGCGAACACTACAAACGAGAGAGGATAAGCGAGATTACATTAGGATGTTGGAACTTACAATTGTACAGCTAAGAGATTGGCAAGGCTCTTTCACGTGGAAATTAGTTTGTGTAGCTATTGCCTGTTATTTCTCCTCCAAACTTCCAAATCCTATCGCAGCGTTTGTAGCCACTGCAGCCGTTCTAATCTTTGGCGGGTATCTCGTCCGCAGATTAATCTGGGCAGACAAAGCTCTGGAAATATTTACCAACGCTTTGGCAAAATGCGGCACTGAGTTTTGGAAGCCGTAGACTGCAGCCCCATCGGAGCAATATCATTGCTTCGGAATTACTCCTAACGTCCGTCATATCCGAGCCAATCATATTTCTCGCCCTTTAGAGAAGTGAGCCTTGTCCAAAACGACAACGCTCACTTCCTCTCAGTGTGCCTCTAATTCTGCTCACATATTTGGTGTGGGATGTGCTGGTAATTGATTGTAAGACACAAGAGGACACTTAACATGATAACTACACATGAATGCAGAGCTGAGTCAGGTACTCGCCGACTACAGGCACAGTGAGAGTTGCAAAGCCAAAAGCTTGAGACCGACACCCGAACGGAGCATCCGTGACGTGGTGACCAGTATAATCTCACAGCTGAACACTGCTCTACGCCCCAGTTCTCTCACCGTGAAAACCTACCACAGGGGAGCATATCAAAGCTCCCGACGAGGAAGGTCATACTTTTGCGTTGATTTGTTCAAAGGTGAACTGATTAGTAAACCAGACGCAAAGCCTCTGTCTCGGTTAGGGAGCCTCCACATTACATGGACGAAAGCGAACGAGGGAGTCTTTGACCTCTATTTCGCCCCTGAGGTAGGTACGTTACAAGAATTGCATGAAGAACTGCGAGTTGACCAAATTCTAGCCAACGATGCTTCACCTAGCCTTAACTTAAACAAGAAAAACATTCTACTTAAAGACGTAGAAGAGAGGCTCAACCGAAAGTTAGAAAAAACCATCTGTTACGCTCTTAAAAGGATTTTGGGAATAGGGAAGGATGAACTTCTAAAGAATACACACCAACCAAAGAAAGACCGCAAAGAACCTCGGGCTGGGGAGTTTCCAGATCCGGGACCACCGTTGTCATTGTAAATTAACGTAAATAAATCAGCCTTCAGTTTAACACACATTGCGGAGCAAGGAATTTAGGGAAACCACTGCACAGGCAATGGAAGACGGAATGAAGTGAGGTCGAATTGCCGAGCAAAAAAGAAAATCTAAAAAGCGATTTAACATTTATTCTGCAAACCAATCCCAAACCTTTTCGTTAAGCTCCTCTTTGAAGTCGCCTAAAGTGGTATTTATTGAAGCCAAAAATTTCAGGGAGTACTCTTTGTCCTGGTTTCTCATAGCTTCAGACAACCTCATCAAATCGGTACAGAGATTACAAATGGACTCGTTAACCATCGGCTCTAGGTCTGGTAGAATAACACAACATAAGTCCTTTACCGCTTCATCCATAGCTACCTCTAAGATTTCATTTCTATAATCCATTAGCTTGTTACTCTTATACTTTTCTCGATTGTCAAACTTACCAGCTTTTCTCTCGCTGATCTCGCAGTCTCTCTTCAAATGCTTCTTCGGCTTTTCTCATTCGGCGCTTATGTAGCAGAAAAAGGAGAATTGCTACAACACCGAGACCACCAAAAACCACCACTGGGTTGTAATCTTCGTACCACGTTTTCTGCGGAGTTGGAGTTGCCTGAGGTGTTGTTGAAGGTATGGGTGAAGGTGTGGGCGAGCCACCCAGGTTAGCAACATTAGAGGATAGGGCGGCAGAAGCTTTTTTTAATCGCATATCCGCATTAGTTGTTGACTCTGCTTTACGATACGATTTCACTCCAGAACCCTTTAGTATTCTCTCCCCTCTTGCGGCGGCGTCTCTACAGCTAACCCACCGTTTATACATCTGTTCGTAGGCTGCTCCCTTCAGGTGACGCTTAGAATTGCTTGGGTTGTACTGTTCACAATCTAAACTCGGGTACCTAGGGTAAAAAGGAGCACCACCCCATGGCTGACTAACACCATTCGGAGACGTTTGTCCGCAAACATTAATCGCCAGCACCAGAGCCAAACAGAACACCAGCCGACTCACTTACCACCCCCTCTCTTGAAGGGCTTAAACGGGAAGCGTCTGTAATATTCTTCTTCCAGTCGCAAAAAGTTACTTTGAAAAGGTTCAGGTAAAAATTTACGTATAAGTTTTTTCTTCCCTTCCCAGTTCATTGAACAATTCGGGAACTTGAGAGCTTTTTCTTTTTTGGCTTTATATTTTGCCCGCAGCTCCGCATTTGTTAGGGCTTGGATTTGGGTTTTGGACATACAGTTTATTAGTCAGAAGAAAATGGGTGGAAGATGTGCCAAAGCCAGCCGTGGGGTGTAGGGCTGGGCGTAGGACTGGGAGTAGGGGCTGGGGTTGGAGTTGAAGTAGGCGTGGGAAATCCAAGTCGTGCCATGGATTTCAGCATCTCTTCGGATGGCCCTCTTGCCCGAGCTGCCTCTGCTCTTCACGCCGATTCTGCTCGCTCCGCTTTTTCTTTACGCTCTTCCTCTGCGGCCTCCTCCCT
>DASREQ010000059.1:0-69819 GCA_035651975.1 Candidatus Udaeobacter sp.
CTTTGAACCCGGATTGGTGCATCGCGTCGACCATCTCATCATGTAATTTGGCAACCTCCGACAAGACGATGTTGTGAATTTCGTCGGGCGAAAGATCGAGCGTGGTAAACTCGCGAATTTTCTGGCGATAGTACGTTTTCCCGTCCGGCAGCGCTTCGGCTGCAAGCGTCGTGCGGGTGTGCGGCACATATTCGTCCCGGAAGAATTTGAGCAAGTCCGCATAAGCGGGCTGCACGATCTCACGAATCACCTGCGCGGCTTCCGATTTAAGCTTCTCCTGGTCGGACGGCTGAACTCCCACCATCGGTTTCCGGAACGGTGTGTAGAGCAGATTGTCTTCGGGTTTCCCTTCCGCACTGGTGGCGATGGATTTGTCGCGTCCCTGCAAGGTGAGCTGTGGCGGTGTGAAGCCGCGCGCAAGCCCCGCCCGCATGTTCCCGATTTGTTCGCGGAAATAGCGCGGGATGTCGCGCATCTGCGCGATCCAGTTTTTGTAATCCGTCAGCGTCTTGAAAGGTCGCCGCGCTGTATAGCTCAGATCGCTCCAGAAAGCAGAATCCGAATTCGCCGGCATTTCGTAGTCACGGAATTTCTGATTGGCGACGAAATTCTCGATTTCCGGCCGATAAACATCGTAATTGAGCTGCTCCCCCGGCGAGAGTTGCGCGCGCGGAATATCATCGAGCTTGCGCAACACATCCTGCCAGTAACGTAGCCGCGTCTCCTGCGTCGCCGGATCTACTTTCGGGAGGCGATCGGGAACCGGTTTTTCGACTCCTTCCAGTCCTGGGAACTGTTCCAGCCGCCATTTCCATTCTTCTGTGTAGATCGCTCGCAGCCGTTCATCTGCGCTTTGCGCCCTGGCAAGACACGGGAGGCACCAGAAGAGCACTGCAGCACCAAACAAAACGGCGATCCCTGGGCACTTCGGCAGACGCGGTAAAGCAACCGTAGAGTTCATAGAGTAGCGCCACGCGCCACGAAGAGGCTAACGAATCATGCACTGGCTTACAATCGATGAGTTGAAAAAGGGAACGCCCAGCCTTAGCAGTTGTTTGTCTGCCTAACGAAATAAACAATTATGGCGCGCAAGTGTAGTTCACCCGGATGCGGGTTTCTTCTCCCGGATAAATATCCGCAAGACAAATGTCCATGGCACATGGCCCCCGGCCAGGGGCCAGTTAAGATCGCAGCTGCACTTGCAATTGCTGCTGCCGGGTTAGGCGGCGGTTTTGCTTATAAAAAGTTTAGGACTTATCTGAGCGAGAAAAAGCTGCGGAGGGAGCGCGAAGCCTCGCGAAGGCGCCAGGCGCATGAACAAGCGCAGAAAGTCTCCGCTGTTCCGAAAGCAGCCGCTTCAAAATCCCGGAAACGCCCGCGCAAACGAAAGAAAGCCGCGACGAAGTCAAAGACGGCAGAGTAAGATTCGTTGCAGTTGCTCGCGATCAGGAGCGATTACTTCGCCGCGGCAGCCTTGGCGCGAGCGCGCTGGTTGAACGCGTCACGCAAAGCTTTCATCTCCGCGCGCAGCACCACCATTCGCGGAGCGACGCCTTTGTATTTCTTGGTGCCCCCTGTAACTGTCCGGTTGACCGCGCCCTGGCTGACAAGGCCCTGAAGCCTTTCGTAAGCACGTAAGCGTAGCATCTCTTCGCCGCCGCTGGCTGCGTTTCGCTCCCGCAGATTGAGCAGGATAATTTCGAATAACGGCTTGAATTCGAAAGAGGACTTCGACGAAAGCACAGCAATGAGCTCCTCGGTAATGTTGTCGGGCGCGCGACGCGTAAAAGTGATAGCAGACCGTTTAGACATTTAAGATTATCGCACGGATTCCGGGAAATAGCGACCGAGGCCGCCTGGTCGCAGGGATAAGACGAACCCTCGAACGTTCGTTAACGTTCAAACCAGGAGCCGCGTCATTCATCCATCATAAGTCGCTTATGATGCAGGCTATTTGGGCGTTGTGTTGTTAAACGCGCGGAAGACGGACGGGTTGATTAGCTGAGGCAAGTCGCGAAATTCACAGACTTCTGAAACTCAAACTCTCGCTCGATTGGCTTCTTATCTTCGTTCCGCTGGCGATCCTTTTGCGCTTCTGGCCCGGAGGAATCAGTCCCACTGCGCTCTTTGTTTGCTCCGCTCTCGGCATCATTCCGGTCGCAGGCTGGATCGGGCGCGCCACAGAGGCGCTCGCCACCCGTGTCGGGGAAGGTTTGGGAGGATTGCTCAACGCCACTTTCGGAAATGCAGCGGAGCTGATCATCGCCGGCATCGCCCTTTCCAAAGGGCTGATCAATGTGGTGAAAGCCTCCATTACGGGATCGATTATCGGTAACGTGCTGCTGGTGCTCGGCCTCTCCATTCTTTTCGGCGGCACCAAATACAAAGAACAGCGGTTCAATCGCACTGCAGCGCGCACTTTCGTCATCTCGCTCTCGCTGGCCGCGATCGGTCTCATCATCCCCACGGTCTTTCACGTCGCCGCCGCCGCCAGGCCTGCCGGCTGGACCCCGCAGGTCGAGCAAAAGCTCTCCCTGGCCATCGCCGTTGTCTTGTTCCTTACCTACTTTTGCATGCTCGTTTTCTCGCTCCGGACCCACAAATATTTCTTCCAAGGCGCTAAGGAACCTGTCGAAGAACAAGACAGGCAATGGTCGCGCGGCAAAGCCATTGCCGTTCTGCTCATCGCTACCGCTGCGGTCGCGGTGCTCTCGGAATTTCTGGTCGGCACGATCGAAAATGTCCGGGACTCCGTCGGCCTGACCGAGGTGTTTGTTGGTGTGATCGTGGTAGCAATCGTAGGTAACGCGGCCGAGCACTCCACTGCCGTCCTCATGGCGATGAAAGACAAGATGGACCTGACCGTTGGTATTGCGATCGGTTCCAGCCTGCAAATCGCGCTTTTCGTCGCGCCCGTGCTGATTTTTCTCTCCTACCTCTTCGGACGACCGATGGACCTGGAATTTACAATGCCGGAAGTAGTCGCGGTGGTGGCCTCGGTCTACATCCTGTTTCAGATCAGCGGAGACGGCGAGACCAACTGGATCGAAGGCATCCAACTTCTCTCAGTCTATGTGATTCTCGGGATTCTCTTTTTCTATCTTCCGGAGCCGCAACAGGTCGCGCCCTAGACAAAACGTTACCGTGGCGTTTGTCGCCGATTTGTCATTTGACCGTTCGCAAAAGTGGAATCGTGTTGAGGAAGACAGGAACAAAGGAGGAGAAAAACCATGAAAGCAGTGCGAATCGAGCGTTATGGAAACGAAGAAGTGGTGGGTCTCGCGGAGGTGGATCAGCCGAAGCCGGGCGCCGACCAGGTGCTGGTGAACGTCAAGGCAGCGGCAGTGAATCCTGTGGACTGGAAAATCCGCGATGGATTGGGCGAGCTCTTTGGGTTGAAGCCGCCGCTGATTCTTGGATGCGAAGTCGCGGGGACTGTGGAGGCAGTTGGCGACCACGTGAAGGGCTTGGCACCGGGCGATGACGTCTATGGTTATCTCGGTGCGTACAGTGGCGGTTATGCGGAATATGTGGCGGCGCCGGCAAGCGAGTTCGTGCGCAAGCCGAAACAGATTGATTTCGATACTGCGGCGTCGGTGCCGGTGGGCGCGCTGACGGCGTGGCAGGGAATTTTCGATCACGGCAAGCTAACGAGCGGCCAACGCATCCTGATCACGGGAGCGTCGGGCGCCGTTGGTTCGATGGCGGTGCAACTGGCGAAAGTGAAAGGGGCGCACGTGATTGGGACTGGATCGGGTCGGAACGAGGAGTTTGTGCGCGGTGCCGGGGCGGATGAGTTCATCGATTATAAGAAAGCGAAATTTGAACAAGAAGTGAGCGACGTGGATGTGGTGTTCGACACCGTGGGAGGTGAGACGCAGGACCGCGCGTTTCAAACACTGAAACGCGGCGGCTCCCTGGTGAGCACGATTAATCCGCCGTCAGAGGAAAAGGCGAAGGAGTTCGGCGTGAGGGTGGCAATGGTGATGGTGACGCCGAATCCTGGACAGCTCGCGGAGATCAATCGGCTGGTCGAGAGCGGGAAATTGAAAGTGCGCGTGGCAATGGTGTTGCCATTGGCGGAAGTGAAGAAGGCGCATCAACTCTCAGCGAGCGGACACGCGGACGGAAAAATTATTTTGCGGCCTTGAGCCGAATTGTCGCGCGCACGGGACGCGAGGCAGGCCACCCATGCTGTGCGAACGCTGGCAAAGCCATCGACGCGACGCATACTACGTGGAAATGCTTGATCCGTCTGACGACGAAATCCGTGATTGGGGCAATTCAGTTATCCAACTGATGACCGATTATCTCGGCGAGCTCCGCAATTGGCCCGTGTATCGTGGCATGTCTTCACGCGAGATCCGCGACCGGCTCGACGCGACGCTTCCAGCTAAAGGAAGCGATTTCGACCATCTGCTGAAGGTTTTTCGTGAGACTATTATCCCATTTACCCGGCACAACGCGCATCCGCGCATGTTTGGCTATGTGCAATCGCCCGGAACCCCCCTTGCCGCTTTCGCGGACCTGCTTGCCTCAACCTTAAATGCGAATCTCACAGTTTGGCGTTCCGCGCCGGCGCCCGTGGAACTCGAACGCCTGACGATCGACTGGATCCGGCAGATTCTTGGATTCAATCCTGAAGCGGGCGGACTGTTCGTCAGCGGCGGATCGATGGCCAATCTTGCCGCGATCGCGGCGGCGCGCCAGGCAAGAGATGATTCGTCAGGCCGCTTGCGGATGTATGCGTCCAGCGAAACGCATTTTTCCGTCGCCAAGGCAGCAGCGCTTTTGGGAATTGGCCGTGAGAACGTGCGCCAGGTCGCGGTCGACGAGTGTTTCAAAATTCGAGTGGACGATCTCGTCGCAAAAATCACTGCGGACCTGGAAGTGGGTCATGTTCCATTCTGCGTCGTTGCGAATGCCGGGACGGTGAACACCGGCGCGGTCGACCCGTTATCGGACATTCGAGAGGTTGCGGACCGCTACCAACTTTGGATGCACGTGGATGGAAGTTACGGCGCCCTGGCCGTGCTGGCTGAATCGGCGAAAAAATTGTTCGCGGGCATTGAGCGGGCGGATTCGGTGGCGCTCGATCCTCACAAATGGCTTTATCTTCCTGTAGACGTTGGGTGCGTGATTTACCGCGCACCGGAAATCGCGCGGGCCGCTTTCGCTCACGAAGCCGAATATACTCGCATTATCGGAGAGGAGGCAGACGAGGCCTTCGCATTTTGGGACTACGGCCCGGAACTTTCTCGACGTTTCAGGGCCCTTAAAGTTTGGATGTTGTTACGAGGAGTCGGCCTTGAGACGTTGAGTAAGGCGATTGAAAACAACCTCGCCTGTGCGCGCTACCTCGAGTCGATGGTTCAAGCCAGTGATGATTTCGAGATGGCTGCGCCCGTGGAGCTGTCCATCTTCTGTTTTCGTCATGTGCCGGAGCAGCTCAGAAGCGAGCCGTCCGAGGCGATCGATTCCTTCAATGAACGTCTGCTGATCGCCCTGCAGCAAGATGGCAGTTCGTATCTCTCGAATGCCACGCTTGATGGTCGCTTTGCGCTGCGCGGCTGCGTACTGAACTATCGGACCACGTTGCGCGATATGGAGGTCTTACTGGACGATTTGCGACGCGTAGCCAGATCGTTACCGACTTCTATTCAGGTGCATACCACTTCCCGTTAAGTGGTACGCACAATCTACGCGAAGTGGCCTTTCACAGATTTAAACTCAGCCACGGTGCTCGCAGTCAAAACAGAAATCCTATGAAGAAAAACCACACGATAAGAGTTTGCAGATCGATTGGCGTTTGCGCGGTCACAGCCGGAGTGTTGCTTTTCTCGCGACCCATCCTCACCTGGGCCCAGAGTCCTTCGCCCACGACCACGAAGGAAGCGCCGCAAAATGGCGCTTCACTGCGCGATGGGCGACACGATTTCGATTTCGCCCTCGGCAACTGGAAATTTCATCTGAAAAAACTGGCCCATCCTCTCACCGGCTCCAACACCTGGATAGAGCTCGACGGTCATTCGAGCTGTCAAAAAATTTGGGATGGGGCGGACCTTGATCAGGTCGAAGTGTATAGCGCGGACAGGAAAACCCACATTCAGGGACTGACGTTGCGGCTTTATAATCCTGAATCGCATCAGTGGAGTCTTTACTGGGGCAACGCGACCAAAGGCAGCCTGAGTCTGCCCGCTGTCGTTGGCGAGTTTAAGAATGGTCGTGGCGAATTTTACGATCAGGAGGATTACAACGGCCGGATGATCCTGGTTCGATACGCGTGGTCCGATATCACACCGACCTCGGCGCACTTTGAACAAGCCTTTTCGACTGACGGTGGAAAAACGTGGGAAACCAACTGGATCACGAATCAAACCCGAGAGAAACCATAGCTATCTCAAAGACTTGCCGCGGTCAGCGACAAGCGGCTACCGCGCTAACCAGGCGTTTTGAATTTGCGCCAGGTCGCGCGTGCAATAGGATCGCGCGTGCGCCAGTTCCGCCGGGCTTGTTCTGGTTTGCTGATAAAGACCAGCGCCGCCCTGCTTCTGATCAATATTGGCGGCTGCACCAAACCCCAACCGCCGGGCGGTCTGTCGAAGCTGAAGCCGTGCCGGCTAGATGGAATCCGCGAGGAGTTACTTTGCGGTAAACTGACAGTTTTTGAAAACCGCGATGCGCGCAGCGGTCGAACGATCGATCTAAATATCGTCGTGCTGCCAGCCTTTGATCAAAAGAGCAAAGCCGAACCGTTGTTCGATATGGCAGGCGGTCCGGGCGCGGCGTCGACTGATGCGGCCGGATTCTATGCCGGTCCAGGCAAAGCATATCGTCGCCGGCACGACGTCGTCCTGGTCGATCAGCGCGGCACCGGAAAATCAAATCGCCTTACAATTCCGCGGGAGAAAACGCCGGCCTATTACCTGAGCGAGATGTATCCGATCGATTACGTCAGGGAAATGCGTCAGGCGCTGGAGCAGCGCGCCGACCTGACGAAATACACGACATCTATCGCGATGGATGATCTGGAGGAGGTGCGCGCGTGGCTCGGGTACGACAAGATCAGTCTTTTTGGAACGTCGTACGGAACGCGCGCCGCGCTCGTTTACATACGCCGGCATCCCGAGCACGTGCGCAGCGCAATCCTGCTGGGTGTCGCGCCGACTGATTTGAAAATGCCGCTGCATCATGCCGAGTCCGGAGCCCGGGCAATGGACCTGCTGTTAGGCGAATGCGAACAGGACGCCGCGTGTCATGCGGCTTTCCCGCAAATTCGTGATGACTGGAAAAACGTGCTGGCGCAATTGGAGAAACAGTCAGCATATGTGGAGTATTCTCCACCCGGCAAATCTGCCGCGCCGACGACAGTCGACATTCAACGCGGTGTATTTGCAGAGAAAATCAGGAGCTGGATGTACGATCGCAGCAAAGCCGCCCGGATTCCGTTGATTGTGCATCATGCGGCAGTTGGCGACTTCGCACCGTTTCTCCAGCAAGCGGTCGGGCCGTCGATTCCTGATTTCGTGGCGGACGGAATGTATTTGTCAGTCACGTGCGCGGAAGATGTTCCGTTCATTAATCAGGAGGAAGCCGCAGGGCTCAATGCGGGTAATCCGTTCGGCAATTATCGCGTGTTCCAACAAACGCGCGCCTGCGGGCTGTGGCCGCGCGGTGAGATTCCAACTGATTTTCTCGAACCTGTCTCCTCAAACGCGCCGGTGTTGATTTTTTCCGGCAACATGGATCCGATCACACCACCGAAGTACGGGGAGGAAGTCGCCAGGGATTTACCCAACAGCAGACATGTCGTTATTCCCGAGGCCGGCCACGGTGTGGATGGCCTGACGGACCCCGGTTGTATTGACCGGATCGCGATCGAATTTCTGGATAAAGGCGACGCAAAAAATCTCGATCTGAGCTGCGTTAAACGAATGGAACGGCCTCCGTTCGCGACGAAGTAGGACATTTACCGTCTGTAGCCGCAGGCGCCGATCACGACGGTGAGCTCTACTTGCGCGGATGGTCGAGGTCAACGCCCCACGGACGAAGCGACCAGGTGCGCCAATGGCGGAGGACACGGTGACGAGCTGTTTCCGTGGCATGGTCTCGGGTGCTCATAATCAATTCGCGGCGGCGCAGGGTTGCCAGGGCGATTTGGACGGCGCTTTTCGACAAGCCCGTTGCATCAGCGATCGTTCGCAGACTCGCGACCACCGGTCTCCATTTCTTCCGCGCAGCCTGGCCGTAAAGATGCAGATAAACCAGGTAAGCGGCCGGTTGCTGGTCGTGCCCGGCCAGATCGCGCATCAAGACATCGAGAACGTAGTCGTCGATTGAAACGGTTTCGCGAAATCTGGGCATGCGCCTCGCACAGCGAGGCGGCTACCGTATCTGCTATACCTTTAAATGGACAGCAGTTTCTGAAGCAAGCTGCAGGTCGCATCTGGACGCGAAGATGCCGCACACATTAGGTTCGACGCATCATGATCAAACAAATCAAATTTGTCAGCATTCCGATCGCCGACCAAAATCGGGCGCTGGATTTTTACACCGATAAACTTGGGTTCACGATCATTACCGATCAGCCCTTCGACGAGAAACAGCGCTGGATCGAATTGCGAATTCCGAAAGCGGAGACACGAGTCGTGTTGTTCACGGCCGAAGGCGACGAAAAGCGGATCGGCTCGTTCATGAACATGTCGTACACGTGCGACGACATCGATAAGACCTATGCCGAACTGAAGGAACGCGGCGTGGAATTTGAAGGTCCGCCGCAAAAACAACCCTGGGGCACCTACGCGATGTTCAAGGACAGCGAAGGGAATCGCTTCGTTGTTTCATCAGATTGATCGGGCAGTGACGGGTGCCGGGACACCTAAATGAAATGCAAAGAGTCACGACAGCGGCCGTCGTGACTCTCGCATAAACGGCAAACTCGGCGCGCCCGGCGGTTGATCCCTACGTTTTGCCGGCGCGCGTGTAGTTAATTTCCATCGTCTTTTTTTCCTGGCCGCCATGATTTTCGTACCATTCCAGGGTCATGTGATTGTTGTCAGGAACCTTCAGCTCTTCGCGCACTTGCGATTTCATTCCGGGCACGGGCTCCATTTCGCTGGTGTAGGTGAATGTCCTCGTGGCGGGATCATAAGTGCCTTCGGAAAACTGGATGCCGGTGCCCATGTTATCGATCCAGGCCCCGACGAATTTTTTCTTCACGTTATCGTAGCCTTCGATTGAGTGCCCCTTGAATGTCATCACCTTTTTCTTGCTGTCGGGACCGGGCATTTCCATTTTTCCTGTCACATCCATCACGCAATAGCGGCCATCCATGATCGATTTCCTGACCGCTGTGCCTTTTGATTCCTCCGGCTTGGCGTTTGGATCGGGATTCATCCAGAATTTGATGGTGTAGTTCCAATTGCCGTCCAGGCTGGAGAGCAGCTTGTGATTTTCGTTGAGCTTCGACAGCTCCATCATCTGTTTCATCATCTCCTGCGGGTTCGGTTGGCCGCCCGGAGCTGCCGCAGAGCCCGTGGCAGTAGCGGGTGATTCGGCGGGACTTTGCGCAAATGAGGGAGCTGCGAGCAAGCTCGCTAACAGAATTGTAGTCAGTGGGATAGATATTTTCATGGCCGGATTCTGCCAATGCCAGGTAACAGGTGGCAAGTGACAAGTGCGAAAATCGGAAATGTTCGCGCGACCAACCTTCCGGCCTAACCTTCTCAACATGAAGCGAGAAAATCCGACGATTGAAATTTGTCCCGGCATCACGCGCCGAACCGTTGCGCACGGCAAAAACATGTACCAGATGATGGCGACGCTGGCGGCCGGGAGTACCATGCCCGCACATTCGCATGTGCAGGAGCAGATCGTTCACATATTGGAAGGCCGGTTGCGGCTCATCGTTGACGGCGTGCCGCACGAACTTTCAACTGGCGAGTCGTTCTACCTCGGGAGCAATGTGCCGCATGGCGTGGAGACATTGTTGCCGACTCGCGTGCTCGATACATTCAGTCCGCCACGGGAGGATTATCTGGCAATCGACGAGAAAGTTCGCCACGGCGCGTTGTAAAGCGCGCACAGGAACTGTCTGCAGCTGCCGCCCGATGGTTTCCAAGGCCTTATCGGCCCCCCTTGAAGGCGCGGTCCGAGCGCGGTTCTTAAGACGACTTCGGGCCTGACGGCAGGTCAAATGCAGACAAGCTACGCAGGATGCTTTTTTCCATTGCGTCGGCAAACGTAGGATATTGAAGAGTCCAGCCAAGACTCCGCAGTTTCGCATTACTCACGCGCTTGTTCGTATCCCCGCGTTTACGTTGCTCCGCTGATTTTCTAATGGGCGGCAATGACCGATTCAGTCTCTCTGCCAACCAGCGGTAGCAGTCACTTTGCCGAGTTGGTTCATCGTCAACCACATTGTAAATCTGACGTTCCTGCCATTTTCCACTTACCAGAAGGAAAAGTGCAGACGCGATATCATCGCGGTGGACCTGATTGACGAAGCGATCGTTTTCCGGATCGATGGTCGCCGTGCCGGCTAGAAATTTGGTCAGTAACGCTGACCTGTCCGGCCCGTAGATTCCGGCCAGCCGCGCAACTGTACCACCCCGGCCGAGCACGACCTTTTCCGTTTCAAGCAGGACTCGACCTGTCTCGCGAACAGGTTTGGTCTCGCTTTCTTCGGTCACCCATGAACCGTCGCGTTGCGCGTAAACGCTGGTGCTACTGGTAAAGAGCATCTTCTCGAATCGGTCGAGCAAATTGCGCGCGCCATTCAAATAGACTTGCTGGTAAGACTCGATTCCGCCGCCTCGCGAACTCGCGCAGTGAACAACAGCATCGAATGTTCCCGGGTGCTCCGCGACCTGATCGGGATTCGAAATATCGACCTGGCAAATAGGATACGGTTTCGCGGATAACGCCGCCGCTGATGTTGCAGATGCAGTCCAGCCTTCCACGTCCCAGCCTGCGGCATGGAATAAATCTGCGGTCGCTTGCCCAACATAACCGCAGCCGGCGATCAAGATTCGCGGCATGACTTTGGATGCTCAAGCTGCCGCGGCTGCGATTTCAATCTCTTCAAACATGTTTTTCTGGAGAGCGCGGACTTGTTTGAGACGAATGAGTTCCAGGAGCGCGAGAAAGGTCACCACCACTTCCACGCGCGATACGACAGCCCCAAACAAATCGGAAAAACGTATCGGCGCGCTATTTGCGACCCGTTGTAAAATAACGTCTATCTTCTCCGAAACACTGAAACGTTCGGCGAAAATTTCCTGCACATCCTGTCGTGCTTCGACCCGTTTAAGCACGGTCTGGAATGCGTTGATTAATTGAAAAATTCCAACCTCTTCCAGACGCAGCGGTTCCTGGAGGAGCGACGATGCGCTGCTTTCTCGCGCAAAAATTCGCTCCTGTTCCAGCTGCCGCAGATGAAGTTCCGCTGCCGCTTCCTTGAACTTCTTGTACTCGATCAACTGCCGGATTAAGTCCCAGCGAGGGTCGTCTTCCTCGGCATCTTCTTCAGGCGGCTGCTGATCAACCGGCAAGAGGCTGCGGCTCTTCAGATAAATGAGGTTCGCTGCCATCACGATGAATTCGCCGGCAACTTCGATATTCAATTCCTTAAACGCCTGAAGATATTCGAGGTACTGACGAGTGATGCGTTCGAGCGAAATGTCGTAAATATCGATCTCGTCCCGCTTGATCAGGTAAAGCAGAAGATCGAGAGGGCCTTCGAAAACCTCCAGCTTGACCTTATAATCGGCTTCCATAAAGGGCTTCGCCAGTTAAAGCGTCGAAGTATTAAAGCGTTGCAGCGTCGCGGGGGCACAAAGGTCCCGGGCGTATACCCGATGTAGCGATTTCACCTTGTAACAAATCACGCGGGCTTGCCCGTCAGGCAGGAATTTTCCGGTGGATCCAAACGCTGTTCACGAGGCCAAGGCCGAACATGATCATCAACACAAAGGAACCGCTGTAGCTAATCAACGGCAATGGCACACCGGTGATGGGAAGCAAAGCAATCGTCATTCCCATGTTTTGGAAGATATGCGTGAAGACGAGCGCAGTAATCCCGACAACCAGAAGGAGTCCCAATTGATCGCCAGCGAAAAAGGCGACAAAGAGACAGGTCATCAAGAGTAAAGCGAAGCCTCCGATAAGGAACATTCCGCCAACAAATCCCCATTGCTCGCCGATGGCCGAGAAAATGTAGTCGTTATGCACTGCAGTGGCAGGAAGGAACCCAAGTTCGATCTGTGTGTTTGGCGCCTTGAAGCCTTTGCCCGACCAACCGCCTGAGCCGATGGCAATGAGCGATTGATTGATCGCCCACGCGGAGCCCTGCTTATCGATATCAGGATGAGTAAACGCCGTGATCCGCTGTTGCTGATACGGTTTTAAACCAAAATTGATCGCGATGGGGATAAAGGCGACCACGATGAGAATCACGCAAATCAAGTACCGCACCGGAAGACCACCGACGAATAGCAGTGCCAGCAGGACCGGTCCCCAAATGATGACCTCACCCAGGTCCGGTTGCATCAGGATGAGCAAGCATGGCGCCGCGGCAATCGCTCCGCAGAGCAGCAGCCGCAGCATCGGGTGCAACTCGCGAAATTGCGTCAGAAACAGCGCCAGAACCATGATGCCTGCGACAACCGCAAGCTGCGCCGGCTGAAAATTGACCGGCCCCAAATGCAGCCAGCTGCGCGCCCCGTAAACCTTGGTTCCCATGAATTTCGTCATGATCAGAAAGATGATGCCCGCCAGATACATGGGCAGCGCGCCCCAGCGAATCCAGCGATAGTGGACCAAACTCGTTAGCATGAAAGCAAACACACCCACCCCCACCCAGTTTGCCTGCTTTCGCCAGAAGTCCACCGCATTCGAGTCCGCGCGTGTGGAAGTGGCGCTGTAAATCGCCACGACTCCGAAAACGGCGAGTGCGAGCATGGTCAGCAGCAGCAGCCAGTTTTGACCCAGCAACTTTCGAAGAAACGGCGTCATCCGATCTAAATTTGATTAAATCTCCTGCACATCCGCAGGACGCGATGACAATTATACGCGCATTGCAACCTTCGCAAAATGCTGCGCACCTTTTTCAATCTTCACTGCTCCGGACAGTTTTAAGTGTCGACCAGGAATGTGCTAAAGGGCCGACGATGTGGAGATTACACTGGCCGGTTATTTGTTTGGAGAGATATTTATATAATCGTCTGGTTACCAGCTAGTTAAGAATTTTCCTGGCAAATTTTGGCGCTTCACTTGTCTCCAGATTTGAAGGCCACTAAACTACTTTGCATCTTGTTGATTTTTCTGGGGGAAGAGCAAATGGCTAAGACTAAAAAGAAAAAGACGAAGCGAAAGCTCGCGCACCCTCAGCTGCCGATGCAACGGCAGCTGAATTTGCTTCACGAGGGGACGCATTTCGACCTGCGCCCAATGTTTGAGCAGTTGAACAAACGATATTTTCGCGGGCGTCTTCGTGATTACAAAGTGATGTGGGGGCGCCGGCGAAAGCATCGTCCCAAGGAATATTTCATCTTTGGCACAATTCAGGAGCAGGACCGGGTTATTCGGATCAATCGAGCGCTGGATCAGCCATTCGTGCCGACCTGGTTTCTGCGCTACGTCCTTTACCACGAGATGCTGCACTCGGTCGTACCCGACGAGGTACTTTCACGAGGTCGCCGGCGGGTTCACACGGAAGAATTTAACCGTCGCGAGCGCCAATTCCGAGATTATCGACGCGCCCGGCGTTGGGAAGAAGAGAATCTGTCGCGTTTCTTGCGCTAATCATTTGATCCTTGTGCGGGGATGACAAAGGTGGTCATCCTGAGCGAAGAAAAGGATCTCACCAACGAAGTTTGAGAGCCGCTGATTATTCAGTGTGATCAGCGACCCAGTGAGAGGGCCCTCGCTCCGCTCGGGGATGACTCGACGTGATCAGCGCGGCGATTCGATGCCGCTTTGGTTCATAGAGGCTTCAGCGCGTTTCCGTAACGGGCGCCGAGGAGGGCCTATACGGCAAGGGCGTCGTCGCTACGTTCTTTTTGATCAGGTACCAAAGCGTTGTCGCGAGCAGGAGAGAGATCAACTTCGCCCGCCAGTTTTTCAGAATCAGTCTCTTCATATTTGCTGTGCAATAGAATCTCCGCGATCCGTTGGCGAAATGTCTCCGGAGTGAAATTGCGCTCAATTCGGCGCCGGTGGCAAATGGAAATGCTGCCCGTCTCTTCGGAGACGACTACCGCTACGGCGTCGGACTCCTCGGTAATCCCAAGTCCGGCGCGATGACGCAGTCCCAGGCTTCGATCGAGCGTTTCACGCTGGCTCACTGGAAAAATACATGCCGCGGCCGCGACTCGTCCGTTGCGAATGATTACTCCGCCGTCGTGCAGCGCGGCCTTTGGATGAAAGATGGTCAGGATGAGCTCGACGGAAAAATCTCCGTCGATCGTGACGCCTGTTTCCTCGTAAACGCGAATTGAGGTGTCGCGCTCGATCGCGATCAGTGCGCCGAATTGCTTATTTGCCAGTTGCATGACTGCCTCGGCCAGATCGTGGACAGTTTCCCGTTTCTCGCTGGTCAACGAGAAAATGGGGTGACCGCCAAGAGCAGCCAGTCCACGTCTTAGTTCCGGTTGGAAAATCACCACCAGTGCAACGGCGAGGAAAACCGAAAAGCTTCGTACGATCCAGCCGATGACAACCAAATTAAGCAGCGTCGAAATGAGAGTCAGCGTCAAAAAGACGATGGCCAGCCCGGTGAGCACTTTCGCGCCACGCGTTCCGCGAAAGTAAAGGTAACCGTAATAGATTGCCACGCTCAGCAGAAGGATTTCAAACAGGCTACGCCATCCTCGGAACCAGAGATCGATGAGCTGATGGATCATTTTACCCTCTGAAGAATTGCTTCCGTTACCTTTAATGCATTTGCGTTTTCTTTGACATCATGAACGCGAAGCACATCTGCACCGCGCGCGCGCAGCAGCGAAGTCAACGCCACCGCGGGCGCTGACCGATCGCTGATCGGCGCCGACTTGATCAGCTTGGCCAGAAAAGATTTTCGGGAAACGCCAATCACGATTGGTCGATCACACGCGCGGAGCCGCTCAAGCTGCGCGAGCAACTCGAGGTTGTGCTCAAGCGTCTTCCCGAAACCAATGCCCGGATCAAACGCAATCGCCATGGGGTCAATATTATAAACTATGGCGCGCGCATATTGTTGTCGAAAAAAATCAGAAATTTCTGTGACAACATTCGTGTATTGCGGGGCGATCTGCATCGTCTGCGGAGTTCCCTGCATATGCATGATAATGAAAGCCGATTTGGTTTCGGCAATTAAGGGCATCATTTCTTCGTCGCCTCGCCCTCCGGTAACGTCGTTCACAATGGACGCTCCCGCCCGGATCGCTGCGCGCGCAACCTCCGCCTTCGACGTATCAATCGAAATAATGACTTTGCTCTTTGCGCGCAATTGTTCGATCACCGGAATCACACGGCGCAATTCTTCCTCCGCGGCGACAGGTTGGGCGCCCGGTCGCGTGGATTCACCGCCGACATCGACGATATGCGCGCCTTCGGCAGCCATTGTCAGACCCTGCTCCACGGCATCTTTCGCATCGAAAAACTTTCCGCCGTCGGAAAATGAATCCGGGGTGACATTCAACACGCCCATGATCAGCCCGTGCCGCGAGAGATCGAAGAAACAGTCGCCGATTTTCCAAAGTCTCCCACGCATCATGGGTGAGACTATCACCCAACCTGGATTATTCGAAACTGTAGCCGTCGACCTCTGGGCGACGCGGCGCACGCGAGCCACGTCATAGTTGCGCTTCGCAGAGCGAAGCCGCTACAGTTATTTCTTTCGAGAGTAGCGCCCCATCAGTTCCCCTTGGGCAACAACATGCCCTTTCATTGCCGCATCGAGCTGATGCCGCTTCATACCAGCGGGCAAGTCCAGCTCACCGTCGAGTGCGAAAATCCTGAAGTAATACCGATGCGTGCCGGAAGGTGGACACGGTCCACCGTAACCGGATTTACCGAAATCATTTGTTCCGTGAACGCCTTTGGGCGCGCTCCCCTCTGCGATCGTGCTGGTCTGCGGAGAAATGTTCCAAACCATCCAATGGGTAAAGAGTCCGCTCGGCGCATCCGGGTCATCTACGACCAGGGCCAGGCTTTTCGCGCCGGAAGGAACCTCTGCAATCTGCAAGGGCGGGATGGTATCACCGCCGTCACATGTGAATTTTGATGGAATATTCCCACCTTCTTGAAAAGCAGAACTTGTGATCCTCATCTTTGCTCCTCCTGCGGCAAATGAGACCATCGCCACCATCGCAATAGCCAATGCGCCGGCAATAATCGTTTTTCTCATTATTCGACCTCGGATTGAAATCGGGTTACATCCACAAACCTGGCGAAATTGTTTCGCTTAAATGGCTTTGAACGGACGTAACATTCGAGAACAAATTCTGAGTTTGCTGGCGCGGAAAGATTATCGGCCGCTAAACAGAGTTGATATCGCGCGAAAGCTTGGTTTGACCGGGGCCGGGCGGATTGCGTTGCGCAAAACCTTGCGCGACCTCGAACGCGCAGGCGAGATCGCTCGCATCCGAAAGAACCGATATGTTTTGCCGTCCGAGGCCGACCTGGTAACGGGCAAACTATCGATCCACCAGGCCGGCTACGGCTTTCTCACGCCGGAAGTGCCGGGTGGCGCAGACGTTTTCATCGCGGCGGAAAACATTGGAACGGCCATGCATGGCGACCGTGTGGTCGCCCGCATATCGCGGGACGAACCTTATGAGCGCATCAAAGGACGGCGTGAAGGGCGGGTGATTCGGATCCTGGAGCGCGCTCATGACACGATCGTCGGCACTCTCCAACGCTCGCGGAACTTCTATTATGTCGTTCCGGATGATCCGCGCATCGTGCACGACGTTTATGTCGGCTCAGTGGCGGCGGTTTCTGACCGCCGGACCCGAGGAGCCGAAGATCGGCGCTCGGAGACCGCAGCTACAGCGCAGGTCGGCGATAAAGTTGTGGTTCGCCTGGAGGCCTGGGAATCGCGCCATGTTAATCCCGAAGGTGAAATCATCGAAGTGCTCGGTCCGGCGTCGGCCCCAGGCATCGACATGCTGTCGATCATCCGCAAATATCATCTGCCAACGGAATTTCCCAGGGATGTTCTGGATCGCGTCAAGGGAATTCCCGAGACAATCGATACTCGGCAACTCGAGGGACGCGAAGATTTGCGCGAAGAATTCATTGTGACCGTCGATCCCGACGACGCGCGCGATTTCGACGATGCAATTCATGTCCAGAAGACCGGAAGCGGTTGGCGCCTGGGCGTACACATTGCGGATGTCGCCGCTTACGTGGAGCCCGGCAACGCATTGGATCGAGAAGCGCGCCGGCGCGGGAACAGCGTTTATCTCCCCGACCGCGTGATCCCGATGTTGCCTGAGCGATTGAGCAACGGTGTTTGCAGTCTCAATCCTGGCGTCGATCGGCTCACGCACTCAGTCTTTATTCACTTCGACAAACACGGGACCGCAAAAAGCGCGCGATTTGTACGCAGCGTGATTCGAAGCGCACACCGGCTTACGTACAAACAGGCTTACGCGATTTTGACCGCGAGACCCAGCGATCAACTGGGGGAACGACTGCACATTGCCTGGGAACTCGCTGCGCTGTTGCGGCAGAAGCGATTCGAGCATGGCGCACTGGACCTCGATTTTCCAGAGGTAAAAGTCTTGGTCGACAAAGAGGGACATCCTGTAAAACTGGAGCGTATCGAGAACGATAAATCGCACCAGCTGATCGAAGAATTCATGCTGGTCGCAAACGAGGCCGTTGCGCGCGAGTTGAAAAAGCGCGCGATTCCGACCATCTATCGGATCCACGAAAATCCAGACCCGGAAAAATTGGCCGAGTATCGCGAATTCGTTCTGAGTTTTGATTACCGCGTTGGCGACCTGACTCATCGCGCAGAGCTGCAGCGATTACTGGCGTCGTTCCGAGGAAAACCGGAAGAGCAGGCGCTCAAGGTCGCTTTGCTGAAAAGTTTGAAACGCGCCCGTTACTCTCCCCAACCGCTGGGCCATTACGGGTTGGCCAAGGCAAATTATTTGCATTTCACCAGTCCCATTCGGCGCTACGCCGACCTGGTTGTGCATCGTGCTCTTGGCAGGGAGGGCACGGCCATGGCGTCCGCCCCCTCTCGAATCGCGCAACGGGGGTCACGGAGCAGCAAGCCCTACAATCCCGACGTGGCTGAGATCGCTTCCATCGCCGAGCACGTTTCAATTACGGAACGAACCGCTGCCGACGCGGAGGCCGACGCCGTCCAGACGAAGAAACTCGAATTCTTTCAACGGCAGCTCGATGCACACAATCCACAGATTTTTCGCGCCGCCATTATCGATGTCCGCAACTATGGATTGATGGTGGAACTGCCCGATGCTCTGGTGACCGGTTTGATTCACGTCTCCTCGTTGATGGATGACTTTTATTTGTTTGATTCGGCACGGCGCCAACTTATGGGCAGACGGTCCCGCAAACGCTTTAGTGTCGGTGACCAGTTATCTGTGTTTGTTGTTCGGGTCGATACTTTCAAGCGACAAGTGGACTTTGCCATTGCACTTGCCTCGGACGAGCCAGAGAAAGCCCGCCGCAATAAAAAGAGATCGAGAGTTGCTCCTTTGGCGCGCTAAAAATCATAGTCCCGCCAAATGACGCCGAAGAAATTAGCGCCTGACTTATCTTTGAGGACGAACGCACCATAGAGACGTCCAAGACTAGAACCTGATGACAAAATATGCTTTTAAGATTTTGGCGTCGTTTGGCGTGTTTGGCGGATAACGCTAGTTTGGTTTATGCATGCTAAAGCTGGTAGTGCCGCTCCTCCGTATTCGCGGGCAAACCCGTTTCCCGCCAAACTTCTTGTGAATCGTCGCCTCAGCGGGCTGGAGTCCGCAAAGGACACGCGCCATCTTGAACTGGACCTGACCGGATGGGGATTGAGCTTTGAGGTAGGCGATTCGCTTGCGGTGTACGCGACAAACGATCCGCAGCTTGTGGACGAGATCATTCATGCGCTCGGGGCGACAGGGGACGAACAAGTCCCTCGTTTAAAAGGATCGCCGACCACGTTCCGGGAAGCGTTGCTGCGCGATTACAGCATTACTCAGCCCACGCCCAAGTTTTTGAAGGCGATTGCTCAACGGGCCAACGCAACGCCAACACTGGATTATCTTCTCGCTCCTGACCGTAAACAAGACCTCGCGACTTACCTTTGGGGCATGGAGGTAATAGATTTTCTAATTGAGCACCCCTCGGTCCGTTTCACGCCAGAAGAATTTGTCGGCTTGCTCACAAAATTGCAGCCGCGTCTTTATTCAGTGGCCTCGAGTTTAAAGGCTTATCCGGATCAGGTGCACTTTATTGTGGACGTTGTCCGATATGAAAGTCACGGCCGGCTACGGAAGGGAGTTTGCTCATCTTTTCTTGCGGAACGCGCTGATGACGTGCCGGTGCCGGTTTTTCCAAGTGTGGCAAAACATTTTCACCTGCCCGAGGATCCTGGCATTCCAATCATCATGATAGGGCCCGGCACCGGAGTCGCGCCTTTCCGCGCGTATTTGCAGGAACGCAAGGCCACCGGAGCCAAGGGAAAGAACTGGCTTTTTTTCGGGGCGCAGCATGAAAAGTGCGATTTTGCCTACGGCGAAGAATTTGAAGCACTCAAGAAAGAAGGGCTTCTCACACGGCTCGATTGCGCCTGGTCACGCGATCAAGCCGAGAAGGTTTATGTCCAGCACCGAATGAAGGACAACGCCGCGGAGATTTGGAAATGGATCGATGCGGAAGGCGCGCACTTTTTCGTGTGCGGCGACGCAAAGCGAATGGCGAAGGATGTCGATGCGATGCTGCGCAAAATCGTAGAAGAGCAAGGCGGTAAAAGCGTCGACCAGGCGAATGAATACGTCGAGAAACTCAAAAGCGAAAAGCGTTACAAGCGCGATGTCTATTAAATGACGAAATCCGAATGACGAATTAATGTCGAAGCTCGACTGGCGAGCGGCGAAAGCTCGTATCGTTTAATGCGCAGTTCGTGATTCCTTCGTCATTGGACATTCGTCATTTTTTTGGTCTGTGGCATACTAGCTCCGAAAGGGTAACAGCCATGTACGAGAACACCGAATTCACATTGAGCCGCGATTGCGAGGCGATCCAGATTCCGAGCGGACAAAAGATAACGATCCCGGGTGGAACCCAGGGCGTAATCACGCAAAGCCTGGGTGGCAGCTACACGATCGCGACATATCAGGGCCTGGCGCGAATCGAAGAGAAAGATCTCGATGCTTTGGGCCTTGAAAAACCCCAGGCACAATCAACTCAAAAGCCTGTCCGCACTGCAAACGGCGAGGTTTCCGAAGAAGACGTCTGGAACCAGCTTCGTCAGTGCTACGACCCGGAAATTCCGGTCAACATTGTTGATCTTGGCCTGGTTTACGATTGCCGTTTGATCAAGAAGGATGATGGCGGCACCCGCGTGGAGGTGAAAATGACGCTCACCGCGCCGGGTTGCGGCATGGGACCAGCCATCGCGTACGACGCTCAAAGCAAGATTTTATCGATCGACGGCGTGGAGGAAGCCGATGTCCAGCTCGTGTGGGATCCGCCGTGGAATCAAAATATGATCAGCGAAGCGGGCCGGATGAAGCTTGGGATGATCTGAGCCGAAATTTTCCTGTCAGATTCTGCTTCGCTCAACATAACAAACAGAGCCATTGCGAAGTTTTTTTTGAATTTTTTCATTCTCTCGTTGACAGCACTCGACTCGATTCTAAAATCGACACTCGCGAAACCCCTCAGCGTTTGAAAAATTTCTGAGCGCATCTACTTAAAATCGATATGCCTTTAACTGAACTTATCTTGACCGAAAACATTCCCGGCTTGGGCGCCGAGGCGGACGTAGTCAAGGTGCGTCGTGGTTATGCGCGCAATTATCTCTTGCCAAGCGGGAAAGCATACGAAGTCACTCCGGGCGCATTGCGTCAGCTCAATGCGCTGAAGCAGAAGCGTGCAGAGCGGGAAGCCCGCGAATTGAACGAGGCAGAAGAATTAGCGCGCCGAATCGGTAAAGCGCGCTTCGTGTTTACGCTGGAAACCGGGGAAACAGGCAAGGCATTTGGATCCGTTACCGCTCAGGATATTATGAACCGCATCAAGAACGAACTCGGCGCGGAGATTGACCGGCATAAGATTGTTCTTGAGCGGCCAGTCAAAGATACCGGCGAACACGAGGTCGCGATCAGGTTGCATCACGATGTGACTGCGCAGCTTGTTTTTCAGGTGAAGTCCGCGGAGGAACCCCGCGATCGCGGGGCCGAGTCCCACAACGCTGCGACCGAAGAACCTGAAACGAAAAAGAAAAATCGATTTTTCCGCAGGAAAAAAGAAGAGAAAAAAGAAACCGAATAAATGGCGACTCAATCGTCCGCATGGACAGGAGAGAAGCCTCGTAAAGCGGGAAATGGCGCTGGCCGAGGTTCGGCGGCGCGAAGCGGCGAAAAAGTTGTCCCCATTTCGCACACAGGTTCTGCGCAGGATATTCACCGCACCCCACCGCATAGCGCCGAGGCGGAGCAAGGCGTCCTTGGATCGATGCTTCTTTCGCCGCGGCAAGCCATTGCCGAATGTGTGGAGAAAATCAATGATCAATATTTTTACGTTCCCGCTCATCAGACGATTTATAATGTTCTCGTCGATCTTTGGAACGCGGGGCAGGCGATCGACCTGATCACATTCACGCAGGTCTTGCGCGACCGAAACCTGCTCGAAAGCGTTGGTGGCGCAGCGTTCGTCACAAGTTTATTCACATTCGTCCCGACGGCCGCGAACCTTGAGTACTACCTGGAGATCGTACGCGATAAATTCGTTCTGCGCCAAATCATTTCGGCTGCGACCGAGAGTGTCCGACGCGCCTACGAAGAGCAGGACGAGGTGAATAATCTTCTGGACGAGGTAGAACAACGCATTTTTGCCGTGGGCGAAGACCGCTTCAAAGGCCAGTTGCTCTCGATGAAAGAGCAAGTGATGAGCACCCTCGAGTCAATCGAGAAACTGTTCGAGAACAAAGGCGCAATTACAGGAATCTCTACGGGGTTTCACGACCTTGATAAGCTGACAAGTGGTTTACATGGTTCAGAGATGATCGTGATCGCGGCGCGCCCGAGCATGGGGAAAACGGCGCTCGCCATGAATGTTGCCGAACACGCTGCCATTGAAATGAACCTTCCCGTTTCCATTTTCAGCCTGGAGATGAGCGCGCAACAGCTTGTTCAACGCATGCTTTGCTCGAGAGCTCACGTGAACCTGGCCAAAACGAGAGATGGGTTTCTTGCTGAGGCCGATTTTTCAAAGCTGACGCATGCAGCTTCCAAGCTTGCAGAGGCCAGGATCTTCATCGACGACACTGCCGGCCTAAGCATCCTGGAATTGCGGGCGAAAGCACGACGGCTCAAAGCTCAGCAGGATGTGCAATTAATCATCGTGGATTATTTGCAACTGCTGAGATCGACCTCGCGTCGGGCGCAGGATAATCGCCAATTGGAAATCTCCGAAATTTCAGCGGGTCTGAAAGGTTTGGCGAAGGAGTTGAAGATCCCAATCATCGTTGTCGCGCAGTTGAATCGAAATCCGGAGATCCGAACTGGTAGTGGGAAAGGAGTTCCCCGGTTAGCGGACCTGCGAGAATCAGGCTCAATCGAGCAGGACGCCGACCTGGTGGGATTACTTGTGCGTGAGGAATACTACGCCGACACGGACGAAGAGCGCGAAGAGCTGAAAGGCAAAGCTCAATTGATCATCGCGAAGCAACGCAACGGCCCAATTGGGGATGTTAAACTGACGTTCCTGAACGAGTTCACCCGTTTCGTAGACCGCTCCGACGAAGAGGCGGAATCTGAAGAGGCGTTTTAAAAAACGCTAAATCGTGGATGCTCGATCCGGTTCAACGACCCGGCGAATTAACCATTGAGCAGTGATTTCGCGGCCTCAACCACATGCTGCGCGTCGATCCCGCGCTCCTTCATCACTTCCGGGCCGGGCGCGCTCAAGCCGAATTGGTGCAGACCGATAACTTTCCCGTCGAGACCAACGTATTGATACCAAATCTCAGTCACCCCGGCTTCGATCGCGACGCGTTTCCGGCACTCGTTAGGGAGGACTTCTTCGCGGTATTCTGAAGGCTGCCGATCGAAGCGCTCGAAGCAAGGCATCGAAACCACGCGCACGCCATCGCCAAGCTGTTGTGCCGCCGCGAGGGCATGCTGCAGTTCGCTTCCGCACGACATGATGATCAGATCGAGTTTTCCCTTCTCTTTTCTGGCAACGTAGCCGCCGCGCAGCACTCCTTCGCGACGCAAGTTTACATCGATATCGATTAACATCGGAACCGTTTGTCGTGTCAGCGCAAGAAATGTGGGTCCATCAATCCGTTGCATCGCCGCCACGAATGCGCCTGCAGTCTCTTCCGGATCGGCAGGGCGAATCACGTCAATGTTTGGTATCAACCGAACCGAGCTCACAGTCTCCACGGGTTGATGAGTTGGACCATCTTCACCAACGCCGATCGAATCATGAGTGAAAATGTAGGTATTTGGAAGTTTCGCCAGCGCGGCGAGCCGAATGGAAGCGCGGCAATAATCGGTAAACACCGTGAAAGTTGCGCCGGATGCGCGGAACAACCCGTGATATGAGATGCCGTTAAGGATCGCGCACATCCCGTGTTCGCGAATGCCGAAACGGATGTTGCGTCCGCCAGGGTCATCGCGATTAAAATCGCCGCCGCCCTCAATGTAGTTCATTGTCGATCCGTACAGATCAGCGCTGCCGCTCATTAACAGCGGCATCGCTTGCGCAATCGGCTGCAACACTTCGCCGCCGGCTTTTCGGGTGGCCAGTTTCGCATCCTTCGGAAAGTCAGGAATCTTCGATAAAAGGTCCGCGGGAACTTTTCGCTCCAGACCGTCATCGAGCATTTTCGCCTTGTCAGGATTTTTCTCGCGCCAGGCGTTGTAGGTTTCTTCCCACTTCTCGTAGTCGGCGAGCAGCTCTTTTTTGTGCGCGGCAAAATAATCGTACACCTCCTTCGAGACGAAATAATGTTCGTCTGGTAGTCCCAGCGCTTTCCGTGCTGCATCGACATATTTCGCGCCGGCTTCTCCATGCGCCTTGAATGTCCCTGCGACTTCAGGAATGCCTTTGCCGATTAGCGTGTGCGCGATGATGAATTGCGGTTTTCCGTTGTCGCGTCTCTTCGCCACATTCAACGCATCGAGGAACTGTTGCATGTCGTGGCCATCGATCTCCTGAACATCGAAGCCGTACGCTTCCATCCGTTTGCCGGTATCTTCGCTCTGCGTTTCTTTCGCTGCGGCGTCGAGTGTGACGGCATTTGAATCGTAGATGAAAATCAAATTATCGAGGCCCCAATGACCGGCCAGCGCGCACGCCTCGGAAGCGACGCCTTCCTGCATATCGCCGTCGCTGCACAAACAGATCACATGCTGATCGAAAATCTTGTGCTCATCGGTATTGAAACGCGCCGCCGCCATTTTTGTCGCCACCGAAATGCCCACCGAGTTGCCGACGCCCTGACCCAGCGGCCCCGTCGTGCATTCCACGCCCGGCGTGTCGCCGAATTCAGGGTGGCCGGGCGTCTTGGAATGCAATTGCCGGAATCGTT
The DNA here is from genome assembly GCA_035651975.1 of Candidatus Udaeobacter sp. Lineage (GTDB taxonomy): Bacteria > Verrucomicrobiota > Verrucomicrobiia > Chthoniobacterales > UBA10450 > Udaeobacter. The sequence continues at coordinate 24,770 of DASREQ010000059.1, forward strand.
TGATTTCCGACATCGGCAAATCGTATCCGCTCATGTGCAACCACGCGTACAAAAACATGCTGCCGTGACCGCCCGATAGCACGAAGATATCGCGATTGATCCAGCGCGGCTTGTCTGGATTATATTTTAACGCGTGCCCATAAAGCACCGCACCGATCTCGGCGCAACCCAGCGGCAATCCAAGGTGGCCCGATTTCGAAGCTTGCACAGCGTCCATGCACAAACCGCGTGCCTGGTCGGCCGCTTCGGAGAGTATTTTGATATTTAGACTCATGGTCGTTTTATAAGCGGGGGATGGATAAAATGGAAATGTTGAAAATCCGAAGCCGTGCTTTTTCGCAAGATCGACGTATGAATGAATAACGAAGCATGGATGTCGAATGACGAAGGAATGTCGAAACCACTAATCACTGGAACGATTTACGCTTTAGCGCTTTAACGATTTAACGATTTAATGCGGCGAAAGCCACTTGTGGCTTCGTCATTTTCCAAATGAAAACGCCATCACTGCTTCAAATTGTCGAGCGGCTCGAACGTCTGGCAGGCAGGTTGCCATCCAAAATCCGAAAAGCGGTCCTGAACGAGCTAACGCCGCTGAAGCAATTGTTTCTCCAGCAACGTCCACCACGTTTTCTTTTTGCCGGCTCAGCGAAGGTACCCGCCCGGAAACTCATCTCCGCCCTCTTTGGGTCGGCCGAACTCGCCGCGCCGAACACCGCTGCACCGCTTTGCCGCTGGTTCGAGGTCAGCTTTCCTGACAGAGGAAAGATATCGATCATTGACGTCCGCGGCGTCGACAATTCTGCAGCCACCCACGTCCGTGACGAACTCAAATATAGCGCTGCAGACATTATTTTTCTCATTCGGGACGGGCGAATCACCCAGGAAATGGAGAAGCGCGAACTGGCGGAGTTAAACAGCTTTCTTAGCTGGAATGATACGTTGGAAACGGATCGCAAGATAATCGAAATCATCGTTCCGCCATCGGAGAGGGTTGCTTCGCATGATCACAACGGCGTGCGTTCGACAGGGGACCAACACGTAGCCGGATCCAGCCTGGTGAGACGCGGCGTCTTTTTGGAAACGCTAAGGTTAATTTCTGTCGATAACGATCAGGGATTTGACCTAGCGCCTGCCGAAGCGCGTCGTCTCATGTCGATCCTTGCACGCGAATTGCCGAATGAAGCCCGGATGGAAATGATCCGGATATCGCGAGACCGCGAGGCGCAGCGGGAAGTGGCACAGCTTTTGGTAAAGTCTACTACCGCCGTCTGTACTGCCATCGGCGCACAACCGATCCCGTTAGCTGATCTGCCGATCCTAACCAGTCTGCAACTGACGATGATTTCTGGAATCATGTATGTAGGCGGGCGGGAACGCAGCCTGCGGGCTTCCGCAGAATTCGCCGGCGCTCTCGGTGCAAATGTCGGTGCAGCAATGCTCCTGCGTGAAGGAGCCCGCGCGATCCTGAAATTCTTTCCTGGTTGGGGGAACGTCGTATGCGGGCTCGTCGCGGGCTCGGGAACGTACGCGATCGGTCGCGCTGCGACGGCGTACTTTATTGAAGGTGTTTCCCTGAAGGATGCACGTCGCACGTATTTGGCGAGCCGTAAAAAACACAGGCGGCAGGAATTCGAAGAAGCTCGATGAGCGGATGCGCAGAGGTCTCTCGACGTGCTGATTATATCAGGCACATACCTGGTATTTCTGCCGTGAATAACTTGTGAATAAGATTCCTCATGCCTGCGCATTTTGTTCACACCATTTTGTGAACAAACTGACCAATTTCGCTGAGCCCACGGCGCGTTCGCCGATGTTGGTATGAAGCTTTCCGGCATACGGGCAACGCTTCAGGAAATACAGGTCTCGCCGGTCAAAACCCTCGGTCAAAATTTTCTGCACGATCAAAATCTGGCCCGATGGATTGTCGATCAAGCGCAGATCACTTCAGATGATTACGTGCTCGAAATCGGGCCCGGCCTCGGAGCGTTAACAAAACTTATTCTTGATAGAGGCGCGGGCGTTCTTGCCATCGAAAAAGACACACGCCTTGCCAATTTTTTACACGAGCGTTTCGCTCATCAGCGATTGGAAGTACTGAACATCGACGCGCTCAAATTCGATGCGCGCGTCTTGCTTGTACATCAACGTGTGAAACTGCTCGGCAATCTTCCGTATAATATCTCGAGCGCATTGCTAGTGAAGTTTCTTGCCTCTCCAAGCCCTATCTCGCTGTGGTTGTTCACATTACAAAAGGAGATGGCTCTGCGTCTTTCCGCGGGGCCGTCTACTCATGATTATGGCGCTCTAACATTGCGAACCCAGTTGCGCCATCACGTAAAATATCTGCGCACTCTTTCCGCGACCGTCTTCTTCCCGCGACCTGAGGTTGATTCCGCGGTGGTGCGTATCTTGCCACGAGACCCGCGGGAATTGCCGCCGCACGACGAAGAGTTACTTCTGGAATTGATTCGTGTTGGTTTTTCTCAGAGAAGAAAGCAACTAAGAAAGTTGCTCCGGGAGAGAGTCGATGACTGGGATGTTCTGGCGCGCCAACTCAATATCGATCCCAAAGTTCGAGCGGAAGAGCTTTCCTTGCTTCAATGGATCGCTCTGGCGAATTTCATCGCTCCGCCGCCGTGTCCGGATATGGGTCTAACGAATAGTGAGCGTTTTCCAGTCGTCGACGATGACGACAGAATTCTGCGGCATGTTAGCCGCTTTGAGGTGCATGGGAATAACTTGCGGCATCGCGCCGTTCACATCCTGATTTTCAACCCGGCAGGCGAAGTCTATTTGCAGCAACGCTCGCGCTGGAAAGATCGGCATCCCCTGAAATGGGACTCGAGCGCCGCTGGTCATGTAGTTGGCGCGGACGGCTACGATGAAACAGCCAGGCGCGAATTGAAGGAAGAACTGGGCATCGACGTTCCTCTCACGAAAATTTCAAAGCTTCCTGCTTCGGAACGAACTGATCAGGAGTTCGTCTGGCTCTATCGCGGCGAAGTTGCTGGCAACTTGTCGCCAAACCGAACAGAGATTGAAGCTGGCGCATTTTTTCCTGAGACGATCGTTGATGGCTGGGTCGCCGCGCGACCAGAAGACTTCGCACCAGGATTCATCGAGTGCTGGAAAGTCTATCGTCAGAAAAACTGAGGATCACAGCGCGCTTATTTAAATCCGACAAACTTTCTTCGCGGCAAACGGCGCTGCGCCGCTTGCTTGAATTTCCGCGCGGCGCGCTTCGCCTTCAGTTTGCCGCCATAGACGCTATCGCTAAACATCTTGGTAACGATTTTGTCTCCGCGAAGGAAGTGGACCTGAAAACCATGCGTCTGTTTCTTCGCGCGCGTTTTTGTGTCGATGCGGCGAATGTTCGCCTCCGAGTCAGGATTAGGACGTCTTCGCATGAAGCGAAGCTAACTAAACAATCCCAGCAATCAATGAGGCAAACTTGCAGAACTGCTTTGGTCGAACGCATCCGGGGAAGGCAGATCCCACGAGCGCCACTTCTTGTCGTATTCGCTAGCGGGCAATAATGCATAACAGGGATGCCGTTTCGCTCGCAGCCACGTGATCAGCTTTACAAGGTTTTCCTGCGCCATCGTGGTGCAACCGGTCGTGGGCCGGTTCACGCCGCGCCGGATATGAAAAAAAATTGCGCTCCCTGCGCCAGGCACTGGCGGATCGGAGTTGTGGCGAATCTCGACCAGCCAGTGATAAGCGAAATCGCCCGAGCGCATTTTTTCGTGCGTGTAATTATCTGGCGGATTCTTCGGATCAATGACGATGTGCCGATTGTAATTAGGCGAGCGCGGGTCATCGCTCCAAATGTCTGCCTCCGTCACCTGATGATACGGGTAATCGCCGCCGGGAGGCAGCTGCGCTTCGTATCCGAAAACCTGACCGATCTCAAAAACGCCAGCCGGGGCGCGACCATCGCGCTCTTTCTTTCGAGGGCCGGATTCATTTTGCCCTGCCAGACCTGTGCCCCAGGCGAGGCCATTTTTGCCAAACAACACCGGAAACGGTCCAGCCACCGCAGCCCAGTCCCCGCCCCGCGCCCGTTCGAATAGTCGCAGCCGACCGCGCATGGAATTCCACGTCGGCCCGATACCGACGATGAGTTGCGTGCAGTCATCCGGAACACCCTCCGCAGGCGCATAGCTGCAAGCCATTATCAACAGCAATGCAGCGAGGCAGCGCGAGATTGGCTTGAAGAAGGAACGCATTTTCACAGGTCTATTACTGTTTTCACGTCTGCGGAGGCTGTCGGGGGCGATTGTTTTGTAGTTAACCTAAACCCAATTCCCATCGCATATGAAAACATCCCTACTATTCGGAGCAACGCTCGCCATTCTGGGTCTTGCCATTGTTTCCATGTCAGCACAAACCCAGAGCACGACCGTTCAAGTTAGCAAGCTTGTTGGCACAAAAGTGAAATCGGCCCAAGGCGAAGAAATCGGCGTGGTGAAAGACGTCGTAATCGACCGAAACTCAGGGTGCATGGCTTACACTGTTCTCTCCACTGGCGGAGGCAGCGCTCGCGCCACCGCGGGTGGCAAATTAGTCGCAGTTCCGTGGGCTGTTTATTCTCCTACATCCGACGTTAGCGCTCTTACCGTGACGGTGGATCGAGAGCGGATCTATAACGCGCCTGTCTTCGATTATGCGCGAATAGATGAGTATTCCAGACCTGATTACATCACCAACGTTTACAGTTACTATGGCGTAAGCCAAGGCGCGGGAGTTGGTGTCGGGGTTTCCAACACGAACACCACAACGGGCGTCTCCGCTGGAGCAAGCGGCCGTGCGGGCGCGGCCGGCTCGCCAGTGCAAGGCGGCTCACCTGCGGCGAGCGCTTCACCGGGCGCTACAAGGTCACCTGCGGAAAGAGAGTCACCTGCTGGCAAAGCGTCGCCAACTCCCCATGCGACAGCAGCAAAACCTCATGCTACGGCATCATCGCGCGAACGTGAAGGTGCTGAGAGCCCTCCAGCCAGAGAAGAGCGGAGTCGAAGAGGCAGGCCGGGAGAAACAGAATCTCCGAGTAGCAAAACCAGAGAAGAGCGCGGCACGCGAGCCAGACCCGAGGAAACCGAATCCCCTGGCGGCGGCGCCGAACTTCAGAGAGAACCCTCGTCCAGAGCAAGCCGCGAATCTTCACCGGAGGCGGCAAATCCCAGCGAAAGAACTGGCGAAGGAACACAAAACCGCCCTCACAGGAAACCGGGAAGGCGCGAAGCTAACACACCTCCGCCCGAGGAACAGAATTAAAGGAATAGAATCTTTAGCCTGAACCTGCAGCAAGTCGTCAGCTGGTCCCCGCGGTTTCTACTGCAGCTGTGTCCGCCGGGAGATATTTGGCGCCGATGAGCCAGGCTACGCCGGAGAGGAGAATTATTCCGGACACAAACAGAAACGCCACATGCATATTCGCATGACCACCGATGTATCCCAGGAGCCAGAACGCCTGCACATCGCCCAGGGCATGGATGATGAAGATATTTGCGGCGAATGCGGTCGCACGCACCGCAGGCAGCGAAACGTTGGCCAGAGCCGTGTTTGAAGGACCCGTGTTGAGAAACAGGAAAAAGATAGCGACGAACATTGTGATCCACGCCGCGGGGAATGGAATGTAAAGAGTCACAATGAAAAACGGACAAGCGATCAGCATTCCGATTCCGGAGACCCAGAAATAGGAACCAGCGAAACGCGAACGAAGTCTGTCAGCGACAACGCCTCCAAGAAGCGTCGAGACCAAACCGGCGACAACGGTGATCAATCCGAAGATCGTCATGCCTACGTCGGGACTTTGATTCCGGAAACGAAGATAAGCGGGGGCCCAAAAACCCAAGCCGCCCGTTACAAAAGTCATCAATGTTTGGGCGACACAGTTGATTAAATAGGAGCGAGTGCGGAACAAATTCAGGTAGTCGTGCAGACTGCGGCGTGGTGCCTTTTGTACCAGATGATCCTTCGCGACGCGCGGATCGCGTTGCCAGAAGCACAAAAGACCCAGCATCAAACCGGGGGGAGTAACAAGGTAAAACGCCCAACGCCAGCCAAAATGGGCGCCAACCAGTCCACCAATCACATAGCCGAGCGCGCTGCCAACTGGAATCGCCGTGTAAAAAATGGCCATGATGCGACCCCGTGTTTCGATTGGGAAAAGATCGGACAGGATGGTTGGCGCCGCGGGGCCATAGCCGCCTTCACCAATTCCAACGCATACGCGAGTTGCAAAGAGAATCGCAAATGTAGCCGCGAGACCGGATCCGCCGCTGGCCAGGCTCCACAAAATCACAGCCGAACCGATGATGATCCAACGCGAGAATCGATCGGCGAGCAAACCAAGAATCGGCGCGCTGACCATGTAGGTTACGAAAAACGCGTCGCCGAGCAGACCAGTCTTGGTCATGGCGTTTACGTCGCCCGGCACGAAAAAAGTTGCGCGAATATCAGGCTCGAGCGCGGCGAGGACCTGCCGGTCGATGTAGTTGAAAAGATTGATGGCCAGGAGCAGTAAGAGTGCAGTGCGCGCGCCGCTCATCGTTTTTTGCCCAACAGATTCCATCGGAACTTGCTGATTGCAGTTTGCCACGCGCCGATTGTAAATCATAAACAATGTCTTCCCTGTCCGCCGCTGAACGCTCGCTCTATTCTTTCGGACGGCTGCTGGTGCGTTGCTTTTACCGGGTCACCGCACTGGGGTTGGAAAACATCCCCACAGGCGGGTTCCTACTTTTGCCCAATCATATCACCTGGGTTGACGCCATCGTTCTGCAGCTCGCTTGCGCGCGCCCGATTCGCTACGTCATCGACCAGGAACATTATTATAACCCGGTTCTGCAGCCGATTCTGCGCATGCTGGGTTGCATTCCGATCAATACTCGCAATTCGCGTTCTGCCATTCGCGCTGCGGCGAACAAAATTGCCGACGGCGAGATTGTTTGTCTTTTTCCGGAGGGCCAGTTGGAACGCACGGGAGTCCTTTTGCGATTGCAGCGCGGTTACGAATTGATTGCGAGGCACGCAAATGCACAGGTCGTTCCAGTTTGGCTCGACCAACTCTGGGGCTCGATCTTTTCATTCCAAGGCGGTCGATTTTTTACGAAACTTCCAAAGCGCGTCCCGTACCCTGTGACGATCGCGTTTGGCAAGCCGCTTCAAGCGAAGGCTGCCGACAATGCAGCTGTGCGCGAGGAATTGCTTAAGCTCGGTGAATTTTGTTTTAGTCGTCGTCCATCACTCGATCGACACCTTGCCGAAGAATGCGTGCGCGGATTGAAGCGCAGGCGGTTCGCAACAGCGGTGATCGACGGGACTGATTATAGTCAGCTGAGCAAGGCAAAATTGCTCGGCGCCGCAGCTGCCTTGAGTCGATATCTTCGGAAAGAATTTTCTGATGAACGAATCGCCATCGTTTTGCCTGCCAGCAAAGCGTCGATGCTGGCAAATCTGGCAGTCACGCTGGCGGACAAGGTTCCGGTGGATCTTAATTTCACAATAGGTCGCGCGGCGAATGAATCCTGCTGCAGACGCGCCAATCTGCGGGTCGCCATTTCCGCCACGCAATTCATGGAACGGGTCAAAGATTTTCGCTGGCCGGAACGCGTTTTGAAATTGGACGAACTGATGCCGCGACTGAAACGCCAGATCGTCGTCTGGTGGATCGTGTCAATCCTCGTTCCGGCACGTTTGCTCTTGCGCTTTTTGCAAATTCCAAACGAAGGCGGGCACAGGGAAGCCTTGTTGCTTTTTACCAGCGGAACCACAGGAGAACCAAAGGGCGTTGTGATCAGTCACCGTAATGTGGTCGGAAATGTCTCGCAGTTCCGGCAACTATTGGACGCACGAGAGAGCGACGCCATCCTCGCGTCGCTGCCGTTCTTTCACACCTTCGGATCGACCGTCACGCTCTGGTATCCGCTCATCGAAGGCGTCCGAATTGTCACGTATCCCAATCCCCTGGAAGCGACAAAGAACGCGGCGTTGATCGAACGATACAAACTGACGTTCCTCCTGGTCACGCCCACTTTTCTGCGAATGTACTTGCGCAAGGCCGAGCCGCATCAACTCCGCAGTTTGCGCCTTATTATCACCGGCGCCGAAAAGTTGCCGCTCGATCTTGCCAGCCATTTCGAAGAACGCTTCAAGAAAAGAGTTTTCGAAGGGTATGGGCTGACCGAGACAGCGCCGGTGGTCAGCACAAATTTGCCTGATCCGGTACCGAGAAAGCCTGGGGAACATGTCCAATCATCCAGCCGCCTCGGATCGGTTGGCAGACTGGCCCCGGGAATGGCCGCGGAAATTCGCGAACCGGAAACGGACCGAAAACTTTCGTTGTACGAAACCGGCATGCTTTGGCTGCGCGGTGCGAACATTTTCCAAGGTTATCTGCATGATCACAGGCAAACCGCTGAAGTTCTTTGCGATGGCTGGTTGAAGACAGGCGACATCGGTCGGTTCGACGAGGACGGATTTCTCTATATCGAAGGGCGCCTGTCGCGCTTTTCAAAGATCGGCGGTGAGATGGTGCCGCACGAAACAATCGAGAGCAAAATTGTCGATCTTCTTGGTTTGTCTGGGAGAGATGAGCGTCCACTAGCCGTCATGGGCGTGCAGGACGAGGCAAAAGGCGAAGCGCTCGTCCTGCTTAGCGCGGTCGATATCGATGTCGCGGAGTTACGCGGCAAGCTTCACGAGGCGGGTGTGCCGAACTTGTGGATTCCCAAACAGGTCCAACGCGTTGAGGCAATCCCCGTTCTCGCCTCTGGCAAACTTGATCTAAAAAAATGCCAGGCGCTCGCAGCTGAAAAGTAGCACAGCCATCCTGGCTGTGAGTCCCGCGGGCATCCTGCCTGCGGATTCACCAGGCGAGACGCCCCATCACTCCATCAGGCAGGACGTCTGTGCTTAAGTCAGGCTCGCTATAAAGCTCTTGAGCAATTCGTCAAAGCGATCCGGCTGGTCGAGAAAAACTGCGTGCGCCGCATCTTCGACTTTTTCAAAACGCGCATGCGAAATCTGCTTCGCAGCCGCCTGCTGGCGAGGCAGTTCATCCGATTTAGCTGAAGCGATGATCAACGCCGGGCAAACAATTTTCTTGATCGCCGACGTGCGATTCACACCAAACATATCGGCAACGAGCATTCCAACACCAACGTCAGGCGGCGTTTTCATACCGGTGTTAATCAGCCGTTCCATCGCACTGTCGCTCTGAGGTTTGCTGATGATCGCCTGCATCATGCCGGCCAAATATTCCTTGGGATGCGCTTGGTAGACAGCGAACATCTTGAATTGCGCTGCTGTTTTCTCCGGGCGCGCGACCATCCCGCCGCTGCCATCAGAAACAGCTGCATCGACTAGGACAATTCCCGCGAGATCCCTGGTGCCGTAGCGCTCGACATAAGCGGCGACGTCCTGGACGCCTTGCGACCATCCAATGAGAACGGGTCGTTGGACGTGCAGCCACTCCAGCAACGCGTGCAAATCCTGCGCGCGCGTTTCCGGCGTGTTACCGCTGGTCGTTTTCGTCGATTCGCCCTGTGAACGTGGATCGAAAGCGATTACCCGATGTGTTTTTGCGAAGGTGTCGATTTGATGGCGCCAAATTTCCGCGCCTGTGCTCCAGCCGGGAATGAAAACCAGCGCAGGCCCGTCGCCCGATTTCCCCGCTTCAATCACTCGCAAGGAAACACCGTCGCCAACTTCTACCATGTGTGACGATCCCGTATTTGATTCCGCGGGTGCGCGTACCGCGCCAAGGCAATTGGCGACGATCAGGCAAAAGAAAATAAACTTGTTGGATGAAACTGACATGGCTCATTCTCCTTTTAGCCGCCGCAGTTTTCCGCGCAAAAAATCAGACATTTTAAGCAAGGGGAGCGAGCCTACGACCTTTCGAGAGGGCTCGCCGGATCTTCCTCTTTCAGCCGCCAGGGTGAAATTTTGCCAAAGAGATCGCGTGTCGCGCCTGCAATGTCCTCGGCCTTCGATACGCCGCTGTCGATGAGCGCGCGTCCAGTGCTTGTCCAAATCTTCTTCACCACCAGCGCGCCGTTTTCACGCACGATCCGGCCAAGATGTTGAACAGCTTCAGCTGTAGCGGATTTACGGATAAGCTCAGGCGAACATTTTGAGGTGAGTTCGCAATAACGCCGCGCGACTTCTCCCACGCGGAGGGTGAGGAACGCGTTCGCAGCGCCGTTGGAAACACATTTCACCAGGAGAGCTGAGATGCCGCTCAAGCCGGGGATCCCGCCTTTGAGTGCCGGCACCACAGAGACAGCAAGCGGTGCGACCATTTCTCCCAGATCGAGCGATTCCAGCCCGCTCGCGATAAAAGCAGTGCCGGCAACGTTCGCATACAATCGCGCCAATTCGCGAGGCGAAGGACGCTGCACATAAATGCGGGCGATGCGTCCAACCATTTGAATTTGAGTGAACAGGACAATGAGCCCGTCGAGCCGGCCATTTTGCATCAGCGCCGTGCTCAGAAATACCGTGCTTGCCGTTCTGCGGACGACCAAATCCGCTTGAGTTGATAGATGCCCAATAGCCTTTTCGATTTCGTCTTTTGTAACGACAGGCAAATCGCGCGTCCGAGGATTTGCGGCCAGGCGCGCACGGACAGCCTGCAAATAAGCATCGTATTTCGGACCGGAGTCCTCCTCCGGTGGGCCAAGCGCAGGAGGAAGTCTTGAGTATGCGATCGCATAGTATAGCGCGAAAAATCCGGCAGCCAGGCAAACACTCCAGAATACGATTGTGCCAGCGATCGGATGGATTCTGTCAGCCAACGAAACCAGGCTGGCGATGCCCGCGATGAGTAACAAGGCCAGGCAGATCGTTATCGTCACAACGACGACAAGGATTATTCGTCTTGCACCGGAACTCTGAGCAGCTGAAGCGGCATTCACCTGGTTTTGACTACTGTGCACTCAGCGCAGCGGGCTTCAATCGAAACCTGAATTTCGGATTAGCGCTTTGTTCAATCGCGCAGGAAGCTAGAGATCGTGCAAATCTCTTATCGCACTCGTCTTTTTCTATGCGTCGCGATGTTCACGTTCTCTTCTCAATTTGCGCATGCCGAGGGAAAACCAATGATGAAGGCCGTGGTCGCGCATGAATACGGCGCGCCTGAGGTACTAAAAGTAGAAGAGATCCCACGCCCTGAGCCAAACGCAGACGAAGCGCTCGTTCGGGTCATCGCGAGCAGCGTTAATCCAGCTGATCCTCTTACGCTCAGCGGCAAGTATGCCCGCGAATTCGGGACGCATCTCCCATTGATCCCAGGGTACGACATCGCTGGTATCGTAGAGAAAACCGGCGCGAACGTCACGAAGCTCAAAGTAGGCGACGCCGTTTACGGCTATCCAACTTTCGGCGGCGGCTGGGCCGATTACGTCACGGTCAAAGAATGGGAAGTGGCTGCGAAACCCAAGTCTCTCACGTTTGCGGAAGCCGCTGCCGTGCCGATGGGCGCCTTGACCGCCTGGCAAGCGCTGGTGGACGTGGCGAAACTGCAGCCGGGCCAGACAATCCTCATTCACGGCGGCTCAGGCGGCGTCGGTAGTTTCGCGGTCCAGATCGCGAAAGCGCGCGGAGCCCGCGTTATGGCAACTGCTTCGACGGCAAACCAGGATCTGCTGAAGCAGCTCGGCGCAGACGTCGCAGTAGATTATACGAAGACCAAATTTGAAGATGTCGCGAAGGATGTGGATGCGGTGCTCGATCCCATAGGCAAGGAGACTCTCGCGCGTTCGTATGGTGTGGTGAAGAAGGGCGGTATCGTTATGTCTTTGGTTGCGCGGCCTGACCCGGACGAGCTCAAGAAACGCGGGATTCGCGGGGCGGGCATCTCCGTTCATCCCGACGCCGAGGATCTCGCAGAGATCGCGCAACTGATTGACGCTGGAAAGATCAAACCAATCGTGACCCAGATTCTCCCGCTGAGTGAAGCGATCGCGGCGCAACAACAGGCCGCAACGCATCACACGCGGGGAAAGGTTGTGCTCCGGATTACAGGGGAACCGAAGGGTTGACGCTACGCGCCGAAGTTTGAAGTTCGTTTTCTAATGAAGAAGACGTTCCTGGCAATTTCCTCAGCGGGTCCTGATCGCGATTTCTCCAAGGGCACACGCGAGCAGCCTTTTTGGGATGAGCACGCGAAGTTCGTCGATCAACTCGTTGATGACGGTTTCATTTTGATGGGTGGTCCTTTAGTGGATGAAGGCGGCGCTTTGTTGGTGTTCAATGCCGAAGATGAAAACGAAGTGAAAGAGAAATTGAAGAACGACCCCTGGGCCAAGCACGGCATCCTGAAACTGGAAAGCGTAAAGCGCTGGGAAATCTTTGTTGATCAGAGGAAGTAGGATTTTGATTAATCCAGCGAGCCGGTCCACAACATCGTCATAACCGGCCGCTCGATTGCGATGGCGCCGATGTCAGTTCGCTTCGATCAAGCCCGGGCAGCCTGCGCTGCTTCTGTCGCTGTGAGATCAGCAGCAGGATGATTTTCACGTCGTTCGCCGAAAAGCTGACGGATCACTTCTTCTACGGGTACTTCCTGAACGTTAATGTCGCTCACGTCGCAGGCTTCCAGCAGCTCACGGCAGGTCTCGGTGACTTTCGCGCGCGGAACTTTTAGTTGCACCGACACTGGCGTTTGCTCCGTCACTTCACCGAAAGCTGAAAGATCTCGCGTCGCCTCTTTTTCGAAGGTAAGACTTAAGATTTTATAGCCTGAAAAGCGATCGACGATCTCATCCAGCGGTCCGTCGAAGAAGATTTTACCGTGATCGATCACGAGAACCCGATGACACAGCTCCTGGATATCCTGCATGTAATGGCTGGTTAGCAATGTAACAATGTGATGCTTCTCATTGTAGATACGCAGAAATTCTCGGACCCGTTTTTGACTGACCACGTCCAGTCCGATTGTTGGCTCGTCGAGAAAAAGTACGCGCGGCTCGTGAATGAGCGCGGAAATCAGCTCCATCTTCATCCGTTCGCCTAACGAGAGCTCCCGGACCATCACATTCATTTTGTCCTGCACTTCCAAGAGCTCTGACAATCCGTCCACCACTTTTTGGAACCGGGCCCGGTCGATGCCATAAATGGCGCGATTAAGTTCGAGCGACTCTTGCGCGGGCAGATCCCACCAAAGGGCATTCTTTTGTCCCATCAGCAGGCTGAATTGCCTTTTCATCTCATTGCGTCGTTCCCACGGGACGAACCCCAGCACGCGCGCATCGCCGGAGGTTGGATTCAACAGCCCTGAAAGCATCTTGAGCACTGTGGTTTTGCCCGCTCCGTTCGGGCCGAGGAAACCCACGAACTCGCCTTCTTCAATCTTAAACGAAACGTGATCAGCGGCGCGCGTTTCATCGTAACGACGTTTGACCAGGCCTTTGATTGATCCCCAAAGTCCGCGCTCCTTCCGGTAGGTGCGATAAACCTTGGTAAGACCTGAAGTTTCAATCACCGCCATAAGTGATGGGAATTTTGACTTTCAAGTAAGACGTTACCCGCGATTCGTCCGAGGAAAAATGCGGCGCGGCCCGGAAGCCTTTTCTGTTATAACCCTCGAATTTAATTCACTCTACGCCAGATGACGTCTTCATTGTTTCGCCGATCGATGAGCGCATCCACTTTTCCATTGTCCGCGTAGCGAAACAGGATGCGGCCTTCGACGCCTTTACGAAAAAAGATTTCGGATCCTTCAGGCAGAAGTTGTTCGCGTTTTCCATTACGTTCGACATAGAAATTTTTGCCTTCGGAAAAAACCCGTCGCGTCTGGCCGGGCGCCAGCTCGTAAGTGCCGCTGAAACCCTCGAATTTTTTCGGATCGATCCTGGCAACAGCGGGATCTTCATAGTAGCGCATTGCCTGGCTGGAGGCGATTTGCCAGACGTCGTTCCGCCGCAGCCACGTATCAGTTACGTGATAACGAGCGGTGAGCTTCTGACCAAAGATGGTCTCGGTTTCGTCGAGGTCGTAACTTAAAATAGCGGTGTCACCGTGGATGATGCTTTGGGGCTTCACGACCTTGATCGTGCCCGAATAACCTTTCGGCAGCGGCGTAATATCGGCAACCAGTTGCTTCTTATTTAGGTTGCGGCCTTTTTCGTCGGCGAAAATGCAATCGTCGGCGAAGTATTTTTGCCACGGCTCCTTGTTGCCCGGTACTACCGCGTCGAAAAGTTCCTGGGTACGACGAATAAGTTCCTCCCGCGTTATCGCCATAGGATCTCCGCAAATTGCCCGCAGCGGAGTGAAGAAAAGGAGAATCAGAGGGTAAACCAGAATTAGTGACCGAATGTTCATGCTCGATAACTTGTTCGCTTCGTAAGCAACAACCAACAGAAATTCGAAGTCCCTGTTTTTTCTATGTCATCCTGAGCAGAGCGCAGCGAAGTCGAAGGATCGCATGCGTTGCACACACAAACATCGCTTGTGCGATCAAACGTCCATTGTGAGGTCCCTCGGTCGCCGCGGCGACCTCGGGATGACACCTTTGGAAACTCGCATGTCCGGGATAATGTTCGCCAGCCCGCTTACAAAACATCATCCAGACAGCCGAGCAGATGCGCCACTGTTTCTTCGGTTTCGTCGCCCATGTTGGAAAGGCGAAAGGTTTTGCCTCGAATCTTGCCGTAACCGGGATCGATCACCAGATGATGTTTTTCACGAAGCTTTCTCACCAGCTCCGGAACGTCTGTCCCTTTGTTATTTTTCACGCAGGTGAGCGTTTTTGAGCGAAATCCTTCCTCGGCGAAGAATTCGAAGCCATTACGGCGGACCCAGTCATGCACGAGGGCATTCGTACGCGCATGTCGAGCAAAGCGCGCGTCCAGGCCTTCGTCGAAAATCTCCCCCAGCTTCGATTGCAATGCGTGCATGTGCGCAATGCTGGGCGTGCTCGGCGTCATCCATTCGGCCTGCTGCTTCTTGAACTCGAGAAAATCAAAGTAAAAGCCGCGATTCGGGATTTTTTCTGCGCGAGCAAACCCTTTCTCCGAAACAGCGAACAATGAAAAACCCGGCGGCAACGCCAGCGCCTTTTGCGCACCAGTGAGCATCACATCGATGCCGAGCGCATCCATGTCGATCTTGACTCCCGAGAAGGAGGAAACGGTATCGAGGATGAGCGCTACGTCGGGGTATTTGGCGAGAGCACAGCAGATTTCCGGCAACGGATTCATCACGCCTGTTGACGTCTCGTTATGGATGAGAGTGACGGTATCGAACTTTCCCGTGGCCAATTGCCGGTCGATCGCCTTTTGATCGATATGTTTTCCCCACTCGACCTGGAGCGGTTCAGCGTTTTTTCCGCAACGCTTCGCAACGTCGAACCATTTATCCGAGAACGCGCCGCACATGCAGCAAAGAACACCGCGATCGACCAGGTTTCGGATGGAAGCCTCCATCACACCCCAAGCTGACGAGGTAGAAAGGAACACTGCCTGCTTGGTTCCAAATAATGTCTGGAGCCCCGGATGAATCGCGCGGTAGAGATTCTTAAAATCCTCGCCACGATGTCCAATCATTGGACGCGAAAACGCGGTCCAGGTTTTCTCCGATACTTCAACGGGGCCGGGAATGAAAAGCTTGTCGTGTGGTGTCACAGAAACAAACGTCCAACGTTCAACCCGCCTTCGCAAGGCCAGGGCATGGCAGGCGCGCAACGTCCAACGTTCAATTTGCTCGCTTAGACGAGCGCGATTTAGTTACGAAATGAGATTTCGTTGTTGTGTAATTCCATTCCTACTGCTTGCCGTAAGCACATCCTTTGTTTGCGCAGAATCGCCGGATTACTTCGTTTACGTCAGCAATGAACGATCTGGCGACATCAGCGTGATTGATGGCGCCACCGACGCGGTCGTTGCGACTTTCAAGGCGGGCAAGAGACCCCGTGGAATTCACGCAGCTCCGGATGGCAAGCGCCTCTTCGTGACACTGAGCGGCTCACCGCGAATGGCACCCGGTCTGGATGAAAATCGCGCGCCAGCGGATAAGACCGCCGACGGGCTTGGCGTAATCGATCCGGTCGAGCACCGATTAATTGATCGCTGGCACGTCGGGTCGGATCCCGAGCAATTTGCGATAAGCAAGGATGGAAGATTCGCTTTTATCGCGAATGAAGACGATGCGAGTGCGTTGATTGTCGACCTCGGCTCCGGGCAGTCGCGTGGAAAAGTGAAAGTTTCGGAGGAACCGGAAGGCGTGGGTGTCAATCCGCGAAACGGCGAGGTCTATGTCACCTGTGAAGAAAAAGGTGAAGTGTTCGCGATCGATCCTGATCAACAGCGCGTAATCGCAACGATCGAGACAGGCGGACGGCCGCGATCGATTGCATTTTTGCCGGACGGCTCGCATGCATACGTGGCCTGCGAGAACGGCGGCTACATTGCCGTACTTGATGCGGCGTCCCACAAATTGTTGTCAAAAATCCAATTGCCAACGGGTTCGCTGCCAATGGGTACGGCAATCTCCAAAAATGGAAAAGAGCTTTACGTGTCAACCGGACGTGGAAACACCGTCGCAGTTATCGATACCGCGAAGAACGCATTAGACACAACTATTCCGGTAGGAAATCGCGCCTGGAGTATCGCGCTCGACCCCACCGGATCGAAACTCTACACCGCGAACGGTGCATCGAATGACGTTTCGGTTGTGGATGTAACATCGCGCAAAGAATTGCGCCGTATCAAAGTCGGTGACGGCCCGTGGGGTATTGCGATCGTCACCAAGAAATGACGGCTGCCCACGCCGTTCTTTGTTCTTATCCGCCCGCGTAATTCGGATATCGTTCGTGTAATTCTCGCGACAACCGGTCTGCTTCCTCGGTGTTGCCTGCCTGCCGATACGCCAGTGCCGCCTTGTTCAGAGCGCGCGGAGTGATCGCCGGATCATCATAAAGTAAAGCGACTCCTTTGAAGGCTTTGCCGGCATCATCGAAATTTCCGCGTTCCAATTGTACTTCACCTGCCAGCAGACGCGCTTCTGCGTTTACCCGCCCCTCCGGCTGCAGCGTCATGATCTCTTCAGCAATTTTCTGAGCCTCGTCTGGTTTATGAGCGCTGATCTTTACGGCTCCAAGCGCGAGCAACACCTTCGCTTTTCCCGCCGGATCTTTCGCTGTCTGCAAATATTTACCGAACGCGTCCTCGGCTTCGGGCAGGTTCTTCAGCTTGGTAGCCGTGTCTCCGAGATAAAATAGGAAATCGGGCTTAACGCTGCCAACATTATCGATTTTGCGAAGCGCACTCAGGTATTTTTCCGCGGCCTGGAAATTTTTCTCGTTATAATATCCAATTCCGAGCCACTCCAGGACCTCCGGTGGCACATTTGTTTTCGGGCTATTGGCCATGAAACTGTTCACCTCTTTGGTCAGCGCCGCCCGATCTTTCAAATAAAACTGACATAGCATGATCCGGAGCGACGCGAGGTTATAATATTGCTCCTTGTTGAGCTGGCGGGCTGCGTTGAGCGCCGCCAACGCCGTTTTGTAATCCTTTGATTCAAAGGCAGCCTTGCCAATGTAATATTGTGCCTGCGCTGCCACGGAACTCTTGGGGTACTCTCGCAGGAGCTGGCGAAAAGTTTCCATCATGCCCTTGGTGTTTTCCTGTTGTCCGAGGATCAAAGCCTTCAGCTGCAAAGCTGCCTCCCGCTCGTGCGCCTTGGGATACTTGGTGAGAATCGTGTTTAGATCCGCCACCGCGGCGGCATAGTTCTTGTCTTGTTCGTAAGCCAAAGCTCTTTGAGCCAGGGCGGCAGGCACCTCTGGATCATCCTTAAACGTCTGTACGTAATAGGTGAAAGCTTCGATGACGCCGGGAATATTTTTCGCCTGTGCATGACATAAGCCCAATTTGTAGGCTGCTTCGGCGCGCAGCTTCGCAGAGAGGTGAGAAGCGCGCAGTTCCTCGTAAATCGGCACCGCTTCCGCCCAATTTTGCTGTTTATAAAGCGCTTCGGCCTTTAACAGTTTCGCCTGGTCAGCCCGTTCGTTGGTAGGATTCGTCGCAAGAAACTCGTCCACCGCGGGAATCAGCGCAGACGGATCGGAGTTGTAGACGTTGATCAGCCGCTGATAGGCGGCATCCTTTGCTTCCTCTCGATCCGGATACTTCGTGACAATCTGGCGATATAACGCTTCAGCCTCCTTGGAGTTGCCAAGTTGCCGCTGGCTGTTTGCGGCGAGTAGCAAAACTTCGGCCTGGGCGGCCTCCGGCAGGTTCGCCTGCTCTTTCTTGTACTCCGCCAGCAATTGCTTGTATTGGGCCGTCTGATACTGCAACCGGCGCAGACCAACCTGCGCGATCGCACGGAACTTGCCGGCTTCGGAAAGAGCTCGACCTTTCCTCAACAACGCTTCAGCTCTACCCGCCATGGCCTTGTCGATTTTGCCCTTGTCAGCCTGCACAAGATCGAGCGCGATCATGCCGCCGCGCACAGCCGACTCCGCCTTTAACGCCGGCTTCTGGGCTTCGTTAGCAAGAGCTTCGTATTGCTTCAGCGCATCAATCTTTCTTCCTCGCCCGACGAAAATGGACGCCGCTGTAGTTCGCGCATCCTCGCGGAAAGGATTTGGATTCCCGGCCTCGGCAACCTCGGCATAAATATTCGCAGCTTCCTCCTTGCGACCGAGAGCCTCAAGGCAGCGCGCCTCGAAATAGTGTGCAGAAAGTGCTACTGCCGGTTCCTTTGATTTGCCAGCCGAGCGATGAAAGAGCGGAAGCGCAGCGGCGTAATCTTTGTCCGCGAACGCCATCTCAGCGAGCGCATACGCCGCCGGTCCGGCGAATTCGCTGTCGGCGTAATCGTTGAGCACTTTCTGGAGATTAGTGCGGGCGCCCGATGCCCGGCCGAGGTTTCGATAGCATTCGCCCAGTGAGAAGTACGCGTTTGCGCGGCCAGCTCGCCCGGGATAATCGTCGAGATATTTTTGATACTCAGGGGCCGCCAGATCGTAAAGCTTGCGCGTGAAGAGGCCGTTCGCGTAATCGAGCTGACGCTGAGATGCCGCCTCGCCTTCATGTTGTGATGGCTCTGCAGCGTTCTCCTTTAACGAACGGAGAACTCTGTCGATTGATTCATCCGCGGGAGGGCGAGCCGCTCCAGTGGGCGGTTCCACGGGAAGAGCGCGTGGGATTGGCGGCTCATCTACCGGCCGCGCCCGGCGAACTTCCGGTCCTGATTGAGCAATGGCGATGCTCGCCGTCCAAAGCAGCATTGCCAGGCTTGGAACATAGACTTTTAGTGTGTGTGCCAAGCGGATTCGCAACCCGCTGACTCCCGGAAAACGGACAACATGTCCGCTGGGCGCAGGGGGCACAGCTCTACGTTCCGAGCGTTGTGGGTGAAGGCCGGGACGCCGCGCTGCGGCGTCCGGACGGCGCGGCGCCCCGTCCCTACCGCTGCGCCTGGTTTTCATTTTGCCGTCGCGAAAGCTACGTTGGTTACCCCCGCCTCGGTGCAAATGTTTAACACGCCGATGATATTTTTGTAGGCACCTGTTTCATCGCCGCGGATCACTACAGCTTGCTCGGAGTTTAATTGGACCAGGCTTTTCAACAATTCGCTCAGTTCAGCGCTACTCAAGGTGCGGCGGTTCACCACTACATTGCCGTCCGCCTTTACGTTGACAATCACATCGCCAATTGGCGCAGTTTTTTCCTTGGCAGCGGATGCTTTTGGCACTTTAACGTCGAGCTCGTTCTCGGTCCGCGCCGCGTTCCATGTCAGCAGAAAGAAAATCAGCAAGAGCAATAGGACATCAACGAGCGGTGCCAGTTGAATGCCTGGATGATGCATAGGCGCGTGACCACGCAGGTTCATTGGAGTGAGGCAGCGTTTACAGTTCTTCCTCGATCAACACAGGAGTTCGCTGAGGCCGGCCATATTGCAATGAGAGCAACGCCAGGACGTGCGTCGAAGCGGCTTCCAATTCCGATATCAATTTTTGTGCTCGACCGCGAAAGAACGCATAGAAAACCATTGCAGGAATGCCGATGGCCAGACCGGCAGCGGTGTTGACCAGTGCCTCGCTGATCCCGCGCGACAGCGCCACGTAACGCGCCGAGCCGATGTCGGCTCCCAGCGCACCAAAGGAATGAATAATTCCAAAGACCGTCCCAAGCAGGCCAAGCAGCGGCGCAATCATTCCAATGTCCGCGAGATAAATCACCCGATTATTCAGACTGGCTGCGACTCGTGTTCCCTCGGTCTCGGCGATCTCACGAACGTGCTGAAGATCGGCTTGCGGATTCTTGGTCGTGAAATCGAGCATCTTTTGCACGACTCGGGCAATCGCTTCACCATGCCGATTGGAAACAGCGAGCAGCCCAAGATAATCGCGTTTACGCAAAAGCGCGTCCGCAGTTGCCATATAACCGCTCGAAACCACTGCGCCGCGACGGATTGTCATCAGGTAAACCACGACCAACATGACAAAGAAAATCGACAACAAAACCAGAGGAATCATTACGGGGCCAGCCTTGAAAAGCGTCTCCAGGATAGTCTGCGACCGCTCAGGAACCAGAGGCGGTGTGGCTGTGACTTCCTGTGCTAAAACAGGAGACGCGCTCGCCAGCGCGGCAAACAGAAGGACCCAAATCTTCATGCCGGAAATTTCGTAATGATATGCAGGGCAATTACCAGATGCAAATGCCCCCTACAAGCAGATCAAACAAATAGTAGGCCGTGAGGTTTCTAAACAAACTTTGCTTTCACCAGCACGGGGATCATTCAATCTCGTGGTTTTGGTGGTGCTCCTGCTCATGCTCGATTCCGCTGCCATAAACGATTGAGAGCACGAGCATGAAATCGGTATTGAATTTCAGCGAAAACCGGTTCCCCCATCTCTAGCGGCGTACCAGAAGAATATGCGCCGGTTGAATTTCCGGATCGAGCTCGACATAATTTTGCCGGCCGCGCCAGGTATAGGTCGCGCCGCTTAGTAAATCCTCGACGCGGTACGTATCGCTCTCTAGTTGGCCGAAGCTTTCAATGGGCACGTAAACGAAAGAATTTTGCTTCCGAAAGGGATCGAGGTTCACCACGACGAGAATGATATTATCGCGCGCCCTGGTCATCTTGCTGAAAAACAGAATGGCGTCGTTCTCGGCGTCGTGAAACCGCAAGTTCGTGTAGCCCTGCAGGGCGCGGTTTTCTTTTCGGATTTTGTTTAGTCGCGCGATCCAGTCCTTGATGTTGCCGGGCGCATTCCAATCGCGCTCCTTATATTGATATTTTTCGGAATCCACATATTCCTCGCGGCCCGGCAACGCTTCATTCTCGCACAGCTCGTATCCACTGTAGATACCGTAAAGAGGCGACAGTGTCGCGGCTAGAGCTACGCGAATCATGAATGCGGGACGCCCGCCATCCTGAAGCACAAATGGCAGAATGTCCGGCGTGTTGGGCCAAAGATTTGGGCGAAAATATTCGCTCATCTCGGTTTGGGTCAGCTCCGTAAAATATTCCATCAACTCGCGCTTCGAATTTCTCCACGTGAAATAAGTGTAGCTCTGATTAAAGCCGGCTTTGGCCAGCGCCTTCATCATTTTAGGTCTGGTGAACGCTTCGGAGAGAAAAATGGTGTCAGGATATTTCTCGCGCACGCCTTTGATCAAATATTCCCAGAAGGCGACCGGCTTGGTATGCGGATTGTCCACTCGAAAGATGCGCACGCCGTGCTCGGCCCAAAACAACACAACGCTTTTGAGCTCTGCCCAGAGATCGCGCCAGTTTTCGCAATGAAAATTTAACGGATAGATATCTTCGTACTTCTTTGGCGGGTTCTCCGCGTATTTGATCGTGCCGTCTGGGCGTTTGTAGAACCAATCGGGATGCTCTTTGACGTAAGGATGATCCGGCGAACAATTAATCGCGAAATCGAGGGCAATTTCCATTCCGCGTTTGCGCACCTCTTTTTGAAGCCAGTCGAAATCTTCCAATGTCCCAAGTGAAGGTTCGACCGCCTTGTGTCCGCCAGCTTCGCTGCCGATCGCCCATGGCACGCCTGGATCGCCGGGTTCGCAGATGGTCGAGTTATTTCGGCCTTTTCGATTAGTGCGCCCAATTGGATGAATAGGCGGAAAGTAAATGACGTCGAAACCCATCGCTTTTGCGTCGTCCACGCGGGACAAACAATCCCGAAAGGTCGATCCCCGATCGCCCCACCCTTGTGCCGAGCGCGGAAAAAATTCATACCACGCTCCGATTAAGGCTGCGGGCCGATCGACAATAACGCGCGGAGGAGGGTCGTACTGCGTCCCAGCGGCATGATCGGGATAAGTCGCCATCAGCACCTCCAACTCCCCTGGTCGTGCAATAGCGTGAATTTCTGAATTCGTACCGCTCGAAATTTGCCGGGAAAACTCCAGCAACCGCTTGCGATCCGCTCGATCGCGCGCGCGTTTGGCGGCACCTTGGACCAACGCCGCGCCTTCCAGCGCTTCACTTCGAAGATCGGAAATACCGGCTTCAAATTTCTTTGCGAACTCGGCTTGCCAACTGCGAAACGTATCCGTCCACGCTTCCACAGTGTACTCGTGAACGGCCTCATCGTACAAAGTGCAGACGCCGCGCCATCGATCGTTATCGACGAAATTCATCGGCGTTTCCCTCCATGCGCGCTTCCCAAGAACACGCCATTTCAGAGTCGCCGCCACGACGTCGTGCCCATCCTTGAAAATGTCCGCCTCCACTACCAGGTCTTCGCCAACGATGCGCTTGATCGGGTAGCGGCCGCCGTCGATCAGCGGCTGCAGATTCTCAATGACAACGGAAGGAAAAGCCCGGGCCATGAGCGTCAATCAATCGAGATTCGCGAGGAGCGAAAGGAACAAATCAAACAATCCCGGTCGTCTCCTACCCTCATCCTGAGCCGCGAAGACGGCGAAGGAGCTCACCTAATTTCCAGCATTACGCAAGTGTACTTGTGTGACCCAAATGCGCCGATGAGAGGTCCCTCGCTTCGCTCGGGATGGGACGCGATTTGTCTAGGCTGCGAAATAAAATGCGCACTCGTATAGACCCGAGTTGCGGATGATCTGTCTGCGCACTTTCGTGCGCAAAACCGCTTCGAACATGTCCTGCTCCAGCCGGCCTACGATGGGATAACGATCGAGAAGATTCAGAATCGGCGAATGGCATTCGAGAATCCTCGGCCCGCCATCCTCGTGATTGTTAACGAACTGTGACATGTAGCCTTCTCCATCGCGCGCGTTGGCCAGCCATTTGGCACGCTCAGCGACCGTGTCTCCTTTCGTCCTGGCCTTGAGCGCAGCTGTTTTCTTTTCAAAGATATTGTAGAGAAGCTTCTCCGGAGCATTGGGTCCGTAGATCTCCTGGGCCGCTTTTAGCAGATCGAGAGTAAGCTGATGGCTGTCGGCCTGAAAAAGATCATGGCTGCGCCGTGTCAGCCGGTAGACCATCTCCGGGCGACCCATCTTTTGCGGACGACGCCACGTATCCAGGTAGCCATCGCGTTGGAGGGTGAGGCAATGCTGCTTGATCCCCATGTAGCTCATCTTCATTTTCTCCACCAGCTCGTTTACAGACATCCCTCTGGTGCGCTTGAGCGAGTTAATAATTTCAAGTCGTTGAGTGCGACCAATTTCCGAGATTAAGCGTTGATTCATAAAATGACAAAAATGACAATTGAGTGACGAAAAAACCTGAAATGCGGGACTTTATACGGCGCGATATTTAATACGCAAGCTTAAAGTTTACGCAACAGGCCAAGCCAAAAGATATTACAAAAGAGGCCCCTTTCTGACGCGGAACAACTCTTTTATGATCGATTCGCTGTGGGATACTGAAGTCCACCCAGGATTGCCGCAACTGCGGCTGTGAGCAGAAGATGGCCGGCGATAAAGCTTCCAACGAAATAGTAGACTAGCGCGGCCGTTGCAGCGGGAATTAGCGCAAGAAGCAGAATAACCCACCTGGTCGCTGCGGAAGGGAGCGCGGCGATAACGCCGAACACGATCGTCAGAACCAGCAAGACGACTGAATCCTCGAGCCAAAGTATTTTGAGAGACTTCGCCGCGAACGGAATGAGGTCTGAATTCGCAACTGCCGCAGACATCTTGTTGAAAGCCGAAGTGTGTATCCAGGCGCCTATGGCCAATAGAACTGCCGAAAATGCAAGAAGGATGCGTCCAAGCGACTTCATAGTGCTCGCGAATTATTGGATAAAACCGTTTTACCAGAAGATTATCTAGAAAGAAACAAGGAAAGTTTGGCCGCCCTTTGTATTGATTCAGATGGGCATTTGCTATTTTGCGATAACAACATCGCCGCTTTGGACGGGCCGCGGCAAGTCGGCCCACTGGATCGTGACGTTGCTGAAATTCACGGGAATACCCGCGCACATCAGCGGGTCGGGTTTATCGCAGACGTGGAAGTGCAGATGCGGCTCGGTTGAATTGCCAGATGAACCGAGTTTGCCAATCACATCGCCAGAAATCACCTGGTCGCCGACGTGAACACGCACACTGCCCGGCTGCAAATGCGCGTACAGCGAATACTCATTCTTTCCGTGGTCAATCATCACGTAATTTCCTGTGATTGCCGTTAGACCTTTGGCAAGCCGCTCTGCTTGCTCTTTCTGCAGTCGCGCGAAATATGCTTCCTGAGTCTCGTTGGGGCACTGCATGGCCGAAAGATCTTCCGGCTGATCGTTTGCAGCGCTGATCACACGGCCGTCGGCCGCAGCGAGCACATCCGCGCCGTAAGCGTAATAATCATCGAAGCGTGTGCCATCGCCTTTATGGCTTAGTCCACTGTCACCGATCTTCGCGATATCGAGCGCGAACTCTTCCGGAATGGCCCAGCGATGGCCCGTGTGGAATGAAGCTCCGCAGCCAGCATACCAAACACCGCGCAACGGAAAGATGTATTTATTTTGTGCGAATTCAGATTTGATCGGGATTGAACCCGTGAATTCCCTTGCATGCCCGTCAACCTGGCCATGGACGCGAACTCGGAACGCCTCTCGCGCGCCGTTGAAAGCGAAGACCTGTCCAGTAATCAGCAACGCCTGTTCGCGGCTCAGAGTCGGCCCGGCTAGTTTGACGGACGGCTCGATAAGGCTTGTTCCACAAAATTGAAACGCGACCTCCTTCAGCACGCCGGCGGTCTGCATTTTCGCGCCCCGATCCGCAAAGTGCTTAATCGTGGTGCCGTCGAGTTTCTTTGAATCGAGGACCTGGCGGGATTGCAGGAGCTCCAATTCGATATTATCCACCTTGAATGGCGCGCTGCCGTGATTGATGACTGCCAAATTCTGCAACATCAAACTCTGAAGGTCGCGCCGGCTTTCCAATGGGTACGTCCGAACCGCTGAGGCCGGACAAAAACGAATTTCAATTTCAGGTTTCGTTTCCGCGACAGCATTCAGCGCAGGGAGCAGCAAGGCTGAAAAGAGAGCGACCGAACATTTCATGCTTCTTAGTGAGATGCGCCGCGGGGGGATTTGGATTCAGGGAACTCTCAACTACGAATAAAGATATTCGTCGTGGTATTCCCTTTGCGGCGCGAACTGGACCTGCTCGTTTCCAGTTTCCGGGTACTCGAAGATTTTGCCCTCGTAATTCCTGATGACGATTTTCTCGTTATCGTGATACAGAACGTAACCGGGATTGATAGGCACTTTGCCGCCGCCGCCAGGCGCATCGATCACGAATTGCGGCACGGCATAGCCAGTGGTGTGACCGCGCAGACCTTCGATGATCTCAATACCTTTCGCGACGGACGTGCGCAGATGCGATGAACCGTTGATCAGGTCGCACTGATAAATGTAGTACGGACGGACGCGGCACATGAGCAGTTTGTGCACAAGCGTCTTCATCGTTTCCAGGTCGTCATTCACGCCCGCGAGCAAAACGCTTTGGTTTCCGAGCGGGATGCCGGCGTTGGCGAGGCGCTCCAGCGCTTGTTTGACCTCAATCGTCAGCTCGCGCGGATGATTGACGTGCACGCTCATCCACAACGGATGATGTTTCGCCAGCATCGCGCACAGCTCAGGCGTGATGCGTTGTGGCAGGAAAATTGGAACACGCGTGCCGATCCGAAGGAACTCAATGTGCGGAATCGACCGCAACCGAGAAAGCAACTTGTCGAGCTTATCGTCACTGAAAATCAGAGCATCGCCGCCGCTCAAGAGGACATCGCGTACTTCCGTGTGCGATTCGAGATAACGAAACGCGTCCTCGAAGTTTGTGTGCAACTCCTGTTCACCCACCCCGCTGACGACACGGCTACGCGTGCAATAGCGACAGTAGCTGGCGCAACGATCCGTTACTAAAAACAGGACGCGGTCTGGATAACGATGGACCAGTCCCGGCACAGGCATGTGCGAATCTTCGCCGCACGGATCGGCCATGTCGTACGGGGATGTCCAGGTTTCCTCGATCCGTGGAATGACTTGACGCCTGATGGGATCGTCAGCGTTATCCTGCGGCACCAGGTTAAAAAAGTGCGGCGTAACCGCGAGGGCGAGTTTGTCGCCGGAGAGCAAAACGCCGCCACGCTCCTCGTCACTCAGCTTCAGGTGCTTTTGCAGTTGAGCCAGGGAAGTGACCCTGTTCTTGAGCTGCCACTTCCAATCGTTCCAGAGTTCCTGACTTATTTCTGGCCAATACCCTGGCGCATGTGAGACGAATGCTTTTCCGTCCCCTTTTACTTGGGTAATCATTTTCAATTTGGACGAAAAAGTTAAGACCCTTAAATATGGTGTCAACGCAGGCACTTAATTGTGCGCTACTTACTCGTTAGTCCTCACCCGATTGGGTGATGCGGTGAGTCCCGGCGCAGCGCGAACTGGTTGGCTACAGAGTTATTTGCCGCCAAGCACACTTAGCTCCCAGCGATAGCCGTCGGGGTCATGAAACCAAAGGCCCATGTTTTTCGATCCCGCACCTTCCGGACCGATTTCATCCCCCGGGTCTTCAATATCTGCGTCGACACTTCTCAAATGCGCGAGCGCCTTTTGCAATGTCGCCATATTCGGCAGGTGAAACGAGATGTGATCGATCGTTTCCGGCGACGGTTTACCCTTGAACAGCGCAATTGTCACGTTGTCGTTGCCTACAGCGACGCCGCTCTCGAAATCGAATTCTTTGCGCAACCCCAGCGTGCGCTGGAACCATTCGGCGCTTTTTTTCGGATCGCGCACAGCCAGGCCAAAGTGGCCAACCTCTCCGAGCGTGAATGGAACTTTCATGGAAGGCGATGAATCGTTGAATCCTGAATCAATCCGTTTCGTGCGATTCGGAGCCGTTTCGAGAAATGAGCGGCTCCATGAAATGCTGGTTGAAATCTTTCAGCGCGTCGCGTGGCGTCTTTCCCAGTCCGCTGGCACCCCGTCGCACCTCCGGTCCGACAAAAGCCAGCCAGATGTCACCCACCATTCCCATTCTTGGGCGCAGACGCGCCGCCGGGCTGAGTGGATGGTTTTCGAGGAAATCCTCGACGTCCTCTTTTATCACAGAAGGCAGTTCTTCAATTGCAAGCGAGACCATATCCATGAAACGTGCGCGAGCGGTCATATGGACGTGAAAGCGGCTTGCTCATATGCCTGATTGAAGCAGTAAAACACTAAATCGTCTTTGTTCCGTAATTCGTGATTCGGGATGCGAATAACGAACCCTACACCACGTAATACGCCGATTCGCTAATTGGCCGAATTACGAGTCTCGAATTGCGAAATAGGGGCTCGATCACTCACGTCCCCAGACCATGGCGACGGAAGTCGTAAGACTGCCGCCCATGTTGAACGTGAGGAATTTTTTTGCGTTTTCGATCTGCCGTGCGCCGGCCTGTTCCGTGAGCTGTTGATACGCTTCGAAAACCTGGCGAACGCCGGTCGCTCCGACGGGGTGACCGTCGGCGATTAAGCCGCCACCCGCGTTCACTGGAATTTGGAAAGGTCCCTTGAATTTTTCCGTGCGCGCCTGCGGCAATGCTGTCGCTCCGCTTTTTACCAGCCCGGCGCCCTTGCCGGACTCGGCTAGCCCGAGAATTTCGTAGGCGACAATTTCAGTAATGGAAAAGCAATCGTGCACCTCGGCGCCTTGCAGATCGCGTGGCGTCAGATTCGCCATGCGAAAGGCTTTCTCGGCCGCTTTACGCGCGATCGAAAACCTAGGTGCATCCTTTTTGTCGAGCGGCAGATAATCGGTGGTGTGACCGTAGCCAAGCAGCCGGGCGGTCTTGCTCCGATCGCGGCCGATTTTGTCCAGATACTTTCCGGAAACCAGAACCACCGATGCCGCGCCGTCTGTGATTTGGGAACAATCGGAAACTTTAAGCGGCGGAGCGACACTTGGGTTCTTGTCGGACACCTGCGATGCGCAATCGAGGGTGAGGTCGGCGTCACGCATCTGCGCAAGCGGATTCAACTTGGCATGGGCATAGTTTTTCCATGCTACCAGCGCCAGGTCCCCTTCGGTCGCGCCATATTTCTCGATGTAAATCTGCGCAATCCGCCCGAACAATTTTGGAAACATGAAATCGCCGTACTCCGGCTTTTCATTGTGATAATCGGCAGCCGCGCCAAGCACATCAGATCCATCCAGCGACGACATTGTCTTCTGCTGTTCCGCCCCGACAACCAACACGACATCATAAAAGCCACCCATGATCCATTCAGCGCCGAGCAACACCGACAGCGCCCCGGACGCGCACGCCGCTTCGGTGTGCATCGTGGGAATACCGCGCAATTTCGGATCGATCTCTGGAATGAAGGCACCAAGCTGCAACTGCTTGGTGAACTGGCCTGCATTGAAATTGCCAACCGCGCCGGCCTGAATTTCTGCTGGATCGATTTTCGCATCCTCGATCGCCTTTTTGCCGGCCTCAATGATGATGTGCCGGATCGTTTTCCCCTCTTTCTTCAGGTTACGCTTAAAATCGGTGCGTCCGCCGCCGAGAATATAAACTGACTCGCTCATAACTAGTTTAATCTAGCTAATCTTTACGCACTGTCATCCCGAGCGAACGCGAGGGACCTCCCACGGCACGCGGCCTCACGCAAGCAGATCTGAGTAACCAATGACCGGATGCGGGATCCTTCGCCGTCTTCGCGGCTCAGGATGACAGGCTAGCCGCCGAAAGCATTTATCCCCGTGATGTCGCGGCCGACGACTAGTGTATGGATGTCGTGCGTGCCTTCGTACGTGGAGACGGTTTCGAGATTCATGACATGGCGGATCACGGGATACCGATCCGTGATGCCTGCGGCTCCGAGTATGTCGCGAGCCTTCCGCGCGCATTCCAGCGCCATCCAAACATTGTTCCGCTTTGCGAGCGAGATCTGTGCGGGACGCGCCGAGCCCATCTCCATCATGCGTGTGAGACGCAGCGCCAACAATTGCGCCTTGGTAATTTCCTGCACCATCCAGACAAGCTTTTGTTGCACCAATTGGAAGCCGGCAATTGGGCGGCCAAATTGTTCACGCGATTTGGCGTACGCGAGTGCGGTTTCGTAGCAGTCAATGGCCGCGCCGATCACGCCCCACGCAATGCCTGCGCGTGCGTGCGAAAGACAGGACAGCGGTGCGCCGAGGCCTGACGCCTTGGGCAAGCGATTCCCAGTGGGTATGCGGCAGTTCTCGAACCAGCATTCGGACGTGCGCGACATGCGCAGACTAAACTTTCCCTCAATGTCCTGGGCGCGAAACCCGGGTGCTTCTTTCTCTACGACAAAACCCGCGACGGGCCCGTCGTCATCCTTTCCCCAAACAACCTTAACGTCCGCAATTGAAGCGTTTCCGATCCAGCACTTGCTGCCATTCAAAATGTAATGGTCACCTTCACGCCTGGCGTGCGTTTCCATTCCGCCCGGATCTGAACCGTGTCCGTGTTCTGTCAGCGCAAAACAACCGATAAGTTTGCCGGAGACCAGCCCTGGCAGCCAGCGCGCCTGTTGCTGCGGCGTGGCAAAGGAATGGATAGCATGTATGACAAGCGACCCTTGCACCGACGCCAGCGAGCGCAGGCCGGAATCGGCCCGTTCAAGCTCTTGCATGATGAGCCCGTACGCAGTGTGGCTAAGGCCGGCACAACCGTGCTCTTTCAGATATGGTGCGTAAAAGCCCAGCGCCCCCATGCGTGGGATGAGATGATCCGGGAACTTGGCAGCGCGATGGCACGGAACCACCTCAGGCATAACTTCCTCCTGCACAAACCGCCTTGCCCGATCACGCGCTGCACATTCTTCATCCGTGAGAAGCTCTTCGATGCCGTAGTAATCCAACGAGGTCATTTCATGGGTTTGAGTCAGATCGAGCCTATTATGCTCGCCAGTTCCGATCAATAAGATCGACATCTCCGAGCGACCTCTTCGTGGCACACGCCTCTCGAGGGATGGCGAGCGCCTCCTCGCGATCGCGATTTTTCCTTTGGCTTCAATTCTCAGGTGACAATCAAGTGCAGGAAAGATTGTTCGGCGCGATACCAAAACCAGAAGGCAAGAGGATTCGCTATCCGCCAGGACATTATTTCGCCGTTGAAAGCCCGGCGGCTTTCCAGGCCTTGAAACCGCCCGCCATGGAGCGGACGTTTTTGTAGCCCATTTTTTGCAGGCTCTCAGCGGCAAGCGCGGAACGTCCGCCTCCGCCACAATGACAAATGATGAGTGCGTTCGTGTCGGGAACCTTTTCTTCCACGTCGAGCTCGATCGTGCCGCGACTCATGTGAATCGCATCAGGAATATGTTCCTCGTCCCACTCGTCTTTCTCACGAACATCGACGATCACGGCCTCGCCGCTCTTTGATTTCGCGGCTGCATCTGTCGGCGAAATCTCGGTGACCTTCTTCTTCGCGTCTGCGACCAATTTTTCAAAACCGCTGTGTTCTGCCATACTGATTTCTAACCACTAATAGACACGAATAAACACGAATCTTGTTCTCCTCTTAGTATCCATTGGTATCCGGTCGTGGTTAAACCGCTCTACTCGTAGCGCAACGCTTCGATGGGATCGAGCGCGGCGGCTTTGCGCGCCGGGTAAAAGCCAAAGAAAATTCCAACCGCTGCGCTAAACAAAAATGCAATCGCGACTGAACTGATTGATATCAACGTCGGCCAATTCGCGTATGCCGACAGTATTTTCGACGCGCCAACGCCACAGACGATCCCAATCATGCCACCGACCGAGCTTAGGGTAACGGCTTCGATTAGGAATTGAGTAAGAATGTCGTTGCCGCGCGCGCCCACGGCCATGCGTACGCCAATTTCACGCGTCCGCTCAGTGACGCTCACCAGCATGATATTCATGATTCCGATTCCACCAACCAAAAGCGAGACACCGGCAATTGCGCCCAGTAAAAGTGTCATGACACGCGACGTGGCGGTCGCTGCCTGGGCGATCTCCTGTTGGTTACGCACGGTGAAATCATCGTCGCGCCCGGGGCGAATGTTATGCCGTTGACGCAATAGCGAGATGATCTGTTGCTGGGCCGCGTCCAGCTGTCGGGCATCGCCAATTTGCACATTGATGTTGCGCAGAGTTGTCCCGCCGATCACGCGCTTCATGGCGCTCGTATACGGCATGATCACGATATCGTCCTGGTCTACACCATAGGTGCTCAATCCCTTAGGTATCAGCACACCGGTGATTGTGAACGGGACCTCTTTGATCCGTAAAATCTGGCCGATCGGATTTTCGTTTCCGTAAATCTGCGTCGCAGTGGTGCGGCCGATTACGCAAACCTTATTCGCGCTGCGAACGTCTTGCGGTGTAAACGGCGCGCCGTCCGCCAGCGGCCATTGGCGGATGTCAAAATAATCCGGTGATTCGCCGTAAATACGGGTAAACCAATTCTGATTTCCAGCGGCTACCTGCGTGGTGGAAACAACTTCCTCGCTTACCCCGATGACTCCCGGGACTTCGCGCCGGATCGCTTCTGCGTCCTCAATTTTCAACGTGCCGGCATTGCCCCAGCCAGTACGAATGCCGCTGGAAGTGGTGCTGCCGGAGAAGATGAGAATCACATTTTGTCCGAGGCTGGCGATCTGCGCTTCGACTTGAGCTTTCGCGCCATTGCCGATCCCGACCATTGCAATGACCGCGCCGACGCCGATGATGATGCCAAGCGCAGTCAGCACCGAACGCATCTTGTTTCGCCGCAAAGCGCGGAGCGCAACGTTAAATGTTGGTGCGACTCTCATTTGTATTCGGTGAAGTGTTAAAACGTTAAATCGTCGAACCGGGGCCGGGCGCGCCCTGGCCGTCACGAGCAGATTCTGGTTGCGCCCTGCCGGTCTGAATCTGCGCTGCCGCATCCAGTTGCCGTGAAACGAGGTGGTCATCCAGGATCACGCCGTCGCGCATCGTCACATTGCGCCTGGCGTAAGCAGCGATGTCAGATTCGTGCGTCACCATGATCACGGTAATTCCACGCTCGTTGAGTTGCTGAAAAATCGCCATGATCTCGACGCTGGTCCGGCTGTCCAGATTGCCAGTCGGTTCGTCTGCTAGCAGCACTTCCGGCTGATTGATCAGGGCGCGCGCGATCGCCACGCGCTGTTGCTGGCCACCTGAAAGCTGGCTCGGATGATGATCTTCGCGACCTGCCAGCCCGACTGATGCAAGGACCCGATCGGCCTTTTCGCGAAGCTGCGCATTCGCAAGGTGCTGCGAACTGTAAATCAACGGCAACTCGACATTCTCGCGGGCCGATGTGCGTGGCAGCAGATTAAAATTCTGGAAGACGAACCCGATCTTGCGATTCCGGATATCAGCCAACTGATCTCGGTCCAGGCCGGAAACGTCTGCGCCGTCTAAAATATAATGGCCCGTAGTGGGTCGATCGAGGCAGCCCAAAATATTCATGAGCGTGGATTTTCCCGAACCACTCGCGCCCATGAGCGCGACAAATTCGCCGCGCCTGATTTCAATCGATACGCCCCGCACGGCGGGCACTTCCATTTCACCCGTGCGATAGATCTTATGAACATCGATCAAGCTGACGATGGTCCCGTTATTCATATCGAACTACCTCCTGGCGAATGTTGTCGTCGATTTGCTCCGCGAACCGCGGCGCTGAGATGTTTGGAACACGCACAATCACGCGTCTCACAGAGACGCGGCTACAGCAGTCCGCGAGCGAAAGGACGAATTCTTTTTCCATGAGCTCATCAAAACCGCCGCCGCCCGCCGCTAAAGGGATTCGCGGGCGGTGACGGCGCGGCGGATGTCGAAGTCAATTCGGCCGTGACAACGCGGTCGCCTTCCTTCAGTCCTTCGACGACTTCGGTCACAATCCCGTCGCTGATTCCGGTCTTGATCTGTCTCGGCTGCGGGCGGCTGGCGCCAGATGGGAAAACATAAACGGTGCGCTCCGCCCCTGCGTGTGGGGCACCGCCGCGTGCGCTCCCAGGTCGTCCCGCGCGGCTGGGGCTCGTCGGTCTGGTCACAACCGGCGTCGCGTCCGGCGGACGATACCGCAACGCCGCGTTCTTGATTTGCAGCGCATCATCCTTGTGCGCCACGATGATTGAGACGTTCGCCGTCATTCCCGGTTTCAATTTAAGCTCGGGATTGCTCACGCCGATAACCGTGTCGTAAGTGACTACGTTTTGCACTGTGATCGGCGCGTTGCGCACCTGGACAACTTTTCCGTGAAACGTCTCCGTGGGAAAAGCGTCCACGGTGAAATCGACATTTTGATCGATCTTCACGACGCCGACATCCGCTTCCGCCACGTTTGCGTCGATTTGCATTTTGGTGAGATCGTTTGCAATCACAAAGATGACTGGTGCCTGCAAACTGGCCGCCACCGTCTGACCAACATCGACACTTCGCGAAATCACGACTCCGTCGATTGGAGAAGTAATTTTGCAATGGTCCAGGTCCGCCCGTGCTTTATCGAGCGCGCCCTGTTTGATCTTCACGTTCGCTTCTGCCGTGTGAAGATTCGCCATCGCCTGATCCAGATCGGCTTGAGAAGAAGTTTTCCTCGTAAAGAGTTCCTGAGTTCGCTTTGCATTCACCCTGGCGAGTTCCAGCGCGGCCTGCGCGCTCGCCAGGTCGCCTTCAGCCTGAGTGACCGTCGCCTGAAAAAGCGCCGGATCGATTTGGGCGACTATCTGGCCGGCTTTCACCTGGGAATTAAAGTCCACAAACAATTTCGCGATATTTCCTGAAACCTGGCTGCCCACCTGCACGTTAACCACCGGATTGAGTGTGCCGGTTGCCGTAACCGCCTGGGTGATGGGACCGCGTGTGATTGTCGCGCTCTGATAGCTTGCAGCGACGCCATTGCGGCACTGGCGGATAACCAGCACGATAGCCAGTAGTCCGATAACAGCGACAAGCCAGGGGATAAAACGTTTCATACAAGCAGTGGTTGACTGCGCTTAAAGTTAAGAGACAGGAAAAAGTGATGCCGCGTTACATCCAAATCTACTCCATCATGCTGCGTAACTCGCTCATTCGCGAGCTGAGCTTCAAAGCAAACTTCCTTTTGTGGATGGTGGTGGAGGTCCTTTGGTTCTGCGGGCAAATTGTCTTTTTCAGCATCATCTTCGGGAACGTCGACCGGCTCGGCGACTGGACAAAGTGGGAAGTCGTGCTGCTGATCGGCACGCACCAAATGATTGCCCAACTTTTTCAGGCATTCTTCTTTGTTAACGTCGCAAACATTCCAGAACTTGTTCGCACGGGAAGATTGGATTCCCTCCTCGTTCTGCCAATTGATAGTCAGTTTGCTGTTTCGACTAAACAATTCGGCCTCGACAGCATCGTAAACGCCGCGTTAGGAGGCGTGGTCGTTTGTGTATCGCTTTCGCGCCTCAATGTAGTCCCGGATTTTACATCCATCGTGCTTTACCTGGTTGCGCTGGGGTTTGGCATTGCCGTGCATTACTCAATCATGCTCGCCCTGGCGGCGGTCAGTTTCTGGATCGTACGCGCCCAGGGGTTGGTTTATGGCTACTTTAATTTCCTTAACATTGCACGTTATCCAGATGCCATCTTCCCATGGCTCTTCCGCATGATCTTCGGCTGGATTATTCCGGTAGTCATTATCGCAAACATCCCCGCCCGCCTGCTGATCAAATCGCTCGGACAGCCCTGGTGGTTAATGCTGCATCTTGTCACTGCCTCGACCATCGTTTTCCTTCTGTCACGCGGTTTCTGGAAATTTGCCCTGAACCGGTACTCCAGCGCGAGCTCGTAGGGCCCGCGACCTCAGGCTGCTGCCGTCGAGGTGGGCCGTAACCGGGTAGTGGTTTTGCCCAGGCGCGAAAGCTAGTTTGTAGTGGGGTAAACTTTTTGACCGAATCCGCTTGCGCCGTCGGAGAAATGTTCTTAATTAAGCGTCCATTTTTCGGACGCAATCGATTACCAAAGGCGTCAACCTATGGCAAAACCAACAAAAAAGAAGAGTTCTGCGAGGAGGCCAGCGGCGCGCAAGGAGCGTCCGGCACGCAAGGAGAGCGTGAAGCGGCCTGTATCGAAAAAGGTCGCAAAGCCGGCGAAAGCTGGAAAGCGGGTGTCCTCCAACAAAGCCACGACTGAGTCTCCGGCCCTCCTGCTAGGCATGAACCATCGCGAAAGAAGGCTCGACCCCTTTGTACGAAAGCAGAAGGAAAAGCTCCTTCAGCTTCGGGACGCCATGGTTGATTCCATGGCCGGTGTCGCCCAGGACACCTTGCGCTCGCGGGCCGAAGGCAGCGAGGCATCCGCTTTTGGAATGCATCAGGCTGACGCCGGATCGGACGCTTATGATCGCGATTTTGCGCTGAGCTTGCTCTCTCAAGAACAGGACGCGCTTTACGAAATCGATCAGGCGCTCAAGCGGATTGAATTGGGAACCTACGGAAAGTGCGAGATGTCGGGCAAACCGATCCCGCATGCACGGCTGGAAGCCATCCCGTTCGCGCGCTTCACCGTTGAATGCCAATCGCAGCTGGAAAAGCAAAATAAGGCGTCGCGGGTTCGTCAATCTGTTACCTCTCTGTTCGGTTTGACCGAGGAAGAAGGCGGCGAGGCTGAAGAAGAAGAAGCCACGCCGGCGGAAGTGAAGGAGTGATGGCAAATGGCGCAGGAGATTGTGACACTGGAATGCACGGAGGCCAAGGCTTTGGGTAAGCCTGTCTCCCGTTACATGACCACGCGGAACAAGAAAAGCCCGCGTACACCGAACCGGCTCGAAAAGAAGAAATTCAATCCGTTCCTAAGGCGGCACACATTGCACCGGGAAACGAAATGATGGGCCCTAAAACCGCCAAGCGCCGTTCCGCCTTTCGCCGCGCCAATCGCGCCATGCCGCGTCGTCGAATCGACATTGCCATCGAGGCCATCGACTACAAAAATCCCGATCTCCTTAAAAAATTCGTCACAGAGAGCGGCAAAATTCTTCCACGCCGGGTCACCGGCATGCCGGCGCATCTCCATCGCAAGATCACGCGCGAGATCAAGCGCAGCCGCTCGGTGCTCTTGATGAAGTAGAGAGCGGTTTTCAGCCTTCCTGTAGCTGCGTCTCCGTGAGACACGCATCGCGCGGATTACAAACACATTCGGTCCCGCGCTTCGCACAGCGAAGCGGCTACAGCGCCTTTCGCGTCTTTTCGCCCTGCTCGATCAGTTTCCAGAATTCGCGTGTTTCGCTCAGCTGGGCGTCTTCGGACACCGGCAGTTTGCTGCGGAAAAGAAAATCGCGAAACGTGTTCTTGTGCAAAACGCGATGGACTCTGATGCCTTCGCCCGCCTTGGCAAAATAAATGCGATAATCTTTCGCACGATAGCGGTATAGCTTTTTCCCTTCGCGTTGGATCACGCCAAACCTTTCAGAATCGAGCTGGTCGAGGTCCTCGGGTAAAATTTGGAACTCCGCGAGCAGCTCAAGCTGCAATTTCTTCGGGAGCGCCGAGATCTCGGCTGCGCTTAATTCGTTGAAGATGATCTGGAACATGGGGTCTGTGATTCGGAATTCGTAATTCGTTATAATGGAGATCGATTCACGATTCTCGATTCTCGATTCACGATCAAATGAAAAGGCGCTTCACGCGCTGGCCAATGCGAGTCGTTATTTCCCAGGGAATCGTGCCCGCCTTCTTAGCCAATTCCGCGCAGGAGATTTCCTCGTTCCCATCACGTCCCATCAAAACAACCTCGTCGTTTACTTGCACGTTATCGACCTTGCTAACATCAATCATCATCAAATCCATCGTCACCCGGCCAAGAACAGCGCAACGCTGCCCCCGAACCAGAACGGCGGCGTCACGATTGGAAAGCGGCCATGGATATCCATCCGCATAACCAGCTGACAACGTTGCGATCCGCATTTTCCGAGGAGTGATAAAGGTGCGACCATAACTGATCGAACTTCCCTTCGGCATATCGCGCACCAAAGAGATGCGCGTCTTCCACGTCATCGCCGGTTTGAGAACTTTCTGAAATTCAGGGAGCGGCGAAATCCCGTAAAGCACGATGCCGGCACGCACGATGTCGAAGGGGCTCGCGTGTCCGGCAAAGCCAAGCAGTCCCGCGCTTTGGAGCACATGCGCTTTATAATCGATCGGAACCGCGGCGCGAAATCGTTTCATGATTTCGCCAAACCGCAAAAGTTGATCACGTGTGTAGTTCGCGTCCTCGCCGGAGACTGGCAAATGAGTCGAAACACTATGAATCCTGATATTCGGAAACGCGGAGACCTTCTTGAGAGCATCCAGGGCTTGGTTCTCCGGAAAGCCCATGCGGCCCATGCCTGTATCGATCTTGAAATTAACGACCACAGGCGCGCGGTGCGCGAGTCGATTGAAATCCTCTGCTTCCTCGAGCGCGGAAATAGTCGGAATGAAACCGCGCTCAGCGATCATGGATCGTTCCCCCGGCAAAGCGGGGCCAAGAATAACAATGGAATGGGAGAAAGACCCACCCAACGCCATGGCTTCTTCCAGATTCGCCACGCCGAACAGTTGGACCTCGTCTGCCAGCGCTTCCGCCACGCCGATCAAGCCGTGCCCGTAAGCATTCGCTTTCACCACAGCGAGCATCTCTGCGGAACCCACGCGTTCCCGCACGATTTTGGCATTGTGACGCAACGCACTCCGATCGATCTCGGCCCAGCAACGATAAGTTTGCTTCATTTCGGCATGGTGACGTGTGGCTCGCGCAGGTAAATCGGTTCGAGCGGTGGCAAAGAAAAGCTACGCTCCGGTTCTTGCGCAAGTTTGGCCAGCGAAAGAGCCGATGGGAAACGAGCGATCGCGCGGTCAAATTGCGCGAGTGAATCCGAGCTGAAAACCGGGATTTCCGTCCCAATCGCGTCGAGTTTCAGTTTCAGTTCAAACTCTGAGAGAAGCGTTGGACCTTCGACAAGGTTATTTGCACGGATAAACGCAAAGAAGAAGGATTTCCTGCGGGCATCTCCTATTACGCAGTATTCGTGCGCGTCGCATTCTATGGCGCAAATCGATGGAAAGCCGATCAGATGTGCCCCGGAAGAGGCCTGCAATCCAATCGCAGCCGAAATTGCGATGCGGGTGCCCGCGTACGAGCCAGGGCCAAGGCCGACGATAATTGTGTCTGGGCCGCCAAATTTTGCCGTTATAGCGTTGAGGTTCTCAAAAAACCGGGCGGAGTTTTTTCGGTCGTTCGGCCACTCCCGCGTGAGATGGGTAATGTCTTCATCCAACCACGCCAGACTGCCGCGCGCTGTGGAAAGTTCCAGCGCAAGGGTGCTCATGGGTTTTGAAAAGTAATAGCGCGCTGATTCTCCGATTTTATTTCAAAGAAAATCCAGCGCGCCTGTTCGGGAATGAATTCCGGAAAGCGATCAGCCCATTCGATCACCGAAACGCCGTCGCCAAAAAAATAGTCGTCCAGACCAAGCCGGGCGAGGGCATGGCGATTCTCCACGCGAAAGAAATCAAAATGATAAACAGGTAACCGCCCATCTCGGTATTCGTGCACAATCGTAAAGGTAGGACTGGAAACGGCAGCCTTGCTTTCCATTCCGCCCACGAAACCTTTGGTGAACAGAGTTTTCCCGCTTCCCAGGTCGCCCTGCAAGGCCAAAACCGACCCTATTACTACATCCTCTGCAAGTCGCCGTCCCACTGCCTCAGTCTCAGCCGGGCTATTGGAAATGAATGTAGCCACCTGGC
Organism: Candidatus Udaeobacter sp.; assembly: GCA_035651975.1. Classification (GTDB taxonomy): domain Bacteria; phylum Verrucomicrobiota; class Verrucomicrobiia; order Chthoniobacterales; family UBA10450; genus Udaeobacter. The sequence goes on from DASREQ010000059.1 coordinate 63,912, forward strand.
AATTTCGGATTTCGAATTTTGGATTTCGGATTTAGCTGACCAATTCGAGTAAGCCGTAGTCTCGAAAAGTTCTTTCGCCATTCTCGCTCCAGACGCGTCCTTTCGCGTGGCGAAATCGCGAAGAGCAATTCATAATCTTCGCCTTCGGAAATTGCGTCATCGATCTTCGCGCCGCGGGCAAGCGGCAGATTCTCAGTCTTGACGGTAAATCCAACCCGGCTCGCCCTTGCAAGTCGTGGAAGATCGGTCCCTAACCCGTCGCTTAAATCCATCATGGCGTGGATAGAGAAATTTTTTGTCAGCCACCGCGATTCCGCAATTCGTGGAACGAATTGCAAATGCTTCTGTTTAACGGCGCCACCCAGTCGGCCAGTGACAAAAAGATCATCCCTCGCCTTGCCCCCCCGACGCGATACGTAGCGGTCTCTCTCAACAAAACCAACCACGCTAACTGAAATAGCCAAGGGCCCGGGTGTGCTGCTCATTTCTCCGCCAACTATGCTGACTTTAAACCGGTTGGCAGCCCGCCGCAGTCCGCGATAGAACCGCTCCACCCATTCGACCTTCGTATTTTCGGGAGCAATGAGAGTGATCAGCGCAAATTGAGGCAGAGCCGATGTTGCGGCGAAATCGCTGAGCGGACGCATCATCGCTTTCCAGCCAACATCGAGCGCGTTCGCCGTTGGCAAGAAATGCACACCTGCGACAACACAATCGGTTTTGAGCACAAGAAAATTCCCACCACCGGGGGTTTCTACCACAGCGCAATCATCACCCGGGCCGTTGACCACGGCTCTTGCGAGCGGAAGACCCGTCAATAGCCGACCGAGTAGCCGGTCTTCTCCGAGTTCGCGCAGTTTCATCCTCCATTTCAATGCCAAAGGCGCAATCTCAGTTTGCGCCCGGGGCCTTACCCCAGGCTAGAGATGAAACCGCACTGTTGGCGCCAGCCTCGCGAAGACTCATGGAGAAAAGACCTCCGGAAATGCGAGCGCGGTAAGGGTGAGCGAATTGAAGAGCGAATGCATTGTCATGGCAACAAGAATTGAACCGCTCCACTCGTATGCAATGGCGAAACAACTTCCCAGAACGAACAATGGCGCAAACGAAGGCAAGTGGGCATGGGCCGCAGCGAACAATAGCGCGCTGAATATGACACCCAGGAGGCGGCCGAAATAGCGCCTGAGTACCCCGTAAATAAAAAATCGGAAAAGAAATTCCTCAACCACCGGCGCAATTGCGATGGCGAAAACGATAATCATCATTCGCTGCTGAATCGTGCGCGATTCGCTGAAAAACTCGACGATGTTTTGCCTGCTCGAGCCGCCCCCGAAAAGCCGCTGAGTGATGGCGTCGGACACCAGGATCAATGGATAAGCAAAAAACAGGAGAATCGCTCCGGTGCTCAGGGTACGGACAAAACTTAGCGTGAAAAATCCGCCTAACGAACCAACGTCAAATCCGCGGAATTGAAGGAAAGTGATTATGACCAGCACCACGCAGCCAGTAAGAAGAAAATTTGCCAGAAGATTGCGCGCGCTAAACTGGATCGAAGGTTGCGAAACTGAGGCGCCGATGGTCAGAAAAAGAAAACCGATCAACAGCGCAGCCAGAATTGCTTCGGGAAGTCCAAAGCGTCGCGTCGTCGTCCCGTCAGAATCGAAGCGGTCCCCAGTTCGCGCGCTGATCTGGTAAATCAGCGAAATGTAGACATAAAGGCTGGCAAGAAGGTAAAGAAGAGAAAGAAGAAGGCCTAAGACGGAGCTGGGAACGGCTCCCGATGCCGCGAAGAGGCTATGAGATAGCATGCGTTCCAATCTTCACCAAGCAGCTGGAATACTCCAGCGCGATGAACTCTTACTCGTGCTTGTGTTCATCACCAGGGGTCAGCGCTGGAGCGCGTAGGCGCGAAACGTTTATAGCTCGGAATCCGTTCAGTTTTCCAGTCCGGTAGGGGCGGCATATGCATCGCGGGGCAATATTATGCCGCTCCTACGGAGCTTGGGATTTCTTGGCCGACCAGCTATAAACATTACGCACCTACGGCGCCAGCCCTGCTAATGTGAGAAGCGCGCTGAGGTTCCACCACGATATAAACCCAGGCAGCTCACCGCTCTCGACACTCCGCAAAGCTCCTATGGCGCGTAATAGCTCGGCAGGAAATAGGCACGCCCGCTTTCCAATTGCGGAATGAGTTGCTTGGGAAGTGTGAGTTCAATTTTTGAATCGGTTTCCCCGAATATCCGCAAGAACCGGCTCAAACTGAATGGCGGGCCATATTTCACGACTTTGGCGTCTGGCGCGTGTCCCAATTCTTTCGCCTTTCCAAAGGCGTCTTCCAGCTCACCAAGGCCATCGATCAGCTTGTGCTCGAATGCGTCCTTTCCCGACAGGATTCGCCCGTCGGCGATCGTGTTGCGCAAAACGTCTGCCGGAAGATTTCGTTCCTTCGCGACGATGCCGAGAAATTTGTCGTAAGTTTTCATGATAAAGCTCTGCACCAAATCGCGTTCTTCCGGGGTGATCGGTCGCGCGCCGTTCAACATGTCCTTGAACTTGCCGCTTTTGAAAACCACGGAGGCGAGTCCGACCTTGTTGAACAGCTGCTCGTAATTCAGCGTTTGAATGATGACGCCAATGCTGCCTGTAATGGTTGTGTCGCTTGCCATCAAAAATTTGCCGCCGCAGGAAACGTAGTAGCCACCGGACGCTGCCAACGAATCCATGTAAACGACTACCGGTTTCCTGGCGCGCACCTTGACCAGTGCGCTATAGATCGCGTCGGAAGCTGTCACTTCTCCACCGGGAGAATCGATTTCCAGTACGATGGCTTTAACGCGACTGTCATCGCGCGCCTGTTGCAGGGCTGCGCGCATGTCGTCGACCATTGAATCCGTAACGGTGCCGGGAAGCGAAGAGCTGATCAGGCCACGCATGGTGATGACTGCGATTTTGTCAGTGGTCGCACGTGCCCCGCGCTGAAGCAGGATTTCACGGAAGCGCGGGATTGGCTCGGGTTCGCGGATCCCGCCCAGGCGCTGAAACGCCGTGACCATTAGTACCAGGTTAACGAATAGACTGGCACAAAGCGCGACAAACAAAAAGATGCTGAGACAACCAAGCCTGCGATTCCCTGCCATGACAGGACGAAACTGGCGGAGAACCGGCACCCGCACAAGAGCTTTTGTTCGCCGCCGCTACCGCAAACTGGCGCAGAATTGCCTGCCGCTATGGCAAGTCATGGCCTCGGTCTCGTCCTCCTCTGCTCGAAGTGGTTACTCGACAAGAGGACGAGCACTAAATTATTCAACGAATTCCACTTCAACTGGAGCGCCGATGTAGCCTTTGTTGTGGGCCTCCGTCAGAAATTTGCGGATAGCGGCGCGGCCCGCTTCGCCGTAATCGCGGGTAAATTCGTTCACATACATGCCGATGAATTTCCCAGCCAACTTCGCGTCCATGTCGCGCGCATAAGGAAGCGAATGCAGCACTGCCTCATCCCGATGCGCTAGGCCGTAGTCGATGCTTTCGCGAATAATTTCGCTGAGATCACTGCGGACCGCCGGCGGAATGTCCTTGCGCACGACATTTCCGCCAAGGGGCAGTGGCAACCCTGTTCGTTCTTTCCACCATTTGCCAAGATCGACAATTTTCTCGAACCCGGATTTCTCATAGGTGAGCTGGCCCTCGTGAATGATCAAACCCACGTCCGCTCGACCGGTGCGGACCGCATCGAAAATTTGATCGAACGGCACGACGACGTAGTCGAACTCTCCGAGAAAAAGTTGTAGCGCAAGGAAGGCGCTTGTCATCTTGCCTGGCACAGCAATTTTCTTACCTTGTAAAAATTCCCGGGCTGCGGTTTCGCGAATTAATTCATTATTCAGCGTTGGGCGTTGGGCGTTGGGCGTTGGGCGTTTCCTAATTAAGATCGGACCGTATCCGTCTCCCATGCTCGCTCCACAGGGCACTAGCGCGTATTTGCCTGCCACGTACGCGTAGGCATGGATGGAGATCGCGGAAATGTGCAGTTCGCCCCGAAGCGCTCGCTCGTTCAACGTTTGAATGTCTTCCAGTCGATGCTCGAACCGGTACCCGCGCAGGTCGATTTTATTCTCGGCCATCGCATAAAACATGAACGCATCATCCGGATCGGGGGAATGACCGAGGGTGAAAACATTAGCGTTATCGTTCGTCATTTTTTTCGGTTTCACGTATCAGCCAGAGCCTATCCTTCCTCGATAACGGCATAAAGCCGTGAATTCGTCTCGCTCTAAAAGGGTAAGATTGCAGGAACCCTGGAGAGCGGAGCTCCTGCGACGCCTAACGAATGCCCGTCAACGCAAGCCCGGCTAAAGGCTCGCGGGAGCTCGCCCCTCCATAAAACAAAACAGCCCCGAATTGCTTCGGGGCTGTTTGAAACTACTTGTTAACTTCCGGTAAACAGTTTTATCGATTCTCGACCATCCGAGGCGTCGGCCTGATCATTTCAAGCTGAGCGCTCACTTTCTGAATTTGATCGGCTTGCTGCTTGAGCCCCGCGGTCAGGGCCTTAATTTGCCCTTCCTGCAAAGCGATCACTGCCGCTTGTCTTTCAGTCGTGGCCTTCAATTCCTGCACGAGCTGCTGCTGTTGGATCAAGTTCTTCACAGAGATCTTTCCGCCTGCAGCCACCGCCGAGCCGAGCTGGCCGTTTGCATCCACGGCAACGAGGTCGCCGGCGACTGGTACACCCGAGATGCCGCCGATAAAGCAGGCTGCGTCTTGCGTGTCGCCGATGCGTATCGTGTTGCTTTCAGCGAGATTGTCAGAGGTAACGCCGAAGCCGATGTAGATATTAAAATCGCCATCCACGCCGGCACCTGCTGAGTCACCGATGGCTACGTTTCCGGAGCCGCTTACGATGCCATTCAGTGCCTCAACGCCCATGGCATTGTTGAAGCTGCCGTTGCCGTCCAGATCACCAGCATTGGTGAGCGCATCAACGCCGATGGCGTTGTTTGAATTGCTGAAGGCCCCGGCGGCGCTGTTGCCAAAAAGCGCGAAAGCGCCAACTGCCGTGTTCAAGCTATACTGGTCACCCGCGCCGTTGACCAGAGTCAGATCACCAACAGCGGTGTTTGCGGCGCCGGTAGTATTGTTAAGCAGCGAGCTATCACCAAAGGCATTGTTGCTGAATCCGCTGGTGTTTTGATTGAGGGCAAACGCGCCTACAGCGCCGTTGAAACTTCCTTCATCGTCGTTCGCGGTGCCGCTATTAAACACCAGTGTGGCCGTTCCTACGGCCGTGTTTTCCGTGCCCGATCGATTTCCGCCGCCGAAGGTGTTCAGCAAGAGCGCTGCTGTGCCAAGGGCGGTATTTGAATCGGCCCCGTTGAGTGCCAGCGTTCCAGCACCAAGAGCAGTGTTAAAGCTGCCGTTGACCTGGCCAAATCCCGAAAACCAACCGACCGAGGTGTTTCCAGCGCCGCCGACAAGGTTCGCAAGGGCATTGGTCCCTTCCGCCGTGGTAAAGTTAGCATAGCCCCCATCAGGTGGTGGATGAAGGGCTGCCTGTGCCTGCGGCGAAAGCGCAAAGCATACCAAAATTAGCGGGATGAGAAGGAACCCGCGCCGAAACGGCAGCGAGCGAGCCGGATCTCGTCCGCATGAAACTAACGTTTTGAGTTGATTGAGTGGATACATGGATTTGTGTGTGTTCTTTCTCTCCCGGTGTTTCGTTTTTTTGTAGTTATCAGGTCCTGACAGATAAAGAACCTACCGGGTAAAAGTCCTTCGTCTGTTTCGGAGCCAGGGGCGCGTGATACCAAATTTCGGTTCTGGGTGTCAACACATTTTTTAAAAACTTTTTTAGAGGAAACATGGCCTACCCTCAATTGGAGGGGCGAGCTCCTGCGAGCCTTCGCCC
>DASREQ010000060.1:0-5160 GCA_035651975.1 Candidatus Udaeobacter sp.
TGTGCAGGATGGAGTGACCGGATTTTTCCGACGCGATTCACATCGCTTAATCGACGTCGAGAGGTGCCCGATTTCGTGTGATGAGGTAAATAGCGCGTTAGCGGGTCTGCGGGCACGAAATCCGCGTGATGGACATTACACCTTACGAACGTCAGCGAGCCGCCGGGTCTTTTCTCAGACCAATGATGAGGTTGCGAATGCGCTGCGTGATTTAGTGGTCGGTTTGGTTCCACCGAATCAGGATATTCTTATTGATGCTTATTGCGGGGCAGGATTTTTTGCCAAAGCGTTGCTCCACAAGTTTCGCCGTGTCATCGGACTCGATTGGGACAGGTTTGCCATCGCCGCGGCAACTGAAAATGCCAACGAAAAGGAAAGCTACATTGCCAGTGACGTCGAAGAGGAACTAGCTGTCATCGACAGATCCGCAGTGTTAGGAACTGAAGTCGCGCTGCGGAAAAGCCCAAGACTATTGACGCTTGTTGTTGATCCACCCGCTACCGGTCTTTCGGGAAAGGTTCGCCGTACCATCGTCGATCTTGCGCCCACGACTCTCATCTATGTCTCTTGTAACCCGGCTACGCTGGCCCGCGATCTGAAGGACCTGCAGGCCAACTTCACGATCCAGTCGGTTACCCCGCTCGATATGTTTCCACAGACCGCTGAGATCGAAGCGGTAGCACATTTGAAGTTCCGCCGGTAGGTATTCAAACTACAGATTCATTGGTCTGATCGTTTCTTCCTAACGAGAAAAACGATCATCAGGCCAGCGATGGGAATTCCGATCAAAGTCGTTCCGTCTTGGGCCAACAGAGCATTAAGTGCATCTCCAATAAGATTCACGGTTAGAATACCGATCGCGAGTCGCCGCCCCCATTCGGTGTCTCTCGCAATTCCCACGGCGGCAGCTCCACACGCTGCGCCTACGCAAATCATCAGCGCAATTGACCCATCAATCCCGAGTTTTTGAAACTGGATTTGAGCCGCGGGTTTGAGCCGCCAGATCGATTTCAAAGAACTGTCGGGAAAGACAAGGGCCAGGATTACTACAAGGCAGATTAAAGCTCCTGCCGCAAAGAAAATTGAAAGCAGCGTCCTTCCGGCAATCCGCTGTTTCCGATTCATGCGTAAACGAGGAGATCAATTTCCTCCGGCAGTGAGTTCGATACCTCGCGAATGACATTCCCGCGAAGCAGATTGATTAGCGCACTGCGTTGCGGCGCGCCAAGAATAACCCGCGAAACCCCCAGCGTCGCTGCGACGTCAACAATGGTATCAGCCGCCGATGAACTCACAGCGTAACAGAACAGGGGAGTCATATCTGACGATTTGCGTTTAGCTTCTGCAAATATGTCGCTTGCTTCCTGGTCCTCCTGCCACTTCCGGGCCGCATCCCGCTCGGTCATGAAAGATTGTTCGCGCACAAAAAGCACATAAAGGCGGGACCCCAACCTGGTGGCATCGTGTATGGCGAAATCTAGCGTGCGGCCAGCGCTACGAATCGCGCATAGGATCGATTCGCTGTTGGAAGGAGCTGGGACCTGGCCGTTCGATTCGCTGTCATAAAGTTCAGGCCGCTGCGGTACCGGGCCGAACCTCGTCGGGTCTTCTTTTTTCATTCGTCTTTCCAGCACCAGGCCGCGCAGAATCAAGCCAACTGCCAGGATGGTCACTGCGAAGTACCGCGCATTGGGTTTGTCGATCAGAAGTGACATCTCGATGAAGGCCATCACGATAAACGTACTGAACATCAACACGCGTTCCCATGTCTTGATCCCCAATTTTCGATCGGTTGCAGTCGCGCCAAGATTTGTAGCGATCGCTCCGACGACCCCAACCGCGTAGAGATCCGCCAATCCTGCCATGTCTTTGATAAAGAGCACGAGCAGTATCGGCACCAGCGTCGCAAAGGCCATGCCGAACTTCGGAACGCCCCAGCGATTAAGCCGCTGAAATATTTTGGGAATCTCGCGATCTCGCGACATGAGGAATTGAATTGTGATAAGATCGACGATCGCAGTGTTGACGGCGGAGACCAGCAGGAGGCCGAACACGATGCTGATGAGGAAGCCGAATGCGTGCCCGAACTCGCCACCGACGAACACCTGGCCCATATACCGCAACATGTAATCGCGCACGCCCTCGGTTCCTGGCGCGTTCACATCACCGTTGACGATTGTGAGCCCCGTCAATGCGTGCATGCCCAGGCCGAGCAGCGCGGTAAACAGGCAAACTTCGATCATCACCATCAGAATTGCGGGTGTAGATGTTTTTGTAACCCGCGGGTTTGTCTCCGTGCTGCCGGGGTCAAGTTTCATGACACCTGTGGCGTTGGCAATTGCTTCGACTCCAGACAGGGCAAGAACAATGCCGACGAAACCAGCCCAGTTATTTGTCAGTGATCCGTGTAGCGGCTGCAAATTGTGCACGGCACCGGCAAGATGCGGAATGCTGAACGCGGCCAGTACGATAACAACCAGGAGAGTTGGAATCGAAATAAGAAACGCCAGCCCTCCAGTGTGTCGCGGCCCCAGTAAGTTCAACATGCCAATAACCAGGATTGCCAGTGCCGCGAATTTCTCTGGATGGGGAACACCCAGATATGCGAACGCTGAAAGTGCGCTGATGGCTGCGGTGACCAGATAATCCGCAATGAGCAAAAACGCTCCAACGATTGAAATGACTTCGCTGCGATGCCTCACGCTCGCATACACGCCGCCCCCATCTGGATAGAGCCGGCAGATCACCATATAATTCACGCCGACAAGCGCCGTAAGAATGCACATGGGGACGATCAGCCAGAACGAGGAATACCCGGCGACAGCAAACGCCAGTCCGATGACGTAAGCTTTGCTGGTCCCCCAATCGCCGTACAAAATCGCGGCCGCCCGCTTCCAATCGACATTGCGCGGGCGCTTAACGTTCGTCGGTATCATCAGTAGTGGATGATGAAGTCCATGGAGCCTACAAACTGGTTTCGCCGCGTACCGTTATCGAACACGGGGACGTCGTAGGAGTGGTCGAATCGCAGCTCCGGGCGTAACGTGACAATCTTATTGGGCCACCATGTTATACCTAACGAATGCTCGGAATACTTTGTTGCGTGGCCGGTGCGACTTCCGACGATGTCGTCGTAGAATTCGTTGCGTACCGTAAGAAACACGCTTGGCGCAATTCGTAGCATCGTGTAATTCAGAATACCCCATTCGGAGGCATAGCCGAGTTTCACTGGAAAGGATCCACTCTGAAACGGAACGGTTGGTGTAGGTGCGGTTTTGGCGTCGAGCATGTACATGTACAGCGCCTCCGTCGCCGTGTAGATTTTGTCGTCAAACTTGTGCGTCCAAGTCCCGACGATTTGCTGAAGATTGTTGTAGCCGAATTTGCCGTTGTTGAATGCGTTGTCGCCCACGTAAATCGAATCTGTTTGGCTGGCGGAAATCCACTGAACCATCACGGTGCCCGTTGGTTGATTGCCCGGATCTTTTTGCCAGAGCGCGACGTCAGTGCCGTTCGAAAGCCCGAGTTGAAGCGTCCACTGCTGGTTGATCTTCGTGGTCGTGAAGATTCCGGTCTGCGTATAGTTGTCGAACCCGTAAACCAACGAGTGGCTTGCCATTAAGTTGTTAGGCGCAAGCTGCGCTTCAATATCAGGCTCTGAAATGACGCGCCCGATACGCACGTTCATGCCCTGAAAAATCCGGGGCAGGAAAATATCCAGATACACCATCGGCATGTCGAACCCGTAGTAATTATTGTCCTTGAGCAATTGGTCGCTGAACAGGCCGCGCGAAATCATGAACCGGTAATCGAGTCCGTAAACGCCGGACACTCGGAAGCCCCAATCGATGTGATCGGTTTGTGCCTCATCCGGCACACGCTCGATATACAGGACGAACTGATTTTGCTCGAACCGATTTGGCCGCAGATCGTAGATGAGTGGAAAGTTAGCGTTGGCGCCGCGCGAACTATTTGTCGAAGTGCTTACGTTCCAGGAAAAACATTCCCAGCCGTAAATTTGGATGCGGCTTTTCCTCCATCCTCGACCATTAGGTCCGGCATAGATTGCTTCCATTAACGGCCAAGGTCCGACGTTGCCTGAGTCGCCAATTATCGGCGTCCCGCCTATTTGCCAGTCAGCTGATGGAAATGGGGGCGAATCAAACGGCGCCAACGGGATTCGCCGCTGCGACGCCGATGGAGCTGACGGCGTCGACTGATACGCTGGCGACTGCAAATCGCCCGAGAATGCCTCGAACAACCTTTTTCCAAAGGGATCTTGGGGTTCGGCAGCAGCCGCGTTCCAGATTGCAATCGCTGCCACTAGTCCAACGTTTGGTCGCCTCAATCAGTTCCTTCGGTTCAAACGGAGCGCTGCTCGCCCGGAAAGAGGCTGCGGGCTGCGAAAGTTGAGCTCGCACCATCAGCGAAAGACGTTAGCGAGCGGGGCCGCGGGTTTTCAATGAACCAAGTCCAGAACGGCTGCACCGATTCATTACCGGTCGCCGACCTGCCTGTGCAATGTGATGCGTCTTCGCCTGAAGTGGCGACGGTGTTCACCTGGTCGCTGACAGAAATTATCGGCGCTCTGGCATGGCACGCTCGGGCGAATATGAGCACCATTCCTTTCACGCCTAAGCGTCGCTCGACTTCCAGCACCGCAGCTAATTAAAATCTGTGTCAGAAACGCTAAAAGATTATTAAGGCTATGCGGTTGCTACGGAAAACTAGTTCCCCGTCGAAAGTCTGTAACCAATGCCTACTTCTGTTTTGATGAGGCGGGGCGTATTTTCGCGAGCCTCGAGCTTCTTCCGCAAATGGGTGATATAAACACGGAGGTATTGCGCCTGGCTTTCAGATTTCTCGCCCCAAACCGTGCGAAGTAATTGCCGTTGGGTTACGACCTTTCCGGCGTTCTGCACCAGCACGCGCAACAATGAATATTCTGTCGGCGTCAACCTGATCTCTTCACCATTGACTTTCACCTGGCGCGCCGCGAAATCGATGTAAAGCACTCCTGAGTCAAAAACCGGGTCGCCAATTTCCGTCAGCGAGCGGCGTTGTGCCGCACGGATACGAGCCAATAGCTCGGCGGTATCGAATGGCTTGGTTACATAATCGTCTGCGCCGGCATCCAGCGCGGCTACCTTGTCATCGGGA
>DASREQ010000061.1:0-70718 GCA_035651975.1 Candidatus Udaeobacter sp.
GACCAGTTCGCCGATGAGTTTAATGCAGTGAACCAGATGTATCTGAATTACTTCAAGCTCTTCGGGATCGAAAAATATCTGATGCGCTTCTCAACGCATGACCCTTCGAAGCTCGGACAGAAGTTTGTCAACGAACCCGAGCTTTGGAAACAAACCGAGGAGATGACCCGGAACGTACTGAAGAATTCCGGAATCAATTATCTTGAAGTGCCTAACGAAGCAGCGTTTTACGGGCCGAAGATCGATGTGCAGGTCTGGAGCGTGATTGGACGCGAGTTTACGCTTGCGACTAATCAGGTCGATTTCGCGCAGCCGCGCCGGCTCGGTCTCGTTTACAAAGACAGGGATAACACTGACAAGACGCCGATCTGCATTCACCGCGCACCGCTCGGCACGCACGAACGGTTCATCGGCTTTCTGATCGAGCATTACGCCGGCAATTTCCCGCTCTGGCTCTCGCCGGAACAGGTGCGCATCCTCACCATCAGTGACGATCCCAGGCTAGTGGATCACGCGCGGTCGATTCTGAACGAACTGCGCGCTCATCAAGTCCGCGCCGAAATCGATGATAGCGCCGACAAGATCAATGGCAAAATCCAGCGCGCGGAGCAAATGAAAGTCCACACTATGTTTGTGATCGGAAAGCGCGACATGGACGGGGACGCCGTCAGCGTCCGCGTCCACGGCAGAGGCAACCTCGGCGCCAAACCGCGCGCCGAAGCGATCGTCGAGATTTTGCAGGCAATCAAAGAACGTCGCTCGTGAAGTCTATTGCGGCACTCGGCGATTCCAATAACAACCCAAAACGGAATGAGAAGCTTCCTTTCACCACTATCGATGAGTTGCTTCGTTGAGTAGCTTGGTTGCTTCATCAAGATTAGCTCTAGTAGCAACCTTTTCTAAACCGCGGTTCAGTTCTTCGTGGGAACCTGCGCCGAGACGAATGGAAGTCTCGAAGTCGGCGATAGCGTGTTGCAGATCGGCAATTCGCGATTGTGAATCTTGCGAAGCCTTTGCCCGGTGAAGGTACAACATCCCGCGATTGTGATACACGAAGGGCGTAAACCGACCTTTTAGGTCAATAGCTTCCGCGTACAACTTTAACGCTTCATCGTATTTTCCGGCTGTTTCGAGCTGACCAGCTTTCATCGCCAGCTTCATATCGTCAGTCTCAATCACTTTTGGCGCGTCCGGTTTCCCGCTTGAAGCGCGATCTTCCTGCTGCGCGGCGGCCGGCTCGAGATAGATAAGGCTTTTCAGCACTTCCTGCTGCGCGGGCGCGTCTTTGTTGTAACTTGCTTGATCGCGCGATGAGAGGACGATGTACGCGACCGCGTGCGGAAGTTGGACGTAGCCTACCCGTTCCCACTGGGGGTAAGTCGTTGTTGCAGGGTATTCGTTGATGAAGTAATCGTGCCCATCCCTGGTCTTGCCGGACGCAATCTTCTCCTTAGGGTTGCCGTGTCTTGCTTTCATTTCCTTGATCGCCATTGTTACGAATGCGTTTACGTCCTCAAACTGAGTGCTGGCTATCTTTGCGTACATCACTGTCTTCGCGTCCGACCACGATTCGCCTTTTCGATAAAGCACGCACGGCAAGCCTTGTTCTTTGCCTGACTCATTGTCCAGGATCCAGCCTGCGGGCGCACTGACGTTAAACGCGGCTTTCGGACCGTAAACAATTCCGCCTCGATACGTTTCTTGAGCGAGCATGCTCGGAGAGAGCGCACTGACTAAGACTAACACGAGAATGCACATTCTTGTTTTCATTTCATTCCTGGTCGGAGGCGATTAGTCGTTGGGCTCTTCGCTAATTCGTTCCCGAAATCGAATGGTTCGTGTTCGTCCGACTTATTTAGCGACTCAATCCGCGCCGCAGTAATGTCGCTCAGACACTGAAGCTTGCGACATTCCCTTTCGCTGGCTGAACCGGCATAGGGCGATGCTGGGGATCGACTCTTGGTGGCTGCAGGTTCGCCGGTCGCAGCACAAACCGAAAAACCGCAGCCGATCGTGCATCCGACGATTGCGGCGAAGGTGAAGAATAATTTCATTAATGGGTCATTCTCTCTTCAAGTTCTTTTTTGGTCATCTTGTGTGTTTTGACAATTTTCCAGTTACCCGCGTCGTCGAACTTCAATGTGAAGAGGAAAGCGGTCTCCAGCTGTCCCGACGTGCGCCCATAACAAGGCGCATAAAGGATTCCAGTATTAGCGTCAGTCCATTTGCGCAGCTTCAAAATGTCACGGTCTGATGCGCACGTGTGTGGGTTAAATCCTTTGAGCAAATGCTTTCTGGCGAGCTCCGCCAATTGACTGCGCTCTGTCTGCTCCACTGGCGAAGGCACCTGCACCCATTTGTCGGCATTTAGCTGGTAAAAGGCCACCGTTTCAAATTGCGTATGGTGCGCGTGTACTGGGCTGTAGTTGAACGCGAATCGTTTCGAATCCGGCGCCCAGAATATCTGGGCATCCTTCGACTCCGAACCGCTGACTTCCAGGTCCTGATCAAGATTCACAACAACTTCTGTGGTGCCGGCCTTTACCATCTGCGGCAAGCATTCACCATCGTAGTAGCCAACGCATTTGTATTCCCATTTCTTATCTGGAGAAGTCGAACTAGGCGACGGCGATCTCTCTTGAGCACTGATGGAAAACAAGATTGTTCCCAAGCAGGCAAAGGTCAGCGCGACGGATCTCTTATTCATATGTACTGACGTTTTGGTGTTAGCCCCCTCTCACTCATTGATGTTGTCGAGACCAACAAATTCCCAGCCACTCTTGGTCGATTCAAAGATGAAGCGAATCGGCGCGTTTTCCCAGTTGTCCGGAGTTTCCTTAAAAGGGCAGTAGATCTCATACCGCCCGGCGGATTCTTTTACCGGTTTGCCGCTTGCAAAACATTGGGTGGCATTGGCCTCGCCTTTAAAGATTTCATTATAACGGCGCAAAAAATCCGCTTTATTCTTTACGGCCTTTTGAAGGTAGGGCATCGACAGCGGGAATTTCGTCATGTCCGCGACCGCCGTTTTATCACCACCGATTACCGCGGATTTAAATTTCTTCCAGAATGTAGCAAAGTCGGTCTGCGCAAAAGCGCTTGGAAATAACAACAGAATCACAATTCCGGCTAACCAAGTCCGCCCTCGAATTACCCCAAGAGGCGCGAACAAATTCAGTTCCGAGAAAGCTTTCGGGAGCGAGTTAAAACCCTTATTCATAGCGAAAAGACTCTAATTGCGAATGGCACGAACTGCGGACAACCTCCGTTGGATTATTGCGGCCCAAATCAATGTTGAGCGTAACAGCGGCGGAGTCTTTCCTCCAATGTGCTGTGATTCGATCACGAACATCATCAGCAAAAAAGTCATCGACGTCGAAGCTCGTGAACACCTTGCCGGTCGCTCTATTCTCAAGGAAGACTTTGCAGCGCCGGACAAGATCATCGTCACGGGATTCCTTTGCATTGATCGTTAACACCCATTTTTTGTCAGGCGAGATCGCATCTTCGATTTCAGTCGCAGCATAGACACTTCGGAATGCCTCAAGCACGATCCGGAAAAGGAATAGGACCTTCGTGTAGGTGTTCATTCTTCGAGATGCACCGAATCCATGATATGATTGATCTGCTGCTTTAACTCGGGGTTCGTGTTGAGGTTCGAAGTAAAGGTGATCTCTAGCAGTTGGCCTTTGTAGGAAGTTGTTAGGAATCGCGTGTAAACTGGATTATGGAAATAATCCTTCTCCCCCTTTAACATCGGCACGAAGCGCCAGTCCGCCCATTTGCGGCCATCAAGTGCCACGATTTCTTTCTTTAGCCATTGCACATGGGAATCCTTTGGCAGCCATTTGAAACCTTTGCTGTATCCATCCACGCGCTTTTTGAGATAGCCAGGTAGGTCTTTGGGCGTGAGCCCGTGAGTGCCACGCAATACTTCTCCCCACGCTCCACCAGGGCCAGAGAATTTGGCCAGCGTTTTAGGATTTTTGGGATCCTCAGGGTCGCGAGAAAAATTAGAAGGTATATCGATCTTGAGCTTACCGTCGAGCAAACTCACGGTCGTTCCGTTGCTCGCAGCCGCGCCATTGCCGGTGGAATCGGTGACAGGCTCTTGGTTTGTTAACTCCGGATCCAGTTGTTGGGCGCGTTTGAAATCTGCAACAGCCCCGGTTGCATCTCCTTTTTCCTTCTTCGCGACAGCGCGATTGTAGTAGGCGCGCGCGTAATCGGGTTTGAGCTGGATTGCATGTGTATAATCAGCTATCGCGCCGTCCCGGTCATTATTCTCGGCTCTAGCGTTGCCTCGATTATTGTAAGCAGCCGGATTT
The DNA here is from genome assembly GCA_035651975.1 of Candidatus Udaeobacter sp. GTDB lineage: Bacteria > Verrucomicrobiota > Verrucomicrobiia > Chthoniobacterales > UBA10450 > Udaeobacter. The sequence continues at coordinate 4,329 of DASREQ010000061.1, forward strand.
GTGGAGCCGAGTTCTATGGCACGCGTGTAGTCAGCAATAGCGCCGACCGCATCCTTCTTCAGCCATTTGGTCTGGGCGCGGTTATAATAAGGGGCATCATCTTTGGGATCGAGCGCGCTCGCGCGCGTGAAATCCGCGATCGCTCCATCCAAGTCTCCTTCCTTCCCTTTTTCGATCCCGCGATTAACGAGCTCTTCAACGGACTCGTCGGCCTCTTGGACACTTATCGGCGAGGGTGATGGCTGTGACGATTCCCAGGTGTAACTGACGGTTCCGTCAGCATCGCGAACCAGCTTGGCGCCCACGGCGACAGCTCTCGCCGCGGGCTTCTCACCGATCGGAATCACTTGCACATAAAATGAAACCGGCTCGCCCTCAGTTCGACCAAGCGCGCCCATTTCCTGCAACTCCTCCCAGGCGTGCGTCCCGCTCACCGTCTTTTTTAGAAATCCCAGCTTGACCAATGCGTCATAGGGAAATTCGACCACGCCGTAATGATTCGGTGTCGCTGTGTCCTTGAGAAACGCGCGATATGTGCTCTCGCCGATTTGCTGCGATTGCAAAATCTTAGGAGTCACCTCAACGCGCACAATTTTTTTTGCCCAATCGAACTTGTGCAGTTCGATGTCGTTGAAGCCATGAACCTTGTCGTCCACTGGCGGGCCAAGTAACGGCGGCGCGATTTTTTCTTTGGCTGGCGCATAGTCGAGCGAGCAGTGGATGGCCTCGTTGCGTGCCTGCGAAAATCCCGGCATCTCAGTGTGCGCGATGTATTGAGCTTGGCCCTGCGAATCGAGCACGATCCAGTATTGCGGTAACTGCTTCAGATCGATTTTTTTTTCGGGGACTTTGAGTTTAACATGTAACCAAGTCTGCCCGTCTCGTTGTTCCTCCCCCGCTTTTTCAAATGGCGGTAACTGACGGCCGGGCATGATCGGCGTGTGTGCCCAATCGTAGAGCAACCGGTCGTCCGGGCTGCCAGCGTGCCACGTTTCGCCGTCGGAACAAACCCACGCCTTGTCTTTAATGACGATACCACGGATCGGCACACCTGGTTTCACACCAGGTTCCATGGATAAATCAAAATCTTCGCCCGAGAGAAGCCCGTGCAGCTTGATTGTCTTCTTGGACGTGACCGTGCCATTAATCGACCACACGCCAGTGCCCATCTTTTTCATGGCAGCCGAAAGAAGCGCGTCCGGTTTTTCCTGGGTGGATGCAGCGGAGCTCTTTTGCGGCTTTCCGACACCAACCAAAGTGCTCCCTAACAAAATCAAAGAAACAGCCGCTACCATGCAGGTCCGTTCAACCCTTACAGTTGTTTTCATGGGGTCGCCCATTCCTTCGATGGAACTTTCTTTTTGAGCCCACGCGGAAATTGCCGGTTTTCTGGTCGAACTCGGCAGTGAATCGATAGCTAGCGCCTTTGCCATCGCGATACGAGTTCGAGGCTATGAAAATCGAGTGCGCGTTGTCAATCCATGAGGCCTGCTTTTTCGAAGGATAGTCGGAGTTCTGTTAGCGGACCAATTGCGAAAAACTTTATCACGAATCGCCTTACGGATTGTTAAGGACCGTCTCCGAGCGAGCTTCGCTCACTTCCAACTTTGCATTTACCTTTTGGATCTGCGAAGCCTGCTCTTTCACAGTCGTGATCAAGGCTCGAATCTCTTTTTCGTGTTCTGCGGCAACAGCTCGGAAATCCTGCTGCTGTTGCGCAACCTTGACCTCAAAATCTTTGCGCTGTTGGGCGATGGCTGCTTCCTGTTTTGCGACAGTGGCATTCAATTCCTTCACTCTCTTATGCTCTTTAAGAAACTCGTTGAGCAACATGGCGTTGATCTGGTCGTAGCGCACACTCCAGATTTCGCCGTTCTTGTTGCGCACCACGAGGTCGGGATTTATCTCCGCCACTTCTTCGGCGATTAGACCAAAACACGGCGTGTTTCTAGCGTCGCTCTTGTAGTGGAAGGTCACAGGCTTGAGCGCCAGAATCGCTTCGCTCGCCTTGTCCATTGGTTTGATGTCATGCTTGAAGCGCCGCGACGAGACCGCCGTACCCAACTTTCCAGTGGCATCGATTGCCATAGAACTTGCAGTGGCGGGATCAACCAGTTGGTTATAGATCCCGCCGATATGGCAGGCTGAGGCTCCCTGTGTATCGTCCAAATTGGCGCCGATCCGGATCGTATTGCTCTCTCCTGCCACACCGATCACATCGACCCCGATATCAATATTAAAATTGCCCGTAGTGAGAGCGCTGCCGGCGTTAGCGCCCAACGAAGTGTTGCCGTTGCCGGCGGTGTTGTTCGCTAGCGCATCACGACCAATCGCCGTGTTGCCGTCGCCGGTGCCATTGTCACCGAGCGCTCCAAAACCATCAGCCGTGTTGAAGTTGCCGATGGTGTTGTTCAAGAGCGCAGTAATACCGGTGGCGGTGTTGCCGCTGCCAGTCGTGTTTAGAGCGAGGGCAACCAAACCAGTGGCTGTGTTGTGGCTGCCCATGGTGTTGCTCTCGAGCGCACCACTACCCATGGCCGTGTTATTGGCGCCGGTGGTATTGCTCTGGAGAGCTTGAGTGCCAATAGCAGTGTTAGCGCTACCGCTGTCGTTGTCCTCGAGCGCCAGGACCCCGAGAGCGGTATTATCGGAGCCGGTGGTATTGAGTAACAGCGCTGCAGTACCAACGGCGGTGTTTTCTACTCCTTCGAAAGTAGCTTGGTTGCCGACGTCCAGAAGGAGCGTCCCTGCGCCGACACCAGTGTTGAAGCTGCCATCGGTGTCGCTCTTGAGCGAAAACCAGCCAATCGCTGTGTTTGCAACGCCGGTGGTGAGGCCAGAAAGGGCGCTTTGTCCCTCTGCTGTGTTGAACCCGGGGTAGCCGCCATCCGGCACCGGGCTGATGCCCAAAGCTTTAGGCAAAAACGCAAGCCAGCCGAGAGCCAGCAGAGTGACTAGCCAATAGCTGATAGTTGATAGCTGGGTTTGATTTGGTCTCTTGGTTTTAGTTTTCATGGATTTTTCTTCGTAGTTGGTTTTCTTTTACAGAAGCAAAGGAAGGAAGCAATGCTATGTCGCCAGACAAGAAAACCTTCGTTCGCTTTGTTTCGTTCTTTAAATCTCTTCCATAAATCTCTTTTATAGGATCCGCGTTTACTGTTAATCGAGCGCCACTTTTGTCGTCGGCTTCGCCCTCTCCATCTGCGCGCTCGCCTTCTGAAGACCGGATGTCAGGGCTTCGATTCGCTTTTCCTGTTCCGCCAGCTTGCATTGAAAATTTTGTTGCTGCTGCGTGATGGTCGCTACCTGCTTCGCGAGCGCGGACTTTAACTCTGCAACGGTTGCGTCCTGGTCAGCAGCTTTAGACTTTAATGCCTCGACTGTTCTGTGCTCTTTGAGGAACTCATTGAGCAACATCGCGTTGATTTGGTCGTAGCGGACCGTGTAGGGCTTTCCTTCTTTGTCCTGCAATATCAAGGCAGCGTTCACCTTTGCTACTTCTTCAGCAATTAAGCCGAATTGGGGTATGTTAGTCTCGTCGCCCTTGTAGTGGAAGGTCACTGGTCTAAGCGAAAAGATCGCTTCACTGATCTTGCCCATGGGATCAATGTCCTTCTTGAACCGGGCCGACGAGCCCGCGGTACCGAGCTGACCGTTCGCGTTAACAATTACGGGAGTATTGGCGCCGCCAACGGTCGCACCGAAGATACCGGCGACAAAAACCTGCGAGGTAGTACCACTTACGGGCGGAGCGCTGTCGGCGATGCGGATGGTGTCGCTTTCATCAAAAGGGCCGTTGGCGCTCACGCCGTAGCCGATATAGACGTTACTGTGGCCTGTTACTATGTTAAATCCGGCTGCGGTACCCACGGCTATGTTATGAAAGCCGCTTACGTTGTTAACCAGTGCATCTTCACCGATCGCTACGTTTCCACCGCCGTCAGTATTACTTTGGAGCGCCCCGGTGCCAGCTGCCGTGTTATTGGCGCCGATGGTATTGTGCTGAAGTGCTTGCGAACCAACCGCCGTGTTGTCGTCAGCAGTGTTGCTCTCGAGGGCATCAACACCAGTCGCCGTGTTGCGGTTACCGCTGACGTTGAAAGAGAGCGCTTCGAGACCGGTGGCCGTGTTGCTAATGCCAGTAGTGTTGTTAAAGAGAGCGAACGCTCCGTTGGCCGTGTTTGCGAAACCGGTGCTGTTGTCATGCAGCGCCGAATCGCCGGTCGCCGTATTGCCGCCGCCGCTCGTGTTCGAAAGAAGCGCGGCTGTTCCATTGGCCGTGTTTTGGGAGCCCGTGGTATTGAATAAAAGCGCCGCCGCGCCGAACGCCGTGTTTTCTACTCCCTCGCCCGTACTTTGGTCGCCGATGTTGAGAAGGAGCGTCCCTGCGCCGACGCCGGTGTTGAAGCTGCCATCGGTATCGCTCTTGAGCGAAAACCAGCCAATTGCTGTGTTTGCAACGCCGGTTGTGAGGCCAGAAAGCGCGCTTTGTCCCTCTGCGGTGTTAAACCCGGGATAGCCGCCGTCCGGCGCTGGACTGACCGCCTGCGCAATTTGGCAAAACGCAGCGGCGGCAAGCGCAAAAAGGACGACAAGTCGGGGATTAGTCGTTTTGATTTTCATCAGTGATTTCATATGCATTCAATTTTTGTTAAGCGAAGGTTAGTTCGCAGGGCTAAGATTTTTCCAGAAGGGAACGAAGAAAACGAAAATGCCGATTTGCCCGAGCACCAAGGGCTTCTTTATCTTGGTTTCCTTCGTTGCTTCTGTCAGCATTGTGACAGCACCTTTACGGCTTGATGGCCATCGCTTGCGCTGCAGAGCCGCTCATATCAACCTGGGCACTCACACTCTGAATTTGTGCTGCCGGCTCTTCAAGACGTCTCGTTACTACATCCAGTGCATTTTGTTGCTGCGCCATGACTGATTTTAACTGCGCAATCGTCGCTTCCTGTGCCTCTACTTTATGATGTTCTTTAAGAAATTCGTTGAGCAACATCGCGTTGACTTGGTCGTAGCGCACGGTCTGAGGTTTTCCTTCTTTGTCGCGCACCACCAGGTCCGGATTTACCTTAGCTACTTCCTCGGCGATCAAACCAAAGCAGGGCGTCCTTTTTTTGTCGCTCTTGTAGTGGAAGGTTACCGGCTTGAGCGCCAGAATGGCTTCGCTGGTCTTATCCATTGGTTGAATGTCGCGTTTGAAACGCCGCGAAGATGCAACCGTGGCCAACTTTCCAGTGGCATCGATTCCTACTCCAGTCATCGTGGCAGGGTCACCCGACTGGTTGCGAATACCGCCAATGTAACAGGCCGAGGCTCCTGGCGTGTCAGGCAAATTGGCGCCGATGCGGATCGTATTGTCCTCAAAGGCAAAACCAGTCACGTCCGTACCGATACAGATATTGTGACTGCCGGTAACGGCCGACCCGGCTTGCCAGCCCAATGCCGTATTGCCGTTTCCGTTGTCGTTAAACTCCAGCGCTCCAAGACCCACCGCTGTGTTGTTGATGCCTGTGCCGTTGGTGAAAAGGGCGAACGCTCCGTTGGCCGTGTTATTGGCGCCCGTGGTATTGCTATTGAGCGCGAACGTTCCCACGGCTGTGTTGTCGCTACTGTCGTTGTTTACAAGTGTTCCCGCGCCGACGGCCGTGTTGTTGAAGCCAGTGGTATTAAACAGAAGAGATGCCGCGCCGATGGCCGTATTGTTAACTCCTTCAAACGCACTTTGGTCTCCCACGTTGAATAGGAGCGTGCCGGCGCCCAGAGCGGTGTTGAAGCTGCCGTCGGTATCGCTAAAGAGCGAATCCCAACCAACTGCCACGTTTGCCACGCCGGTGGTAAGGCTCTTAAGCGAGTTGGTCCCTTCCGCCGTGTTGAATCCCGGATAGCCGCCGTCCGGCGCCGGACTGACTGCTTGCGACGTTTGGCAAAGCGCGAAGCAGCCAAGCGCGAAAAACATGTTAAGTGATGGAGTGACTTTTTGGGGTTTCAATGATGATTTCATTGCTTTTGTTGCATTTCGTTCGTGGTTAGTTTTTCCAATAAAACACACAAAAAAACGCGAAACCCGAAAGCTTTCTGGGGCAGATTGCGAATTTTTGGTGTGGGTCACGTGTTTTGTTGTGAATCTTCCATCGTATCCCGGGCTTCAGGTTTAGCGATTCTGGGCCATTCGCGGCGCAGGTCTTGCCGCTTCTACCTGGGCGCTCACTTTTTGGATTTGAGCGGCCTGCTCTTTCACCGTCGCAGTGAGCGCTGCAATTTCTCTCTTTAGATCCAAGACTGTGCCATGTTCTTCGAGGAACGCCGTATGTTCTTTGAGAAACTCGTTGAGCAACATCGCGTTCACCTGTTCGTAGCGCACGCTGTCGACTTGGCCGTGCGCGTCGCGAACTACCAGGTCAGGGTTCACTTTTTCTACGTCCTCGGCCACGAGTCCGAACTGCTGCGTGCCGACCGGATCAAGCTGCTTTTTGTACCGGAAGGTGACCGGCTTAAGTGAAAAGAGCGCTTCGCTCGCTTTATCCATGGGCTTGATATCGTCTTTGAAGCGCTTTGAGGAGGTCACCGTGCCCAAGTGACCGTTTGCCGCCACAAGTACCGCCGCGCCACTGGCAACTGTTACTCCACTGATTCCCCTGATAAACGTGTCAGTAATATCCGTGTTGCCGATCCGAATAGTGTTGCTCTCCCCGGCTACACCCGGAACGGCCGAGCCGATATCAATATTATTATCTCCGGTCGCGCTGGCGCCAGCATTGAAACCCAGGGCGGTGTTGTTGTTGCCAGTCGTATTTTCAGAAAGTGCGCCGCTGCCCATGGCCGTGTTGCCGCTGCTCAGGTTGAAATGGAGCGCCTCATGACCAGCAGCCGTGTTGTCATTCCCATCGGCGTTGCCGCTGAGCGCGCTTAAGCCAGTTGCCGTGTTGCGGTTGCCGGTGGTGTTGTTTTCGAGTGCTTGAAGACCGATAGCTGTGTTGAGACCGCCGGTAGTGTTACTAAAAAGCGCGGAATCGCCGATGCCCGTGTTGCTGCCGCCGATGGTGTTGCTGAACAGCGCTTGACGACCGATGGCTGTGTTATCACTGCCTTCTGTGTTGCTCTGGAGAGCAGACACTCCATTGGCCGTATTGTTCTGACCGATCGTGTTGCTTAAAAGTGCGACCGCTCCAACCGCTGTGTTGCTGCTGCCGGTGGTGTTGAGCAAAAGCGCGGCACCGCCAATGCCTGTATTTTCGGAACCGGTGTTGACGAGGAGCGTACCCGCGCCGACACCGGTGTTGAAGCTTCCGTCTGTATCGCTTTTGAGCGAAAACCAGCCAATTGCTGTGTTCGCAGTGCCGGCGGTAAGACTAGCCAGGGCGCTTTGTCCCTCCGCCGTGTTGAACCCGGGATAGCCTCCGTCGGGGGCTGGACTGACGGCTTGTGCTGCTGGGCAAAGAGCAAAGCTGCCAAGCGCTAAGACTAACGCCAGAACATTAAAGCGTTGAAGCGTTAAAGTGTTGAAACAGTATCCGATGATCTGCATAAGTGTTTCCCTTCAATGTTTTGGTTGAATGGTGCGGAGTTGCACGATCTCTTCACCAGCTAAAGCGGAAATCCCGGTTAAAACCCGCCACGATTGCGCAGTTTTTATAACACTCGCTGTGAGCGGAAATTCGGACTGCTGGAAAAACTCCTGGCAGATAGCTGTCTGAAGATGTTAAAATTTCCGACGTCGAGCAGCCTGTATGACGCCCCCCACACTTTTCCAGCAAGAAGTGACCCAATTGCTTGGCGACTGGCGTGAGGGAGATGAACAAGCTCTGGAAAAGCTAATCCCGCTGGTGCAACCGGAATTGCGCCGCCTGGCACACCATTACATGAGCCGCGAACGGGCCGGTCACACGCTGCAAACGACCGCTCTGCTAGACGAAGCGTATCTCCTGCTGGCCGATCCTGCAAAGCCGTCGTGGCAGAATCGCACCCATTTTTTCGCTGCGGCCGCGAAACTGATGCGGAGGATTATGGTTGACCACGCCCGCGAACGCCAGGCGCTGAAGCGCGGCGGTGACGCGTTGAAAGTTACGCTGGACGAAGCGGCGCTAGTGACGAAAACGCGCTCAGAGGAATTGCTGGCGCTCGACGAAGCGCTGGAGCGGTTAGGGGCTCAGGATCCGCGCAAGAGTCAGATTGTCGAGCTGCGCTACTTCGGAGGGTTAAACGTCGAAGAGGCAGCCGAATTTCTAAAACTGTCTCGACGGACAGTGGAACGCGAGTGGAACATGGCCAAGGCCTGGCTTTATCGCGCTCTGAGCGGACAAGAACCGAATGAAACCTGAGCGTTGGCAACAAATCAACGATCTCTTCCAGTCAACAACTGACTGTGCGCCGGAACAGCGGGCTGCTTTTCTTGATGAAGCTTGCCGCGGCGACGAGGACCTGCGCCACGAGGTGGAGTCGCTGGTCACCGCTTATGAGCGAACTGAGAACTTTATCGAGGCGCCTGCGTTCGAAGTTGCTCCCGAACTTCTACTCAGCGAAAAAGGCGGCCAATTGATTGGAGAGTTGATTGGTCATTACCGGATCGAGTCTCTAATCGGCGTTGGCGGAATGGGCGAGGTCTATCTGGCGCGGGACGGGCGACTTGGGCGCAAAGTCGCCCTCAAACTTCTTCCAGTGGAATTAATGGCAGACCAGATTCAGGTGAGCCGGTTCAAAACTGAGGCGCGCGCTGCGTCGGCTTTAAATCATCCTAACATTCTCACAGTTTACGAGATCAGCTCGGAGGGAGACCGGCAATTCATAGCGACCGAGTTCATTGAAGGCGTCACCCTGCGTGCGAGGCTGGCACAGGGAAGAATCAATCTCGGCGACACACTGGAAGTTGCCGTGCAAGTGGCCTCCGGACTAACTGCTGCCCACGAAGCCGGCGTTGTGCATCGCGACATAAAACCCGAGAACATCATGCTGCGACCGGACGGCTACGTAAAGGTGCTCGACTTCGGGATCGCAAAACTCAGCAAGCAACCTCGAAAAAATTCAGAGCCGGTTTGTCGCGACGCCGGAAAAATCGCCATACACCAAACGCGATCGGGGCTGGTGTTGGGCACAGCACGCTACATGTCTCCGGAGCAAACGCGCGGTGAGCAGGCCGATGCGCGGTCGGATATTTGGAGCCTCGGTGTGGTGATCTATGAGATGGTCGCGGGAATCCCACCCTTCCGAGGCGACACGCCGCGTGATTGCCGGGCCTCGATCCTGAGGAGGGAGCCGCCGCCGTTGTCGCGCATCTCGTCAGATATTCCGCCCAAACTCGAGTGGATCGTGAAAAAGGCTTTGAGCAAAAACAAGAATGATCGCTACCAGACGAGCAGGGAGATGCTCGCCGACCTCCGCAGCCTCAAAGTAGAACTCGGTGCAAAAGGCGGCCCTTTTGAGACTGGGGCGTCTGTTAAGCGTACTATCAGCAAGAGTGAACGGCATAAGCGCGGCGCCTTAGTCGCGCTTGCGGCTCTTCTTTTCGGCGTGTTGGCAGTTTTTCTCCCTGGCTCGCTACAGAAGAGCCACGGGCGTGTGGCTACAGCACAGGATCCAACTTCCAATCTGCCCATCCCCGAGAAAAGCATCGCAGTGCTTCCCTTTGAAAATCTGAGCGGCGACCCTGACAGCGCTTTTTTCGCCGATGGCGTGCAGGACGAAATTCTAACGGACCTGGCCAGGATCGCCGATCTGAAGGTGATCGGACGCACATCCGTAATGCGATACAGGAGCGGAGTGGCTCGCAATCTTCGCAAGATCGGTGAGCAACTCGGAGTGGCGCATTTGGTGGAAGGAACTGTTCAGCACTCCGGCAATCGCGTCCGCGTCAACGCCCAATTGGTCGATGCGCGCACCGACCAACGTTTATGGGGGCAGATCTATGACCGTGATCTGGCAGACGTGTTCGCGATCGAAAGCGAAATTGCGACGGCCATTGCCGGCGAACTCAACGCGAAACTCTCGCCGAATGAAAAGAGCGAAATCGAACGTCCCACAACCGGTAATATTTCTGCGTTCGATCTCTACACACGCGCAAACAATCTGCTGCTTACCGCAAGCTTCAGTGATGACGTAAGAGGGCATCTGCGGCAGGCGGCCCACCTGCTGAACCAGGCGATTGCGCGAGACCAGACGTTTTTTCAGGCATACTGCCAATTGGCCTATGTTCATGACCGCCTTTACTTTTATGGTTACGACCATACGCCCGCGCGTCTTGCTTTGGCTGAGGCGGCGATCCAGACAGCGTTTCGGCTGCGCCAGGATGCAGGTGAAGCCCACCGGGCCCGGGCCGAGAATCTTTATTGCGGATACCGCGATTACGATGGCGCCCTAGCCGAACTGGAGATTGCTCGCCGGAGCCTCCCGAACGATGCGCGGATATTCAAGCTAATGGGTTACGTTCAGAGGCGGGCAGGGCGCTGGGAAGAATCCGCCCGAAGTCTCGAGCGGGCAGTTGAGCTCGATCCGCGCGACCTCGAGACGCTGCAGGAGATCGCGGTCAACGACGATCTCTTCCGGAAGTACGCTGAAGAAAAGATGATATTGGATCGCGCATTGGCCATCGAACCAGACCGCGTTGAGACCAAAGTCGTGCGTGCCAATCTGGATCTCGACTCGAAAGGCGATACCCGGCCCTTACACCAGGTGATCGACGAAATCCGCGCCACAAATTCTGCCGCCATTCAGGGTGTCGCCAATAATTGGCTCATCTGCGCATTGGCCGAGCGGGATGCCACTGCCGCAAGAGCCGCCTTGACTGCGCTGGGCGAAGCACCGTTACGCGACGGCACCGTTGAATGGAGTCGTCCGTTGGTCGAAGGCCTTATCGCACGTATGACGCACGACGATGACAAAGCGCGGGCCGCATTCACTGCAGCTCTCGCGGATCAGGAGAAAATCGTCGAGGCCGAACCGAATTACGGCCCAGCGCGTTGCGTGCTTGGTTTGATTAACGCAGCTCTCGGGCGGAAAGAAGAAGCATTACGCGAAGGCCGCCGGGCGATCGAGCTGCTTCCGATGGAAAAAGACGCAATGTGGGGCCCGGCGATGATCCGATATCTGGCGAAAGTTGCCGCCTGGGTTGGCGACAACGATCTGGCTTGCGAACAGCTGGCCATTGCCACCCGAGTTCCGAGTGGTGTCAGTTACGGTCAACTCAAACTGATGCCATGGTGGGACCCGCTCCGTGGCGACCCATGTTTTGAAGAAATCGTCGCATCCCTCGCGCCGAAGACCAGCGATAAGTAGCCCGGCGCGACTGCGGCGCTACCAAGCAGATCGGAAAAGCCGTGCATCGATGGTTCTGTAGCAGCTATGATTGGACCATGAATCCCTGCCGAATCGCGACAATCACGATGTCGCCGGACCCGCCTTCGGCGGGCAGCTCCTTCAGCACAAGGCTAGAAGCACTGAATAAGAGATCCGTGAGAAGGAGCTGGGCGATCCAGCTGGCTCGAAGAACAGGCTGCCGCTACGCGGCGCTTTGCGGATCGATCTTCTTATCGGCGTCCGTTTATGCCGCAAATCCATTTCTTGATGCAAAAGATGACACGCCAGTGTCCACCAAATTTCGAGGGGCCGAGTGGAGCGACGAGATTCAGCAGGAGGAAATCCCGCTTACTGCGCGAGTGGTTACGACACGCGTCGCCAAGATGCCGTGGGGCGCGATTTTCAAAATCGAATTTGCCGATCTCAAGTCGAGCGCGCAGCAGAAACGTGAAATCAAGCCGGATTACTTTGTCGTGACCGACGACCAGATCGTGCTGCTAAATGAAAAGGACAATGACGCCGCCGTTAAGAAGATTTCGGCGATGGATAACCCGCCGGATTTTGAGCCAGGCGACGTGTACGGCGTTACCACTGGTAAATTCACTCACGAAGATGGCTTATGGAAAACGACAATCAGCCTGAAAGGCGATCTATGCGTTTACGATTCAAGCCATCCGTCCGGGCATTTCAAAAAAATCGTTTGGAAAAAAGGCGTTGGATTAGCTGAATACGCGAGCGGCTACGGCGCGCATGCCGAGGGTTTTCGCCTGAAGCGGCAGAAATGAACAGTGCCAAGGAGTGTCGGCTAAACCTTATTGCAAGCAGGCATTGCGAGCGAGTTGAGCGCACACAATTCGTGTTGTCATATTGAGCAAAGCGAAACCATCTCTGGCTATTCCGCTCCCAGAAGTAATCCGAGATTCTTCGCTCCACTCAGAATGACACCCCCGATGGCCTGTAGAACGAACACTGTGGATCTGGTCGCGACGCTCAAGAAGCATTTCGGCTACAACCAGTTCCGGCCGCTGCAGCATGAGATTATCAGCGATGCGCTGGCTGGACGGGATTTGTTCGTCCTCATGCCTACGGGTGGTGGGAAGTCACTCTGCTTTCAGTTGCCGGCTTTGATTCGCCAGGGCCTCACGATTGTCGTTTCGCCGCTCATTTCGCTCATGAAAGATCAGGTGGACGCCCTGCAAACCAGCGGGATCCCGGCGACTTACTTAAACTCAACGCTGGATCGGAATGATGCAGTGGCGCGCTGGCGCGGGCTGCATCGCGGTGAGTATCGGATGCTTTACGTCGCGCCGGAGCGGTTGATGCTCGATACGTTTTTGGAGCGCGCAGTGAACTGGAACATCGCGCAGTTCGCCATCGACGAGGCGCATTGCATCAGCGAATGGGGGCACGATTTCCGGCCGGAATATCGCGAGCTCAAGAAATTGCGGACGCATTTTCCGGACGTGCCGATGATGGCGCTCACCGCAACTGCCACCGAACGGGTGCGGGCCGACATTGTGAAGCAACTAAAGCTGCGGGAGCCGTCCTGTTATGTCGCCAGCTTTAACCGGCCCAATCTCACTTATCGCGTTGTTCCAAAAACGACGCCGTACGAACAACTCCTCGAGTTCATTCGCAGCCGGCCTGATGATAGCGGCATCGTTTACTGCGCGAGCCGAAAGAGCGCCGAGTCCCTTGCCCGAAATCTCCGTGAAAAAGGCATAAGCGCGAGGCCGTATCACGCCGGCCTAACGAATTCAGAACGTACGAAAAATCAGGAAGCGTTTCTGCGCGACGATGTCCGCGTGGTCACTGCGACCATTGCGTTTGGAATGGGCATCAACAAACCAAACGTCCGCTTCGTGGTCCATTACGACCTCCCGAAAAACCTGGAGAGCTATTATCAGGAGACCGGGCGCGCCGGCCGGGACGGGTTGCCGAGCGAATGCGTGCTGCTATTCAGCGCGAGCGATGTGGCCAAGCAACTACATTTCATCGACGAAAAGAATGAGTCCGAAGGGCGAATCGCACGGACGCAACTTCAGCAAATGGTTCATTACGCTGAGACTCGCGACTGCCGGCGCGTGACCTTGCTCCGATATTTTGGTGAAGAATTTACAAAATCATCATGTGAAGGATGCGACAATTGCCTCACCCCACGCGAGACGTTCGACGGCACAATTCCGGCTCAGAAGTTTCTTTCCTGTATCCATCGCATCCATGTGAAAAGCGGATTCGGATTTGGTGTGAATCATGTGGTCGAAGTTTTGCGCGGCGCAGACACACAAGCGATCCGGCAACGAGGACACAACGAGTTGTCCACTTACGGCATTGGCAGCGAATTGAAACGCGAAGCCTGGCAGGCGATCGGACGCGAGCTGCTGCGGCTGGGGCTCATCGAATGCGCGCCTGGAAAGTTCGCGACCTTAAGTCTCACGCCGTCCGGCCGCGACGCGTTGCGCCACCGTACACCCATCACTCTCACAAAGCAGATTGAAGTTGTCGCTCGCGATCAAAAGGCGCGCGTCGGTACGATCGAGTGCGACGAAGGGTTGTTTGAGCGTTTACGCGCCCTGCGCCGCAGACTCGCCGACGAACGCAACGTGCCAGCCTACGTTGTCTTCTCCGATGTTTCGCTCCGTGAAATGGCGAGAAATTATCCGACGACCACTGCCGAGTTTCGCCGAATTCCGGGCGTGGGCGAGCAAAAGCTGAAGGACTTTGCAGAGGCGTTCCTGGGCGAAATCAAAAGGTTTCTCGCCGCTAATTCACGCCGGACATTTCCCAGCTATCTCGATCGGGTGCGCTCGCCGCGTCATTTGCGCTTGAATGAGAGCCAGACCGAGACGCTGCGGCGATTTCAAAAGGGCGAGTCAGTTGATAAGATCGCACGCGCGCGTGGGTTTGTGGTCAGCACCATTTACGGGCATCTGCTTGCCGCTATCGAGCGCGGAAAAATCGTCGAGCGGAATCGATTCTTTACCTCGGAGCAAGAAAAGGAAATCAGCGCGGCATTCCGGCAGATCAGGGATGGAAAAGCCGTCGATGTTAGCGCGTTGCTCGGCAATAAATACGATATTGGCTTGCTCCGCATCTTCCGAGCATTTGCCGCGCGCGGAGTCGCTAATCCGTTATAGCCGTGGGGCGGTCACCCGCGGCGCCGGAGAACCACGCTGTAGTCTGCGCTCTCCTCAGCGCACAACCCCAGCGTCCTGGACAATTCCGCTGAAGAAAACGGACGCTATCGCAAAGTCGATTCTTTTCTCTCGACAACGTATCAATATTTTGGCGAGAACGAAAAAGAACCGTGCAATTCTTACTTAACTTACCGCCGCCGATTTCATTTTTCATCGTCTCGGCGATTACCACCTCGTTCGCCCTGACGGGCCTTTACCTGGTGCGAAGGAAGTATTCGGCGGAGGTCCTAAAGGAGAACCACGAAGTAGCAGCGATCATCTTCAATGCCTTCGGACTGTTTTACGGTGTCCTGCTCGCGTTTGTGGTTTTTGTTACGTGGAGCGGGTACGACGACGCCACAAAGAATCTCCAACTGGAAGCCAATGAGGTCGCTGACATTTTTCACATTACAAGCGTATTCCCCGAACCGGCGGGTCAAATGCTGCGGCAAACACTAATGGATTATGCCACTTCGGTGTATACCGATGAACTGAAGAGAATGTCGCAGGACCAGGTAAGCCTCCATTCCAACCCGGCAATGACAAAGCTTCTGACGGTGTTCTACCAGGTAGATGAGAAGTCGGCTCCCAACAGCGAGATCTACGCCGAAGCATTAAAGCGGCTAAATAACCTCGCTCAGTACCGTCGACTCAGAATATTTGCAGGGAACGACACGGTGCCACCCGTTGTCTGGTTGGTCCTTCTAACCGGCAGCGTGATTAGTGTTTCGTACACCTACTTCTTTGGAATGAAGAATATCAGGGCGCAATATTTGATTGCAGCATCGCTTACGGTAACGATCACCCTGATTTTGTTTTTGATCTATGTCCTGGATCACCCTTTTACGGGGGCAAGCAAGGTAAGCGGGCAACCATTGAAAGAGGTGTTGGACATAATGCAAAAGGGTTGACCACCCCTTTCGTCTCCAAAGATCGACAAAAACGTTTTAACGTCGTTTCTTCCTTGTCGGCTTTCCTTTACGCTTGGTCTTCGCCATTCTACGCAGCTCCGATTTGCTCATCGATTTGTACATCCCTCGCGAAGCGCCTTTCAGGGATGACTTCGAGCGCTTTCCGCGCTTCGCCGCGAGTGCTGCGCCAGCGGCCATTTGTTGTTTCTTTGATTTTGCAGGCATACAAAGAGATTTCGTCTCTCAAACACGAACTGGATTTACCTCGATCGCAGCGAACTTGCGCCAAAAGAAGTACGCCGGCACGCCGGTCAAGACGATGAGAATCCCGATTCCCGAAGTTGCGGGCGCGAGGAACCCGAGATCGACAACTAACAATCCAGCAAGAAGGACCGAGACAATCGGCACCACCGGATAACCCCATGTGCGGTATGGGCGATCCGCATTGGGTTTCGTCCGTCGCAAAATCATTACAGCGACGACCATGAGGAGGTAGAAAAGCAAATCCGCCGAGACGATGTATTCGAGCAGTTGGTTATAGACGTTTCCATAAACGGCCCGATGTGTCACCGGGTCGCGTGTCACTGTTCGCGGCAGAGTCAGGAATACGGTCCAAATTCCCTGCGCTACCAATGCAGCCGCTGGAACATGAAAGTGATTGGTGGTACCAACTTTTTTGAAGAACAGCCGGTCGCGCGCCATCGCATAGTAAACGCGGGCTCCGGAAAGAATCAGACCGTTGTCGCACCCAAAGGTGGAAATCATGATTGCTGCTGCCATGCACATCGCGCCGGGACGACCGAAAATGGTATTCATCATGGTCACGGCGACGCGATTTTGAGGCGCGTGCTCAATTTCCGACAACGGCAACACAGCGATGTAGGCGAGATTGGCCAGTAAATACAGGATGACCACAACCGCGCAGCCGATCACCAGCGCGCGTACGAGGTTTTTTCCAGGCTCGCGTATTTCGCTACCGATGAATGTAACATTTGTCCATGCGGTTTGCGCGAAAAGCGGACCGACCATTGATTTTCCAAATAGCAGCGCGAGCGCAAGGCCGCCGAAAATTGTGAAGCCGGGCTGGGCGATCTGTGGGCTCCAGCCATTCGCCCATGAGTCCCACCAGGCCGAGCGCAACGCAGCGGAGCTGGCGTTCCAGCCTAATGACAGGCCGATTACGACCACTGCGGCGAGCGCGGCGGTTTTCGCAAACGTGAAAGTATTTTGCACAATTTTGCCGACTTCAAGCCCGCGCGTGTTGCTCCACGTCAGCAATGCAATCAAGCCAGTCGCAACCAATTGTTCGCTGGAAAGGCTGATCGCGTAGTTGCCCAATGGAATTGGAGCGACCAAATAATTTTCCGGCGAAACTGCCCTGACAAAGACGCCGAGAAATTTCGCAAATGCAATCGCGACTGCAGCGATGGTCCCGGTTTGAATCACCAGAAACAAAGTCCAGCCATACAGGAACCCGATCGGTTTCCCATATGCTTCGCGCAAAAAGACGTAAACGCCGCCGGCTCGGGGCATCATGGTCGCGAGCTCCGAGCAGCAAAGCGCGCCGGTGATCGTTAGCAAGCCAGCGATAGCCCACGCGAGAAGCAGCCAGCCCGGCGCGCCGCTTAGTCGCGACGTTTCCGCTGACGTGATAAAAATCCCCGATCCGATCATCGACCCCATCACAATCATGGTGGCGTCGATCGGCCCGAGCGCGCGAACGAGACCGGATCCATGTGGCGGAGACGGCCCGCCCTCGGGCCGCATATGGCCTGCACTTTGGCGCGAGGGCGCGCCGGCTCCATGGTCGCTGTTTTTCGTCAAAACAAACTCCGCGGCGCGCTGATTTTCACGCCTTCGTGTTCAAGCTGTGAGCGCAATTTGCGCGCGAACTCAACTGCACCGGGCGTGTCGCCATGAATACAAATGGTTTCGCCACGCACCTCGACGTCGCGACCTTCTACCGAGCGCGCTTTGCCTTCATGCAACATCCGCAGGACACGCTCAGCGGCTTGGTTTGGATCACGAAGCAATGCATCCGGTCGGGTGCGTGGAACCAACCATCCGTCATTCAGGTAATTGCGATCGGCGAAAATTTCGCGGGCGATTTGCAACCCGTGCGCCTCGCCTGCACGGGCCAGCTCGCTCTTGTCCGGGGCGAACAGAATCAACTTGGAATCGACCGATTCGATGGCACGCGCAATGGCATCAGCCAGGTCTCGGTCGCGCACGGCCATGTTATAGAGAGCGCCATGCGGCTTGACGTGGTTCGGTTGTACGCCCACCGCGGAAGCGATCGCTTGGAAAACTCCAAGTTGATAAGCAACACCGTCGAAGGCTTCTGCATTACTTATCATCAATTCCTTGCGTCCGAAATTTTCGCGATCGAAAAAACTTGGATGCGCTCCGACAGCAACTCCATGTTTCTTCGCCGCAGAAACTGCCGCGTGCATTGTATCCGAGTCGCCGGCGTGAAAACCGGTGGCGACGTTCGCCGAGCTGATGAGCTCGAACAGCTCCTCATCGTGACCTGCTCCTTCGCCCAGGTCCGCGTTGATATCGACGGATAATTTCATGTACTTTGAAGACTGATACCAATACGGAACCGCTCGAATTCTCGTTCACGTTCGAGCAAGAGCCGGTGCGCATCGGCCAGCGAGACTTCGGAAAAACGAACGTGATCGCCGGCGCGAAGTTGCGCTGCAATGCCAAGATCAATGGTGATCACATGTGCTATTTTCGGGTAACCACCAATCGTTTGGCAATCTCCCAAAAGTAAAATCGGCTTTCCGCTCGGCGGCACCTGGATTGCCCCTGGCGCCACTGCTTCGGAGATGAGGTCGCTTTCATCAACTCGCTTCAGTTCTGGACCTTCAAGACGCGCGCCCATCCGATCCGAATCGGGTGAAACGATGAATGCTTCAGTCGTTAGGCGCTGAAGGGTTGAAGCGTCGAAGCGTTTCCAATCAACGCTGCGAACGAAACGCAAAATCGGTTTGGGCTTTGCCGGACTCACCCAATCGTGCGGCGCGGTCCACGAGGAAATAGCTGTAGCCGGAGGCTGCGACCCCGGCCACGCGCCTAACGGAATAAGGTCTCCATCACGCAAAGTGCGCCCTTCGAATCCGCCGAACTCTGCGCGCAAATCCGTGGACCGACTTCCGAGTACAACTGGCGCCTCAATTCCGCCAGAGACCGCCAGCCAGGCACGGCAACCAATTTGAGGCCGGCCGAATTTCAATCGCTCGCCTGCTTGCACGTGCGCTGCGTGGCCGGCCGGCAATGGCGTTGATCCGATTTGCGCATCGAATTCGCCACCGCACCACGCGATAACATGTCCGTCCTCAAAGCGTAATTGCAAACCACCTAAAGTCACCTCGAGTCCAGCCGCACCTTCATGGTTGCCAACCAGTAGATTCGCCACGCGCAATCCGAAGAAATCCAGCGCGCCGCCTGACGAAACACCAAACTCGCGAAAACCCGTGCGGCCGAGATCCTGCACACTGGTAAGGAATCCTGCGCGCTCAACAAACAGACTCATCCCGTTGTCATCCTGAACGCTGTAAAGGATCTCACACAAGCTGATTGATCCAGCTAATTTGTGTCCAGTAATTCAAATGTCTGGTTCCTCGCTCGCTCGGGATGACTCTTTTCATTGCCTCAACGATTCAAATTCGCCGCGCGTGATTTTGCGGAAGCGTACACGTTCCCCCGCGCGCAGGAGTGCGGGCGGATTTTTTTCGGGATCGAACAAGCGCAATGGTGTGCGACCGATAAGGTTCCAGCCGCCGGGCGAACGCAACGGATAAATTCCCGTTTGAGCTCCACCAATCCCGACAGAACCCGGCGTAATTTCTTTCCGAGGAACTTCCCGGCGCGGCGTGGCCAGCTTCTCCGGAAGACCAGCCAGAAACGGAAATCCGGGAACGAATCCTATGCAGGCGACCCGATACTCAACCGAGCTGTGTAGACGAATGACTTCGCTCGGCGACATTTTTGCGCCTCGGGCAACGTGGTCGATGTCGAGTGCGAACTCCGGATCATAGCAGACCGGGATTTCGACGGTTTGCGATCGCGACCGCCCGATTCTGCCGGGGTCGGCGTCCCCGGCTACAGCAGCGCGAATGCGCGTCGCCAGCCAATCGAACACATTGTCCGGTATTTCAATCTCTTTGCCGACGGTAATCGGATCAAAAAAAACTGCGACGCTGGTGTAAGCCGGCGCCAGTTCAATCACGCCAGGGATGGCAGCGCTTTGAAGCTGTTGAAATGCACGGAGAACTGTGTCCACGGTTTGCTCAGGCTCATCGCCGAATCGGTCGCGCACGCGAACGATCAGCGCGGAATCTCCGAGGGGTATGATTTCCATCAGCCTGTCATGTCCAGCGGAGTTGAGAAATCCCGTGGCTCAACCGGCAGTATTCGCATGGGCTCCTTCGACTTCGCTGCGCTTCGCTCAGGATGACCATGTTTCCTGCGCACATTCACTCTGCGCGCTTCGCCTCGATCTCGATGTTGATCGCGACAGTCTGGCTGATTCCGGAGATTGACTCCGCCGCGGGCGCAAACATCAAATTGAAGTCACGTCGCGTGATTGGCTCTGTCGCCACCGCCCAGCGCGTCTGACTCGTCTGGTTGAGCGGAGTTAGCAGTTTCACATGAAGCGTAATCGGCTTGGTCACGCCGTGGATGGTGAGGTCGCCGAGAATGTCGCCACTTTGCGCGCCGGTCTGTTTTACGCTCCGACTCTTGAACGTAATCTGAGGATATTTTTCCACATTAAAGAACTCTGCGCTGCGCAGATGATCGTCTCGCTTTCTAATGCGCGTATCGATGCTGCGCACGTCAATCTGCGCCGTAACAGAGGAATTCTCCGGATGCTGGCGATCGACGTCTATCTTGCCATTAAATTTCGCGAATTTTCCATGCGTAGTTCCCAGGAATTGATGCACACTGAAACCGATCGTCGAGCCTGAGGGATCGAATCTGTATGACTCGTTTGCCAATACGGTGGGACTCAGGCCAGCAATTAAGACTGCAGCGATAAGGTTGCGTTGTTTCATTTGGAACTGTCCCGGGTTTTCGCCTTCGTGGCCAGTGCTTTCAAGAGCGGTGTACGAGAAAGCGGCAGCCGGCCGAATAAGTTTCCCAACGCAAACACCGAATCGGCTTTCAATTTTTTCTCGTCGTGCACGCCGGTAATCCGCGCCAGCTCTGTCTCGAAATGGGAGACCGCGCGGGGCGTCGGATCATTTGTATCGAGATAACCGAAAGCTCTTCTCAGCAGCATAAACAACTCCGGTTCCCGATGATCCCGCTCCGTGCAAATCTCAATCAGTTCTATAAAATACGCCGCAGCCTGCGTGCGCAGATAATTGCTGCGAATCCCGGCGAATGGATTTTTCAACACGACTTCGGCAAGCGTGTGCAAATCCGACTTCCTACTTCGCACGATGGAAATTTCAGCTTCAAAAAATAAATCCAGCTTTCCCGCAAACGGACTTTTAGGTCGGCGCGCGCCTTTGGCGATCGTCTGAATGCAACCGAACGATTCCGTGCACCACGAAACAATCAAACTGGTATCGCTGAACTTTCGTTTGCGAAGAAGGATCGCAGCTGTGGTTTCCACACTGCAAAATTAGCATATCTACCCAGTTGTACAGGTGCTTGCCGCGGCGAACGCTGCTACAACACAAAAGCGCTTGATTTTGCAATTGCCGATCTTGGCAGCCATCATGATTGATGCCGACAAGGACTACGGAAACCGCGCGGGTGCCAGAAGACCTCAGCGGACGGCTACGCCGCACGCCCGTTGGTAACGTCACATGGCGGTATACGTTCCGCGCGCTGCGGCATCGCAATTATCGGCTGTTTTTTTGGGGGCAACTGGTCTCGCTGGTTGGCACGTGGATGCAACAAACCGCGATGAGTTGGTTCGTTTATCAAATTACGAATTCGAAGCTGCTGCTGGGTGTTGTCGCTGCCATGGGCTCCGCCCCGATGATGTTCTCCTCAATCTGGGGCGGCTCGCTCGCCGATCGGCATCCGAAGCGCTCGATCCTCCTCGCGACCCAGACGGCCCAAATGATTTGCGCCTTCTTACTTGCAGCCGGCGTTTGGGCCGGTTTCGCCACTCCAACGTTCATCATCATCATCGCTGCGTTGAACGGTATTGCCATGGGCTTCGACATGCCAGCGCGTCAAGCATTCACCGTCGAGATGACAAGCCGTGAAGACCTATTAAACGCAATCTCGCTCAACAGCTCGATCGTGAATGGCGCGCGGGTGGTCGGTCCATCGGTTGCTGGTTTACTGATCGGTTGGGTCGGCGTCGCGATGTGTTTTTTACTGAATGGACTCACCTTTGTCGCGGTGATTGCCGGTTTGCTGATGATGCGCTTAGCGCCGTTTCAGCGGCCGGCCCACGTCGTGTCTGCCAGTGAACACGCCTGGAACGGTATCGTATATTCACTGAAACATCAGCGAGTGCGGACGATCCTGCTCCTCTTTCTCGCAGTGGGCGTCTTCGGGTGGTCGTACGGTGTGCTGATGCCGGCTTTCGCGCGCGACGTGCTCGGTCGCGGTGCGAACGGTTACGGCATTTTGATGTCGGCGAGTGGGACCGGCGCGTTCATCGGTGCCCTCGTGGTGGCAACTTATGGGCATCAGTTCACGGCAAGAAGGCTGGCGCTCGGCGGCATCTGGATATTTTCGGTTGCGCTGTTCGCCATCTCGCTCAGCCGGAATTTTTACATGGCGCTTGCGTTTCTCCTCGTTGCTGGATTTGGAATGCTCCTGTTTTTCTCGACATCCAACACCGTGCTACAAACCATCGTGCCGGATGAAATGCGCGGGCGCGTCATGGGCGTGTGGTCGCTTGTCTTCGGCGCAATGATTCCGCTGGGCAGTCTCGAAGCCGGAGCGGTCGCGCACTGGGTGAGCACATCGTTCGCGCTCGCCTTCGGCGCGATTATTTGCGCAGCGTCCGCGCTGGTGACGCTGCTTGTAATTCGGCGACGCGAGGCGGCAAACTCGGGATAATCAAGCGATCTGCCTGGTTTCCCCAAGGCGATTCTCCGATCACCGGTTTATGATGTGGAGCGCGCGTTTCTCAACGTTTAGCGCGGCTTCTCTGACTGCTTCGCTCAAGGTCGGGTGTGAGTGGCAGGTGCGCCCGATATCCTCGGAGCTGCCGCCGAATTCAATTACCGATACGGCCTCGGCGATTAGTTCCGACGCGGCGTGATGCAGAATGTGTGCGCCAAGAACGCGATCGGTTTTTGCGTCGGCGACGAACTTGACCATTCCTTCGACGTCATCATTGCAAAGGGCGCGACTATTGGCACGAAACGGAAATTTGCCGATACGCACATCGATTCCCTTTTCCTTAGCCTGATCCTCGGTAAGGCCAACGCCCGCCAGCTCGGGATTTGTGTAAATGATACCCGCGATGGCTTCGTAGTTCACATGGCCGGCCTTGCCTGCGATAATTTCCACGCAGGCGATTCCCTCGTCTTCGGCTTTGTGCGCCAGCATCGGCCCTGCGATCACATCGCCGATTGCATAAATGCCTTCGACGTTCGTGCGGAAATGTTCGTCCACTTTGATGCGCTTCTTTTCATCGAATTCCACACCGACCTTTTCCGCGCCAAGGCCGTCCGAGAACGGGCGGCGTCCAACTGAGACAAGCACCTTATCGGCTTCGACTTTCAGTTCTTCCTTGTCCTTGGTTGCAATAACAGTCGCTCGATTGTTGTCGACCTTTACGGCGCTTACGTTCGCTTCCAAGTGGAACGTCATGCCCTGAGCGATGAGCAAACGCTGAAGCAAATTCGAGAGCTCAAGATCGAAACCCAGTGCGATGCGAGGGAGGAACTCCAGCATCGTCACTTCCGAGCCGAGCCGGTTCCAAACGGAACCCAGCTCGAGCCCTATCGCACCCGCACCGATCACAACGAGCTTCTTTGGAGCCTCTGCGAAAGTTAGCGCTTCAGTGCTGCTGACGATCGTTTTCCCGTCAAATTTTGCGAAAGGCAGTTCCACCGGCACGCTACCGGTGGCGATGACGATATTTTTTGTCTCGATCTCCTGCGTCTCGTCTTTGGAGGATTTAATGGAAACTTTTCCAGGCCCGGTAATCGAGGCCGTACCTTCCAGGACGGTAACCTTGCTCGTCTTCATCAACGAGCGGACTCCGCTGTTGAATGTCTTCACAACTTTGTCCTTGCGCTCCTGCATCTTTGGCAGGTCAGCATGCGCGCCATCAATCACGATGCCGTGTTTGGCCGCTTCCTTTTTGACGAACATGTAATGGTCGCTCGAAGTCAGGAGGGCTTTGCTCGGGATGCAGCCCACGTTCAGGCAGGTGCCACCAAGCTCCTTGTCCTTTTCGACCAGGGCAGTTTTTAGACCGAGCTGGCCGGAGCGAATCGCAGCAATGTAACCGCCTGGCCCCGAACCAATGATAACAACATCAAATTTTTCCATAGGTTATTCCCAATCACGCTATAGCTTCGCCACAAATGTCCAGAAACGTAATCGTAAAATGGCTAACAGTGTCACGAGTAACGAAATGACAGCCGCCGCGCAAGCAATCACGAATGGGCCATCGGCACCGGTCTCGCGAACAGGCGACGCACTAAATGTGCCGGCAATACCGGTCCACCAGTAAGCGAAGAGCCCGATGTCCATAACCACATGAGCGATAATCGGCGGAACAAGCGATTGCGAGGACCACGCCAATAGCCCGAGCAACAAACCGGCGCCGAAAACGATTGGAACCATCCCCGCCAACGACCATTCCTTGTTCAGGTGAACCAGCGCAAAAAAAACCGTTGATATTAAGATCGCAATCGCTGCGTTATGATGTTCCTCAATGGGTCGCTGCATATAGCCACGGAAACCGGTTTCCTCGCAAACGCCGGCTGATATTGCCGATCCAATTACCGCCAGCCACTTCAATGGAAGGGTCGGGATAAACGAAAGATCGTAACCACGCCTGAACGCCGCGACTGGAAACTGAACAAAGCGGAACAGCAAGACAATTGAGGCGTGCACCGCTACGGCGAAAGAAATTGCTCCAATGATGCCCCACAACCATCGCTCTCTCGACAACGGACCGCAGCGCGATGCGTTCCGGCGCGAATCGCGTGTTCTGCGCGGAGGACCTCCGCCACACGCCCACCACAGGTAAACGCCGAGAAAAATTACCTCGACAAGGGCGGCTACAGGCGTGCTCAGCCTGACTAACAAAATCGGCCAGACATTGGCCGCCACCAGCGCAATCAAGAGGCCCGACAGAATCGCACGAAGCGAAACGGGCAGCTTCGACCAAAGGCTCATCGATGAAGCTTTGCCTAAAAATCCAGCGGCAGCTTTTTTGGATCCTCGATGCAATCCTTCACCTTGATGAGGAAAGTGACGGCTTCTTTTCCATCGATTGCGCGATGATCGTAGCTTAGAGCGAGATACATCATTGGGCGGACTTCTACTTTTCCGTCCACGGCAACGGGCCGCGGCATGATCTTGTGCATGCCCAGGATGCCACTTTGTGGCCGATTTAGAATCGGCGTGGCAAATAGCGACCCGTACACTCCGCCGTTTGTGATGGTAAACGTGCCGCCCTGCAAATCTTCGATTTTTAGTTTTCCGTTGCGTGCTCTGCTGGCGTAATCAGCGATGTCGCGCTCCAAATCAGCAAAGCTTTTTTTGTCCGCATCGCGTACGACGGGCACCACGAGTCCACGCTCCGTGCCGACCGCTACGCCGATATCATAGAAATTGTTTTGGATGAAATCTTCATCCTCAATGCGGCCGTTAACTACCGGGACGGCCTTAAGCGCTTCCACGCAGGCCTTAACAAAGAACGACATCAAACCCAGTTTGACCCCGTTCTTTTTCGTGAACTCCTCCTGTTTGTTCCGGCGCAATTCCTGGAGGGCGCTCAGGTCGCACTCGTTGAAAGTCGTCAGGATCGCCGCGGTATGCTGCGCCATCACAAGTTGCTGCGCGATCTTGCGGCGCAAGGGCGACATCTTTTTACGAGTGAACCGTCCGTCACCGGATGGTTCAACTTCGCCGGCCTCAATCTTTTCTTCCGCCTTTGTCGAGACTGCGACGGGCGAGTCAGTTTTGCCACGCTTCTGTACGGCGGCCAGAACGTCTCCTTTTGTTAGGCGACCCCCTTCGCCAGTGCCGCGAATTTTCTCCGGCTCAAGCTTTTCTTCTTCCACGATTCGGCGGACCGCGGGCGAAAGGGGTGTTGTAACCGCTGCCGTTGGCTGCGGCGTGCCGCGGTCGACGCCCGCAGCTACGGGAGCCTCCTCTTCTGCCGCCTTTTTTTCCGACTCGGATTTCTTCTCCTGGGCCTCCTTCTTTTTCGGTTCCTCCTTCTTTTCCGAGGGCGGCCGTTTTGAGTCGTCAATTATGGCGACTACCTCGCCAATCTTCACCTCCTGGCCTTCCAGTGCCTTTGTTTCGAGCACGCCGGCTTTTTCAGCAACGATCTCGGTAGAAACCTTGTCAGTCTCCAGCGTGAAGAGGGCTTCGCCTTCGTTTACGAAGTCGCCCGATTTTTTGCGCCAGGCAGAGACAATACCGCTGGTGATCGATTCGCCTACCGAAGGAATTTTAACTTCAATCGCCATCAGTGAGAATTACCTAAGCTAATCGAGCGTCGCGGTCGAGATGCGTTTCGTCAACATTTGCGCAGATGTCCCATAGGACGAGCGCAGCTATGAGCCAAAAATGATGCCTTAAACTGCAAACGCGTCAGCCACGAGGCGGGCCTGTTCGCGTTTGTGGCGAGCAAGCGCGCCGACCGCGGGGCTGGCGCTGGCTTCCCGGCCTGCGTAGGCGATTTCAGTGCAAAAAATCGTGCGTAACCGCGGCTCGATGAAGGTCCATGCGCCCATGTTTTCCGGTTCTTCCTGGCACCAGACGTACTTCGCATTCTTTGGAAATGGCTTGAGCATTTCGCGCAGCTTCTTTTCCGCCAACGGATAAAGCTGCTCGATGCGAATGATCGCTGCATCGTCGAGTTTGCGCTGGGTCCGGTAATTGACCAGGTCGTAATAAACTTTGCCTGAACAAAAGATGATCCGCTTCACCTTGTCGGGAGGACCTCCTTCAGGCGAGCCGAGGATTTCTTCGAAGCGGCCGTGGATGAATTCTTCGGCAGGTGAAGAAGCAAACTTTGCTCGTAACAGACTTTTGGGCGTCATGATGATAAGCGGTTTAATGAAATCGCGCTTCATCTGGCGCCGTAACACATGAAAATACTGCGCGGCAGTGGTCAGATTGCAGACCTGCATGTTATCCTCAGCGCAGGCTTGCAGGAAACGCTCCAGTCGCGCGCTCGAATGTTCCGGACCCTGGCCTTCATAACCATGCGGAAGCAACAGTACAATCCCGCTTGGCCGCTGCCATTTGGATTCCGCCGAAACGATGAATTGATCGATAATTGTCTGCGCACCATTGGAGAAATCACCAAACTGCGCTTCCCACAAACAAAGCATCTTCGGGTAATCCAGTGAGTATCCGTAATCGAACCCGAGCACAGCAGCCTCCGAGAGGGGGCTGTTGTAAATACAAATGCGCGCTTGTTTCCTGGCGAGATGCATGAGTGGCACATAAGGTTTCCCGGTCTTTGCGTCGTAAAGCACCGAGTGCCGTGTACTAAACGTGCCCCGCGAGCTATCCTGCCCTGACAATCGAATCGGAATTCCTTCCAGAAGCAGCGAGCCAAAGGCCAGCGCTTCGGCGTAATGCCACTCATAGGGGCCACCCTCCTCGAACACCTTGCGCTGATGCTCGACAACGATGCGTTTGATCTTCGACTGAATCTCGAAACCTTCCGGAACGTGGGTGAGACCATCGACAATGATCTTGAGCGTTTTCTGGCTGATCGCAGTCGGCTCAGATTCGCTCGAGTATTCCGGCTGAAAAATCGCAGTTGATTCCCGGAATTTCGCTTTCTCGCTGGCCTTCCTTTTCTCGATCGCGTCGACTTCATCGCGCGTCATTTCGAGTCGCAAACCAAACTCGGTTTCCAGCGACGCCGCGTCGTCTTCGCTGAGCGTTCCCGCTTCGAGCAACTCGCGCTTGTAAAGTTGAGTGACTGAAGGGCGTTTCTCGATTTTTGCGTAAAGATCGGGCTGGGTAAATGAAGGCTCGTCCCCTTCGTTGTGGCCGTACCGACGATAACAATACATGTCGATCACCACGTCGCGACCGAATCGCTGGCGGAAATCGAACGCCATGTCGCTAACAAATTTAACAGCCAGCGGATCATCGCCGTTTACATGAAAAATCGGCGCCTCGATCATCTTTGCGATGTCGGTGCAGTACATCGATGAACGGGCATCCTTGGGAAGTGTAGTGAACCCAATCTGGTTGTTCACGACGATGTGAATGGTGCCGCCAGTGCTGTAACCCGGTAACTGCGACAAATTAAGTGTCTCGGCCACGATCCCCTGCGCGATGAAAGCCGCATCACCGTGAACCAATAGCGGTAAAACCTTGCGCCGGTGTTCCGTGTCGCCGCGAATTCGCTGGCGAGCGCGCGCTTTCCCTTCGACCACCGGATCGACGGCTTCCAGGTGACTCGGGTTCGACGCGAGCCGGATCTCGATCTTCGCGCCGGAAGCAAGTCTCCGCACCGCGTGATAACCCAGATGATATTTCACGTCGCCATCGCCGGCGACCAGGTCGGGAACATAGTTTTCGCTAAATTCAGTAAAGATCACCTTGAGCGATTTGCGCAGGAAATTTGCCAGGACGTTGAGTCGGCCCCGGTGCGCCATGCCCATGCAAATTTCCTCGACGCCTCCTTCCGGACATCTATGCAGAATGGTGTCCAGAATCACCATGGTTGATTCGGAGCCTTGAAGTGAAAACCGCTTTTGACCCACGTATCGCGTATGCAGAAAAATCTCGAACGATTCCGCTTCCAGCAGCGCCCGCAGGAGCGCTACCTGCACAGCCGCTGGAGTCGAATGCTTGTGCGGTCGTGTCTCCAATCGCTTGCGGATCCATTCGCGCACTCGCGGATCCTGAATGTGCATGAATTCCGAACCGATGGAGTCGGCATAAATTCTCTCCAGGCCGGAGACCATCTCGCGCAACGTCATGGGCCGATTGTCGAGAAAGAATCTTGACGAAACACGAAGGTCGAGATCTGCCTCGCTGAATCCAAACGCATGGAGGCTTAGCAATGGATTTTGCGGGCGCGTCTCTGCAAGTGGATCGACCCGCGCAATTGTATGACCAAGCGAGCAATACGCATAAATCAAACCGTCGACGCGCGTCTGTAACGCCGTTTCGCGGGCTTCGGCAGCCGCCGCGCCGTCGCGTTGCGGTAAATTTCCAAGCTCGAATCCCTCAAAAAAGGCAGACCATCCCGAGTCGACCGAGTCAGGGTTTCGTTGCCAGCGGCGATAATTTTCTTCGATTACCTCCAGATTTGCGCGAGCACCAATTGAAGTGCGCATAGCGAATTTTAATCTCGGACGATTACGCGGTGCGGCAAGTGCTGTAGCCCCCGGCCTGTGGCCGATGGACGCTGAGGGCGAGACGCCATCCCGGGACGGCCCATAGCGACGCGGCTGCGACCGCAGAGGAAGTTGACAGTGCACAGCCAGCCTCGTTACTTGGGTGCGCAAGGGTCCGACAGAGGTTGTAAAGCATTTGGGAGCGATCCAAGGATGAAGACAACTCCACACCAGAAGCTGTTCGTCGCGCTACTGATTCTGGCGCAGGCAGAAACTTGTTTTGCACAAGCCGATCCAGCCTCGGAGCCGGCCGTTTTGGCTGTAGCCAAGGTGTTACCGGCAGTAGTGAATATTAATACTGAGCGCGTAGTGAGGCGCACAGTGCGCGATCCGTTCGAGGATTTTTACGCGCAATTCTTCGGGTATAATCGCGTCCGTCCACGCGAAATTCGCCAGACCCTGCAAAGTCTCGGCTCCGGTTTCATTATCGACCCGTCAGGCTACATCGTTACCAATCAGCACGTGGTGGAACGCGCCGCGGACTTGAAAATTCACGTGACAACGGACAACGGCAAGACCTACAATGCCCACTACATTACCGGCGACGACAAGACCGATCTGGCATTCATCAAGATCGACGCTGAGACCGCATTTCCCTTTATCAGTCTTGATAATATTTCGCCGAATTTGTTGGGCCAGACGGTCATCGTCGTGGGCAATGCGGTTGGCTATGGTAGCTCGATCAGTCGTGGAGTTCTTAGCGCGGTCAAGCGCGATATTACTGTGGAGGACACCGAGTATAAGGGACTGGTACAAACTGACGCGGCGATTAATCCAGGCAACAGCGGCGGACCGGTGATCGACCTCTCGGGGCGACTGGTCGGTATCAGTTCGGCAAAAATGGCGTTCACGCCACAAGGCGTCCCTACGCAGGGGATGGGGTTCGCAATTCCGGCAGAAGTAGTGCGTGACAGCGTCAATCGATTCAAGAAAATCGCGCAAAAACAAGCCACATCAAAGAACCAGCCCGCGCCCGAGCCCGATACATCCGTGTCGAATGCGGAAAAGTTGTTTGGACTGCAGTTACAGGATTTAAATCAGGAACTAAGTGACGCGCTCGGCTACCTCCGCGGGCGTGGCGTTTTGATTACTGCGGTCGAACCAGATAGCCCGGCTGATGAAGCAGGTCTCGAGCGCGGGCTGGTGATTTATCGCGCGGGTAACTTCGAAACGAACTCCGTCAAACAAGTCGAAGAATTGCTTCGAGGCGTGCACAGCGGCACGAAACTCGAATTCACAATTGGTGTAATCCACCCCCGGGGACAAAACCGGCAACTCGCCACGTTGAGCATGACGGCCCGCTAAAAAAAATCGGCAACGCAATCAAGGTTCGGTTGTCTCATGGAAATGTTGCTCAATGATTAAGGTCGAGAATCTGACAAAGCGCTACGCTGGCCAGCCGGCCATACGGGATTTGAATTTCGAGGTTAGCCGGGGCGAAATCATGGGATTTCTGGGTCCCAATGGCGCAGGCAAGACCACTACGATGCGCATTCTGGCGAGCTTCATGCCGCCCACCTCTGGCCGCGCAACGATTGCGGGATTCGATGTTTTTGAACAATCACTTAAGGCGCGAGCCCATCTCGGCTACATGCCGGAAAACGTGCCACTCTACAGCGATATGCGGGTAACAGAATACCTGCGTTATCGAGCGGCCCTTAAAGGAGTTCAACATCGTCGTGTCACCGAGCGTATTGGGGATGTAAAAGAACTTTGTGGCCTCAAGAGCGTTGAGAACAAGCTGATCGGGGCGCTCTCCAAGGGATATCGACAGAGAGTCGGACTCGCGGACGCGCTGATCGCGGAACCGGACCTCCTAATTTTGGACGAGCCGACAATCGGCCTCGATCCAAACCAAATCCGGCAGGTGCGCGAGTTGATCAAGAATTTGGGCCAGCAGCATACCATCTTGCTTTCCACACACATCCTGCCGGAGGTAGAGATGACCTGCAGCCGGGTAATCATCATTCACAAGGGACGAATCGAGGCATGCGATACTCCGGATAATTTACTAGGAAAAATCAGGCAGGCCGGCGGTGTTGTTCTTGAAGCAAAGGTGGGAAAAGACAACGGCGCGGAGGAGCTCAAGAAGATTTCAGGTGTGCGGGAAGTGATCACCGATGGAGAGGAGGATTGGAAGAGATTTTCACTGCGGGTGGAATCAGGCGTCGATGTGCGGGAAGAGGTCTTCCGCCTCGCTACCGAGCGCCACTGGGCTGTGCGCGAGCTGACTCAGCGCCGAGCAACGCTCGAAGACGTGTTCGTGGAAATCACTCACTCGGACGCTGTGTGATCGACTGGAGCAATGGAGTGACGGAGTAATAAACATGCAGGAAGCAAATGCCGAACGCTCAACTTCCAACGCCCAATGTCGAATGCAGAGCAGCACCCATGCTCATGCTCGTGCTCTGAATCGATAAGTCTATGAAGAAATTTTACGCTCTCCTTTCACGCGAAGTACGCAGCTATTTCCATTCCCCGATCGCATACATCGTGCTCATCTTTTTCCTGATCGTCAGCGGGATCGATTTTTATTTCCAGGTCTCCTTCATGAACCAGCGCCAGGTGCAATACACGGTGCAGGAGGCATTCTTTAACTCAGTCTTCTTCTGGTTTGCCTTTGTTCTGATTTTTCCCCTCATCACGATGCGTCTGTTTGCCGAAGAATTTAAACTCGGCACGATTGAACCTCTGACAACTGCCCCGGTGCGCGACTGGCAGGTCGTACTCGCGAAATTTTTCGGCGCACTGGTGTTTTACGTGATCCTCTGGATCCCCACCCTGCTTTACTTTGCCATCTTTCTCAAGGTCACCAACGAGCCGGCTGCGCATTCCCTCGGAGCATACGCCGGGTCCTATCTGATGCTGCTGTTACTCGGAATGTTTTATCTCTCGATCGGTTGCTTCACATCCGTTCTGACCCGGAATCAGATCATTGCGGCGATCATTTCGTTCTGCGCCATCACGCTGCTGTTTTTCCTCGGCCTGGTCCAGTTCATCCTCCTCGATGTGAGCTCGGAGACGCGTGACTTGCTGGGCTACTTCTCTGCCATCGAACACATGGGAACATTTTCACGCGGCGTGATAGATACGCGGCCAATCGTCCTCTACACGAGCATGACTGTCGTGATGTTGATACTCACACATCAGGCGTTCCAATCCCGCAAGTGGAGGCTTTGACCGATGCCTAACGAGACACACCAGCGACCAAAACGTTCCGGGAACAAAATCCGCCGGATTCGAATCGGTTTCAACGTTCTCGCGCAAATCGTGCTCGTCTTGTTTCTGGTTGCGATGGTGAACTCCATTGCCTTCAAGCACTACGCGCGCTGGGATTTTTCACGCGACCAGAAATATGCGCTCTCAGATAAGACGAAGCGTTTCCTGGAGACACTCAGGGGCAAGATGCGAATCACGGTTTTCTTTCCGCCTACCACGCCCATTACCACGGACGTTCAGAATTTGCTGACGGAATATCAATATGCCGGCAGAGGAAAGATCGACATCGAACACATTGATCCCGAGCGTAATCTTTCCCGGGCAAAGGAGTTGTTCGACAAATACAAAGTCGTGACCGACGAGCCTCTTTTAATACTTGATTACGAAGGACGCAACAAAACGGTCAAGGCGTCCGAGATGGCTGACATCGATCAAAGTGGAATGGCGCTCGGCGAAGGCCCTCGCGTAACCGCATTTAAGGGCGAACAAGCCATCACGGGCGCAATGATCGATCTTGTGGAAGGAAAAAAGAAAACCCTGGGCTACGTCCTCGGTCACAAGGAACCACCACTTACCGAAGGCAGCGCGATCTCGATTCTGAAGACATTCATCGAAAACGAAAACATCCAGTTCAAAGAGTTAAACCTTCTCGATCTGGATACGATTCCCGAGGACGTAAAAACTGTCATGATCATAGGGCCGCAGTACGATTTTTCAGACCGCGAAATGAAAGTGTTGCGCGATTTCTGGGACAAGCAGGGGCGGATTTTGCTTCTCCTCGATCCAACGGCGAAGACGCCGAAGCTGGATGCGTTTGTCAACGAGCTGGGCGTAAAGGCGAATGACGACAGACTGATGGTCTTTTTGCGGACCGGGATCCAGGAGCTGGCACTAACAAGAGATGTGCAAGCGCGCTTTCTCGGTGACAGCCCGATCACAAAACGACTGGCTGATGTGCGGGCGCTCTTTTTGGGCGGTACTTCTTCGCTTACGCTTGAGCCTGAACGCGTCCGCGCTTCCAACATCCGGCTCGAGCCACTGATCCAGGCGGAAAAAGGTTATTTTGCCGAGACCGATTATAACACGGACGATCAAGCAAAACTGCAGGCTGATGCCAAACGGAACAGTAATACGCCACTAACAATAGGGGTAGCCATTGAAAAAGGTGGCAGCGCGGATCAGCGGGTGCAGGTGAACTCGTCCCGCCTGGTAGTCGTTAGCAATGCAGCGTTTGTTCAAGACAATGCTATTACGCAGGATCAGCAGGGACTCGATTTCATTTCTGGCAGTGTGAACTGGTTACTGAGCCGCGAACAGCTGATCGGTATCGCCCCAAAAGTTTCAAAACCTCTGACTTTCAGTCTGGATGCAGAAGCGTTGGCTCGTCTGCGTTGGATCGTCCTCGTTTTCATGCCGTTGATCCCCGCCCTGATTGGGACGGTGGTTTGGTGGCAACGGCGCGTTTAATCCCAGTTGTTATGTTGAGCCCTTCGATTTCACTCACCACAGGCTTCGCGAAACAGCTCTGGCTATTGTTTGACTGCGCGATGCGGGAAAATGCCCCGAGATTCTTCGCTTCGCTGAGAATGACAAGAGACGAATCATGAATTGGAGAACAACTCTAGTCCTGGCTATCGTTGTGCTCGGTGTGTTCGCTTACCTCAGGTTCTTTGAGATGAAACAGCCGAGCACGGAGGAAGCGAGGCAGAAGGCTCAAAACATGGTGAATTTCGATCGAAACAAGATCGATGGCGTGATCATTCAAAATGGCGATGAAAAAATAGAGATACGGCGCCACGACAACAAATGGCGTCTTGAAACGCCATTCAAAGACCAGGCAGATGGTGCCTTGGTCGAGAATTTGTTGTCGGACTTGGAGACCTGGCAGAAAGAGGGAACCATCCCGGCAAAAGCCATCGACGCCGACAGGAGCAAGTTGAATGAATACGGCCTGAACCGGCCAAAGCTTAAGCTAAAATTGATTGGCTCCGACAGACCACCTGAAATCTTGTTTGGAAAAGACGCTGCGTTGGAAGGCAGGATGTATGTCCGCTTTGAGAATTCCAAGGAAACGTTTCTCGCCAGGCAATCAGTCAAGAAGGATATCGACAAAAAGGCGGAAGAGTTCCGCGACAAAAAATTAACTGATCTCACCACCGCGCAGGTGCGCCGCATCGTGTTAAAGACGTCTGCAGGGGAAATGGAGTTGGAAAAGAAGGGCGATCACTGGGACATTGTGAAACCACTTCGCGCGCGGGCGAACGACGAGAAAGTCGGCGATCTGATCGCGCAGGTCACAACCGCGCGCATTCAACAATTTGTGGCCGACGATCACGGCGACCTGCGACCTTATGGGCTGGCAGAGCCACGCGGGTCGATCACCCTGTTCAGCCAGGAAGGGAAAAAGGACCAAAAGGTCGAGATTGCTGACTCGATTAAAGTCTTTGGTCAGGAAGATAAAGGTCAAATGTTACAAGTCGGCAGTGTGCCTGAGAAGGAAAAGGACCAGGTCTATGTCCGGTTTGCTCCTCGTGGGGCTGTTTACACATTGCCCAAAAAGATTGAAGAGGTCCTCAGCACCAAGCCTGCCGATCTACGGGACTATCACCTGGTTCGAATCGATACAAACATTCTCGATCGGATCACAATCGATGTTCCAGGTAAAGCTAAGACCGTGCTTGCACGAAAAGATGATAATTGGACCATTGCCAGCCGGAATAATGCGCCAGCAGATTCTGCCGCTGTCCGTCGTCTAATTGACACGTTGCAAAACCAGCGAGTGGCGAAGTTCGTCGAAGACGTCGCTTCAAATCTC
The DNA here is from genome assembly GCA_035651975.1 of Candidatus Udaeobacter sp. Classification (GTDB taxonomy): domain Bacteria; phylum Verrucomicrobiota; class Verrucomicrobiia; order Chthoniobacterales; family UBA10450; genus Udaeobacter. The sequence goes on from DASREQ010000061.1 coordinate 39,289, forward strand.
CAAAAATACGGCCTGGACAAACCGCGTCTGCAATTAACGTTTAGCTCGTTCGCGTCGGAGAACACCGCCGAGACCAAAGCAGGTGAGCAGCCGTTTGCTACACTCGCCTTTGGAAGAGAAGAGGGAGAGAATGTTTATGCACGACTTACAGATGAGCCATTTGTCGTCGCAGTCAGTCGTGGTTTACTCGACCAAATCTCGGGCGATCCTTTGAGTTGGCAGGAGTTATCGATCTTTAAGTTTAAACCTGACGAAATTCATCGTCTGAGCATAACGACGGACCACGAGCTTTCGCTGGAACGCGGCGAAAATAACCAGTGGCATTGGCTGAAGGGCAGTGGTGAGATCGATAGGACAAATGTACAGTCTCTGTTGAACACGTTGTCGAGCCTGCATGCACGGCGTTGGCTCGGAACGACGAAGCCTCAAGACGGATTGGAAAAGCCGCAGCTCATTCTTGCATTCACAACATCGCCTGACGATAAGGCGTCACATAAGTTGATCATCGGCGCTCCGGCCAGCGACGGAACGTGGTGCGCTCACGTGGACGGACGCGAAGGTACATTTGTGATTAGCAATTCGGATTTGAATGTCTTGCGGTTACCCCTTGTGGCTCAACCATCGCCAGCGCCAAGTCTGGCGCCCAGCGTTACGCCCTGATCCACTCTGGTCGTTCCAGTCCAAGTCGAGGAATTCCGTAGTGTTACCCTAAAGGCTACAACACCCGATCCTTCGACTTCGCGGATTTCATCCTGAGGGAGCGAAGCGAGTCGAGTGGGCTCCGCTCAGGATGACGCCGGCGATCATTTCTGCGCGGTGTAAATCGTCGCGATGCCGTGACTCAACGGCTGAAATGTTGCGCCTCGAAAGCCGCTCGCTCCGATTAAACTGAGCATTGCACGGCCGGACGGAAATTCTTCGATTGAATCCCCAAGGTAGTCGTAGGCGCTTTTCCTACTAGTTAGAAAAGAGCCCAGCACCGGCACGCAGCGATGCAAATAGAAACGATAGATGGAACGCACAATCGGTCTTGTTGGCAGTGAAAACTCAAGCACTAACAAGTGGCCATCCCGCCTAAGCACGCGCGACATCTCACCAAGCGCGTTTTGCCAATTCTCCATGTTACGCAAGCCGAAGGCGATGGTAACGCAATCAAATGAAGCATCCGGTAACGGTAACTTCATAGCATCGGCAAGGATTGTCCTGCGCAGCCCTTTCCTTCGCGCCAGCTCCAGCATTTCGGGCAGGAAATCTACACCTGTAACTTCTGCATCCGGCACCTTCTTCTGCAGTGCGAGCGCCAAATCTCCAGTGCCAGTAGCAAGATCGACAATCTTGGCCGGGCGCCAACTGACGACTATGTCGGCAGCACGCTTTCGCCAATAAAAATCGATCCCGCAACTAAGTGCGTGATTGGCCAGATCGTACCGTCTGGCAATGGCACCAAACATTTGCCGAACTCGTGCAGGCTCTGTTGCGGTACCGGATTTTGTCATTTAACGGTGGATAAAATGTCGGGTCGGAATTTTACGATAACTCTACCTCTTGTTTACCACATGGATGTAACTAATACCTGATAGAAACGTGTCACAAATGTTAGGCACGAAGTTTGTTATAAAAAAAGGATTGCGAATGCGGCAAACCCCGGCTATGTCACAAGCATGGATATATCTGTTAAAGCTTTAGAAGAAGCCGTTTCAATACGCCGGCAAATTGATAATCTGGAAAGACGTCTTTCCTCAATTTTGGGAGGTGCACCTGCCAGACCCGCTGCCAGACCCGCAGCCAGAGCCGCGACCAGGGCCGCAGCCGCTGCACAGGCAGGACGTTACTTTTCGCCTGCAACCCGAGCGAAGCTTTCGGCCGCCGCCAGGGCCCGTTGGGCAAGGCTAAAAGGCGGGGCGAAACCAGCCCCTAGCAAGAAGAAAGGCGCACTGACTCCCGCCGGCCGGAGAAAGCTGTCTGAGTTAATGAAGGCCCGCTGGGCAGCAAGAAAAAAGTCCGGAGGAACAAAAGCAGCGCCATCGGCGAAGAAAGGTGGACTCACAGCTGCCGGCCGAAGAAGGCTCTCGCAGTTGATGAAGGCTCGCTGGGCGGCGCGACGGAGAGCTGCAGGTCGTAAGTAATTCGATCAATACCGGAATCGGCAGCTTGCCAATAGTTTTCGTTTCCAAATAGGATCGCTGGGTGGAACCCAGGCACTGCTCGCGAGAGGACTCGAACCTCCACGGGTTTCCCCATACGGTCCTGAGCCGTACGCGTCTGCCAATTCCGCCACGCGAGCAAAACCAGTGGCCGTTACAATGCGCGCGTGCCAGCCGGCTGCAAGGCCAAACCGGAGACAGTACGAAGGAAAGAGACTCGCAAATCACTCCGAGCGTTTCTTCCTTGCGCGAACTTCCAGTTGATGCGCTTTGCGCACCTGGCCAAGCGAGCGCAAGAGATCGGCATAATTGGACACGACAATCTCGTAATCCTTTAAAGGTTTATCCTTCACCTGCTCCCAGATCTTGAGGGAAGCCTGATAGAGCTCTGCCGCTTTGGCGTAATCGCCACGCGAATGATACACCACCGCCAGATTGCATTTTGACTGCGCAATGTCGGCAAGCGGAGGCGGATCTAAATTCTCGCGGATGGCCAGCGCGCGAAGATGTATTTTCTCTGCCTCAGTGAAACGGCGTTCATTTGTGTAAAACACGGCGAGGTTATTCAGCACCGACGCGACATCGGCATGGTCCGGGCCGAGTTGTTTCTCGTAAATCTGCAATGCGCGCAGGTAGCACGGCTCAGCCGCCTTTTGTCGCCCCGACTTGCGCAAAATCAGGGCAACGTTGTTTAACATGGTACCGAGATCCGAATAATGAATATCTTCGACTTCAGTACCCGCGGCGATTGCCTTCTGATAAAAGTTAATGGCCTCGTCAGATTGGGCCAAACTATCGCATAAAAATGCCAGCCGCCGGGCGGAACGATAGATCGCACGCTGGTCTGGTGGGTTTACTTTTTCCAGAACTGCATGGGCCTTGAGTAAATATCCTTTGGCTGCCGCGCGATCGCCCTTTTGATCGAGAAGTTGTCCTAGCTTCTCAAAGCTGATCGCCAATGGAAGGTCGGTGCCGCGGAAGGCACGCTTGGCAATTTCAAGCGCTGTTTCGGCAACCCGAATCGCCTGGGGCAACTGGTTTGTAGCGCGCAACGTATCGAGTTTGTCGTTGAGGATGGTCCAAAGCTTTTCTTCACCTTTCATTACTCATCACCAACCCTCGCTTATTTGGGTAACCAGCCGGCTGGCGAGATCCTCAGTGGCAAGGGGCAACGCCTGACGCTCATCACTCGTCACGTCGCTGCTCACAAAGAAGGTGGTCGTTCCGATCGCATCGTTCGGCGGTACCAATTGTTTGCCGTCGCGTCCAGTCAGTGAGTACTTTACCACCAGCCAAAGCGCAAATTCCGTCGTCGCAAGCACGTTGCCACGCACCGAACGCGCCGGTGCCCGTGTGATGCGCTCTATCTCACCCGTTAAGGTAGCGTCTGCTTTATCTCCATTGGTAATTCGGAACGTCCCATCTTGTTGTAACTGCTTGATCACAGTATCGGTAACCAACACTTCGATCCGAGGAACGAGCGTGCGATTCTTGAAAGTGGGTACCGCGATGGTCTGAACATCGCGCAGATAATATGGCTTTACTGGACCGATGTGATAGCCAAGGCAACCACCCAAGGCGAAGCAGAAGAGGGTGGCAAATAAAGCTTTCAAGGCGCCGGTGAGGCGGACGCTCCGGGAGAGGCCGATGGTTCGGAAGCCGGCGATGTACCGGAGCTCGTGCTTGTGCCCGGCGGTGCGAGTAAAGGATCTGGCGCAGTGGTCGTATCCGGGGCAAGCGAAGCTGGTGGCGGTAGCGAACTATCGCTCCCCGACGCCGGCAACGGCACCTCGTTGTTTGCTGGCCCGGGTTTCGCCGATCCGCTTTCCGCCGTTCGCGCGCCGTGCGTATCACTCTTTTTCTTGCTGGCCTGTTGCACAGGAAGCGCCGGTTGAAGCGCCGCATCTCCAAACTTTGCCCGCAGCTGATCGATCCGTTTCTTCGCCTCGTTGCTTTCCTGAGAACCCGGCTGCTGGCGAATCACTTCGTTGTAGTAAATCACCGCGGCACGATAATATTTCTGCTTGTCGTAAAATTTCGCGACCTTGTACGAGTTTGCCGTCTGCTTGTGCTCGAGAATTTCCAGATTAGCACGCGCCTGTGCTGCTTTCTCACTCTTAGGATAGTGGAAGAGGAAATCTTCAAACGCGGTCTTGGCGTTCGCTGCAGCAGCAGCGTCCTTTGTGCCCAATTGCGCCGCGTTAAACCAAATGTAGCCGATTTGGTATTGCGCATCCACGGCGATAGGTTCGTCTGGAAACTTGTCCACAACAGCCTGGTAAGCTTGAATGGCCGCATCGTTGGCGCCTTGCTTCTCGCGCGCAAGACCAATGTCAAACTGCGCGCGTGCAGTATATTTTCCGTACGGCGCGGTCCGGACCACGTTAGCGAAAACAGTCACCGCACGATCCAGTGCCGAGGCAATCGGAATGCCGAGGAACTTCAACTTCTTTCCGTTAAGATAAATTTCGCCGATTCGGAACTGCGCCTCGATGGCTTCGTCGAAATGCGGACTGCCGGGATATTTCTCTACTAACTGGGAAAATGACTCCGCCGCCGGCAAGTAGTTGTGCTCTTGTTCCTGTAATTGCGCGGCACGATAGAGCGCTTCCGGGGCCACCTTGTCTTTGGGATGGCGTTTAACCAGAGTCTTGTAAGCTCTGACCGCGCGCTTATAATTGCCTTCTTTTTCGGCAGCCTGGCCAGTCTGGAACAGGTCCACTGCATCGCCGCTTAGTTCTTCTCCGAGGCCGTCCGGACCTACGTACTGTGGTTTTTTACCCGGCTTGAAGACAACAGAGGCGCTGCCGGATTCGGGAAAAAGAAATGCGGCAACCGCGAAAACCAGAATCACACGAATAGCGATTTGCATGGGTGTGGCAGGGTAGTTGACTTATGCGCTCAGTCAAGTTTCGGAAGCCCCCGGCGCACCGTGGAATGTTCAACACATTTCCAGAAGTGCAGCCTTTTCTAGGGGCGGAAGACTGGCTAACGTTGCAATCTCGTTTTGAATCTAACTGATCAGCAGAAGATACGCATCGGCTCGTGCGCGTGGAGCTTTGAAGACTGGCGTGGCTCTTTTTATCCGACGGATTTACCAGAAGCCCACTGGCTGGAATTTTACGCAAACTATTTCACAGCAGTTGAAGTGGATTCCACTTTTCATGCTGTTCCGCCCGAAAATAGTGTTCGGCGTTGGATCCAGATGACCCCCAACGACTTCCGCTTCACTTGTAAACTTCCCCGTCAGATCACACACACCTCCCGGCTGCAAGATTGCACCGACGAGCTGAATTCATTTCTCCGCGCCATTGAACCGCTGGGAGCAAAACTGGGTGTTATCCTGATCCAGCTTCCGCCTTCTTTCGGGCCAAAGGATGGCAAGCTGGCGCTGCGCGCTTTTCTCGGCCAACTGCCAAGAGATTTCCGCTTCGCCGTTGAATTTCGTCACGCCGGATGGCATCGGCCACAGTTCATCCGGCTTTTGGAAAAGCATCGCATCTGCTGGGTGTGGGCGGATACCACTCCCCTTAACGAACGAAATCTTGCGCCTTTCGAATTCCTGCCGCGCACATCTGATTTTCTCTATCTGCGTCTGCTTGGCGATTACGCAACCAAATACGATGTCGATGGCGGGCACGTCCATCGTTACCAAAAGTTGCTGTGGAAACGCGAAGCCGCGCTTGAAAGCTGGTCGCTTAAGATTGACCGGCATCTTTCCGAGGTGCGCAATGTCTGGGCATTCGTTGGCAATCATTTCGAAGGGTTTGCTCCTGAAACCTGCCAGCGCCTCGCTCAACGTTTGGGACTTAAGATGTTACTGCCTTCGGAAACAGAACAAGCCATCTCAACGCAGAGACGGGCGCAGCTCGATCTTCAGTTATAGCAGTGGACCGGCATAAACAGCGCGCACAACCGGTCGATGGTTTTCAAAGATGCAGATCTGGCGAATCCCAAAACCGGCCAGCTTTTGCGCCAGCCTTGGGTAATTGTCACCCAGCTGCGCATGCGAGTGCGCGTCGGAGGCAATCGTAAAAGGAATGCCCTTCTTAATTGCGAGCTCGATGACCCGATCGCATGGATAAAGTTCGTTCACCGGCTTGCGCCACCCAGCAGTGGAAAGTTCGATCGCGAGGTTCCGCGCGCGAATAAAGTCCAGCGTTTCGTTGACGATTGCTCCGATTTCGGCGCCCGGCCGATGACCATGAATCTTGATAAGATCGAGATGCGCAAGGCAGTCGACTAATCCCGTTGCCGCCGTTTCGCGAACACGGCGAAAATAATCGGCGTAAATCGCATCGAGGTCGCGACCTTCGAACTGCGCCGCGCCATCTGGCACGCTGTCGAACATTTGATCGTCGCGATCAAGGAAGTGCACGGAGCCCAGGACAAAATCGAGTTTGTCCCGATGCTTCTCAATCCATTTTCGGCCGGCCGCCGAGTGAATGGGATCATTGTCGAGCTCGATGCCAGCGCGGATTCTCAGATCGGGATTTCTCTCCCGCAAATGATCGATTTCATCGAAATCGATTCCGGCATGATAACGATCGTGATCGGTAAAAGCGATGTCGGTTAAACCGATCTTACGCGCAGAATCCGCCCAGGGCTGGAGCAATGCCGCCGTGTAACGCTGCACCCGATGTCCCTGTGGATGAGTGTGGTAATCGGAGAAAAGTTGGTAGTTCGTAGTTGAAAGTTGATCGGCGGACACGACTGGGCTCCATCAATTATCAACTATCAGCCATCAAGATCGATCAACCGTTCACGGCACAGCCAGGAATTTTTGCCGGACACGCAACTCTGGGTACTGAGGGAAAAAGACCTCGGCGATAAAGACCTTGTTCGGCGTCAGGTCGCGCGTCGCGATTGTTTCATTGTACTCAATCCGCTCCTGCGGATTAATCAAAATCGTGGCGGGTTTCTCCGCGATAGCGTGGTTGTCGGACCATTTCGTGAGGATATTTCCTTCGGAATTCATCAGATAAATTTCAATCCGCTGGTTGGTCGGAAAATCGAGCGTCACAGGGCGCTTGGATACGTTTGCCAGTGTCAATTTTATCCCAAGCTGGCGGACTTCAGACAGCTTGATGGTCTGCGGTGTGATTTGCAGGTCAACCGTAAGCCCGCGAAGTCTGGCATCCTTGTATTGGGGAACTGCGTCGGGAGAAAATGGATGGAGGAGGCGACTTAGCCAACCGCGTCGGCGCCCGGGCGTGGACGTCGGCACGGCGTCCTGAGCAAACAGGCTCCCGACAACGCAAATTATCAGAATCTGCAAAATTGCTCGTCGCTTCATGGGCGGTTTAACCAGACCTCGAAAGCTTTCGAGGTTGCAAAAACCCTGTCAAACCCTTTATCCAATCTAGATGAAAACTCTTTGTGCATTCGCGTTTTGCCTGGTTTTCGCCATGGCCGAAGGCGTGGCGAAACAACGACATTGCACGTTCCGGGTGCACGCACAAGCAAACCCTCGGGACACGGAGGTATTCGCGGCGTCTGTTCGCACGCAGGTCTCCGGAAAAACTGTGACAATCGAAAAAATGCCGTGGATTTCGGAGCACGACGTCATGGCGTTTTTTCCGTATCCCGCTGCGAACGGAACGTATGGCGCGCTATTTCAACTCGACGAGCACGGGCGAGTCGTGCTCGATACTTTAAGCGTTGAGCGCCGCGGCAGCTTGCTTTTCGTGTTCATCAATGGCCGGCTAATCACCGAACTCCAAATCGACAAGCGTGTTTCCGACGGAAAAATCTACATTCCTTCCGGGCTAACTTCGGCGGATATCGAATTAATGAAAAAAGACTGGCGGATGATCGGACAACGGAAGCGGTAACTGGAAAATGGCAACGCCGCACGATCTGTCTCTGGGGAGCACAGGCTGCCAGTCCGCCACAGGACGGATTCGCTCTGGCGGACCTGTAGTTCGCGGCAACTTCCCGAGGACCCGCGGTCGAGCTGCCGAATATCGCAGGCCAGCGGCCTGTGCTCCCCGGAACCGGAGCTGCCAGTCGCGCGCGATTATGCTTGGATTTGTGCTGTTCGCGTTTTCAAATTTTCCCATTCTCGCGCAAAATCAGACTCTCGATCTCATTTTGCCGACCGACAATGATGCCCTGTTTTCAGGCGGCGGCGCCGCGTTCTACCAGCACATCGAACGCAATTACAAGGGCGTGAAATCAACGCCATGGGAAGGCGGCCAATACGGTTTTGTGCGCGATCCAACGGACACCGCAGGTGGCGTCGTTTACACCCGTTTTCATGAAGGGATCGATATTCGCCCTTTGCACCGCGACGCTCACGGCGAACCGCTCGATGAAGTACGCGCCATCGCAGATGGGAAGGTGGTGCACGTTAACTCCGTGCCCGGCTACTCGAACTACGGAAAATACATCGTCGTTGAACATCATTGGAACGGCTCAGATTACTATAGCCTGTATGGACATCTGAGCTCGATCACAGTCCGGTCAGGCGAGCCGGTCAAACGCGGCCAGCAGATTGCCGTGATGGGTTACACCGGAACGGGTCTAAACCGGGAACGCGCGCATCTCCATTTGGAATTGAACTTGATGCTTAGTGATCAATTCGAGGCCTGGTACAACACATTCTTTAGAAATGATCCCAATCACAACGGGATTTACAATGGTATGAATCTAATCGGGCTCGATATTGCGCGGCTGTATCTCGCACTACGCAAAAATCCCTCGCTGACCATTCCCGAATTCCTGAGTCGCGAAGAGACATTCTACAAAGTGACTCTTCCCAAATCGCGGCATTTCGAGTTGCCAAAATTCTATCCTTGGATGCTCACTACGAGCGGTCGGAACGAGAAATCCTCCTGGGAAGTCTCATTCGCAAAGTCCGGCGTGCCGCTAAGAATAGAACCCAGCGATAAGAGCGTCACGCAACCTGAACTGAGTTATGTCAAAAACCGGCCCGTGAATTATTCTTATCTTACCCGGGACATGGTTTCCGGTCACGGCGCAAATGCGCATCTCACCGATTACGGCAGGCAACTGATGCGGTTGCTGATTTGGCCGGACTAAACTGTAGCCGCTTCGCTGTGCGAAGCGCGTGTTATCGCCGATCTCACATACTCTCTGGCGTCGTCCAGAGGGCGACGGCTACAGGCATCAGCACGAAGTAGGCACTCGTTGCGCCAGCGCGACTCCATGCGGAATCGCTCCCTGGACAAATCCAAGACACTCGACAGCCCCGTTCGGCTTTCCCGGAAGCGCGATAACGAGCGAAAGATCGACAATCGCCGCCAGACTCCGCGAAAGAATTGAGTTGGGAGTGATCTTCATGGATTCCGCGCGCATCACCTCTCCAAAGCCGGGCAACTCCACACGCATAATTGCGCGAATCGCTTCCGGCGTAACGTCCCGCTGTCCGACGCCTGTTCCGCCTGTCGCCAGAATTAAGCCGCAGCCTTGCTGCGAAAACGAGCGGACCGTTTGCTGAATTCGTTCGGCGTCATCGGGAACAATTGCTTCCGACAGGACCTGCCATCCTGCCTTTTGCGCGACCTCTCTCAGCGCAGGTCCGCCAAGATCTTCATAATCGCCTGCGCTGGCGCGATCCGAGATCGTGATAATGCCAACCGTTATTTGCATATTTGTAGCGGCGTCTCTATGAGCGCCGTAATTTTTTGCTCCGGTGGTGATAGACCGCCGGGACAGCGCTTTTTGTCTTCCCGATCAAACGCACATCGGAAATCTGCATCTCTTTATCGAGGGCCTTGCACATATCATAAATTGTAAGCAACGCGATGGTGACGCCAACGAGTGCTTCCATTTCCACGCCGGTTTGCGCGATGGTTTGCGCGATGCATTTCACCTCTGCCCCTTCATGCGACGTCACAATGTCGATTTTAACGTCACCCAGCGGCAGAGTGTGGCAGAGTGGAATCAAGTGCGCAGTTTGTTTTGCCGCTTGAATACCGGCGATTCGCGCAGTTGCGAAAACATTCCCTTTTGCGATTTGATCCTTTGCAATCAGCTCAAGTGTTGCCTGCTTGAGCTGAATCTTTCCACTGGCAACCGCTCTTCTCTTACTCATCGGTTTGGCGGATACATCAACCATCTGCGCGCGGCCATCAGCGCCAATGTGAGTGAGTTGCTGCATTCCTTAGCCGCCGATGGCGATCATCCTCCGATTTGGCTGATAGTTATTCCGAAAGTCGTGCTGCTGCGGTTTTCGTTCGACCACCTCCAAAAAGAATTGTTTTAGCTCAGCATCGCTGGCGCCGGTTCGCAGCGGTTTCATGATATCAAACTCCAGGTAGCTGCCCAGGCACGGCCGCAATTTGCCGTCACACGTAAGGCGAAGTTTGTTACAGCTTTCACAGAAATGGAGGTTGGTCATTGCCCCGATAAAGCCTATTCGCTGTTGACGCCCGGGGATTAGGTAATATGTGGCCGGGCCGTTTGTCCGAAACTCAGCTTCGGGAATCAAAGATCCATAACGCGATTCGATTATCCTCTTCGCCTCACGCACTGGCATGAAGTTGTTATCGTCGAGCACCTCTGTTGTGCTTACGGGCATCATCTCGATAAACCGAATGACCAAATCCCGTTGCGCTGCGAATTCTATCAACGGAGTCAGTTGATCCTCATTTCGGCCGCGCATCAGCACGGTGTTCAGTTTGATCTGCTCGAAACCCGCGGCGATAGCTGCATCGATCCCCCGGAGAACCTGCTCGTGAAAATCGCGGCCGGTAATCTGCGAATAGAGCTCTCGATCCAGCGTATCGAGTGAAACATTAACCGATCCCACGCCAGCTGCGCGCAAAGCGCTGGCCATCAGTTTGCCCGGGACGATTTCACGTGCGAGCAACGTCCCGTTCGTGGAAAGACCGATGCTTTTAATGCCAGGGATTGCAGGGATTCGCCTGATAAAGTCGACGACGTCGCGGCGCGTTAGTGGCTCGCCACCGGTAATGCGCACTTTCGAAACGCCCAACTCGGCAGCAATTCGAATAAGCCGCAGCGTTTCTTCGAAAGTCAGGATTTCCTCACGCGGCAACCACTCCTGCAATTCTTGCGGCATACAATAGGTGCAACGCTCATTGCAACGATCAGTGATCGACACGCGCAGGTAAGAAATGCGATGACCGTAGCGATCTTGCATGCAGCGGAACGTTACCGGCAGGTTGTGTTGAATCAAGAAACCGCATGGTTTGACTCGCAATTCTGTGGCGTTATGATTTTTCCCGCATGATGAGGCGTCGATTTTTCCTTGGCGCATCAGCCGCCGGCGTCTTGCTACTCAGCGGCTGTTCAACGCCTCAGACACGAATTTCCGACCATCCTGATCTTTACCAAAGTCTTTCGCCCGGAGACCAGGCACTGGTAAGCCAGGGGCAGATTCGCTACGGGATGTCGCGAAATGCGGTTTGGCTCGCGTGGGGTTCGCCTGATCAAAAAATTTTGGGCAACATGGCGGGCCGGGCGACGGAAACCTGGATTTATATTTATTACGCGACCTATCCATACTATCCGTACTACGGCCCTGGGCCATGGCGTCCCTGGGCTTCTAATGGTTCCGCGCCAAGTTATAGCTTGGGATATACTAGAATGGGTGGCGCGGGGGGACACGCTGGGGTCGGAGTCGCGGGCGGAAATATGCATCACCATGGCGGCCGGACATTCGTGTTTTTCGGAAGCCCTTTCTACGACCCGTTCTATTGGTCGTACATCCCCCCGAGTGTCCCGTATCCTGGTAAGATCGTCACTTTCGCCGGCAGCAGAGTTATGTCCTTCCAGTACCTGGCGCCGAATTAGAAAGGATCAAAAGAGCTCTGGCATTTCCACCATCGAACAAATCAGTACCGTGCCAGGGCTAATCTATGGCTTACTCGTATTTTCTAAATTTTATCAAGGTTCATGAACAAGCGAGCGGATTGAAATGCCGGATATTCGGGATAGCCGTCGCCGCGTTGTTTTTTGCCAGTTGCGGCACGCCCGGAACGCGCATCTCACAAAATCCGGGAATCTATCAGAGTCTCTCTCCGCGCGATCAAGCGCTGGTAAGTCAGGGGCAGATTCGTTTGGGTATGAACATGGATGCGGTGTGGTTGGCCTGGGGTGCACCAGAGCAAAAAATCCCGGGTTACGGGCGTGGTCGTCCCACCGAAACGTGGGTCTATCTGCGTTACCAAACACCTCCCACCTACGGCGTGCCGTTCTATTACGGGCCATTCGACTGGTCATACATCCCCCCCAAATTCCCTTATCCATCCAAAGGAGTCACTTTCGCCAACGGCAGAGTTGTTTTCTTCCGCCATTTACCATCACCGCCGCCATAAAGGCTTCTAAACAATTTCGTTCGCATTCCGTAGCCAAACGAATGAGTTTAGCGGCACGTCTTCGCAATGGCTTACCGCTCATTTCGCAGTTTCCTCGACGATCTTGAAAAAGCAGGCGAACTGAAGCGAGTTGCGATTCCCGTCGATACCGATCTGCTCATCGCCGAATGGGCTGATCGTGAAATGAAATCGGCTGAAGGTGGAAAAGCTCTTCTGTTCGAACAGCCGTTAGTCGATGGAAAGAAATCAGATTTTCCCGTTGCAATCAATACGATGGGATCGCGCCGTCGAATGGCAATGGCGTTACAGGTCGCAGACATCGAAGATGTCGCCCGCGAAATTCAGCTTATTCTAAAGGCAAAACCGCCGACCGACCTTCGCCAAGGCTGGAATTTGCTCAAGCAGGGAATTCATCTGCTACATGCGCGCCCGAAATCCGTGCGCGATGCGCCATGCCAGGAAGTGGTGCATCGCATGGAAAATGGAGACAACTTTTCCCTCGACAATCTGCCGATACTCAAATGCTGGCCCAAAGACGGCGGACGTTTCATCACGCTGGCAAATGTGCACACGGGCGATCCCGAAACCGGTGCCCGCAACGTCGGCCTCTACCGGATGCAAGTCTACGACAGACACACAACCGGAATGCATTGGCAGCTTCACAAAGTAGGCGCGCGTCACGGCAGGCGATATTACGAGCGCGGGGAGCGCATGCCGGTTGCGGTTACACTGGGTGGCGATCCCGTATATACCTTCGCGGCAACCGCACCGCTGCCGGACGGCTTGGACGAGCTTCTGTTCGCCGGTTTTCTGCGAAGAAAATCAATTGAGCTCGTTCGATGTAAGAGTATCGACCTCGAGGTACCAGCGGACGTTGATTTTGTTCTGGAAGGATATGTCCAACCTGGCGAGCTGCGCCCCGAGGGACCATTTGGCGATCACACGGGCTACTACACTGCCATCGAGGATTACCCCGTATTTCATTTAACGGCGATCACGCATCGGCGTGACGCAGTTTATCCAACAACGATCGTCGGTATCCCGCCGATGGAGGACTATTACATCGGAGACGCGTGCGTGCGCATCTTTCTGCCGGTATTCAAAATGAATTTTCCCGAAATCGTAGATATGACGCTGCCGCCCGAAGGCGTATTTCATAATCTGGTCTTCGTCAGCATCCGGAAACAGTATCCTTACCAGGCATTCAAGGTGATGCACGGCCTGTGGGGCATGGGTCAGATGATGTTCAGCAAATATATCGTGGCCGTGGACGAAGATTGCGATGTGCACAATACAAGCGAAGTGCTCTTCCGTCTGTGCGCTAACACCGACCCCGCACGCGACACCACCGTTATCAAAAATCCAAGCGATTCGCTCGACCACGCCCCGAGCGAACAAAACATCGGCTCACATATGGGGTTTGACGCCACCCGCAAATTGCCCGGCGAAAATTACCACCGCTCGTGGCCGGAATTGTTGAAGATGACCGATGAAGCGAGAGCGCTGGTGGATGCGCTCCAAGCGCAAGCGCGCTGATCCTATCTTTGCAGTCCGTTACGGTTTACGGAAAAGCCGGCCGGTATCTACGTCACGCGTAAGTCCACCCGGCGGAACGCCCCGAAGGTCATAGACGCGTCCCGTGTAAGGACTGTAATAAAAACCTGGTGTCCCGGCCCAGCGGGCATATGGAAAGCCACCGGGCGGTGGCGGGCCATAGCGCGCGGCTTGATTCTCCTCGACAATCGCACCGGTTAACGCGCCGGCAGCTGCTCCTGCGGCCGCGCCAATTGATGCCGCCCGAACATGCCCGGTTGCCGCACCGCCGATGATCGCCCCAGTCGCCGCGCCCCACGCGGCACCCTGACCAACCGGAGTGTCGCATGAAGTGAGAATACAGAGAATGATACCCGACGTGATTACGACAATTTCCCTTTTCATGATGGAAACCCTGTTTGCCGCATTAAACTACACACCGCTACGGATGTTGCGGTCGTGATCCAAGTGAGCCGTCTATCCGGCCGAAACGGTGCTAGGGATACACAAATACGTGCTTTGCCCGTATGTCCAAGACCAGGCCGCCATGCGAAATCTTCGAGCAGTCATACTGTTGATATGGCGGATAAGGGCTTGATACAACTCCCGAAGGATAAGACGGGTTACGGTTCCCGAGCGGATAGTGGCCGCCGCGTGGCGGGTATTTCTTATCGGCGTCTGCTTTGGTGATCCCTGTGGCCGTCATGACAGGGTGCGTCGTTCGGGAATCAGTCGCATCCCTGCCAGACATTTGACCATAAAGGGTGGTGCTCAATACAAACAGCCCAGTTGCAACTGCTGACAGAATTTTCAGTGAATTTGCTTTCATATTTCGCAAGTTAGGTTTCGCAAACGGGGAGTCAGACGGACGCACGCCGCGGCGCATTCAAAAAAGATTTGAAAAGTTGCCCGGCGATCCGACCTGCCTTCTCCATTTTGCTCAACTGGTAATCTTTTTCAAACACCCGGAACTTGTCCAGCTCAATTCGCCGGAGCAAACCGCGGTAAACCGAGCCCATGATTTCCGCTGGCGTCATGGCTCTCCGGTCTTCAGCGGGCAGAGCCGCGGCTGCTCTGGCGAAGAACTGACGGGCCCGCTGTGCCTGGAACCCCATCAGCTCGACAAAACGCTCGTTGTAATGGCCCTGCATTAGCTCCATCTCAGAGTAGTGGAACCGCGCCAGATCTTCCTGTGGAAGATAAACCCGGCCATTCTGCATGTCCTTCCCAACGTCACGGATGATGTTGGTCATTTGCAAAGCCAGCCCCAACTCGATTGCGTATTGTTTACAGCGCTGGTTCCGATAACCAAAAATCTCGATGCTTACCAGACCGACCGCGCTGGCGACGCGATAGCAATAAATCCGGAGGTCTTCGAAAGTGAGATATCGCAGCGCACTCAGATCCATTTCTACGCCGGCGATGATTTCCTCCAGCATGTCGATCGGGAGCGAATATTTGGCAATTAACTGTCTTACGTCGCGAGCAAGAAGCGGCTCGTCCTGGGCCCGGGCATGAAGCATCCGACGCCATTTTGCCAGACGTACTTGCTTTTCTACCACGTTTAGCTCTGGGGAATCCGCGATATCGTCGATGACACGGCAGAACGCGTAGAAGACAGTGATGTCGCGTTTTCGCTCGCGCCCCAGGGAAACAAACGCGAGCGCGAGATTCGATTTGCTCTGACGCGTAATGGTCGCCGCATTCACGGTTGGCCTTCTGAAGGCTGGTTCTCTAATACTGAATCCATTTCTCAACGCTAATGCGGCCGGTTTCGCACTGGCGAAATAAACAGACCCACGAAGCCAGGAGCCAGCCGGTGATTACTCCCCGAAGAAAGGCGAAACTCAATTTCCAAAGGAACAGTGCGCCTAATCGATCAGCAATTGCGCCGCGTACTATGGCGTCGCAGACCATAATTAAGAAAAAATGGACGCCGCAGATAACCAAAAACCATCCAAGCCTAACGGCGTTTTTTCGGATGAACAGGCCATGGGCCCGCATGGCTTCGATGACCGTCTCATTATGGAGAGCCAGCGAGATTTGGACCGAGCAGAAGGCGATAATCAAAATACTCATCAGCACCCTGGCAATTGGCAGATAATCCAGGACGCCGGGAATGTTCGTGAAATAAGCGAGCAGCAAAGGCAACCGGACAATCAGCATGCTTACCGCAACGACAATTCCAGCCCATTCCAGGACATAACTGAAACGGCGCATGGCAAAGCGAAAGAGTTCTCCTTCTTCGAAGCTCACGCCCTTTATCCATGCCAGGCAGACCGTAATGAGATACACCTGGATGTAGACTCCCAGGAGATATTCAAAAACGAACGCGGTCGCATCGACTGTGGCCGAGATCCGCAGGAGCCCGGCGGCTGAGACCAGGCCATTCCACTCTGGCAATCGCCAGAACACAATTGGCTTCAAAAGGGACGCGAGCGCGCTGAGCAACAGAATCAAATAGGTAAGATGACCCCAGAAACGATAACGCTTCCACAATGCTCGAAACAATGCGCCGTGTAGTCCACGCCAGTTAGCCAGCATGAACATCGCCGCCAAGACAGAGAGCGGATAAGTTGTCGTGGCGTTATCGAAAATGCCCGCCACTCCCTCCAGAGCCGGCAGCGGCGTGTCGCGCCATACGTCCACGAATCTCGGCCAATACCAGTGCGGCAATGAGATGATCTGGTTTAAATCGAGGTCGGCCCAGCTTCGAATCGGAGTGAAAGTGACAAACTGAAACAGGAAATAGCCAAGCCCAAGTAGTGAAAAGGTAATCCAGATGCGTTTATAGCGCCGGATGCAACGAAAACCGTCGCCCAGCGCATTCCGCACCGGACTGAAGATCATCACAATCGCGTAGCCACCACAAAGTCCAAGCAGTGGATACAGCTGCGGCAAGTGTCGCCACATGTTAACAAATAATGTTTTGGCAGGGCGCGACGGCCGGGCGGGCCGAGCGTGAACGGACGGCTAGGCGATCCGTCCCTACCAGTTGTAAGATCATCTAACGGATGAGCCCCCAATGCCGGGCGAACGGCCAATAAACCAGCAAACCACGTCCAACCAGGTTTGCTTCAGGCACTGCTCCCCAATAGCGGCTATCATAGCTGTTGTAACTGTTGTCACCCAAGGCGAAGTAGCCATCCCATGGTACAGTGAATGTACGGTCCGGTTTCGACAGATATTCGCGGCCCGGCGCATAGCCGCGGTAGGGAGGCTTCATTGACATGACTCGGGCAAAGCCACAGCCCTCTGCTTTTTTGCCGTTCACGTAGAGAAACGGCGGATCGATCCGCAGCGTGTCGCCAGGCAGCCCGGCCAGCCGCTTGATATAAAACTGGCTCGGGTCGGGAATCCCCAGAATATGACTCGTCCGGAACACGAAAACGTCGCTCCGATTCGGTTTAACAAAGTTGTAACTAAACTTATCGACAAAGACCTGGTCGCCCGTATCGATTGCGCCTCTTGCAATGATCTCACCGCGATGAAAAATGCGGCCCGGGAAAAGATTAAAATCATGACTGAGCGTCTCGGGCGGCGCATAGACCAGATATTTTTGCCGCTGGCAAATCAGCTGTGAAAGGGTAAAGAAAAAGAACATTTTCTTTGGCTGGATCTCAAGAAGCTGATCATCTTCGCGCGAAACAACGTTGATGTAGTTGCGACCCAGAAGGATGAACTCGCCAATCTGCCGCAGAATGTTCGGCGCTGGAGCTGTGCTCGGATAACCGATAATCCCATTCAAGGTCGGCTGCATCGAGCCTGTCGGAATCTTAAACGGCTGCAGGAAATAGGAGCGAATGCCTACTGCCACAACGATGGCCACCAGAATCACCTCGCAGTTCTCTCGCCAATGCGATTCCCATGTCACCGGGGTCAGACTGTGAAGTGTTTTATCCAGCGCCTCGGCTGCACTGTGTATTCTCTCGCGATCTCTCTGACGTAACGCTTCGCGGAGATCGTTCATGCTCGCAGTGATTTGGTCGCGATCCACACTGCTGAGCTGGTCGTCCTTATAGCGCAAATACTTCCGGGCGTGCCGCAGGAGCAGGCGGCTATGTTTTGCTTGGCGCGATGTAAACATGGCTGAGACCGACTATCCTTCTGTCATTCCGAGCGAACTCGAAGAATCTCTAATTTTTTCTTGAGTGGAAATAACCAGAGATCTCTGGACTCGCTGGACATGACAAGCATCACTGCGTTTTGAGCACTTCGATGAAAGCCTCCTGAGGAATGTTGATCTTCCCGATGCTCTTCATCCGTTTCTTTCCTTCCTTTTGTTTCTCCAGCAGCTTCCGTTTGCGCGTAATATCGCCGCCGTAGCATTTCGCGGTTACATTTTTTCGCAACGCCGAAACGCTCTCACGCGCAATAATTTTCCCGCCAATCGCCGCCTGAATCGCCACCTGATAGAGTTGCCGCGGGATCACTTCCTTTAGTTTGGCCGCCAGTTGGCGTCCCCTCGCCTCCGCGCGATCTTTGTGCACAATCGTCGAAAACGCATCGACCGGCTCCCCATTAACGAGCAGGTCGAGTTTTACCAATTTCGCAGCGCGATAACCGGAACGCTCGTAATCCATGGAGCCGTAGCCGCGCGTAATGCTCTTAATCTTGTCGTTAAAATCGACGAGAATTTCGTTCAACGGTAGTTCGCAATGCAGCATTACCCGGCGCGTATCGAGCGACTCGGTGCGTTCCATTTGTCCACGTTTCTCCAGAATCAATTGCAGGATGTCGCCGATATTCTCATTCGGACAAAGCACATATGCCTTCACAATCGGCTCACGAATTTCCCGGATCACGCTTGGGTTGGGCAGGTGAGCAGGGTTATCGATCGACAATTTTTCTCCGCGGATGGTGATCACTTCATAGACGACACTTGGACTTGTTGCGATAATGTCCATGTTATACTCGCGCCGGAGCCGTTCCTGGATGATCTCCATGTGAAGCAGCCCGAGAAATCCGCAGCGAAATCCAAATCCGAGCGCGACGGAACTTTCCGGTTGATAGATGAACGCGGCATCATTCAAACGCAGTTTCGCGATTGCTGTCTTCAAATGTTCGAAGTCGCCGGTATTGATCGGATAAATTCCACTGAAAACCATGGGATGAATTTCCTGAAAACCTGGAAGCGCTTCGCGCGCGGGATGACGCTGGTCGGTTATGGTATCGCCGATCTTCATATCGGCGGTTGTCTTAATGTTCGCGATGAAATAACCGACATCGCCCGGATTCAGCTTTTCCTGTGGAAGCATCTTTGGTGTAAAGACCCCAACTTCCTTGATCTCGTAGCGCGCACTATTACTCATCAACGTGATGGCGTGGTTCGCTTCCATTGTTCCGGAAACGACGCGCACATAGCCGACCACACCGCGATACACGTCAAAGACGGAATCAAAAATCAACGCGCGCAACGTCTGGTCTGCCGGCGGTCGCGGTGGCGGAATACGTTTCACGATTGCCTCAAGAATTTCTTCGATCCCGATTCCCATCTTCGCGCTGGCTTCGATCGCTTCGTCGGCCGGGATCGCGAGGATTTCTTCCAACTGGCGATGCACCGACGCCACATCGGCGTTCGGCAGATCGATCTTATTGATGACTGGAACAAGGGTGAGCCCCTGTTTGTGAGCCAGATGAACGTTCGCCACCGTTTGCGCTTCGACGCCCTGCGCCGCATCGACAACCAACACCGCGCCCTCGCATGCAGCAAGGCTACGTGACACTTCATAGCTAAAATCGACGTGCCCCGGGGTGTCGAGCAGGTTCAATCGATAGTTTTGTCCGGAGTTGCTGGTGTAACGCATCGCCACGGGATGCGCTTTGATGGTGATCCCGCGTTCCCGCTCCAGGTCCATCGAGTCAAGCAGCTGGTCCTGCTTTTCCCGTTCCTGGATTGTCCCCGTGCGCTCGAGCAACCGGTCCGACAACGTCGTTTTACCGTGATCGATGTGCGCGATGATGCAGAAGTTGCGCGTGAACTCAATTCCCATGGAAGTGGGCACTATGCGGGCGCGTCCGCACGCGGTCAATCGACCCCGCGCCTGTCATTCCGAGTGAAGTCGAGAATGGAGCGGACTGGGAGCCGCGAGATCGACCTCACCTTGGCCAGAATCTTCCGGAACTTTGCTTCCCGATTTCCGGAGAAAGAAGTTGAAAGCAAACGCCGTGAAGTCTGCAGCAATGTTTCTGGTCGTATCTGTTGCGTGTTTATCGCACACAATCGCGGGTTTACGGCCGTTATTTCCGATTAAACCAGAGCCACCATTTGCAAAAGAAGACGGTAGGCAATGAACCGCTCCGGGCGCAAAACCGATATCTGGATTCTGCCACAGGGCACTCTTACGCTCGTTAGGCCACTCACCCAGCGGGCGAGTGAATGGATTAGGCGACACGTCCAGGATGGTTCACAGTGGTGTGGCCCTGCGCTGGTCATCGAACACCAATACTTCGCAAACCTGCTCCCGGGGATGATCGAGGACGGATTACACGTAACGCGATAATTCCAGAAGAACGACCGGAACCGTAGCGTTAGATACCAAGGCTCGGCCGAATCCGCACCCTGGCCCCGCCACCCTGGAAAGGAACACGATCTGCGGCGTTGTCGGCTGCAATTCCAGAGTCGCCTCGGTGTGATCAGCGCACCTTAGCCAGGATCTTTTACATCTCGGAATCTGTAAAAGCACGCAACGTCTGGGCGCGAATGATGCACTACTGAGGTACGTTGGCGTGATGGACGTATTGTCGAGTTGGTTTCGATCCAAATGAGACAAAGCCAAGCGTTGGGCTACCGATTTAGAGCGTCAAATACGAGCTAGTCATGATGCTCAATTCGCTTGCTTCCTGCCTGAAAGAATCGCTCGACCGGGCGCGAAATTTTCAGGTAGATTAACGCCGGCATGCCAAAGCTCATTATCAACGGGACGACGTATGAACTTGTTGACGATCTGGTCACGATTGGACGCAGTCCGGACAACACGATCGTGATTAATAATCCTTCGGTCTCAGCTCGCCACGCGCAGTTGCAGTTGGCCGGCGAAACTTATCGGTTGAAAGATCTCGGGTCGACCAATGGGACGCACGTCAACGGCAAGCCGGTCACGGAAACGTTGTTAAGCTTTGATGATCGAATCCGGTTTGGTGCGACCGAAGCCCGCTACGAAGCGGACAAAAGCGGATCGCGGCCGCTCCCCCAGCACGAGGAGATCAATGCGAGACCGGCTGAATTGAGCGCGGCGCCGCCGGATTTTACCAATGTTTCCCCGTTCCGGCGGCAAAAACAACAGAGCGACCCGCTTCGCAATGGAATTTTTATCGGCCTGGCGATTGTCCTACTCGTGTTTCTCGGGAGCATGATCGCAGTGCTCATGATGCACGCGCCGAGGTTGTAAGTCGGACGAATCCCGTGGCACATTCGACGATGACGCAGCGGGATCCCTCCACTTCGCTCGGGATGACAGGAGGAACAAAGCGCCTCCTCCTTTTCGATATCGATGGGACGTTGATTCACTCAGGTGGCGCGGGCGTACATGCGCTTAAATCGGCTTTCAAGGAGCGTTTCGGTATCGATGACGATCTGCACGACATCGAAATCGCCGGTATGACCGATTCGGGAATTGTCGTTAGCATATTGACCAAACATAAAATTCCTGCAACGAACGAAAACGTAAGCGCGTTCCTGGACAGTTACGTCCATTTTCTTTCATCGGAATTACCGCGTCGCAAAGGCAAACTGCTTCCCGGCGTTTTAGAATTGCTTCGGCGCCTTAAATCGCAATCCCATCTTGTGCTGGCGCTGCTCACTGGCAATGTCTCGCGCGGAGCGCAACTGAAGCTCGAGCATTACGGGGTCTGGCACTTTTTCGAATTTGGGGCGTTTGCCGACGATCATCGAGACCGCAATCGTCTGGGGCCGTTCGCCCGGGCGCGCGCAAAGGAGAGGCACGGTCAGGAATTCTCCGCATCGGAGATCGATGTGATTGGAGATACACCTCGCGATATTGCCTGCGGCAAGGCCTTGGGCGCGCGCACGGTCGCCGTGGCGACCGGCACCTGGAGTCGCGACCAACTTGCCGAATATCAGCCGGATTTTCTGATCGATGATCTTTCAGATGTGGAAAAAGTAATCGATACGCTCGGATGGTGATCGGTTGACGATTGAAGGTTTGAAATGAAAAAGAACGCCTCCCCGTCTGCTCCGAAGCCGCATCGAGACCGGCCAAACGTCTTGCCACTCAAGGGCGAAATCGATCTCCACGTTTCTCCCGTAGTCACGGCGGCGCTCACCGCAATGATCGAGAAGAAACCGGAACGAGTGGTGATCGATCTTTCGGAGGTGACTTACATCGATAGCGCGGGTCTGGCGGCCCTTATACAGGCGATGCAAAAGGTGGAAGCCTACGGAGGAAAATTTTTGCTGGCTGGTTTGCAGGAAACCGTGCGCTCAATCTTCGAGATCTCGCGGCTCGATCAGGTGTTCCAGATTTTCCCGGACACAGACGCTGCACTGACTGCCACGTGAACAGATCTCAAGAGTAGGGCAAGGCGAACGGATCGCGCCTCTCCGGCTGCCATACGATGGGGGTCCCCGCACAGTTGTCAGCCCTCGGCATTATTCGTGTCTGCTGGATATTCTTCGTAGTAGTCTGGTTACTGGGAGCCATCTCGACCAAGCGGACGATCTACCGCGAAAGCAGAGCGGAGCGGGCCCGCTACTGGATACTGCTGGTGATCGCTTACTTTTTAGTACTCAGATCGAAGACCTTGCCAGCGCCGTTCAATTGGCTCGCCATTCCGCAGACAGCCTCAAGCGTCTGGGTCGGCGCCTTCCTGTGCGTTGGCGGCCTTCTATTTGCTATTTGGGCAAGAGTGATACTCGGCCGGAACTGGAGTGGCGTGGTCACGTTGAAGGAAGGGCACGAACTGATTGAGCGCGGACCTTACCGTGTTGTGCGTCATCCCATTTACACAGGAATGCTTGCCATGTTTGCCGGCACCGCCATCGCTATTGGCTATCTCGGCGGGTTTGTAGGCTTGTTGCTGCTGTTTGTCAGTTTCTGGGTGAAACTCAAACGCGAAGAAAATTTGATGCTAAAACATTTTCCAGACAAATACGCTGCTTATCAGCGCAGAGTAAAACGCATCATTCCGTTTCTGCTTTAGCGGGATTTCACAAATGTTGTAGCCACCGGGCTGTGGTCGGTCTGCGTCCGCGGGCTTTCTCACATCAGGGAGACGGCCCACACGGCCGTGGCTGCAGCCTTATGGTTTTTATTTACCCGGCTTGGCCACGCCGAGCAGAATCGCGAGCGTTTCGTCGACGTTTTTTGAAATGTCGAACTGCGCCGCGAGCTGGCTGTTTGTCGATCTCGCTGCAACGCGACGCGACGGATCGTACCAGAATCGAATCGCATCGCGCAAACTCATGAGGTCCGGTGCGTGGTCGACAATTGATCCATGCAGGCCGTTCTCGATAATTTCGCTAAAGCCGTTAGAACGCGTAGTGATCACAGGCAAACCGCAGGCGAGCGCTTCCAGACAGGCGTTGGAAAATGGATCGTAAATCGTCGGCAAAATAAAGATGTCTGCAGCGGCGTAAACACGCAGCATGTCCGCAACTTCACCAAGAAATTGCACCGGCTCTTCGCGCCAAAAGCGAAGGCCTTTCGTCTTGTAGATCCTTGCATTTCCACGACCCGCAACCAGCAACCGCATCTTGAGGTCCCTGCAAAGCGCCGCTGCCTCGATAGCAAAAAGCAATCCTTTTCGTTCCCACCCGGCGCCCGCAAACAACAGTGCGGTCTCGTCCGGCTTTAAATTCAATTGCTCGCGTGACTTTTCGCGAAGCTCCGGATTGAACCGGAATTTTTCCAGTGGAACTCCGTTGCGAACAATGTCGATCTTATCGGCTGGATAGCGATAAAGATTAACGATTTCGTCTTTCACCATTTGCGAGGCGGCGATCACGCGCCCGGCGTTGCCGCCGGAAAGAAGGGATTGCTCCAGGCGCAACAGGTCGCGATGCTTCGAACCGAGGCTCCGGACAAATTGTTTTAAAGGCAGTTCGAACTTTTGTCTCCGATCCAGCCAGGCGCGATGAACTCCATCGCCGGCCCGATAAACGTCGCAACTCCAGACACGCTCAAGACTGAACAGGACATCGCACCGGAATTCAGTTCGCAGTCGCTCCACCTCGCTGGCAAATTCGATGGGCGATTTAGCCCGCAAGTGCGTGATCGATCCAAATGGCCACTCGGCGTCTGGCCAGTCATTCGTCGCAACCAGTTGCACGTCGTGTCCGGCATCGGCCACGCCACGCGCGAGGCGTTTTAAGTACGCCTCCGCGCCGCCCGTCGGCGAATATCCGCGTCGGACAAAGACGATCATGAGATTTTTCGGCATGATAATTTGAGTCTGTCTGGTGACTTCAGTTTTCCCGAGGTCAACCTAAGTCCAAATGACGAATGACCAATGACGACGGAAAACCGAATGCCAAAGCCCGAACCGACACGGAACTGTGGATGAGTTTTTTGTAATTCATTCGTCATTCGTGCTTCGTCATTAGCCAACGCTTTGTCTATCGAAGGATAAGAGATAACTCCAATCCCGTGTAGGCCCGCCAACACAACTCTTTACACGCCTCACGTTCGCCAGAATAGTTGTAAGCCGATGCCGGGTGAAACCTTAAACGCCGCTCCACCCCTGCGTTCCGCCCCGGCCGCAGTGCGTACTTTGCCCAGGCATTTACTCTATTCCATTTTCGCCCGCATCGGGGGTTCCGGTCTGGACACAGATGCATTTGAAACTCTGCGTGCATCTTTTCGCGGAGGGTTCCTGGGGAAAGCGGTCGCTTATGATAACAGGCAGAGGGAAATTCCCGCTTCGCTGATCCATTCTTTGCGCTGGCACCCGGTGCGCCTTATCTCATTCTTCGATCGACCCTACTATTACGGCGCGAAAAAAAAGTACCTTGATTGGATCGCGTCGCGCCACCTCGCCACCGGGCGTTACGATTTGTTTCATAGCTGGTCGGGCGACTGTTTGCGATCGCTACGAGTAGCAAAACAGCGCGGTATCCCTTCGATTGTCGAGATTCCAACCTGGCATCGCGATGGCGGAAAACAGAAAGTCGATCGTCCAAAAGCGGCTGATTCGGCAAGCACGAGCCGTGGCCTTGGGAGATGGAAAGCCAGACTGTTGCTAGACCGAAAACGTTTCATAGAAGAATACCAGCTGGCTGACCTGCTGCTTGTCTTGTCGGAGAAGGCAGCTGACACGTTTCGCGTTCGCGGTTTCCCGGAGGAAAAACTTTTTTACCTGCCCCGCGGTGTGGATGTGGAACGATTCAAGCCGGGAGATGGGCCGGCGAAATTTCGCGCCGTTTTTTCCGGGGCTTTAATCAAACGCAAAGGCATTCAACACGTGCTCGAAGCATGGCATCGTGTGAATCTGCCTGACGCGGAGCTGTGGTTGGTTGGTCACCTGCACGATGAAGCGAAACCTTTTCTTAAACAATTCTGGCGCGATAACATCCGGGTTGTGGGATTTGTGGGCGACCCGGAGAATTATCTTAATCAGGGCACCATACATGTTTTTCCGTCGCAATGGGAAGGCAGCGCCAAAGTGACGTACGAAGCCGCAGCATGCGCGCTGCCCCAAATCACCACGCGCGAAGCAGGCGATGTCGTACGCGACGGCGTGGAAGGAATTATCGTGAACCCGGGTGACGTCGACGCGATCGCAGCGGCACTCCAGTATTTGCACCGACATCCTGAAATCGTGCAGCAAATGGGCAGCGCCGCGAGACGTCGCGTAGTTGAAAATTTCACGTGGGACCATTTTCGGACGCGATTACTTGGCGCATACGAAATGGCCATGCGAATGGCACGGTGATTGTCGCGCGACAGGTAGCGTTCCTGTCGCGTCGTAGTGGGTGGAACCAAGCCGGATGAAAATTCTTCTGCTGCAACTCAAACGGATCGGCGATCTGATCCTGACAACTCCCGCGATAGCGGCTTTGCGCGAACGTTTCCCGGAGGCAGAAATGACAATGGTTGTTTCCGGCGAATGCGCTGACCTGCTCCCAGCGATTTCAGGTGTCGATCGCATCTTGATGGCGCGACGTAATTTGAGTGATATTGCCGCCTTTCTAACCGTCGCAGGGAATAAGTTCGATTACTGCATCGATTTCACACGAAACGATCGCTCTGCATTTCTGGCGTTCCTGTCCAAAGCTCCGAAACGCGTCGTCTCATACCGGGTGCGCGATCAGTCCAAAAACCGCGCCCGGCTTTACACTGATTTTGTTAACGTCCGGATGCGCGACCTCCACACAATCGATTACAATCTGGCTTTGCTTAAACCGGTTGGCATCGGGGATGTTTCTTCCTCGCTGCAATTGCAGTTGCCCCAATCGGCGTACGAAAAAGCCGATGCGCTCCGACGCAGTTGGAACCTCAGCAAACCCTATGTTGTTTTGCATCCCGGTTCGGCGCGACAGGAAAAGCTCTGGGAAGCCGGCCGATGGACGCACGTGATCGAACGGTTCAGCCAGGACGATGATCTGGATCTCATTTTGACGAGTGGAGCATCGAAGCACGAGCAGGCGCACATTGCGGCGATTAAAAACAAGACCAAAATCATCGATCTTTCAGGCAAGACAGATTTGCTCACCCTGGCGGCGTTAATTGGCGAGGCACGACTTCTGGTGACCGTCGATTCCGCTCCGATGCATCTCGCGGCCGCGGCACATACACCACAAGTGATCCTGTTCGGGCCAACAAATCCCTTTCACTGGCGACCGAGGCAAAGTCCCGCACTCATTCTGCAGGGCAAAACGCCGGAGCCGGTGACTGATTTTTCCCCGCTCCTGCCGCGCCTCCCAATGAGTCAAATCTCGACGAAAGCAGTGATTAGTGCTATGGATTTCATGCTGTCGCAGCATGCGGCAGCCCGAACGTCATGAGCGGCGCAAAAGCGGCTAAGAAAAAACAGTCATTCTGGCAAACGTTACGTGCAGCCTCCGGTCCCTACCGGCGGCTCTACAGTTACGTTAAGCCGTACAAGGCCCGCTTTATCACGGGCCTGGCGCTTGGTCTTGCCTATGGTTTCGTCAACTCGCTTTTCCCGATAGCGATTGCCCGCGTAACAAGCGCGATTTTCCACGGCGCGGCTCCCAACCCGATGGCGATGCGCCATAATCTTGGCGTTCTCGACACGGGCCCAAAAATCAATTCGATTGTGCTTATTTGCCTCGCCATTCCGGCGATCATGACAGCGCGCAGCCTCTGTTCCTACGGAAGCACCTACTGCATGCAGTGGGTGAGTAACAAGGTTGTGACTGATATCCGGAGCCAGCTTTTCAGTAAGATGGTTCGCAACTCGATGGACTTCTTTAACAAGGCGCGTTCGGGATTTTTGATGTCGGTTATTACGAACAATACCCGACTCGTGCAGGCGGCTTTAACAACCGTTGGCAGCGACGTTTTCAAGCAGCCGATCACGATTGTGGGCGCCATCAGTGTGCTCCTCGTGATGGATTGGAAATTTACCGTGGTCACGCTGGTTCTTTTTCCGATGTGTTTGCTGCCGCTTCGCATTTATGGCCGGCGCGCGCGCAAGGCGGTACAGAACGAGCAGGCTGGCATGGCCGAGATGGTTGTGACGATGCAGGAAACATTCGCCGGCATTCGTGTGATCAAGTCATTCGCGCGTGAAGCGCATCAGGAGAAAGAGTTCAAGCGCAGCAATCAGGTGCAGTTTTCGCAGATGATGCGCATCATCCGTTCATTGGAAGCTGTGGGGCCGCTGGTGGAAACCATGGCCGCAATCGGGGTGGGATTCGCGTTACTCTACGTTTATGTCGCGAACCTGAGCGTTGGCAGATTTTTTGGACTGATCTCAGGGATTTTCATTCTCTACGACCCAATCAAAACGCTCAGCAGGATCCATCTGGTCATGCAGCGATCCATCGCCTCTCTTGGCAGTATTTTCTCGATTCTCGATTCACAGCCCTCTGTCTCGGATGCCCCGGACGCCGTCGTGCTGAGTTCGTCCCAGGGCCGGATCGACTTTGAAAACGTGACATTCCGTTATGCCAACACGGTCACGGATGCGATTAGCAATCTAACCTTGCACCTGGAACCCGGCAAAACCCATGCCCTGGTTGGCGCCAGCGGCGCAGGCAAAAGCACCATTCTCTCGCTGATCCTGCGCTTATACGACCCGACTTCCGGGTCCGTGAAAATTGATGGTCGCGATTTGCGCTCGGTGACACAGAAATCATTGCGCGATCAGATCGGGCTCGTCACTCAAGAGACGTTCCTGTTTCATGATACGATCTTCAGCAATATCCAGTTCGGCCGGCTCGATGCCACTCCGGAAGAAGTTCAGGAAGCAGCGCGAGCCGCCTATGCGCACGATTTTATTATGGCCCAGCCGAAGGGTTACGAAACAGTGATCGGCGACAAAGGATGCCTTCTTTCCGGCGGCCAGCAGCAGCGTCTCGCCATAGCACGCGCGGTGCTGAAAAATGCGCCAATTCTTTTACTGGATGAAGCCACTTCATCGCTCGATTCCGAATCGGAACAACAGATTCAAAAGGCGCTGGCCAAACTGGCGGCTGGTCGCACGGTAATCGCCATCGCGCATCGGTTATCGACTGTCTTATCCGCCGATCAAATCATCGTGATGGACGGCGGCCGCATCAAGGAGATTGGCACACACGCCGAGCTGCTCGAAAAATCCGGCTACTATCGGCGCTTGTACGATCACCAATTCAATCGTATTCCGGAGGAGGCAGCTACTGAGCCAGCCTTCGCTATCGAAGAGCTTGTTTAGCGGTTACAAAGTTCCTTTGTTCGGCCCCCTCTCCCTTTTTAACTTTGTAACCTTGCGCTTTAGCCATGCCGTTTAACATCGACCTGCATACACATTCTTTTTTTTCCGGAGACGGTATCTCCAGTCCCGAAGACTTGATTGCAGCCGCCCGCGCCAAAGGTTTGCATGGAATTGCCATCACCGATCACAACACCTGCGATGCGGTCAATTACCTGCTCGAAAAAGGCTTGATGCGATTGGATGGAATGCCGGTGGACGATTTTCTCGTTCTCCCGGGAGTGGAAGTGACGACCGCCGATGGCCATCTTCTCTGCATCGGCGCCGAGCTTCCTTATCTCAAAGGAAAACCGGCACGCGAGGTCTGCGACATAATCCACCAGCGCGGCGGGCTCGCCGTTCCTCCCCATCCGTATGATTTGTTTCGCGCAGGGATCCGTTTTTCCACTCTGGAAACGCTACCCGTTGACGCCATCGAAGTGTTCAACGCCGCGACAACGCTTCGCCGCTATAACCGTTACGCCTTCAAGTATGCACAGATTCGCGGTTTGCCCATGACCGCGGCCAGCGACGCTCACCATGCGGCTGCCGTGGGAACGGCTTACACGATCGTGAACACCGAAGATTTTTCCGTAAAAGGGATTCTCGCGCAGATCGTAAAGAGCAATGAGTTGACTCAGAAATATCAGACGCCGCGCGACAGCCTTCGAAAAACCTGGAACAACTGGCTGCGCCTGCGCCGCCGGAAAAGGATCCCCGAGCTGGCCGCGAAAGACCGGGGCCACAACGGCCACTGACGTTCTCACAACAGACTACCGAACACGAACAACTGACCACAGACTTTCGCGCGCGAAGCGCGCTTTGGAGTGCGGCGGCTGGACGCCGCTTTCAACGCGCGGGCCACTAACCTATACTAACCGAGTGCCCGCTTACATCATCGTTGAAATCGACATCGTCGACCCGGTTGGGTACGAAGAATACAAGAAACTCGCCGGTGCGACTGTGGAGAAGTACGGCGGCAAATACATCGTGCGTGGAGGCAAAACGGAAGTGCTGGAAGGCGACTGGAAGCCGAAGCGCGTCGTAGTGCTTGAATTCGAATCTGCGCAGCGAGCCAGGGAATGGCTAAACTCCGAAGAATATCGCGAACCGCGCCAAATGCGCCATCGCACAGCTAGGACAAACATGATCCTGGTCGAAGGCAGCTCGGGGTGAGCTGCTAACTTTGGCTGCAATTCTCCGGCTTGGGCGATTGTTGCTGATCGACGCTAAATTTCCTGGCGACCGCTTCAGCTTGTTCCAACCATTCTAACTTCTCGCGAAATGTGGTTCGCAGACCGATTAGCAACAATTGTTTCCTGGCGCCCTCAAACGTGCACCATTGCCAACCCGGATGAGCGTATAGTTCCTCTTTAGTCACTGCTGGAATTCTGCTTCAATCTTTGAAGTTCCTCAAGCTCGGCAGCATCAGCGAGGTCCTGCGGTCGGGCGGCAGACCGTTTCATCGCGATAAGGGTTTCACACCTGACGATCGCAGTTTTGAGCTCCCCACTTATCTCCTTCCACGTCGCAGTAGCATATTCTTTCGCAAAATCGAATGGTTCGTAAACAAAAACATCAACGGGTGTTCTTTGGTGCGCATCGCTCCAAAGCCTGATCACTGTCATATTTTTCTCATTCCGCCACCTTTGCCGATTGGACGCATCGGCGAACTCCTGTGGCGTAATCGGGATCGACATACGGTAGCCAAGCTCGAGTAATGCTCGTAACCCGCGGACAATATTTTCCGGTTCGAGGCTGATCACCAAATCCACGTCGCGGGTCAGACGTTCGTAGCCATGCGCGTTGACAGCAAGGCCCCCTACAATTAGGTACCGCACATTCGCCTCATTAAGCGCGCGAACAATAGCTTCAACGCTGCGAACTTCCATCCCTAGGGGCTAGCAGAAAATTCTGCTTCGCGCCAGTCTCACATCTCATTCTTCCCATCCACTCCTCAATAGTGGGAAATGTGTCGTCTGCGCAGCCAAAACGGAATTACTTGGGGGCGAGTCGAAGCCAACGCGCGTGCTAGTGCTTGAATTCGAATCTGCGCAGCGAGCCAGGGAATGGCTAAACTCCGAGGAATATCGCGAACCGCGCCAAATGCGCCATCGCACAGCCAGGACAAACATGATCCTGGTCGAAGGACATAGTGCGCCGTAGTGGCAATTAAAAGATCCCTGTAGCCACACTGCCCTGCGGGCTGTCTTCGCCTGAACGGGGCGCTGAATGAACAGGCCAGAGACTGGCAAACTTTTCTTCCCGCGAAACCGTTCGCTGGAAGAGCCGGTCTCGACTGGAGCCGTTGGCCTTCCAAAAAATTAAGATTGCTTTCGCCAGCGACACTTTGCGAATCTGCCTTTTCGTATGCGATTCCTAATCGAAATCCTTGTTTTCGGCGCATTAATTTGGTTCGGATGGGATACCCCATTTCACGAGTGGGGTAATCGCGCCACCGCCGTGCTACAAACGCATCTGCGACCCAAACGACCAACTGGCCCCCAAGGCCTGATGATGATCGTGGCTCCTGTCGTTTCACATGGCGACAACAGTCGATAGCTGATGGGCG
>DASREQ010000062.1:0-26287 GCA_035651975.1 Candidatus Udaeobacter sp.
ATTATGCGATAGTCTTTCAGCTCTTTAAACAAGGTCGCGACGGCAGTTTTGACGACGACCACCGCGGGAATTGCAAATAACATGCCCCACAAACCCATGATGAGAGCGCCGCCGATGATCGCGATGATAACCACGAGTGGATGAACGTTCGCAGCGCTACCGAGGACAAACGGCTGGAAAACAACATCGTCCAGCACGTGGGTGATTACGACCAGAATCAGCACGTACCACACCAGGTCGTTTGGATTCAAACCGGGAATTAGCGGCGTCACGTTCTCCGCGATTAACGCGTAACCGACACCGATCACCAGAGCGATGACGGTGCCCAGAAACGGGACGGCGTTCAGAAGTCCGGAAACCACACCAATCGCCACGGCAATGCCCAACGGGATCCCAAGAAGAATCAATCCAAGCGTGAGAGTCAGGCCGACCAGGAAACATTCTATCAAGGTCCCGCGTAGATACCTGCCAATGGCTTCATCGAGTCTGTCGAGCACGGTAAGCGACAATTCAAAGTAGCGATTCGGCACCAGGCTGATAAAAAACCGACGAACTTGGCCGTTATCGAAACCGAGGAAAAGAAAGATCAGCGGTGCCAAAATCCATGCAGAAAATTTACTCTCCAAACTCGCCCCCTCCTCTGCAGCTGGAGGTTGAGTCGGAGCAGGTGCGGCGGGGGCCGTGGACGACACCACACCAGTGGGAGTCGTTTCAGGAATTACATATTTCCCGGTTGTTTGATTCGCTCGAAAGTAATCAACAAACCTACTTTGAATGGGAGGTTTGCCGTTGTATCCAGCCGCGTATTTCAGGAACAGATGGCGTTCCTCCGGGTTAAGCACAAGCACGTGATTAACCCTGTCCATGAGCGGACCAAGTTCTTTTTCGAGCAGCGCCACCACTGCGTTTGATTTTCCTTCCGATTTCGCCACCAACTGCCGGTACCTTTCGTTAAGCTTGTATTGCAGACGGACTTTGAATTCGAGCTTCTGCTCTTCGTCGGGAATGTGTTTGCGAAAAGTATTGAAGGCGAAAAACAGGACGAGCCCAATCACTGCGAAGGAACAAAGGACCTGAACCTGGTGAGGCAACCATCGCACCTCGAAGCGCTCTTTTAGGGGCCGGAACAAAAAGGCCATCAAGGCACCGACTATGATCGGTAGAATAAGAATGCGTAACTTCCAGATCAGGAACCCTCCCAAGATCAAGGCCAGCGCCGCAAATGTGAGATAAAAGATTCTGCGACGAACCTTGCGTTCTCGCTCTTTCTCTTCGAAGCCCTGACCGTTGCTCATTCCAAGCCGGCCGTGTCCGCTGGAGTTTTCATCTGCACCAATTCATTAGTGGAACGAAGCCGATCGCCGATCATCGACGCTAGTGACCGATAAATTTGGCAGGCCGTTCGGGCATGCCGATGCATTAATCCGTCAAGGTCGTTCCGATAAAGCGCCAGGGTGCGAGTCGGTTCCAAAGCCCGCGCGTTGGCGGAACGCGGACTGTCATCCAGCAGCGCCATCTCACCAAAAAAAGCGCCGCTTTCCAAAACGGCCAGACGCGTTGTGCTGGTTTCGCCGCAGATTTCGATTGCGATTTTGCCATCTAAAATTAGAAAGAGCGCTGCTCCCGGCTGTCCTTCCTCGAAAACTGTTTCGTCAGTATCATAATTGCGTTCGAACATGACATCCGAAACCGTCTTGAGTTGCCGATTGGAGAGTCGGTCAAAAAATGGCAGCGTCTTCAGGAATTGAATGCGATCCAGTTCGGGGCTCGAACGTTTCCAGGGTCGCAGCGTTTCCCATAACAACTTATCCGCGGCGAATTTTCGAGCCGACATTGCTGTTAATCCGTTGAAACGACTTGGGGCCAGTGTGCTCAGTTAGGAACTTCCGCCTGGGGATGCGCCCATAGTAGGAAGGATGGATCGGCGATTTCAATCCAAAAGATTCGACCATTCCACGTTCTGATCGCCGAACGATCATGGACTATATCGTGGCGTTGAATTTTAACTGTTTTCCGCTCTGCGGTGACTCGTTAGGCAATTGTCCAGAATATTCGAGCCGCAATGGATAACGCTGGGGCTTTCGTGCCTCCTGACGCGCGACCAGGCTCCAAACTCAAGCGCCGCGCGGAAAGGAAACACGTCCTTCCAACCTTGTTCTACGGAAACGGCAGAACGAAGTTCCAAAAACAACCGGGCACACTCTTCGCAATAACGATTGATTACGGCGAGCAGAGATTTACCCCCCCAGGATACGTCGTTCGAATATTTGGCTTGTTGAACGTAAGAATTATCTGCAGAGCCGTGGCTATCATTCTCGCCGATGGCAGTCCTGGCTTCGGACCCGAATGTGATGGCTCAGAAAGCCGAACCAAAGCTTTTCGTCAGCTCACCGCAGGTAATCGTGCGCATTACGAAGATAGAGAACAAGATCGTAGCCGCGCCCGCTCGGGTATGGTTTCCCGTTGATTCTAAATCCATAGTCGAAGGCGAAACTCAGGACGCGATCATCGGCTCTGGTCGTCGCGAAAATATTCTGGTTCTTAGCGAACGGCAGTAACTCGCCAACGATACGAGTCGAGAGCCGTCGCCCCTGGTGCGATTTAGCCACCACTACCCAGCCCAACTCAACCGGATATTCGTCTGCGGAAACGGTTGCTCCCGCATCGAAGAACAGCTTCGAACGGTACGCTGGCCTGGGGTGTTTTAAAGCGCCTGTCCCGACAAGCTGATCATCTGATGTCCGTAGGAACAACAGGCGAGAGGCGTTGCGAATCCTTTGTCCCAAACCCTCGGGTTTAACCGCTCCGCCTTCTATGACGAGTTTCTCGAAATCGGCCAAGGCCTGCGCTGTGCAATCCGAAGGCAAGAACATTGATGAAGTCAGCATCGCAGTGCCGGGGTACTTCGCTTCCGAATGCAGAAGGGGCGCGCCTATCTTGGAGCCCCGAACGAGCGGAAGCGGACGCTGCGTCCATTTCCATTCCATTCGTCGTACGACGCGCCGGCGGTGATCTGAAATTTGTCGTTGCCTACGGTGCCCACGACATACGTCTCCCACATATCGCCCCCGCCTTTGCCGCTCCATCGGCCGTATAAGAAGCCCACTTCGCCACCGTAATAGACCCGGCTCAATGGCGACTCCATCATCTCGTCGCCAATGTCCTTTCCATCTGGTCCAAGATCCCTGCCTTCCGAACGATGAACACCGCCAGGACGCGATATTTGTGCCGAGGGCGGGGCAGCGCTCAACGCCGAGGCCGGAAGGATGTCCGGCGACATGAATCCCATTTGGACCCACTGGGTCGTGAAGCCGTAGCCTGGATCGATGCCGTCCAACCAAAGGGGCACCGAGCCATTGTGAAGTAGAAGCGAACTATCGGTCGCACTCGAAATTTTCGGTCGATAAAGGCTAAGCGATAAAGGGGCATTTAATACACTGTTAGACTGCAATCGTTCGCGACGGATCGAATGATGCGCCTGCTGCGCAGCAATCGGCGACAACGCGCCGAACAAACCCATGGCAACGCAAAGCGCGCGCTTAACCATGACACAATTCAAGTCTAAATAATCAGAAGCGCCAGTAAAATTTTGGACCAAGGCCGCGTAATTCGTTAAAAACGTTACAACGCTACCTCGGTCCCCCATTTGCAGCCCTTGTAGCTTTTTAACCATTTAATGATTTAACGACTCCTTGAAGTACTCAATCGTCGCCTTGATTCCTTCGTCGAAATCCACGCGCGGTTCCCAACCGAGAACTTCTTTTGCGCGAGCGATATCCGGCTGACGCACTCTCGGGTCATCGACGGGTAACGGCCTGTATTCAATCGCCGATTTCGTCCCAGTGATCCGAATGATCTCGTCGGCGAACTGCTTGATCGTCATTTCGCGCGGATTACCCAGATTAACAGGCTCGTGGAAATCGCTCATGGCCAGCTTGAAAATCCCGTCGATCAAATCGGACACGTAACAGAACGAGCGCGTTTGTGAGCCGTCGCCAAAAACAGTTAATGATTGGCCGTTCAGCGCCTGCCCGATAAACGCAGGCACGACGCGTCCATCACGCAACCGCATTCGCGGCCCGTATGTGTTGAAAATGCGCACGATCCTGGTGTCCACGCGATGATAGCGATGGTATGCCATCGTCATCGCTTCGGCGTAACGTTTCGCCTCATCGTACACGCCGCGTGGTCCAATTGGATTCACGTTGCCCCAGTAATCCTCCTTTTGCGGATGTTCGAGGGGATCGCCGTACACTTCCGACGTCGACGCAAGAATGAACACAGCGTTTTTGTCCTTGGCGAGGCCCAGCGTGTTGTGCGTGCCGAGTGCGCCTACTTTCAATGTAGGGATGGGAAGTTCGAGGTAATCAATCGGACTGGCCGGGGAAGCGAAGTGAAAAACGTAATCGATTTTGTGTTCCGGCAGAAAAATGAAATTTGAAACATTATGTTTAATGAACTGGAAGTTCTCGTTCCCGGCCAGGTGCCCGATGTTCGCCGTGTTACCGGTGATCAAATTGTCGATGGCGACGACCCGATGACCTTCCTTCAGCAGTCGATCGCTCAAATGCGATCCCAGAAAACCGGCTGCGCCGGTTACGACCGAAACAGGTTGAGAGCGTTTCTCCGCCATGGCGCGCTTTATCTAAGGGCAGGCGCGCCAATTTGCCAGCGCGAAGTCAGAGTAATGACGAAGCACGACGGGCAAAATGTGGGGCGTCTGTGTCAGTCGCCAACGAATTGTCCCGCGTTTCACAGAAACGCCCTGCAATTGTTCGAATTTCGTCATTCATTCGTCATTTGTCATTTGGATTGATTAGCTTTCGACTCAAAATCTGAAATCTTATTCTTCCTAATGCGCATTCTCTCCGGCATACAACCCAGCGGTGTTCTGCACATCGGCAATTACTTTGGAATGATGAAGCCGGCTATCGCGCTTCAAGCTGAAGGCGAAGCTCTCTATTTCATTGCCGATTATCATGCGCTCACCAGCCTGCGTAATCCGGCAGCTCTGCGTGAGAACTGCCGGCGCGTCGCGCTCGACTTTCTGGCGTGCGGACTCGATCCCGAGCGCGCCACCCTTTTCCGGCATTCAGACGTTCCGCAAGTCACCGAGCTTGCCTGGATCCTGTCGACAGTGGCGCCGATGGGTTTGCTGGAGCGCGCGCATTCATACAAAGACAAACTTGCTCGCGGATTGCCCGCGACCGTCGGGTTGTTCAGTTACCCGATACTCATGGCTGCGGACATTTTGATCTACGACAGCGACGTTGTGCCAGTGGGCAAAGACCAAAAACAGCACATCGAAATCACGCGCGATC
This sequence comes from Candidatus Udaeobacter sp., assembly GCA_035651975.1. Lineage (GTDB taxonomy): Bacteria > Verrucomicrobiota > Verrucomicrobiia > Chthoniobacterales > UBA10450 > Udaeobacter. Next base: position 5,322 of record DASREQ010000062.1, read on the forward strand.
TCGCCGTGAAAATGAACGAGGCATTTGGCGAGATTTTCAAGTTACCGGAAGCACGTATCCAGGTTGCGACAGAAACTGTGCCCGGAATCGATGGCCAGAAGATGAGTAAGAGCTACGGCAACAACATCGATATCTTCGGCAACGAAAAAGAAATGCGCAGACGCGTCATGAGCGTTGTGACGGATTCCACTCCGGTCGAAGCGCCGAAAGACCCGGCGAAATCGACCATCTTCAAGCTGTACTCGCTCGTCGCGTCCAAGAATGAAATCGCGACGATGCGCGAACAGTTTTTAAAAGGCGGAACCGGCTACGGTGATTTCAAGAAACAGCTTTTCGAGAAACTCTGGGAATATTTCGGGCCAATGCGCAAGCGCCGCGAAGAAATCCTGGCCGATAAATCGTATATCGATCACGTTCTCGAAAAAGGCGCGGCCCGCGCGAATGAAATCGCCGATCAAGTCATGAAACGTGTCCGCGAAGCGGTGGGTCTGCGCTAGTGCCCGTGCTTCGGCAAAGTCGCCCTCTTTGTACGCGCCTCGATCTGCCTGGTTTCAGCCTCAGCCGCTTTGAGGTCTTTGGCCTTTGTCACGTACGTCAGGATTGAATTCCAGAACCCTGAACCGCCGCTCGCCAGCAGCCCAAGAGCTAAGGTTCCGGTCCAGTTGTCTGGAATGCCGACGCCTTTTGGAATCGCTCCACCAGCCAGCCAGGCAGTGGTTATACCTGCGACTACCGCGAGTATCTGAAGGGCGGCTTTCCTCCATCCTTCTTCGGCCGGTTTTCGTCGTTGCTGATTGAGCCAGGGAACGAGTCCCTTGATGATATCGACGAGCCGCTCCGAGGCAATGCTAAGTGCGACAAGCAATGATATGACAGTTGTTAGTTTCGTGGTGTCCATAAGACAATTTTGTGTGCCGGGATTGAGTCTCTCTTGTCAATCGGGAAATGAACACGAGGATATTAATTGAACAGTGACGACGATTCGAGTTCACGTCATTCCAAACGCGAAGATCGATAAGGTGGTGGGAGAACATGGCGACGCTATCAAGATCAAGTTGCGGGCGCCGGCGGTAGAAGGAAAAGCTAACGCCGCCTTGCGCAGATTTCTGGCGGAAAAATTGAGCATTCCTCAGCGCGCAGTCGTAATGGATCGCGGTAAGAGATCGCGCGACAAAGCGGTTCGCATCGATGGTCCGAGCGAAGAAGATATTCGGCGAGGTTTGCTTGAGCGAAGTTGAAAAACCTCGACGGCTATTCGGTGATTATTTTGTCTGCCCATTCGACAAGCGAGACAAAAATCTTTGGGTTACCGAACTTTGCGCCGTATTCGGTTAAATCTGCCTCGGTGATCCCCCTCGCGCGCGAGCATGCGCCGCACGCGTAGATTGGTATTTTCTTCGCCACGATCTTACTCAGAGCTTCAGACAGTGGTGGCCATCCAACAGGAACGACTGCATTAGCCACTGATTTTCGCATGAGAGACACCGCTTCTCCGAGGAGAAAGATTTGAACTTCGTGGCCGGCCTCAGAAAGCGCGTCGCCGTGAAGAAATGGAAATGCGGCTTTGGTCGGGTCATCCGATCCCCAGGCACTCTTGATCATGATCTTTAGTCTGGCTGTGCCTGCGCCCGCAGTTGAAGGTCCCGCGGTTGCGGCAAGCGGGAGCACTGCAAGATGCTTCAGGAATGATCGCCGTATCATTGGATCCGATTTAATCAGAAACAGACTGCCTCGCGCAATCCATTTCTGACAAATCTCAACGTCCCCTGCCCTGGCGAGCTGGTTTGGTTTGCTCCGGCGGTTTCGGTTGAGTCGTCGCAGCGCTATCGCGGTAAAACAAAACACCGTGCGCTCTCAAATTGCTGATCAGCGCGTGCAGATCGGTAGCCAACTGTTGGTTGTTCAGGAGAGTTGCCACCAAGCCTTTTCCCTGTGTGGCGGTGCGAAGGATCTTACGCGTGTCATTGATCGCGTTCTGCAAATTGTCGGCTGCTTCTTTTGCGGAAGCCATTGTGGAACCAGCCTGTTTAATCACTCCGTCCAGCTTCTGCGAGGATTCGGCCAGCGAACTTGTAGCCTGGTTTAAATGCTCCATGCTGGCCTTCAGGTTTTGCATGTTCTCGGTGGAAAGAGTTTCCTGATTCAACTTGGTCATAGTCGTGTCGACCTTCTGAACTGTTCCGCGGAGATCGTTCACCAGCGCGCCACCTTCGCGCGTGAGATCGTCGATGCCGGTCTCGCGCGCACCGCTGATATATGCATTCGGCGGCAGATATCCCTTTGGCTGCCCGGGGGGTATCGTTACATTTACAAATCGATCGCCCAGCAAACCAGAACTTCCGACTGTGAATTTGGTGCCCTCAGGGATCTTAATGTAATCATAAATTTTCAGCGGTACAGCGATACCACCACCTTCGCGAACCAGCCGCGGAGCCCCGGCGACCTTTCCAATTCTCGCGCCGGAGAGCAAGACATCAGTGCCTTTCAAGAGCCCGCTGGCGTCGTTGAAGCGAACGGTGAGGGTATAATAAGTTTTGAAACCCTCTCCCAGCCTGCCGAATTGCACGACCAGAGCGCCTAACATCGCCAGTCCCACAAAAACGAAAACGCCGACCTTAAATTCCAAACCCCGCTCGTGCCGATTCATCAGTCTTCGACTCTCACATTTTAACCTTTAACTCTCAACTCGGGTCTCTCGGTGTCCCTCGGAGCGCCCGAGGAGGAAATCCTGGATCAGCGGATCGGTCGACTGCTGGAGTTCGGCCGAAGTTCCGTGAAAATAAATTCGGCCCTCATGCAAGTAAGCAATTCGGTCGGCCACGTCGAACGCATTTTTCATATCATGGGTGACCACAATGCTGGTCATTCCAAAGCGTTGTTGCAGCCGGCGAATCAATCGATTGATGCTGTCCGCAACTACGGGATCAAGTCCAGAAGTGGGCTCGTCGTACAATACACAGGAAGGTCGGCGAATAATCGAACGCGCAAGGCCCACGCGCTTCTTCATTCCGCCGCTTAAACTCTCCGGCATCTTATCTTCCTGCCCTTCCATTTCCATCACATCGAGCATCTCCGCGACCTTTGCGCGCAAAACTTTCGGATCGCGCTCGCCAGCTTCGCGCAATGGAAAGGCGATATTTTCTTCTACAGTCATCGAATCAAAGAGTGCGCCGCTTTGGAAGAGGATGCCGATCTTTTTGCGGATTTCCCCGAGCTGGCGTTCGCGCATCCCGGTAATGTTTTGCCCCTGGATCCAAATCTCTCCTTCACTGGGCTGCATCAATCCTACCAGATGTTTAAGCAAGACACTTTTGCCGCCGCCGCTGCGTCCAATGATGGCGAGGGTTTCGCCAGTTGCGACTTCCAGGTCGATGCCACGCAGAATTTCCTGCTCCCCTATCCTTTTCGCCAACGCCCGAACCGCAATCATTGGCGAAGATTTGCTCGAAACCAAACGAGGCTTAATGGAGGACCCGGGAGATGGCGGTGCTTCAATCATCGCAGCGCACAAACTCTCAACTCTCAACTGTCAACTCTCAACTACCTAATATTACTGATATCCGGCCGGGTAAATGATGTTGAACAACATGGTGAGGAAAAAATTGCAAATCAGAACCGCGAGCGAAGCGTTTACCACCGCCTCAGTCGTGGCCCGGCCGACGCCAACCGCGCCTTCGCGGGCGGTCAATCCCTTGTGGCAACTGATGAATACAATCAGAATCCCAAAACAAAATGCTTTTGACAGACCCATAATGATGTCGCGACTGCGTGTCCAGCGCACCATGTTTGCCATGTAGTAAGTGCCATTAATGTCGAGCATGAAAATCGCAACGAAATAGCCGGCAACGATGCCGACGAATATACACTCCGCAACCAGCAACGGCATTGACACCATCATGGCGAGCGCGCGCGGCACGACCAAATAATCAACCGGATAAACCGCAAGCGCGCGCAACGCATCGATTTGCTCTGTTACTTTCATCGTGCCGATCTCCGCTGACATCGCCGCGCCGACGCGTCCAGCCACCATTAACGCGGTCAAGACAGGCGCCAGCTCGCGGCATAGCGAAACTGAAACCACCGCTCCCACGGCGGAGCCCATTCCCAACTTGTTAAATTGGAAAAATGTCTGTGCCGAGAAGACCGCACCAGTGAATCCACCAGTGATCACGACGACGAGCTGCGAAAGCAAACCGACCTCGACGACTTGATTGAGAAATAATTTCCACCGGAGCTTGTGCGTGAAAATAGAACGAAAGGTATCGGCTGCCAGCAACACGACTTCGCCCAGATATTGAAAAAACGAGAGCAGCGGTGCCCCCAAAGCGGTAAAAAATTGAACCATCGTTGGTGCTGTGATCGGAAATTAGTGGTTAGCAAACCGCAATGGTATTCTACAATTGAAGGACCGCCATTCGTCGTTCTCTTCGTGAAGCGCCGCTCACATCGTCATCGAAACGAATCGCCGCTACTTCGAAACGTCCAGCGGCTCCGTTTTTGTCCTGGGCCGAAGCTCCGGAGGAATCGCGCCGATGAAGAGAGGTTCCAGCCCAAGCTTGAGAAAAATCGCCCGGATCTCACGCACGCTCGTTGTCGGTTGGTCGAATTCGAAATATACGAGATCGTGGTTTGTATCGATCTTGTAGTGAAGGCCGGCAATTGGCTCAAGCTGAAGATCCAGCTCCAGGATTTTGTTCAGGTCGCGCAAACCCCGCGCATATACTTCCAGTTCGATCATAATAGCCCGGAAGGTAGCGAACTGGTCGTATCAGCGCAATTGTTTAGCTTGGTTTGCGCCGAGCGCAAAACTGAGATAAAAGATGGGCACTTGAAGGAATGAGACGCGTCACTCGCTTTTTGCTCGCTGGCAATCTTTTGCTTGGCGTCGCGTTGTTTAGCGCCTGTGAAACCGTTCCCCAGGGAATTCAACAGGCCAGGCTTGAGATGGCACAGACCATCGCGGCTGAACCGCCCGGGGATTATTTTATCGGACGGCGTTATTACAAACCCGATTACAAGTTCTGGGGCTACGTCCGGCGGCCAGGCCAACCCTGGAGCACAGCAGAGCTGGTGATGTTGAATGAAAAGCAAAAACTCGCCCCGGACCGCGAGCACCTCGATTTCGGCAGCGATAACAATTACGAATACAAACTCTACGGTTATTTTAGTGGCGACAAGGTTTACGAACCTGCGAGTAATTCAATTTACCCTGAGTTCGTTTTGAAGGGTTACCAACTGATATCCACCAACCCGCCGCCCATTTTCAAAAGTCAATTCCGGGGCCACGCCACCGCGGAAGATCTTCGTTACGTAGTAGAAAAACCGGAGTGAACGCTTCGTCTCTTGTCATTCCGAGCGAAGTCGACGACTCTCTCACTGTTGCCTGCCGCACACGTGTTATTTGAAGAGTTAGAGATGTCTCGACTCTGCTCGACATGACAGATGCCCCACGTGCTTCCCTCAAAAAGGATCCTCTTGCTGAGGAATTCCTGCGCTACCTCGCAAACGAGCGAAACGCTTCGCCGCGCACGTTGAAGGCTTATCGCCAGGCATTGACTGCTTTTCGCGCTGAAAACCAAACCCCGTGGAAAAAATGTGAGGGAAACGATTTTCGGGATTATTTGTTTGTAATTTCGAAACGCGGCCAGGCGCGTTCCTATGTGCGATTGCAATTTTCTGCGTTGCGCACGTTTTATCAGTTTTTGGCAGCTCGAAAAGGGCTCCGCCGCAATCCTGTGCGCGAAGTGCAACTGCCGAAAATCGAAAAGAAGCTTCCCCTGGTCCTCACGCGTCAACAGGTTGAAGAGCTTCTTGCCGCTCCAACACGCGAATCAAAAAGTAAATCTGCACCGACTTGGATGCCTCTGCGCGATGTCGCGATTATGGAATTGTTCTACAGCAGCGGACTGCGATTGAGCGAACTGGCCGCGCTCAATGTGGCGGAGGTCGATCCCTACACCGAATCTGCCCGCGTGTTCGGCAAGGGCCGCAAGGAGCGAGTGTGCCCGGTGGGTTTCCCTGCGCTGGAAGCGATCTCGCGCTATCGCGCTGCGGCGAACGTGCATTCGGGGCCGTTATTCATCAACAAGGCGCGAAAGCGAATATCTCCGCGTTCCATCTGGCTCGTCTTAAAGCGTTATGTTCGACACACATCGATTCCGATCTCGATCAGCCCACACAAGCTGCGGCATAGTTTCGCGACGCACATGCTCGATCGCGGTGCCGATCTGCGCAGCGTTCAGGCGTTGCTTGGGCATGCCAGTCTTTCGACGACCCAAATCTATACGCACGTCACAGTCGAGCGACTAAAGAAAGCCTACACGGATGCCCATCCGCGCGCGTGATTGGTAAGGCTCGACCGCCGGGCGAAAAATCTAGCTCGCCGCCGGCGCGGCGGTACTAGCCTGCGGCTCGGCGACGTGGAAGCTAAGCTTCCCGTCGTTAGCGATCACTTCGACATGGTCACCTGGCTTGACGTTGCCGCGGAGCAGTTCTTCCGCCAGCGGATCTTCCAGATAGCGTTCCACCGCACGACGCATCGGCCGCGCTCCATACTGAGGGTCGTATCCTTTTTCGATGAGGAATTCCTTCGCGCTTTCTTTCAACGCAATATGGACGGCCTTGGCCTTAATGCGGGTCAGTACTTTATCCACTTCAAGGTCGACGATTTGCAGCAGCTCCGGTTTGCCCAGTGAATGGAACACGATGATTTCGTCGAGCCGGTTAAGGAATTCGGGCTTAAAGACGCGTTTGCTTTCATCGAGAATTTTGTCGCGCATCGAATCGTAATCGTGCCCTTCCATCGGTGCACCGAAGCCCATTACGGTCTGCTTTTTCAACAAATCGGCTCCGACATTCGAAGTCATGATGATGATCGTATTCCGGAAATCGATTTTGCGCCCTAACGAGTCTGTAATCTTCCCGTCTTCGAGAATCTGCAAGAGCAAATGCATCACATCGGGGTGCGCTTTCTCGATCTCGTCAAAAAGCACGACCGAATACGGCCGACGGCGCACAGCTTCCGAAAGCTGTCCACCCTCCTCATAACCGACGTACCCGGGAGGCGAACCTATTAAGCGCGACGCGGTGAATTTTTCCATGTACTCCGACATATCGATCTGAATCAGCGCGTCGGCGTCACCGAACATGAATTCGGCAAGGGTGCGCGCGAGATACGTCTTTCCAACGCCGGTAGGACCGAGGAAGACAAATGATCCAATCGGGCGCTTTGGGTCTTTTAAATCGGCGCGGGAGCGCCGCAAAGCCTTGCTGATCGCGGTAACCGCCTCGTCCTGGCCAATGACGCGCTGCTTCATTTCGGACTCCATCATGAGCAGCTTTTGTGTTTCCTCCTGTTCCATACGCTGGAGCGGAACACCCGTGACTTTCGAGATGATGTGCATCATGTCGTCCGCAGTCACCACCACCTCTTTCTCCTCTCGCTCCTCGCGCCATTCGTTCAGAATGGTATCGAGCTTTTCCTTGGTTTGCTTCTCTTTGTCGCGAAGGGCTGCGGCTTTCTCGAAATCCTGCGCCTTAATGGCCCCTTCTTTTTCCACGCGGATATCCTCGATTTCCTTCTCGATGTGTTTCACATCGGGCGGGCGCGTCATGGCATTGATCCTGGCACGCGCGCCTGCTTCGTCCATGACATCAATCGCTTTGTCGGGAAGAAATCGGCCCGTGATATAGCGATCGGAAAATCTAACTGCCGTCTCGAGCGCTTCGTCGGTGAGCTTCGCTTTGTGGTGCGCTTCATACTTTGGACGCAGACCTTTCAGGATTTGAATGGCTTCATCGACCGTCGGCGCGTCAACTTTTATCGTCTGGAATCGGCGCTCCAGCGCTGCGTCTTTCTCAATGTACTTACGATATTCGTTCATCGTCGTAGCGCCGACGCATTGCAATTCACCGCGGCTCAATGCGGGCTTGATGATGTTCGATGCGTCCATCGCCCCCTCTGCAGAACCTGCTCCCACGATCGTGTGCAGTTCGTCGATAAAAAGGATCACGTTCTTGGAACGGCGGATCTCGTCCATCACGGCTTTGATGCGCTCTTCGAACTGGCCCCGGTATTTTGTGCCCGCAACCATTAACGCAAGATCGAGCGTGATTACGCGTCGGTCCCGCAACAACTCAGGCACATTGCCGCTCGCAATTTCCTGGGCCAGACCCTCAGCAATGGCCGTCTTACCGACACCTGCTTCGCCAATCAGGACGGGATTGTTCTTTGTGCGGCGGCAAAGCACTTGAATGACCCGCTCGATTTCGTTGCGCCGGCCAATTACGGGATCGAGTTCGCCTTTCTTCGCGAGATCCGTCAGGTCGCGACCAAAGGCGCGGAGCGCTGGCGTCTTGACGTCTTTTTTCGTCGGCTCGCCGCCTTCCTGGTCCGACTCGGAAGGCGTGAAATTTGGATCGAGCTCTTTGAGGATCTCGTTGCGTGTGCGTTCGATGTCGAGTTCAAGACTTTTCAGAACTCTCGCGGCGACTCCTTCGCCCTCTCGCAACAGGCCAAGCAAAATGTGTTCGGTACCGACGTAAGAATGATTGAGCGCCTTGGCCTCCTTGCCCGCGAGCGCCAGTACCTTTTTGACGCGAGGAGTGTACGGAACGTTTCCGACCATCTTTGTTTCCGGCCCTGAGCCGACCTGCTTCTCTACTTCCATGCGCACAGTCTCAAGGTCGAGACCCATCTTCTGCAGAACATTGACGGCTACCCCCTGGCCTAGTTTGATAAGGCCCAGGAGCAGATGCTCTGTGCCGACGTAGTTGTGGTTAAACCGATCGGCTTCCTTGCGAGCAAGCGCCAAAACCTGTTGAGCCCGGGGAGTGAAATTATTCATTCGTTCGATGGCACGGCAATCGAGTCACCGCCCGACTGCCTCACCATCTTACTAATATCAGGTTTGGGAAAGAGTTTCAAACGCTCGCGAATAATTTGCGCGCGCAAATGGTCGCGCTCTTCGGCGTTCAATTTTTGTTGAGAGCTTTTTTGCAAATGCGCCGGCTGTGTCTCAATGAACAATTCATCGATTTGCAGGCGTCGATCTTCTGGAAAAGTGCCCAGGTCCATCCCCAGTTTGATGATCGAGAGCAGGTTGAGCGCTTCCTTCGAGGCCATGGCGTGCGCATAGGTCAAAACGCCGTACGCTCGGCCGATTTGGTCCAAAAGCGTATTTGGTTTTTTCTGGAGCAACATCTGTCGCGCGTTGTGCTCCTTTTCGATGATTGTTTCAATTACTTTGCTCAGGCGACTGATGATTTCCTCTTCCTTCTCGCCAAGCGTGGTCTGATTTGAAATCTGGAAAAGATTGCCCATTGCCTCAGTGCCCTCGCCGTACAGACCGCGCACTGCGAGACCGATTTTGCTCACGGCTTGAATGACTTGATTAATCAACTCACTTAGGACCAGTCCTGGCAAGTGCAACATCGCAGAGGCGCGCATTCCAGTGCCGACGTTCGTCGGGCACGCAGTCAGATACCCAAGGCGCGGATGGAAGGCGAGGTCCAGTTTGCTTTCCAGCGCCGTATCGACTTTATCGACAAGTTTGAATGCCTGTTTCAATTGCAGACCGGAGCGAATCGATTGCATCCGCAAATGGTCTTCCTCGTTGATCATGATGCTAAGGGTCTGCCGCCGATTCACTACGACCGCGCTTCCGGCGCCCTTGGCAGCATGCTCGCGACTGATCAAATGGCGTTCCACCAGAACCTGCCTGTCGAGCGCCGACACATCCTGCAGGCTTTCCGAGAAGGCCTCTTGCATTTCCGGAAGCGCTTCTACACGCGACCTGATCAATTCCAGAATCGAACTGCGCTCCGCCTTTTTTGCCCAGCCAGGAAAAGGACGGTTCCGTAAGTTACGCGCAAGGCGTACCCGGCTGCTAATTACGATTTGGTGATGAGGCCCGTCACCTCGCAACCACTCTCCCGCAGTGGCCAGCATATTGGAAATTTTCATGGCGACTTCGATAGCTCGTTTTCGAGTTGTCTGATTTGATCGCGCAACGAAGCGGCCGTCTCGTAGTTCTCGTCAGCAACAGCTTTCTGCAGGTGCTCGGCCAGGGCGCGCATCCGATGATTAAGTGCCATTGTCCGCTGCGCCCGCTCCGGAAATTTTCCGATATGTTCGGTGCCCTTGTGCATCGCTTTTAGGAGCGAACTGAGACCTTCAGCGAATGTGACGTAGCACTCGCTGCAGCCGAGCCGGCCTGTTTTTTTGAAGTCAGCCTGACTAAATCCGCACACCGGGCACTTCTGAGTCGATGCGCCTTTTTCAATTTCTTCCGCGGCTCCAATGCCAAGGAGCAAATCCGCGAGCGCGAACCCGGTCGGATCTTGCACGCCTTTCTCCTTCGAGCATTCGTCGCAGAGATTCACCTTCTGCATTTTGCCTTCCAGAATCTGCGTCAGAAAGACCGTCGCGTCATTGCATTTGCAGACGTCACACAACATCTCTCTTAATTAGACCTTGTTGTTTTGGAAACATGCAACCCAATATTTCCACGACGGTTCTAAACGTCAGAACCGGCTTTCCTTCATTTCTCGGCGAAAATTGGTGTACCGGTTTCACGTGTCACCTGACGGAATCGCGCGATGATACGCGCGGTGATGGGCCCTGGTTTTCCGTTGCCGATCGATCGCCCGTCCGCTTTTACAACTGGGACAATCTCCGCCGCAGTGCCCGAGAGGAAGCATTCGTCAGCAACAAACACATCGTGGCGCGTGATGTCAGTTTCCCGAACCTTGACCCCAAGTTCAGCGGCGATTTCAAACACCACCGACCGCGTAATTCCTCGCAGAGCGCCGGCCGCGACGGGCGGCGTGAAAACTTGGCCGTGTTTGACAATGAAAACATTGTCAGCCGTGCATTCGGCAACATTCCCTGCGTCATTCAGCATGAGTGCTTCATCCGCGCCTGCCAAATTTGCCTCAATCCGCGCCATCACGTTGTTCAAATAATTCAAGGATTTGACTGCCGGATTAAGCGCCGCTGCATTGCTTCGACGTGTTGCGCAGGTAACAATGGTTAATCCTTTGCGATAAAAGTCCTCGTGATAAAGCGCAATCGTCGCCGCAATGATAATGACGCTCGGAGACTTACATTGCGTCGGGTTCAAACCCAGGTTTCCAATCCCGCGTGTGACCAGCAGGCGGATATAACCATCACGTAAATTATTTTGCCGGATTGTCTCAAGCACTGCTTCGGTCATGTCCTGCATCGTCATCGGAACCTCGAGACAGATCGATCGCGCTGAATCCCAAAGCCTGTGCAGATGTTCTTCGAGCCGGAAGACTCGCCCGTTGTAAAAGCGAATGCCTTCGAAAATTCCGTCGCCATAAAGCAGACCATGATCGAACACAGAAATCTTCGCCTCGGCCTCCGGGTAGAATTTTCCGTCGATGTAAATCTTCGCTTCCTTGACGCCGGTTGCCCGACGCGGCCGACTCTCGACTGCGGGTTCGATTACTGCCCCGGCACCTGGCTCGTGAATTTTTGGTTCGTCCAACACCGTCGCATCAGTGGTTTTCATAATCGCAACAAAATCTCCAATGCTTAAGCGGGCAATTCAAGTTGCAAAATACGAAGCGTTACAACGTGTAACTTTTTCACTTATTGCAACACGCCGTCTTTAATGTGCAATTGACGATCACCGCGCGCTGCGAGGCGAGCGTCGTGTGTCACGACGAGCAGCGTTTTTTTTCGCGAACGCGTCAGGTCCAGCAACAGATCAATAATCACGTCCCCGGTTTTTGAATCGAGATTTCCCGTTGGCTCGTCGGCAAAAATGATTTCGGGATTATTCGTCAGCGCCCGCGCGATCGCCACCCGTTGTTGTTCGCCTCCGGAAAGTTCTGCCGGCAGATGATGCATCCGGCCAGCCAACCCAACGGCCGTCAGACTCTCCTCGGCGCGCTCCCTTGTGGATTCTCCACCGATCATTCCAGGCAGCGAAACGTTTTCCAGCGCAGTCAGCTCCGGCAGGAGAAAATATCCCTGGAATACGAAACCCATTTTCCGATTTCGAAAACGCGCCCGTGAGGCAGACGTGCCATTGTAAAGGTTTCGGCCTTCGAATTCGACCGTCCCCGACTCGGGGCGCTCCAAACCAGCCAGGGTGTATAGAAGGGTTGTCTTCCCTGCACCCGAAGCGCCCGAAAGAAAGACCGCTTCATTGCGTGCGACTTCCATGGAGATACCGCGCAGGACCTCGATCCGGCGAGCTCCCATTCGGAATGATTGAAAAAGGTCGCGCGCCATTAATTGCGGAGTTGCTGTTTCCATCGAGGAAGTTTGTCCTCTATCTGCCGCAAACGCGAAGCGAATACAAGAGCGTCTCGCCCGCAGGTACGCCAAAAAGCCGCCGTAGAGGGTAATCGACGGCGGCTTCCCAGTTCGCAGGAGTTTCTTATGTCATTCCCAACGATTCCAGCGTTGGCTGATCAATTGCGGCCGTTTCATACAATCCGTGATCGCGCTGGTAACCCGCGATTGCTTCCCGTGTCAGCGGCCCCAGCAGGCCGTCCACATCGCCTTGATAATAGCCTTGCTGTTGCAGTGCAGCCTGAACGTTGGCGACCACTTGATCGGGCGGCAAGCTGTTATAAGCGTAGATCGGACCATCATAAGCATAGTACGCATTGGGAGCGTAACCCCACGCCGGGTACCACCAACCGGCATTCCAATAGTACCAACCGCCGTATACGAAAACGATTCGGTTGTAATGATTGTGCCACCAACTCCTGTCGTGCCAAACCGATCTGTAATTCCGGAACGCCCAATAATTCTTACCCTGCCAGTACTGACTTCCCTGAATTCGCCGGTTTTGCTGAAACCTCACAGAGGCAAATTTCGCCGAACGTGTGTTCGAGGCCAGATTGAAACGCCGCGCCGTGTATTTTTTATTCGACTGAAATGCGGCCGCGGAAGCCGTGTTGCCTTTCCATTGCTTTGTCTTCTTGTTATAAGTGGCAGAGTTCGCGTATCGGCCGGTCCGCGAATTCTGTGTGGTGATTTGTTGCGAGTTCTTCCTCGCCGTTTTCACATTCGGCCTCGACTGATAAACCTGGTTATTGATGCCCTGCCGCGATTGTTTTGTCTTCTTAGTCGCATATCGCGCAGCTTGCGTATTCTGTGTAGCGACTTGGTGGGAGCTCATTTTCGCCGGTTTTACATTCGCCCTCGACTGATAAACCTGATTACTAGCGCCCTGCCGTCCTTTTGTCTTTTGATAGGAAGTTGCCGTTGAGGGTGGCTGATAGCGCCTGGGCGTTGCCTTCCTAGGAGCGGCTGCAGGACGGGCATGCTGCATTGATTGAGCCTGCCTATTCTTCTGCGCTGGCTTCTTTGATTTATTATCATTTTGCGCAGCACCCGCGGAACACGCGAGCGCAACGCTGCAAACTAAAATAAGGAATGTTCTCATAGGTTTTTTCTCACTGAATTACTAAGACGTTCAGACTCGTATACTTATTCGACTGCAGCTTTGGCAAGCATTGTTCGCAAGTCAGCTTTACAAAAAAAGGCCGCCGTCGAAACAGGTCCACGGTCTTGAGAGGGATTAGGTCATTCCCAGAGATTGGAGCGTTGGCTGATCGATCGCTGACGTTACGTAAAGGCCGTGATCGCGTTGATAGGCTGCGATGGCGTCACGCGTAAGCGGTCCAATAAGACCGTCCACATCTCCCTGATAATAACCTTGCTGTTGTAACGCAGACTGCACATTAGCAATCACCTGGTCGGGCGGCAGATTATTATAAGCGTAAATGGGGCCATCCCATGCATAATACGCGTTGGGGTAGTAACCCCAGGCTGGATACCAGTAGCCCGCATTCCAAAAATACGGAGCGCCGAAGACGAACACGATCCTGTTGTGATGGCTGTGCCACCAATTCTTATCGTGCCACTCGGATTTATAGTTGCGGAAAGCGGCATATTTTTGGCCCTGCCAGTTTTGGCTTCCTTTGATTCGCCTGTTTTGCTGGAACTTCACAGGTGGGGCCTTGGCGGTATTCGGTTGTTTTGGAACATTGATGTGCCGCGGTTTGATCGGCTTTGATTTTGCCTGAGCAACGTTGGTTTGACCTTGCTTTGCCTTGCCGGCAGCCGCTCCGCCAGCAGCTTGACCAGCGGTGGTAGTCGGTTGCGCACCTTTCTTTTGCCTGGTCTTTTGCGATCCTGCACCTGTCGGTTGTCCTGCAGGAGCATTCGCCTGTTGCGGACCCTTTGCTTTGCCCTTGCCTGCAGCACGCCCCTGGCCTTGGGGGGTGCGCTGTGAGACATTCGTTTGCTGGCGTTGTCTGCCACCTTTGGAAGTCCCCTGCTTTGGACCGCCGCGCTGCGGGGCACCCTGTGCCGTTTGCGCTGGTCTTTTCGGCGCAGGTTTTTGTTCTTTCTTTTTTTCTTGTGCACCGCTTGCGCCAAATGCAAGGGCCAGACTGCAAACCAAAACTAAGAGCGTTCTCATAAGCTTTTTCTTTCTAGACTTTTGGACATTTTGAAGGCCTCACTTATTCAACGTCGCAGCGTCATTTTCTGGATGTCTCTTTGCGACTTCGGAACCAAGTCCTTGATGTTCTTCATGCAAATGCAAAAAGAAAGGCCGCACAGCGAGTTCGCTCCGCGGCCTTTAACAGAACGGGTTATTATTTATGCCACGCCCAACGTTTGCAAGGTTGGTTGATCAACCGCCGAGGTAACCGCCAGCCCATTGTCGGCCTGAAACGCTGCCAATGCGGCACGCGTTTGCGGCCCCATCTCACCATCGATCGCTCCGGCGTAATAGCCCTGGTCTCGCAATGCGACTTGGACGTTTACAACGACTTGGTCGGGCGTCAGATTCGCATAGCCGGTGTAAATAGGTCCGTCATACGGATACCAGGCATACGGATCATAGCCCCAGGCAGGATACCAGTAGCCGGTATTCCAGTACCACCACCCGCCTAGCACAAAGACGATGTTAGAATAGTGATTCCTCCACCACCCACGATCATGCCAAGCCCGGTTGTAATTGTGAAACGCAGCATATCTCGCATTATTGAAACGAGCGTCTCGCCAGTTGTTCGTGACGCGGACATTTCCTGCCCGATTATGCAACACGTTACGCGCCAGAGTGAGATTCCTCTGCCGATTCACCGCCAGATTTCTGCGAGCGGTTTTTCCGGTGGCTTGGCTAATTCGCGCGTTCCGCGCTTGCGCCGTTTGCACGCGACTGGTTCGCTGAGCGTTTGCACGTGTGATATTCCTCTCACGATTTAGCGCCACCCTGTTCCGCTCCGCAGTTCTTGCCTCACGACTCGCAACTCGCGAACTGCGCGCTCTCGCCGCCTCGGTTCGGGCGGTTCTCCGCGCAGTTGTCCGAGTAAGATTTCCCTTATGTCCAGCTGCCACTCGGCTGCGAGTCATAGTCCTGTGCTGGGCGGTATGAGCTCGAGCTCTCGCCGCACTGAAGTGGCTACTCCGCGGAGCACGATTCACTCGAGCAAACGAATGGCCCCCACCGCTTCGGTGTGCGACGACGTGCGCGCTGCGGGCACCTCGACCTCTCGCTGACCCGTGACCTGCTTTACTTCGTGGGGCGCCCCACGCCGTCAGCGCAAGCGCAAGCGTCCCAATGCATGTCAAAAATACAATTCGCTTCATGATTTCCCTTTCACTTCCTTTTACTCATTAAACTCCCAGGGTGCCGGGCGGGTTGCGATGTTTCTATCCTTTGCTGCTGCTGGCGAACGGCCTCGAACAGTACAATTGCAACTGCGGTAGCTAGATTCAGCGAACGCGTCCCATGCATCGGGATGGTAAGGCAAGAATCGCGATTCTTCGCCAGCAAACTTTCGGACAATCCCCTCGTCTCTCGTCCGAAAACGAGGAAATCCCCTGGCCGAAAGTCAACCTGGTAATACGGGCGCCTGGATTTCGTTGTCAGAAAAAAATAACGCGCAGCGGCGGCTTGTGTGCGCTGCAATTCTCGAAACGAATCCCAGACTTGCACATCGACTTCATCCCAGTAATCGAGACCGGCGCGTTTCAGTTGTCGATCATCCAATGAAAAGCCCAGTGGCTTGACCAGGTGCAGTCCCGATCGTGTGGCCAAACAAAGCCTCCCAGCGTTTCCCGTGTTCGGCGGAATCTCTGGCTCGATCAGGACGACATTGAACATCCAACTCTTGCTCTTCCGCTTCGACTTAATCTCACTCTCGCCACAAAACGTAGAGGGAGGAGAACAGATAACAGAGATAACGCTACAATTTGCTCGCGACGAATTTCTCCAACTTCACCACGTCTGCCGCGAACCTGCGAATTCCTTCACCTGTTTTCTCGTAAGCCATCGCGTTGTCGTTCAGCATCCAGCGGAACTTCTTCTCGTCGAGATCCAACTTCTCGACCTTCGCGGACTTCGCTTTCTCCGGCGCGAGCTTCCGCTCCACTGGCTCGTTCGATTTTGAAAGCTCTTCCATTAATTCGGGGCTAATCGTTAGGCAATCGCAGCCCGCCAGTTCCAGAATCTGTCCAACGTTCCGGAAACTGGCACCCATCACTTCGGTCGGGATATTGAATTTCTTGTAATACGTATAAATCTCGACAACTGATTGCACGCCTGGATCTTCTGCCCGAACATAGTCGCGTTTATTCTCCTTTTTGTACCAGTCGTAAATCCGCCCAACAAAAGGAGATATGAGTTGCACTTTCGCTTCGGCGGCGCGTACGGCTTGAGGCAGCGAAAACATCAGCGTCAGATTGCATTTGATCCCTTCCTTCTGAAGTTGTTCGGCGGCGTTCAATCCTTCCCAAGTCGACGCGATTTTAATCAACACCCGTTCGCGCGAAATTTTGCGCTCCTCGTAGAGGTCGATCAATCGCCTCGCCTTCTTGATCGAACTCTCGACGTCGTAGGACAATCGCGCGTCGGTCTCGGTCGACACGCGTCCTGGCACAATCTCAAGAATGTCGCACCCGAATTGAACCAGTAGATGATCGCAGATGTCTTCGATCTGCCCCTGACCACTCAGACCTGCTTTCTTTCGATCAGCGATTACGGCGTCGAGCAGATGCGCGTACTCTGGTTTTTGCGTAGCGGAATAAACCAGACTCGGATTCGTCGTTGCATCTTGCGGCTTGAATTCCTTCATGGACTCAAAATCCGCTGTGTCAGCGACAACTTTGGTAAACTTCTTCAGTTGCTCGAGCTGATTCAGTTTCGCTCCAGTCTTTTTCTCTTCAGCAGTAGCAGTGCTCATAATAAATTCTCCGTTTGGACTTCATTCAAAACGTACGCCTCGATTAAAAGATCGACAACGACAAAGTCTCTCTGACAGCCCTCGGGTGATTCCACCGACGCAATCACTGGACTCATGCCCGACGGTTTACGCAGAAACCGTGGGCCGCGCTTCGGCCATGCGCTTCGAACCAAGCGCGGCTTTGACGAAATTATTCCCAAGTTCCCACATCGGTCCCGGGAATTTGCGGCATTCGGTGAGCACGTCGTCGAGTGCGTTGACAAACATGTCCACTTCTTTTTCTCCAATGATGAGTGGTGGCAGAATTTTCATCACGTCCATGGCGTGCCCTGCGACTTGCGTGAGAATACGATGCTTGCTCAGCATCTGGGTCACAATCATTTGCGCAAAGAGCACCTTGTCGATCTTGTGCAAAAGCTTCCATGCCATCTTTAATTTGAACTCCTGCGGTTCGTGAAATTCGATTCCCACCATGAGCCCTCTGCCGCGCACTTCTTTAATGAACGAATGTTTCGCACGCAGGGCGCCCACTTTTTCCATCAGCAACGCGCCCATTTTCGCGGAATTTTCAACCAACTTTTCGTCGTCGATTACTTCCAGTGCTGCGAGCCCGCATGCCATCGCCAGGTTGTTTCGTCCGAAGGTTGTCGAATGGACGACACAACGATCCATGCGCGAAAAAGTTTTTTGGTAAATATCGCGCCGGGTCACGATCGCACCACACGGGACGTAGCCGCCGCTCAATGTTTTTGCCAGCGTGACGATGTCCGGTTCCAGGTTCCAATGTTGAAAGCCGAACATTTTTCCCGTCCGACCAAGTCCGGTCTGCACTTCGTCGGAGATCAGCAACGTCCCGTATTTCCGGCAGAGTTCCTGCGCGCGAACAAGGAAATCAGTCGTGGAAGTTTGGCAGCCTTTTCCCTGAACTGTCTCTATGACGAACGCCGCGACATCACGCGAACGCAACTGCTGATCCAGCGCTTCGATATCATCAAGTGCCACACGGCCGTCGAATCCTTCCATCAGCGGACCGAAACCTTCGGTGAAACTTTCGCACCCCATTAACGATAACGAACCAAGACTCAGCCCGTGAAATGCGCTTGCGAGCGAGACTGCCCGTTTTCTTCCCGTGGCAGCCCGCGCAAACTTCAACGCGCCTTCCATTGCTTCGGTTCCTGAGTTGCAGAAGAACACGGCGTTCAGATGCGACGGGGTTCGTTTCGTCAACGCCTCCGCGAGCAACCCGCTCAAGAGCGAGCAATCCATCTGCACCATGTTTGGCAGATCGAGATCGAGAACATCGCGAATCGCTTGTTTCACTACCGGATGATTCCGCCCGATGTTGAACACGCTGTAGCCGCTCAAAAAATCCAGGTACGGCTGATTATCCATGTCATACAAGTAAGCGCCTTCGGCTCGGGCATAGACCTTGTCGAACCCGATCACTCGCTGAGCCTGCACCAGCGTCGGGTTTACGTGTCGCTCGTGAAGCTGGTAATTTTCACCCAGTCGCGCCGCGATAATTTCTTTCAGATCAAAAGCCATCCGTTGATGTTCTGCGATTTGCACGAAAAACGCAAATGATGCCGTCCCGCCCGGTTCAGCACCTGGAAATACTCCCAGCAATGGAACCGTAGCCAATATTTACGAACATCCAATCACAATACGCCTAATGCGCGCCGGGCTTGATGCGTGTTTACCTTCGTTAGCGTCGAAAGGCCATCGAGAAAATTATCCATGATAACTGTGCTACAGCCAAAAAAAAGCCGCAGGGCCGACGTGCGGCCCTGCGGATTTAAATTATGCAGGAACTCCTGCCCGTTACTCGTTGTCTTCAACAACCACGCGCTCAACCGTACGATGCTCGGTTGGGCCAGTGTAGTAAACCCGCACCTTCTGCCCAGCCCGCAGCGGAGCAGTTACAACTTTGCCCGCGCCGTCGACAATTCGCGCGGCCGTGCCCAAAGCAAAACTGACTGGTCCTTGATCACCCTTAACTACCACGGTCTTGCCTGGCTCATATGTTGTCACTGTGCCGGCCGTGTAGGTTGTGCTCGTTGTCTGTGTTGTCGTTGCAGGTTCTGTTGTTGTTTCGGTTGTTGTTGTGCTCGTCTGCGCGAACGCCAGTGGCGCGACTAATGCGCAGGCGATACCAATGATTGTTCTCTTCATATATACCTCCCTTGTTTATTTTGTGGTTTTCTCCCGAGCGTCATGCTCGCGAACTCGACAGGCATCCCTTGATTACGCTTGTCCGTTTTCCCTTGGACGGTTGCCAGCCGCCTGTATTCGAAAGACACACTTTCTTGTCAGTCTAACACGACTACGTGGTCAACCAGACGCGTGTAACCATTGTTGGCGTAAAACACAACGACGCGCGCGCCGGGTTTAATCGGGCCACGCACGGGTCGCCCAAACTTATCGTAGACAAGTCCGGATCCGAATGAGTCAAAACGCTCCGGATTCGCGCCGTCCGTTCGAACGACCAGCGTTCCGGCGGGTTGGTAAGCGGCCGCGCTCCCTTCTTGGGCCTCCATAATAGGTGCTGTGACTATTACCTGCTCTGAAGTAGTCATAACAGGCGCTGCGCGGTAGTACCTTCCCCCCTCCAATGTAGTCTGGGCAAACGCCGGCGACGCAATGAGCGCGCAAGCGAGAGCGAGAACTGCTTTTGTAACCATGATGCCTCCCTTTTTTATTGATACCCAAGGTTCGTAGTTCGAAGAGTTGCCGGACGCTTCGAACATGTTGCGATTTGGTGAAAATTCTTATTTGAGTAATTGAGCGGTCTTGCGGATTCGGTAACGTGACTCTGCGAATGACCAGAAAGATGCCGACTGCCGAGCCAGCAGTCACCCCAGAACTAGTCAAGCAACACGGCCTCACGCCGGAGGAATTCCAGCGCATCAAGAAGATTCTCCGTCGAGAACCAAATTTCACCGAGCTGGGAATCTTCTCGGTAATGTGGAGTGAGCACTGCTCCTACAAGAACTCAAAGAAAGAACTCAAGAAATTTCCGACTACCGGGCAGGATATTCTGGTCAAAGCAGGTGAAGAAAATGCAGGTGTCGTCGATATCGGGGACGGCTGGGCAATTGCATTCAAGATGGAGAGCCACAATCATCCCAGCGCGATTGAACCTTTCCAAGGCGCCGCCACGGGCGTCGGCGGAATTATCCGCGACATCTTTACGATGGGAGCCCGTCCGGAATTCTGCCTGAATTCTCTGCGGTTTGGACCAATCACTGAAAACAAATCCGAAATCGCAAAGAACCGCCGGCTGTTCACCGGTGTGGTGTCCGGGATCGCGCATTACGGAAATTGTATCGGCATTCCGACAATCGGCGGTGAAATATATTTTGATGAGAGTTTCGAGGGTAACCCTCTGGTAAATGTTTTTTGCCTCGGTGTATTGCGTCATGAGCAACTGGCGCGCGGCACAGCAAGCGGCGTCGGCAATCCAGTATTTTACGTTGGCGCGGAGACGGGACGCGATGGCCTTGCCGGGGCCGCGTTCGCTTCGCGCGAATTGACCGAGCAATCGCGCGAAGATCGCCCTGCCGTGCAAGTGGGCGATCCGTTCAAGGAGAAACTGTTACTCGAAGCGTGTCTTGAACTCCTTAGTTATGACGCTGTCGCCGGGATCCAGGATATGGGTGCCGCGGGGCTTACCTGCTCGACGTGTGAAACCGCGAGCCGCGCAGGAAGCGGCATCGAGATCAACC
>DASREQ010000063.1:0-49821 GCA_035651975.1 Candidatus Udaeobacter sp.
AGCCGGAGCAAGAATGGAATGTTCAACCGAAAACGCCTCAAATGTAATGCCGCAAATCTTCGTGGGTGCACGCTCCTTAATCAGTCGCCGATCTTCGATGCGGCACCTTGTTAGCGTTTGCCAGGTCTTTTGCGGCGCGTACACCGGGCAAGGCGCGCTGTCTCTCAAGCCCCCTGCGTGATCCGGATGCGCATGCGTGAGCACGATCGCGGTCGGATGCAACCGCTCAAATTTCCCCACCCAATCGAGACCGCAATCGATCATAACCTTAGCGCTGCGATATGAGACCATCAGTGAAGTATGCGTCCGATGGCGTCGCGTCCGCTTCTCAATCTCGCCGCGCGTGCCGAGGAACGTCAGTTTCACCGGGAAACCATGCCGGTAAAAATTGCGAGCGCGAACGGACGCCAAGGACTGGCTGTAATCCTGGAATTCAAGTTGGCGATGTGCTGGAGCTGCTGGACCACGGCGCCAGAGTAGTCGTGCTTTCGCGCGGAATGGCCGAATGCTTCCATGTCCCGCGCGAGACGTTGGGTTTTTTGAAGGAACGGCAAATCGCCGTTCACGTCTTACCAACCAAAGAGGCGGTCGTGCTTTGCAACAAACTCGCAGGACCGAGGCCCTAGGCGGACTTTTCCGCACGACTGGCTGACGAGATTGCTGCGAACGGACGCGCCCTAGCGAGCCGCGCGCTTGATTTCATCCAGCGACGCCGGGTTTTCCAAAGCAGATGTATCGCCGAGTTTTTCGCCGAGGTACGCGGCGCGCACGATCCGACGCATCACTTTTGCGTTCCGCGTCTTTGGAATGTCGTTTACAAAGAGCACGTCACGCGGCGCCAGGGCTTTTCCCAAGTCGCGTCCGATATCCTTTTTTAATTCGGCTGCAAGGGCAACATCGCCATTGGCACCTTTCTTTAAGACGCAAAAGCAAACCAGTGCTTCGCCTTTAATGGAATCAGGAACGCCAATCGCCGCGGCTTCGCTCACTTGCGGGTGCGCGACCAAGATCGATTCCACTTCTGCCGGTCCAACGCGTTTGCCGCCAACTTTGATTGTGTCGTCGGAACGCCCGAGAATGTACCAGAGCCCGTCACTATCGACTGCCGCCCAATCGCCGTGCACCCAAACGCCTGGAAAACGCGACCAATATGTCTCGATATAGCGCTGGCGATCTTTCCAGAAACCGCGCGTCATCCCGATCCATGGCTCGCGGATCACCAGTTCGCCCACTTGTCCCCGCACGGATTTTCCATTCTCATTGACAACGTCCGCGGCCATTCCGGGGAGTGGCCCGGAAAACGCGCACGGTTTCATCGGTGTGAGGACATTGCCCATTACGATTCCGCCGGAGATTTCCGTGCCACCGGAATAGTTGATGATTGGAAGTTTTCCGCGCCCCACGTTCTGGAACAGCCATGTCCAGGGATCCGGGTTCCACGGCTCCCCGGTAGAAGCGAATTTACGAAGCGATGAAAGATCGTGTCGATGCACAATCTCATCGCCGTAACGCCGCAATGCGCGAATCAACGTCGGAGAGACACCAAGCGCCGTCACTTTATGTCGATCCACCAGGGACCAGACGCGATCCGGCTCCGGAAAATCGGGCGCACCATCGTAAAGCATCATCGTTGCGCCGAGCAGTAATGTGCCAAAGACTTCCCATGGCCCCATCATCCAACCCATGTCGGTCATCCAGAAAAGTGTTTCGTCTGGGTGCAAATCAAGCCCCTGCCACATGTCCTGCGCGGATTTGATCGGAAACCCGCAGTGCGTGTGCACTGCGCCTTTTGGACGGCCGGTCGTACCCGACGTGTAGATGATCATCATCGGATCTTCCGCCGATGTGCGCGCAGTTGGTCGTTGAGAGTCGGCAGTTGAGTGATCCATGAGCTGGCGCCATGAATGCGTTTCATATTGCTGGCGCGCCGGCTGGAAACTGGACGGCTTTACGCCGTCGAGTTTCGACGCGGTGGTCTCTGACGGCAAAACAATCAAATGCCTGAGCGTGGGGACTTGCGAGGCGGCTTCATCTGCGATCGGTTTCATCGCGCAAAAGTTTCCGCGCCGATAAGTTCCGTCCGCAGTGAAAAGTGCTTTTGCCCCGGCGTCGTTGAGGCGCGAAATAATCGCTGCTGCGCCGAACCCGGAGAAGAGCGGCAGAAACATCCCGCCGATCTTAATGATGGCGAGCATTGCGATCACGATCTCGGGAACCATTGGCATGAACACGCCGATGGCGTCGCCTTCGCCAAGGCCGAGGCTGCGCAGCGCAGCGGCCATCTCGTTGGTTTGCACTCGCAACGCTTTATAGGTGAGCGTGCGCGTAGTACCGTCTTCGGTCTCCGACTTAATGGCAATGCGATTGTCGACCTCAGTACCGGCGTATTTATCCAGCATGTTATGGACGATGTTCATTTCGCCGTCGATGCACCAGCGCGCCCAGGGTTTGCCTTCGCTTAGATCGGCCACGCGCGAATACGGTTTGTAAAACTGGACATCGAGATCGCCCAGCACGGTGTCCCAGAACCATGCAATATCAGTTGTCGATCGTCGCATTAGCTCGTCGTACGAGCCGAGCTCATGTTTCTCGATAAAGCGCTGAAGATTTGATTGCGCGACGAGGTCCGGCGTCGGATGCCACACAAATTCTCCGCCAAACTGAAATTCACTCACGGGAGAAGTGTGCGTTGGGCGGGAAGCGCGGGCAAGCAGATTGGGCAGCGCACGCTTGTAGCGTCCTGGCGGTCACGTTCCGCGATCGCAAACTTTTGCTGCACGTTCTCCCCGCGGAATGCAAAGGAACCTAAGGGAAAGTTCGTTTCGGCGAAATGTCGAAACCAGCACGCCGCAAGCGTGCGTTCCCCGAATTCTGCGATCTCACATCTTGCTCACGGGGCCATTCGTCGGCAGATTGAAATTGCAACTTTTCATGAAGACAACACTGGCTCATCAACTCGCTGATTATTCCTCCTCGTTTCGGTTTGAGGACCTTTCCAAAGAGGTCGTGCACGAAGTAAAACGGCGCGTCATTGATTCGCTGGGCTGCGCGCTGGGGGCTTGGAACGAAGAGCCGTGCGCGATCGCGCGAAAAGTCGCCTCAGATTTTTCGGCGAAACACGGGGCGACCATCATTGGCACTGATCACAAGGCGCCGCCTGACTGGACTGCTTTCGCCAATGGCTGTTGCATTCGCTACTTCGATTACAACGATACTTATCTCTCGAAAGAGCCGGCACATCCGAGCGATAACATTTCCGCAGCGCTGGCTGCGGCAGAAAGCGTGGAAGCAACCGGCCGCGAATTGATCGCTGCAATCGCGCTTGCTTATGAAGTGCAATGCCGACTGTGCGATGCAGCGAGTATTCGGGCGCGCGGTTGGGACCATGTGACCTACGGCGCCTTTTCCACGGCGCTGGCGTGCGCGCGCCTGATGAAACTTGATTCGGAAAAAACGCGCCACGCGGTGAACATTGCCGGTGTCGTGTGTGCGGCCATGCGCCAGGCGCGCGTAGGCGAACTGTCACACTGGAAGGGCGTGGCATTCGCTGACGCCGCCCGGCGTGGCGTTTACTCAGCCCTGCTGGCCCGGGCGGGCATGACCGGTCCCGCGCCGATCTTCGAGGGACAAATGGGGTTCGAAAAGGAACTTGGCGTTTCGTTAGGCAATGTTGGGGAAAAATTCAAGGGCGCACCGGAGATGATCTTGAACACGAGTATTAAGTTTTGGCCGGCGGAATATCACAGCCAAAGCGCGATCGAGGCGGCGCTCTCGTTGCGAAAGGAAATTGGCGATCCTGCGAAGATAAAATCCATGACCATCGAAAGCCACGACGCCTCGGTCGACATCATCGGGAGTGAGCCGGAGAAATGGAAACCGGAGACGCGCGAGACGGCTGATCACAGTCTGCCGTACATTACCGCTATCGCTTTGATCGATGGCGAAATTACCGACAAGCAATTCGCTCGTGAACGTTTTACGGATCGCGAGGTTTGGAAGTTTTTGGAGAACTTGAAAGTCACACGTCACGGCGAGCTGAGTCGCCTGTATCCAGAGGCGGTCGCGAACATCGTTCATGTGGAACTTGCCGACGGGAAACGGCTGACAAAGCGGGTGGATTATCCGAAAGGACACGCGAAAAACCGGCTGAAAGATTCAGAGGTGGAAGCGAAGTTCTTAGCGCTCGTTAGGCCGAAGCTCCGAGAAGAACGCGCGAAGAAAATTGTAGATCTTGCGTGGAAACTGGATGAAGCGAAAAACGTGGATGAATTGATGCGCGCACTGGAGATGCAATGAAACATCAGAGTTCGCAGCGCTGGAACATAGACTCGCAGTCTGTGCGCCCAGCGGGTTTGCAACCCGCTGAGTCCCGGCCCGCAGAGGCCAACTCTGCCGGGCACACAGGGCGGAGCCCTATGTTCCGAACATGAAAGGCAAAGCTGCGCGGCTGCGCGAACTGATCGCGCAAGGCCCCGTGCTACTTCCCGGCGTGCCAAACGCGGCGATGGCGCGGCAGGTGGTACGCGCAGGCTTCGACGCGGTGTACATCAGCGGCGCAGGAATGGCGAACGCAACCGCTGGTGTGCCCGACATTGGGTTGCTCTCCATGACGGAGGTCGTCAGGCTTGCGGGCTATGTTGCATGCGCGGTGACCATTCCGGCAATTGTCGATGCGGATACAGGCTTCGGTGGCGCCGAGAATGTCGCACGCACGATCCGTGAACTGGAAAAGGCAGGCCTGGCCGGCTGTCACATTGAGGATCAGGAGTTTCCCAAGCGTTGCGGACATCTCGCAGGCAAATCGGTGGTCGACGTTGACGAGATGGCTGCAAGAATCAAAGCCGCGGTCAGCGCACGCCGCAACGAAGACTTTATGATCATCGCGCGCACAGATGCGCGCGCGATTGAAGATTTCGATCGCGCGGTGGAACGTGCTCGCCGTTATCTCAAGGCAGGCGCGGATGCGATTTTTCCCGAAGCGCTGCAAAACGCGAATGAATTCAAGACGTTCGCCCGCGAAGTGAAATCGCCTCTTCTCGCAAACATGACGGAGTTCGGCAAGAGTCCGCTCCTTAGTTTCGACGAGCTGGCCGGTTTTGGATACAAAATGGTAATTTTCCCGCAGAGCGCGTTTCGTGTGTCAATGAAAGCGACGGAAGAATTTCTCCGCGATCTGAAAAAGATGGGCACCCAGTCCGGCTGGATAAAGAAAATGCAAACCCGGCAGCAGCTTTACGAGTTGCTCGACTATGATCCGGCGGCGGAAAGTTGGAAGGGCGGATGTTGAGTCTCAAGTACTTAAATTCGGCGAGTTGAAGGATTGCGATTCGCAAGTAAAGAGAAATCAATGCCTACTGAAAAGAAACCAGAATATAGCCCGGGCCTTGCGGGCGTGATTGCAGGTGAAACGGCGATTTGCTGGGTAGATCCGAATGCCGGGTTGATGTACTGCGGTTACGACATTCATGACATGGCGCAGAAAGCGAGCTTCGAAGAAGTCGCTTACCTGTTGCTCAATGGCGAGTTACCCAATGGGAAACAATTGGTGGAGTTTACACAACAAATCGCCTCGGAACGCGCACTGCCGGGTCCAGTGACCGAGATGCTGCGGCTCTTGCCGGGCAAGACTCATCCAATGGATATGTTGCGCACAGGCGTTTCGATGTTGAGCGCCTTTGATAAAGACTTGAGCGACAATTCACACGACGCCAACATCCGCAAGTCGATCCGCCTGATCGCGCGCGTTCCCACTCTAATCACTGACGGCTGGCGTATCTCCCACGGTGAACAACCGCTCCCGGAGAAGCCTGATCTCACCCAGGCCGGCAATTTCTTTTATAAATTAGAGGGCAAAGTGCCGCAGGATTGGCAAATCCGAATGCTGGACACGATTTTCAATCTCTACGCCGACCACGAATTTAACGCGTCTACTTTTGCTGCGCGCGTCACGGCTTCTACCCTGGCTGGAATTTACGCTGCAGTGACCTCGGCGGTCGCAACACTCAAGGGACCGTTGCACGGTGGCGCCAATGAGGAATCGATGAAGATGCTCGAGGAAATCGGGACACCGGATCAGGCAGAAAGCTGGCTAATGAGAAAACTGGGCACGAAAGAGAAGATTATGGGATTCGGCCATCGCGTTTACAAAAAGGGCGATTCCCGCGTGCCGGTGATGCGCGAGATCGCGCGAGATCTCGGCAAGCGCACAGGCAAGGAAAATTGGGTGCCAATCTGCGAAAAGCTCGAGGAAGTGATGGATCGCGAGAAACATCTTTGCGCCAATGTGGATCTTTATGCGGCGCCTGTGTTTTGGATGCTCGGGTTCTCAGCGGAGTTAAACACACCTGTGTTCGCGGCGTCGCGTGTAGCCGGTTGGTGCGCCCACGTCACCGAGCAACACGATCACAATCGTTTAATCAGGCCGCGCTCACTTTACGTTGGCCATGAGTTGCGCCCGTATCCGGGCTCGTCTGCACGCAGAGCATAAATCGACCACTTGAGTCGCGAAGCGAAAATACTGTGCCTTCGGCGATTGGACTTGGCATCGTCTTCGGAGAAGCCGATCCACCTAGCGAATTCGAAGGTGAAACGCGTTGGCAGAACATCCGCGGCTGCCGCCTGACTAATTTCTAAAATGAGTGACAAGTCATTGCAGGAAAAGTACGCGCCCAACAACGCCTGCTGGGGCTGTGGTCCGGCAAATCCAGATGGATTGCACATTCGCAGTTTCCCAAAAAACGGTGAAGTCGTCGCAGAATGGAAACCAGGAAAAAAATACGAAGCTTTTGAGGGAGTCCTGAATGGCGGCGTCATAGGCACATTGCTCGATTGCCATTGTAATTGGACAGCAGCCTATCATCTAATGAAGCACGCGAATGAGGATCACCCGCCTTGCACTGTTACAGCGGAGTATGCAATCAAATTGCTGCGGCCAACGCCGACGAATGCGCCGGTGTTTCTTTCCGCGAGGGTTGTTGATCTAACGGACGATCGCGCGACCGTCGAGGGGACACTTACCGCCGGTGGAAAATCTTGCGCAACTTGCCGCGGAGTTTTTGTTGCGGTGAAAGAAGGCCATCCCGCGTATCATCGATGGTGAGATTACCGCATGCCTCCGGCTTGCGATTTCCTGTGGCAAGCGGGACGCTCGCGCTACATTTGGCTTTCGTCTGGTTGCTGGCTCTCAGCACGTCAAACGCAACAGATTCCGCAAATCGGTTTGCTGCCATCGAGGCCAAAACAGGCGGCCGAATCGGTGTGGGTGCTCTCGATGCCGGCAACAGCAAACGCCTGGATTATCGACAAGACGAGCGATTTCCGATGTGCAGCACGTTCAAATTTCTCGCCGCTGCGGCGGTGCTGAAGCGCGTCGATGAGAAAAAGGAAAAGTTGGATCGGTTCGTTTCTTATGGCGTAAAAGACATCCTGGAATATGCGCCGGTCACGAAGCAACATCTTAAAGACGGCGGGATGACCCTGGGGGCGTTGTGCGAAGCCGCGATCGAACAGAGCGACAATACAGCCGGCAATCTGCTCTTAGCTGCCATTGGCGGACCCGCGGGACTGACGAATTTTGCGCGCACTCTCGGGGACCGAGTAACGCGCCTGGATCGGATTGAGCCGGAATTGAACAGCGCCGTTTCCGGCGACGAGCGGGATACGACAACACCTGCGGCGATTTGTTCGAACATGCAGAGGCTATTGCTCGGCGACGCTTTATCAGAAGCATCGCGCCACCGCCTCGAAGATTGGCTACAGCATAGTCAAACTGGAGCAGCGATGATTCGTGCCGGCGTTCCGAAAAACTGGATTGTTGGCGACAAGACCGGGCGCGGATCAAACGGCGCAATGAATGATATCGCGATCGTGCGTCCGCCCGATGGCGCGCCGATCCTGTTGGCCATTTATTCTGTGGGATCAACAGCGGCGGCAAACGACCGAGCGGCGGCCATCGCAGAGGCAGCGAAAATCGTGGCTGAATCGTTTGCAGGTTCTGCCCGGAACACTGCCAAGGCCGCACCGGACTACGAAACTGCAGCCCATATTTTCGATTATGACGCGAAAATTCCACTCGACGTTCAGGATAAGGTAATCGAGGAGTTCGACGGAGGCACTCTTCACGACATCACCTACACCAGTGCGAAGGGCGGGCCGGTGTCGGCCTATCTGGTCGTTCCGAAGGGCAAAGGGCCATTCGCAGCCATTCTTTTCGGCCATTGGGGAAATGGCACGCGCGCAGAATTCATCCCTGAAGCCAAGCTCTACGCGCGAGCGGGCGCAGTGTCGCTGATTCCTGAATATCCCTGGGACCGTCCGCAACGGCGGCGAAAAGCTCCCAACCATCCCGACAAACCGGAGTTGGATCGTGAGATCGAAATTCAGGCAGTTCTGGATCTCCGCCGCGGAATCGATTTGCTGTTTGCCCGGCGTGACGTCGACCCTGAGCGACTCGCTTACGTTGGGCACAGTTACGGCGCACAATGGGGATCAATTCTGTCCGCCGTCGACAAGCGGATGAAAACGTCAGTCTTAATGGCGGGAGTAGCTGAAAGCGCAGATGTCTTTTTGCGAGGTAATGAGCCCGGCGTAGTTGATTTCAGAAACAGCCTGCCTCCCGGTCAGCTGGAGCGATACGTGCAGGTCATCGGCGACATCGATGCTGTTCATTTCGTTAGTCACGCCACGCCAATTTCTCTCCTGCTTCAGTTCGCCAACTTTGAACAGTATTTCGATAAGACCTCCATGGAGCACTACGCTGCAGCCGCAAGTGACCCCAAGAAGGTGCTATACTACGACACAGGGCACGATTTGAACGATCCCCAGGCATTGGAAGACCGTTACAATTGGCTTGTGGACCACATCGGGTTGCACCGATTGCCCATCCTTCCTGCTCGGTCGCCGAAAGCTCCCTGAGAATTCGCTGCCCGAATTTCGTCGATGCGCAATTTGCACGAACGCGTTCAGTTCGCTGCATGAAAACATCAAGCTTTCGTATTGTTGCTCTTCCAACGGATATTGCTGAGAAAGCGCGACGCACAGCAGAATCCGGCGCTGTAGACCACGCGGTGATCAAGGTGGATTCGCCTACCGGTTATCCATGTCGTCATTGTTTGCGTTGGGCGCAACCCGGCGAGCGGGTCATTTTATTTCCCTACGCTTCCATTCCGCCCGGGCATCCGTATTCGGAAACCGGACCGATTTTCGTTCACGCTGAGCGGTGCGAGGGTTACTGCGCGAGTGATGAATATCCGACCGATTTTCGCAATGGCCGCGTTTTCCGCGCTTACGATACAGATTACAACATGATCGATGCCGAGATTGCGAACGGAAATGACCCGGAAGCAGTCATCGAAAAGCTGCTTCAAAATCCGAAAACTGAATTTGTAGATGCGCGCAGCGTTAGTCGCGGTTGTTTTACGTTTCGAATCGTCCGCGCGTGAGAATTAGTTACGATTTCGCTGCCCGAATTTCGTCGATGCATTCACTCGCGCAGGCGCTTAATTTGTTAGCATGAAAACAATGGAGCTTCTTCCTCCGACCGAAACGATGTATCGGGCTTTGGTCAATCGCGATGCGAGTTTTGAAGGCATATTTTTTGTCGGGGTGCGAACGACCGGAATTTTCTGCCGGCCGACCTGCCCGGCGAAAAAGCCGGCGCGTGAGAATGTCGATTTCTTTGCGACATCGGGTGAAGCGTTGGACAGCGGTTATCGTCCGTGCTTGCGCTGCCATCCTGTGGATCCCAATCAACCTCCGCCCAAATTGATCGAGCGTCTCCGTACAGAGGTCGAGCGCGCTCCAGATGGACGGCTCACAGACAAGGAACTTACCGCACTGGCGATCGACCCCTCGACTGCACGACGTCAATTCAAACGCCACTACGGAATGACGTTTCAGGCCTATCATCGTGCCCGCCGGATGGGCCTCGCCTTAAGCCAGGTGCGGCAGGGCGGCCGCGTGGACGAAGCGCGCAACGGCAGCGGCTTTGAATCTGAGAGCGGTTTTCGAGAAGCGTTTACGCGAATTTTTGGCGAGCCGCCCACGAATGCAAAGGCGAGCGCGCCACTTCTTGCGGAGCGAATTGATACGCCGCTGGGAGCCATGATCGCCGTCGCTGATGACGAAGGTTTGCGACTGCTTGAGTTTATCGATCGCCGCGCGACCGAACGTGAGTTGTCGGTGTTGCGAAAACGACTACGAACAAATGTTGTGCCGGGAAAACATCGGCATCTGGAAGCCGTCCGTTTGCAATTGGCCGATTACTTCTCCAGCAAAAACCTCAAGTTCAATATTCCACTGGCGCCGGTCGGTTCGCCGTTCCAACTGCGGGCCTGGAAGATTTTGCAGTCTATTCCCGAAGGGGAAACCCGCTCGTATTCCTGGATGGCGAAACGTTTGGGGGATGAAAACGCGCGCAGGGCTGTCGGTCGTGCGAACGGCACAAACATGATCTGCATCATCATTCCGTGTCATCGCGTGATTCGCGCTGACGGCACGCTTTGCGGATACGGCGGCGGTTTGTGGCGCAAGAAATGGTTGTTAGACCACGAGCGCCGCTACTCGGCGAAGTAATCTGGGAACCGTGATCGGTGCCCCGTTGATGCTAGTGTTGGTCACCTTATTATGAGTACGGATCACCGATCACTCATCACTTCCCGAACACGCGATGTCCATTCCCAAAATCGTTGCTGGTGTTGTCTTCAACGTCGCGTTTTACGCCCTTCTTCTTTTTGCTCCGGCTCGCACCCTGCATTGGTGGCGGGCTTGGGTATTTCTCGCCGTGACCATCGGCGTGATGGCGGTGGCGATCTTCAGCAGTTTGCCTGATAGCGCTGACCTGTTCTCCCAACGCGCAAAAGGGGTCATCCAGAAAGGACAGCCGCTGTGGGACCGGGTCCTCGTAATTCTTCTGGTCGTCTCGTATGTGGCGCAAATCGTCTTTATTCCTCTGGACGTGTTCTGGTTCCATCTTACGCCAAGACCCAGTTGGCTCGTTTCATTTCTCGGCCTCGCGCTTTACGTCGCGGGCTGGTGGATCATCACTCTTGCGATGAAAGCCAATCCCTTTGCTGTGCCAGTCGTTAGGCTACAGGAAGACAGGCATCAGCGAGTCATCGACACCGGTGTCTATGCAGTTGTGCGGCATCCCATGTATGCCGGATTTGTCCCGATGGTTGTGGGTCCCGCGCTTTGGCTGGATTCATATGTCGCGGCTATGCTGGCAATCGTTCCCATCGCCGTGCTGGCAGTGCGGAGCGTATTCGAAGAGCGATTCTTGAAACGCGAATTAGGGGGCTACGAAGCCTACACGGAAAAAGTCAGGTATCGACTGATCCCGTTCGTATGGTAAGGACGCGCACAGTGCCGGGTTTGTAACAGCGTCCGCAGCGGTCGACTTGATGGTGATGTTCGTCGCCGACGCGAGTTATTTCGCCAGACCCACAATTCTTGAATCCAAAGCCCCAGTCGCCTGCATCTCAAGGAAAACAAACGACAATCGTTATGATTCAAGATTTCAGGTCTTCACTGCGGCGGCTCGGGGTCTTCCCGACCGATCAGAAGTGCATAGCCGCACTTGTTTCCGCTTACGCGTCTGCCACTCCAAAAAACGCATCTCAGGGCAGACAAAATTTTACCGCGGCAACGTCTGCAATATGATGAGTGTTCCAGCGGAAGGAACTGAGCGCCTCGCGGAGATTTTGCGACAGATGCTCGCCTTATCTGAAACAAGCCGGTCGAATGATTCGCCATCCGCGGTAGCCAAAGATTCAATCGAATTATTCGACACGCACAGCGCGAGTGGGACTGCCGACGTTTGCGCGACGCAACGGAAGCATCCAAGCAACGAGTCCCGAGACTGCTAAGATCACGAAGCTCGTGGTCAGTTCACACCGAGTGCACGCTCCGCTTCGCCAAAGGTCTGAGACACTACGAAAAAGGACTGTGTGCGATCTTCGAAAACCGCCTAAACGCTTTTGGTGCAGATCAATTCAAAGGACGCTGGACATTCCCACCGTCATCGCAAACGCGGATCACGGCGTGATGTGACCGGCTGAAAAACTTTGCATAAGATGATTTCATTGCGGACTCTCCAGCCAAGTCAATTTCGTTACGGCTGCGCGGGGTTTGACATACGTAATCCTTTTGTAACTGAACTGATTATTAAGGAGTTCCACCATCTATGCCTGACAATGCAGACGCGAAAAAAGAAGAAAACTCGCAGTCATCCAAAAACATCCGACTCCCGCTTATCCCAAAACAGACTGCTGGTGCGGTCGTCGGCGCCGCCGCCGGTAGCATAGCAGGACCAATCGGTGCTGTTGTCGGCGGAGTGGTAGGCGCTGTTGCCGGAAAAGCCGCCGAGAAACCACGCCCGATTGTTCCAGCAGCAAGGCGGACCGTCCGAAACGTCGCGAAAAGTTCCAAAGCGATTTCAAAAACGCGCCACAGACGGCGCCCGAGCAAAAAATCCGCTGCCAAACCGCGCAAAAATCGTGCGCGCTCCAGCGGCAAGGCCAAAAAAAGAGTATCGGGTCGATCGACGAGTACAAAATCGCGCAAAACGGCGCGAACCCGGGGACGGTCCACATCATCGCGAGTTGCTCGGAAACGCTCTGGCGGCCGCAGCAAACGCCATTAGCTGGTTGACTACAAAGAGCGGTTGGGAATGGCGCACACGTGCAGATTTGGCACGCGTCGCGCGAAGTGTTCTCTTTCTTCAGCTGGCAGCTTTCCGTATCCGTCGATTGTCATCTTCTGGCCTTCTTTGTTTCTGAGCGCTTGGTGCGTACATCGGCACGATCCCGCAAGCGGAGAAACTTTGAGTGCCGCAGATGTCCTGCCTGGGTTCGCTCGTTGAAAGCAATTTCAGGAACAATTCGGGGCCGTAACCAACGGACGGTTGCCATTTTCTCCCGATCCATTCGCTGCGCGCCCTTCTTCTCAGGAAGATTGGCGAACGGGCATGTCTCGATTTGTTTGCCTTTTACCGCATTGAAGGCTTTCTGACGCGTTGAGCTTCGCTTTCGTGGCGGTCTCGACGAATGCGGGCGCCTTATGGGAGCGGTTGCAAGGCGGTGAACGCAAACTGGGCCGGATCACTTGCCGTCCGGCAATCAAAAACGCGTCACGATAGGATTTTGTCTGATTAGACAATCATCCGCCAGCCCGATTGTGTCTTGTCATCGATGAGAACAAATTCCTCCCACACTTCATAGGATTGCTAGGGCGCGGTATGGTTGTGTCTTGGACTAATAAGCGGCAGGTTGAGAACTCCCCGCCGCTCTTCCTTCCGGGTGGCATGGGAGTGAGGGTAACATGGTTCGCTTGGTTCTGAATTGCGAAGGAGTTGGTCTCGGGACGCATGAGTTGGCTCGCGACATCGTCATGATTGGCCGTGCTCCATTGAACCACGTAGTCATTGATCATCCGACGGTATCGGCGCAGCACGCGGCACTTCTGAGAACCGGCGGTTCCTACTCCCTGAAGGACCTAAATTCAACCAACGGGACACAGGTCAATGGCGATTTTGTCACCGATGCCGACTTAAATGACGGCGATACAATCCGGTTTGGTTCCGTCACAGCAGTTTTTGCAAGAGGCGAGCCCAAACCGTGGTCAAACCACGGGATTAGATGGACGCGTATTTCGAGCTAAGAGCACAAACCTTATGAGTGCTCATTTTCGATTTCTTTGTGTTTTCCTTCGGCAAGCGTAATGTTCGAGTTCAGGTCCTACGCACTCCGTTCGCAAATCGCCGGACGCCATGATCGCCAATCCTAACGAATTCCCCCCGTAGTCCGCGGGATAGAGGCCTAAAAAAGGTGCGCGCCCGGGGTGACTCGAACACCCGACCCACGGATTAGAAATCCGTTGCTCTATCCGGCTGAGCTACGGGCGCATTGGCAGCGCAGTGCGCCTTTTAACATTAAGTTTTCCTAAGATTTGTCAGATCTTTGCATAGTCGATTGCCTGTTCTTGATCTAAGAAAACGGGCTGGGCACCGTGTGACACACGGTTATCAGGGCGGACTAGGACGAGGATGCGGGGTGGGACGTGGTCTTGGTGTTGCTCTCGGTGTAGCAGTAGGGGTAGCCGTTACCGTGGGCGTTGCTGTTGCCGTCGCGGTCGGTGTTACCGTAGGCGTTGGTGTCGTGGTAGGCGTTGCCGTAGGCGTCGCAGTGGGACACGGGGTGGTGAGCAGTTCGACTGTACTGACGGTGGTGCTCGCCGTGTCGAAGCCGTCGGCGACCAGCACCCGGCCATCGGGCAGCGTGCCCTGCGCATGCCCGGCGCGGTTGCCGATCATGGCCGGGCCAGCGCTGAACGTACCGCCGCTGATGGCGAAGACATGGGTGCCGGTGGTGGAGGCACCAGTCGAGTCCGCGCCGTCGGCGATCAGCAGTTGGCCTGTGCCAAAGGGCGCGATGCCGCCATAGTTGCCCAGCCCGGCAGTGCCCGCCGAGCCGAGGTTGGTCCAACTGTTCGCCACCGGGTCATAGCGCAGTAGGGTGTCCGTCGTCGTGAAGCCGGGTAGGATTACCCCGCCGTAGACGTAGATCAACCCGTTGTAGGCCGTACCATAGGTGTTGGTGCGGTTATCGGGCAGCGTCGCCCCCATAGTCCAAGTATTGGTGGCGATATCGTAGATGAAGGTGGTGTTCAGGCCGTTGGTGAAGTCATCGCCGCCCATGACGTAGAACTTGCCGTTGACCACCGCCCCAGCCGCCGCTTCGACGCCGGGACTGGTGGGCATGTTCGCGCCGCTGGTCCAGGTGTTGGAGGCGATGTCGTAGATGCGCAGGGCGTTGGTTACGTTGGTACCGCCAATGAAGCCGCCGGCCAGGTAGATCTTGCCGTTCGACGCGCCCATACTGCCCTGGCCGAGGGGGACGGGCAGCGGGGCGACGTTGCTCCAAGTGTTGGTCGTATAGTCATAGCGCGAGACCTGGTCGTACAGTGTCGGCACCATGTCGGCGGTCTGACCGCCGGCGACGTAAAGCATGTTGTCGGTGCCTAGGGCGGCCTGGAAGGCATAGCGGGCAGGAGGCTGGTCCGGGCCCGGTTGCCAGGCGGGAATACAGGTGCCACCGGGAATCCTCGGTTTTAGCAGAGCTTTCAGCGCATCAACGCCGGTTTGGGCTAGCGCCGCCGGGATGCGGACGGGGATACTAAGGTTGTAGGTCTGGATGGAATCGGCTGCCTCAGAAGTCCCGGAAATAACCGGCCTGAGTGCTGGTTTGCCGAGCTTAATCGTGTTCCGTTCCGCCAGCGCGAACGGGATCGCGCAGATGGCGACAAGCAGCAGCAGATAAAACGCGCCGCGGAGGAGATGCGCTTTGATGTTGGGATTGGTTTGTTTTTTCATGATGCTGGTGTTCTATCTTGAATGCGGTTTTTCCCTGTTGCCCAACAGAAAGTCATTTGCACGCGGAACCCCTTTTTTACTCAGGGACGTCCAAAAATGTCAATACTTCTTTGTTGATACTCGATGGGCAATGAGAAACTCTTCTTGAGCAGTCGCGGATATTTTTCACTCCCGTCGTCCATTGGGGCCTCGCCGACACCAATTAGACGGCTCACCATCCTGGCAACAGGTGGCCAGAATGCATAATCAACAAAGCCGGGTGGAGTTGGAGCTGCGTCTCAGCGATTGATTCTAACGGGCGAACCATCTGGATTGCAGACGCACATCGCGGCGACGGAAAGCGTTTCGTTGTGCGATCTGATGAAAAGCTGACGGCGTTTCTTGAACTCGAAGCGGCGATTCGGGGTGTCAGTTGATAAGATCAAGAAATCTGCCAAGGGGAAACTTGCGGACAGATGGCAACAGAACGCATTCAACTAAAGAATTTGCCCGCCGACTTCGGGGAAGTTCTCATGAGGGAATTTGTGCCGTATTCAGTCGGCCTGGCCTGCATTTCCAAAACTCGTCCGATCACCTTTGCAGCATTGGGTTCTGGAACGCCGATTAAGAAAATGGGACGGATTGGGATTTTGACTGCCGATCACACTGTTTACGCGCAGTGCGGGCGGCAAAGACCCGAGGAGATTCAATGCAAATGGTTTTGCGCAATAGGATTATTGAGCTTGCGCCGGAGATAACGTTCGAACACACCCTTGCGAGGCCAAGAAGCCCCGAATATGGCCCGGATTTAGGCTTCATCGAGATGGCCGCCTGTGAGCTGCTAGGCTCAATAAAGGCGATAGCTTCTATTTGGCCGCTCGATGGCGACCCGAAAAAACTTTTAAAAGAGTTTGGCACCGCAGGCTCTTCATTAGCGTCGGTGGGAATTCCAGAAGAACGTTGTCAGACAGAAATCACCGGCAATGAATTCCGGCGTGTTTGTCACCACCTCACTTGCCTTCACGTTATTGAAAACGGAAATATTGCCCAACGAAATGGATGGGACTACATCGACAGCAAATGCTGGTATGGTGATTCGAATCCGTGGGTAACTTCGTTCAAGGGAGTAGTGGCGGAGGGATTTGGGGGCTAAAAGTTCAACGAAACACCGATAAGGAACTTATCATCCGACGTTCGGCTCTAGTCGGCGTGCAGTTTTATCAGACTCCCTTGAAACGGAAAGTCCGTTATGTGCGCGGGCATTTTATCAGATCAATTTACGACCTGGCTTGGCGAGATTTTGCCAGCGGCCAGAATTAGATTGCCCGAATGCCGATGCACCGCGCTCCAATGATGAATTCAGCCTTGGGCCTTCGACGCTTTAACCATTTTAACGATAAAGAATCTAATCGAAATGATCGGTTTCGTCACTTCAAGCATTTCAACGAAATCATGTTTATCGGCGACTTCGCCTCTCCATGGTGGTGGGGTCCTTGATGCGGCTGGACCTGGGCCTACCCATACGGATCCTACGGATATGACTATGGTAACTATGGGTATGGTTACGGGTCATCCGGCTATGGTTACCGATACGACTTACCCATTTGGGAGTCACTACGGCAGCTATTACAGCGGCACGAACTACGAAAATGACGATGAATTGCGTCCCTGGGACATGCGCTCGACAGTATTGAAGATCGATTGTGCGAACGCGAGACTGATCTCGCGAATGCAGCATACCTGGGTGTCGCCGAACACCTCGGGAAAAGAATCGAAATTGGTAACCGCCGCAAATGGGTACCACCCTGGTGAAACTAGATAACCGAAAGAACTCATATGACGCACCCAGATCATCCGTACAGTATGCCTGTCAAGATGCGGGCGCCTCCACAGCGCGGCGTGCAAAGCGACTTGGCGCGCATTGCGCCGGTCAACTCGTTAAGGAGGTCACTATGACTCTCTATCTTTACAGACTATTTCCTCCACGCCCAAGAACGTTCGCGGCCGACATGACTCCGGCCGAGATGAAGGTAATGCAGGAACACGCCAATTACTGGCAACAGCATGTTGCCAGTGGAAAAGTGCTCGTAGTCGGTCCTGTGGCCGATCCTGAAGGAACGTTCGGGATGGCGGTGATCGGTGCCGAAGAGGGAGAAGACGTTGAACCATTTTGTAAGGACGATCCAGCGATCAAATCCGGCTTGGGATTCTCTTACAAACTCAACGTGATGCCGAAACATATCGTGTCACCGAAAATTCAATTGTGAAGAAAAAGCGAAGCGACGGAGAGAACTCATATGAATCAACAAGACTTCCACCGCACAATCGCCGCGAAACTTCC
Source organism: Candidatus Udaeobacter sp. (assembly GCA_035651975.1). Classification (GTDB taxonomy): domain Bacteria; phylum Verrucomicrobiota; class Verrucomicrobiia; order Chthoniobacterales; family UBA10450; genus Udaeobacter. The sequence goes on from DASREQ010000063.1 coordinate 17,688, forward strand.
CGTCAAGGAAGCCTTAAAAATCAATCGTGTTTCAGACTGGTGGACCGAGTCCGGCTTCGTCAGGAAACTTGAAGTCCCGGATCCGGACCTTTATTTCGAGGCTCCAGGTGGCCAATGCCTCCGGTCAGTTGGAATCGACGAGGACCTCTCCTTTTATGAGGGGACCGGAGCAGGCCCGGACGTAGCAAAGGTAAAAGAAGCAGTCAAAAGGTTAGGATAGAAAATGATTTTTAGGGAGAATGAATCAACCTAAAAGGTTCGGTTTCGTGTGCTTCAACAGCAGACTGACTAAGACAGCGCGAGTTTGCTGTCGCGAACAACAAGCCGTGCACGCGCCCCGACTTTGCCGGTTGATACAGCATCGACGACAGCGCCGCGAAATTGTTTCTCAATTGTGTCGCGTAATGGGCGTGCGCCGAGTCGGCAATGAAAGCCGTGCTGCTTAATGAATCCTACAACCGAGTCGGCGATCGACAGGTCGACACCTTTGTTGCGCAGGAAAGCAAGTTCGTGCGTGATGTGCAACCGCGCGATCTCCATTTGCACGTCATAGTTCAAGCGATTGAAGACGAGCTTCTCGGTAATGCGCGCGTAGAGTTCGGGTATCGCCGCGCCGACGCTGCGCACCGTCACACCGCGCCAGGGCGAGCGAGTTTAAACAACGCGCTGCCAAACGCGAAGACTCCGGACTTCCTTCGTGCGTGCGCCTCCGCGCGCCCGGAGACTTCGCGGGCTCTTTCCAGCGAAAGATGCCGCAGTTTCGCCGCCGCGTCAGCGCGCGACCAAGCGCTCCTTATACTGCTGGCTTGTCGCAGCTTGCAATGGACATGTTTTCATAAACGGCAGCGACACCCGTTCGACGGCCACCGCTTGGCTGCATCGATCAAAGACACTTCGCTCTCCGCCGCTTCTTTTGGTTGATTACAGTGAGTACGCCGCGATTCACCTGAACAGTTTTGCAAAAGTTCTAATATCGTCGACTAACAATTCGGGCTCTTCCAAGGCAGCGAAATGTCCACCCGATGGCATATCGGTCCAGTGCGCGATGTTGTAAACGCGCTGCGCAAATTCGCGGGGAACGATCAAATCCCTTTCACCAGGGAACATAGCAACGCCGGTGGGGACGTCGATCCTTTCACCGTTTCGTAATGGCGGCGGGGCGTTCACTCTGTTTTGCGAGTAAAAGTAATGCCGCATCGAGGAATTGATCGTCTGGGTAACCCAGTAAATCGTGATATTAGTAAGCAAATCATCCTTAGAAAAACGAGTCTCGATATTTCCGTGGCAATCACTCCAATTGTGAAATTTCTCGATAATCCATGCCGCTAGACCAACCGGAGAGTCGTTCAGACCATAAGCCAGCGTTTGGGGACGGGTTCCCTGGATGTGCCCATAACCATTTTCCTCCTTCTCCCAAGTGCCGAGAGACGAGATGTATTTCCTTTCGGCCTCGGAAAGCTGCGATGGATCAGGTAAAGAAGCAGGAAACAAGAGGTCGACGCCACTAATGTGGATGCCGAAGAGTTTCTTGGGATAAAAACGACCAAGAAGCGACGTCACTCCCGCCCCCACATCACCTCCCTGCGCGATGAATTTAGAATATCCCAAAATCTCGGTCATGAGCTTGGCCCACAACTCATGAGCGCGCATGTGGCCCTGTCGTCTCGGGGACGAGAAGCCGAAGCCGGGTAGTGAAGGGACGATCACATCGAAACTATCGTCTGCATGGCCGCCGTGGTGCGCAGGATCGGTAAGCATGGGAATGATCTTGTACATTTCCATAAACGAGCTGGGCCAGCCGTGGGAAATGACGATGGGAAGAGGATTCGGGCCTTTGCCTTTCTCATGTATGAAATGAACCAAGCAGTCATCAATCTGCACCTTGTATTGTTGGAACTTGTTGAGCAACGCCTCTTGCTTCCGCCAGTCGAAGTCCTTCGCCCAATAATGGGATAACTCCTGCAGATAGGTCCGATTTGTGCCGTAGCGCCAGCTCTCGCCCTCCGGATTGTCCGGCCATCGCGTGCTGATTATCCGTTTTCTTAGGCCATCGAGTTCGGGCTCTGGAATGTGAATGGCGAATTTTTTCATTTTGGTTTCTTTCTTCGTTAACGCGTCAGCGGTCGGTGGAATTGCCAATAAGCCACCGGCCACAACAGAGGTTTTTTGGAGGAATGTTCGTCGAGTGACAGCCTCAGTTTGACCCTGCTTTTGCGGAACAGGCTCCATGTCGGCCGCCGTCTGGGATTCCTGTTGCATAACGACACCTGTGATATCACACAATGGTGTCGATTGTAAAGCACTATTTATTTGTTACAATGGTGTTGTGGCTAAACGACAGCTCGAAGCCTCTTCGCTCGATTTACTGGTCGACTTCCTTAATACCCGCGACGAGCGCAGGTTCGGTGCGCATCGACAAAACGATGAGGCAGATGGAGACTCGCTGACCAGCCCCGCTGCGTTAAAGCGTTGGCTCGTGAAGCGCGGTTTGTCCGATAAAGCGGCGGCAGTGACCGAACATGGCTTCGCACGTGTAAAAGACTTCCGTCGCGCCTTCCGTGCCCTCCTCGCGAATGACAGCGATTGCGCCGCGCGTTCTGCACTCGATACGCTAGTCGCAACGATTCCGCTTCAAGCGCGGATCACTCACGGCAGCCCAGCACTTGTCCCGGCCTCCGCCGGCTTGGACTGCGCACTCGGGAAACTAATAATCGCAGCGATCGTGGCGCAAGTTAATGGAACGTGGAATCGGCTAAAAATGTGCGCTGCCCAGGACTGCCATTGGGTCTTCTACGACGCGTCGAAAAACTGCCTTGGGCGCTGGTGTTCGATGGAGGTGTGCGGCAATCGATTAAAAACGCGGAACTATCGTCAGCGGATCAGGGCGAAAACGAAACGACCTGAAAAGTGAGGAAGCGCGGATAAGATCACGTAGTTGTTCAATGATTAGATTTAGAAATCCCACCTCCTCAAACTAACACCACAGCCAAATCCGTGTGGGCGATGTAAGATTCGCTTTGCAACGCACACGCTCGGCTGTGTTCGAATCTCGGGACACGGTCCCTTTTACTCCTCGGCTGCCGTCCATCACTGAGCTCTCCTCACATTGTGCAAACATCAGCGGCGGGAACCACGCTACTTGACGTATCAATCCCGAAACGCTAGCGACGCGCAGGTCATCTTTCCAGCTTGATAGGGCTCGAATGCGCCGCGACACACATCCACTTGCCGTTCTGTTTAATCCAGAAGTCAGTCGCACGACCAATCTCCTCGATTGGTTTCCCGTTTTCGTCTTTGCCCTTAAGCACGAAACGCGAACTGGCGACCGCTGCATCGCCGTAAACGAAGATTTTAAATTCATCAGTGACGAGCGAGTCGATCGTAGAACGATCCGCTTTGAGCATTTTGAGGTACTGCTGTTTGTTGATCAGCATGCCAGTCTCGCTCGTGTCGATAAACGACTCGGCAAAAACAGCGTCCAGCAGCTTCACATCTTTGTTTCGCGCTCCACGCGTATAGTCGTCCTCCCTTGCTTTCACCTCGGCAACCGCCGGATCGGTTGGATCGCCAGTCGCGCCGGCGACTAAGGTGCGAAGAGCTATTACAGGGACGACCAAAAAAATAATGATAGGTCGTCCATTCATATAGGTTTGTTGCAACCTGTTTCTCGCACAGTGATGGTTACCAACAAATGGCGCAAGGCAATTTTTTTGACGTATTCCCCCTTAACGTCCGCGAAGGCGGCGAACAGTGACGCGCGGATGCTACCTTGCAACCCGTTTCGATTCTATCGCTCGCTGCGCGCCGTAAAGGTATTGCTCGCTTCGCTGCGGTCGACCTTGACTATGCTCGCTCCGCGTGGGGAGCGGTCATTATCGGCTTTCACTCTGGAGGCACTGTTCTTTTATTCCTATCTCGTGCCGGATGGAACGGATATGAGTTGAGACCCACGAATCATATCTTCACCGATTGCGCTTCTTTCGCCCGGTGTGTTTTTTCGGATTCTGATAATCGGGGAAGTGCTCCTCTCATCTGCGACCGCCTTTCTTGGGCTTGGGGGTGCCGTAAAGGTTGTGAAGGTTTTTGGTTGCCTGCTCGGACCGCCGCCAGCCCGGCCGCGCCGCCCTGTTGCCGGTACCACTGATACCCGTCCTCGGGCGCGACATGCGGCTCAGATTGGCCGCGCAACTTCGCTTCCAACCGCAGACGCTCGATATCATCTTTTATCGTGCGCTCGTCGCGCAGGATTTGATCCAGCAGTTCATTCAACACCTTCCGCGACGTGTAAACATTCGAGGGCAGGTGTTCTATTGCTATGTACCATTCGGCGAGCATGCCGTTCCACTTTTGCAATAACGCCTGCTCGGCAAGTGCGGCTTGGATCTGCGCTTCACTAAGTGCAGGCGTTATCGTCGGCGCTTGCTGCTGCGCGAACGCGGTAATCCAACGAAGGACGCGGCCATCTTTATCGGCATGAACCAGGCAGGAGGTCAGCCTATCGCGAAAGGCGTGGAGATCCCGCGGCACCTGCCGTAGTCCGCTTGATTCAGTGCGGAAAAGGTCAGCTTGAGGTCTCCCGGCGGCGTTTTTTAAGGACGTCTCGTTATTGTAATTCTCGCGAACGCCCTATGTACTCGAATACTAGATTGACGGAAAATCCAAGGCTTGATAAACGCTTGTGCGCAGACCGCCGCGTTTGCGCGCCATGGCGAAAGAGACTTCATCGAGTGATTCGTCGCTGCCATTGCATGAAGTATTAGAAGCTGAGTTTGCCGCTCTGCATGGAGAACTCCCGTCAGACTATCCGAGCTCCGGCGAATCGAAAACGCGTCTAAAAGCGTTGTGGGCTGCGATTCATGGACTGGGGGAGAAGCGCGCGGCGCTTTGCATCTCGGGCGGCGGTATCCGGAGCGCCACCTTTGGATTGGGAATTTTGCAGGGTCTGGCACGCTGTGGGCTGCTGGAGAAGTTTCACTATCTCTCCACCGTCTCTGGTGGCGGATACATTGGCAGCTGGCTCAGTGCGTGGATCAAGAATGATCCAAACGGTATTCGCGGCGTGGTCGACGAACTGAAGCGGCGACCTGATTCCACCCTGGAGCCCGAACCGCAGCCGATCCGCCACCTGAGGGAATTCAGCAATTACCTGGCACCCCGGACCGGTGTCACTTCTGTCGATTTTTGGACGCTGATTACCACGTTCATTCGCAACATGTTCTTGAACTGGTTGGTGCTGATTTCATGGCTGGCAGCCGCAATGATGATCCCAAGGGTATATCTGGCGGCAATCAACCTCCAACCAACCTGGCCGGCCTGGGGTCTCGACATGGATCTCGCCAAGTATACGCTGATGGCGGATCAGATAAGACACGAGTGGGACATTTGGCTCAACATCCTGCTCGCAATTGGAGGCGCGTTGATCGCTGTGGCGATGGCCTACGCGATCATCGATGTCCCTTCTACCGGCAATGCGCGACTGCCGCAACACCGCTTTCTGGAATTTCGTCAGCTTCCGTTAATGCTTGCGTCGCTCGTTTTGGCTGAATGGTGGGCTTTGTTCCGCAACGTTCACGGCAGCGAACCGTTTCAAGCCAGTGCGTGGTTGTTTATTGCCTTTGCGGTTGCGAGCTACTTAACCGGCGGCGTGTTCGCTACGCTTTTTCTTCGGTTTCTTAAGCAAAAGAGAAAGCGTCGCTTCTTCGATTCGATGTGGCGAGTCGCTATCATCGCACTCGCGGCAGCGTTCGCGGGATTCTGTCTCTGGGCGATCGCAACCCGAATGTTTTTGGAACCTCCCATTCAATTCACGTTGAGCCGCAATTGCGAAGCGACGCCGATCCCCTGGAATAAACAAAAAATAACGATCCCAAAAGACACCCCGGGCGTCATCACACAAATTTACAGAAGCTACACCATCGAAACTGAGGGACAGAAGGGACGCATCACCGAGAGCGATCTTGGTGGCTTTGAACTGAAACCAGGCGAGAAACCTCCGATTCAATACACGTTGACGCGCGAGTGCGAGGCCATCCCGATTCCCTGGAGCCGGCAAAAAATGAAGTTCGCGGCTGGTACACAGGTCGTCATATCGCAAATCCGGAAGATTTACATCATCGAAACCCCCAAAGCCCGGGCGCGCATCACCGACCAAGATGTCGATGCGCTGCAGCTGAAATCAAACCGGAAGCTTCCCGAGCGTTTCCCGCTGCCGGCGCCTGCGAGCAACGCTGTGAAATATGTCTGCTTCGCGCCCCCATTGATTCTCGCCGTCCTGCTGCTGGTAAATTTCCTCTTCACCGGCCTGACGAGCTGGGTGACAAAAGATGAAGACCGCGAATGGTGGGGACGATCAGCGGCTTGGATCCTGATCACAATTGCTGGCTGGATCGTGATCAACGCCATCGTTCTCTGGGGCGCTCAGGCGATTACTGCAACGACCACCGGCAACCAGCTTGACGTTTTTCTCGGTGACGTGAAAGCGACCCCAGAGGCAAAAGGTCTCCTTGGCGCTTTTGGAGGAGTGACCGGTATCGTGAGTGCGTTGCTAGCTATCCGATCGAAGTTAAGCAGTAAATTTGGCGAGAAAGCGGGTTTTCAATGGCTTCTGATCGTGGCGGCAACCGCGTTTTTCGTCCTTCTCTCAATCGTAATCTCGTGGGTCCTAGTGCTGATTGGCTCTGAGCCCTGGGCACAACACGCCACCGCCTGGCTGTTAGGCGGAAGGCAAGATCAAATGGCGGATCCTAATTCCTGGCGTGTTCAACTCTTCGTTGTCGTATTCCTAACAGGCATCATGCTGCTTTTCGGAATTGCGATCGGGTTTTTCATCAATGCGAACAAGTTCTCCCTCCATGCAACCTACCGGAACCGGCTAATCCGCGCCTATCTCGCTGCATCGCGAATAAAGCGCAGACCGAACTTATTTACCGGCTTCGATCCTGAAGACAATATCAAGCTGGGCGACTTGTCTCCCGAAAAGCCTCTTCAGGTCCTCAACGGCGCACTAAATGTCGTCAGGGGCCAGCAATTGGCATGGCAGCAGCGAAAGGCGGAGTCTTTTACGATGAGCCGGCTACACTGCGGTTCTTTCAAGGTTGGTTATCGGCCATCGGCCAAATACGGCGAAGCGATTACTTTGGGAACAGCGCTGGCTATTTCAGGCGCCGCGGCGAATCCAAATATGGGCTATCATTCGTCACCGGTCCTGGGTCTCTTGATGACGCTTTTTAATGTGCGCCTGGGCTGGTGGCTGGGAAACCCCGGACCGCCTGGAGCTAAAACATGGCGCCAAAAGGGACCACGATACTCCGTAGGGCCACTTTTTTCTGAAGCGATCGGAAACACGACCGATAGCTACAAATATGTGAACCTGTCCGATGGCGGTCATTTCGAGAACCTTGGTCTGTACGAGATGGTGTTGCGTCGCTGCCACTTCATTGTGGTAAGCGACGGTGGTGAAGATCCGGACTGCACCTATGCCGATCTGGGCGAAGCAGTTCGCAAAATTCGCATCGATTTTGGAATTCCGATCAATTTCGACAAAATGACTATCTATCCTCGCAGCGCGATCGACACCCTTAACGCGCCTGGCCACAATTGCGCAGTAGGGCGAATTTGCTACTCAGTCGTAGACGGCGCCGATGCCCCAGATGGCATTATCGTTTACATCAAGCCGGCATGTTACGGCGATGAACCGCGCGATATTTACGAATACTTCAAAACAAATCCGACGTTTCCGCACGAGAGCACCAGTGACCAGTTCTTCTCGGAATCGCAATTTGAGAGTTATCGGATGCTTGGTGCTTACATCATGGAGAAGCTTTGTACAGATTGTGATGGTGATTTTCGCTGTTTCATTCGGGACGTCCTAAAACGCCACCTTGAGATGGAAGCGCCCTCTTGGCTCGCAAAATTGGTTAGCCAATCGAAGTGACACCATTGCGTTTTGCCCAAGCCAGCGCCGGAAACGGTTGCCAATAAGTAAGCAGTTTTAGTGGCCGCCTGGAATTCTGGATCTAGTCAATACCAAGAAGCCGCCCTGCTTCCACGCGTGGCGGCTTTTTTGCTTTTTCAGAGAGTGACGATGACTCCTGGATCGAATTCGTGGTTGCAGTTTCCTTTAGCATCTTTTCGTGTGGTGGGTGGGCTCTTAAACGTGTCGACCACGGATGGGAATCTCATAGCTGGGATCGGCGATGCCGGCGCAACGAATTCGTGGTAAGCTCGCGAGATGACCCGCATTTTCGCCCTGCCGGTCACGCTTCTCGCTCTGGCGATGTCGGTGTGGGCGGCGGATCAATCAGCGAAAAATAAATCGGTGGAACCCGATTCATTCGACGTCGAGCCGCCGATCTTGAAACAAAACCTTTCAGATGAGCCATTGCCGAACGGCGATATGGCACGCTTGGAAAAGCAATTGGAACGCGCAAAGCAAAATGCCGCAGGCGCGGAACGTCTCTATAAAATTGGTGTACTTGCTAAAATGGAAGTGGAACAGCGTTTGTTGAAGGTGATACGGTGTGAATCGGACCTGGCAAATGCCCGCGTCGCTCGCGCAAAAGACGAACTTGCCGAAAAGGAGTCTCAATTCGCAAGTGGCGAAATTACCAGGGACGAACTGGAATCAATCAAAACAGCTCTGGCGCAGTTAACCGAAGCCGCACAAGTCGCAACAGCGAAACGAGAACGCGCCGAGCTCGAGGCCGCAGAAGCAAACTTACGTCGTCAGCAAAAACTTCTTAAGCTCGGCGTCGGACAAAAATCGGATGTTACCCGCGCCGAGGAAAAACTTGCCGAGCTCAAGGCGCAAAAATAATCGATGAAGATCGAATCGGCGCAGTCTCCGTTTCGCCGTTTCGTGGTTAATACCCCGCAGCCATCCCGTCTTTGCGCGATTCGCTTGCTCCCACGTAGACGCGCTGGCCATCGTGCATTTCGACTCTGATCGCCTGATAACCGCCATAGCCACCGACATCGAAACGCACATCGTGTCCTTTCTTGCGTAGTTCCCGCACAGTTTCGTACGGAATACCGCTCTCGACTTCGACGTAACCGCCCGACTCGGTCATTTTTTCTCCGGTTGGTTCGTTATCGCCTTCGTGCTGCCAGCGCGAAGCATCGCCGGCTTCCTGCACATTTAAACCGAAATCGATCTGGTTCGTGAGCACCTGCACATGTCCCTGCGGCTGCATGCCGCCGCCCATCACCCCGAATGCCTCCCATGGTTTACCATCTTTCATGACAAAACCGGGGATGATCGTGTGAAACGGACGTTTGCCCGGCGCGTAAACGTTGGCGTGATTTGGATCCATGGAGAAAAGTTCGCCGCGGTCCTGGAACATGAATCCGAGTCCCGGCACCACAATGCCGCTGCCCATCCCGCGATAATTGCTTTGAATGAGTGACACCATGTTGCCTTCATCATCGGCAGTACACATGTAAATCGTGTCGCCGTTATCAATGACTGAACTGGAGCCGGCCCGCCCACGGCCCGAGTTCCCGGCAGAAAGGCGCGGGGGCGCGCCGACTCCATTTTGCGGATTGCCGGCTTCAATTCGTTTTGCTGCGTGATTCGGATCAATTAGAGTCCGCCTCTCCGCCGCGTATTGTTTCGAAAGCAAACCGGCGAGCGGAATCTTTGCGAATGCTGGATCGGCGTAAAACTTCGCCCGATCGGCCCAGGCGATTTTCTTCGCTTCGATCATCGTGTGAAGCGTCTCGGGCGAATTGCGTCCCATCACGCGCAAATCAAATCCTTCCAGAATGTTCAATATCTGCAGCGCCGCAATGCCCTGGCCGTTTGGCGGAAGCTCGAAAACGTCATAGCCGCGATAATTTGTCGAAACCGGCTCAACCCAGGTTGATGTATGTTTCTCGAAATCGGCTTTCCGTAAAAAGCCCCCATTCGTCCGCATGAACTGGTCGATCTTGTCTGCGATCTCACCTTTGTAAAAAACATCGCGACCTTTTTCAGCGATCAGTCGTAACGTTTTCGCGAGCGCGGGATTCTTGAAAACATCGCCTTTAGCCGGGGTTCTTCCTTTTCCGTCCAGCGTGTATGTCTCGAGAAAAGCGCCTGGCAATCCTTTATATAACCGTGGGCCAAATGCCCAGTAATAGGCAATTAAATCGGTAACCGGAAAACCTTCTTCGGCATACCGAATGGCAGGCGCAAGGTCATCGCTTAATTTCAGTTTACCGAATCTTTTGTGCAGCTCCGCCCAGGCATCCACGGTCCCGGGTACGCTAATCGGCAACATGCCTGTCGGGGGAATTGTTTCGCGATGCAGTTTTGCCAGCACGGCCTTCATCTGGTCGTAGCTCAAACCGAGCGGGGAACGTCCGCTGCCGTTGATTCCGTACAGTTTGTTTTCTTTCGCGCTGTAAACGATTGCGAACAGATCGCCGCCAATTCCGTTGGAGACCGGCTCCATCAAACCGAGCGTAGCGTTTGCGGCGATCGCTGCGTCTACGGCATTCCCACCGCGTTTTAAGATATCGATCCCGACCTCGGTGGCCGCAGGCACGCTGGTGCAGACCATTCCATGCCGTGCCAGCACTTCCGACCGCGTCGCGAAATTCTTTCCAGTAATGCGATCGATCTGGGCGTTCAGCCGAAGACCGACAATCAACAAAGCCGACAGTCCAAAACCGAACCTAATCCAGCGCATCAGCCATATTAATGCCTTCTATTTAAAGAGCGCACTTGAATTTTAGTCACCAGATTATATTTGATTGCTCACCATCAAATGAAGATTTCGTCCGACGACCAAAAAGCGATCAGTCTGATTCTGATCTGCCTGGGATTTTTGTTTTTTCTTATCGGAATCGCTGCTCACTTCAAAGCGGGTTTTCAATCGCGCGCTGAAATTTCGACGACAGGTTTCGTCGCGGCCGCGATCTTCGCGGGGCTGGGTGTTCTTGTGCTTCTGTTTTCGTTCAGAAAAAAACAGAGCTGAAAAGAATTGCGGTCTTCGTTGGTCCCCGGCTAAAAAAGTGGCGGCGATCCACCCCAGATCGCCGCCGTCCCCACCGCTCTGAACAACGAAGTTATTTTTGTATTGCGTCGTGAAGTTCCTTGTGGGCATTCATCATGTCTTGACGGGCTTTTTGGATGGAATCCAGCTTCTTTTGCTGATCAGCCGTGAGCAACGGCCGGATCTGCGAGAGCGAGTTGTCGATGACTCCCTTTGCTTTCTGCATCGCCTCCTGATGAATGGCGATGAGCTGCGGTTTGGCCGCATCGAGAATCGGCTGAACCTTTGTCTGTTGATCAGCGCTGAGGTTCAATTGCTCGGTGATTCCCGTGAGGCCAAAGGCATGGCGATGCCACCGCCCACCGCCGCCGGGGCCGGGTTGCGCCTGCACAACCACAAAGCCGCCAAGCGCGATCGCGCTCGCGGCTACAAGAGTTAATATGTTTCTTTTCATAGTTTTGTTTCATTCGCTATTCGCGAAATATTCTTTCGCTTCTTCAGATGATGACCAGCAGACACTCCGACGGGTTACAATTTTTCTTTTGATTACTCCTCTCAACGGCGTCTTCCTGTGACAGACGCTTGGCACAAGGGCGTCTACACCCAAGATTGTAACCAAAGCGCACCCGTGGCGGTCATTGCTAGCAGTGTGGATGCGCTCTCGATTACATGGATGATACTAACGCAAGTGCGCTTGTTCATGCCGCGCTCCAGCATGATGATGAGGCGGCTCGCGCGTTGGTGCGACAACTCTATCCGCTGGTGGCCAAAATCGTCCGCGCTCATCGCCCGCATCGAACGGATGAAGAGGATCTTTGCCAAATGATTTTCATCAAAGTATTCCAGAAATTATCCCAATTTTCCGGCAAGGTTCCGCTTGAGCACTGGGTCTCACGCATTGCAGTCAATACTTGCCTGAACCAAATCCAGTGGGAGAAAATACGGCCCGAGCTTCGTCACGCCGATTTAAGCGTGGAAGAACAAGCTGTGATTGAAAACCTGACAACCTCCGCCGATGAGCTGGCCCCCGACCAGCGGTTTGCCTCGCGTCAGCTAGTTGAACACCTCCTGGCGGTGCTCAAACCGGTCGAGCGGCTCGCGATCGATCTGCTATACTTACAGGGACGTTCGGTTGAAGAGATCCGCAAAATCACCGGCTGGAGCGCGGCGCTCGTTAAAGTACGGGCGTTTCGAGCGCGACAAAAAATGAAGGAATACCTCTCCAGGATCTCACCAAAGGAGGGAGTATGAAAGGTCACGAAATCGATCGGTTGTTGCGATCAGCTGCGCAGGCGAGCGGCGAGGCCCCGGCTGAGATGCCGTTCGGATTCGATACTCGCGTGGTCGCGCTCTGGCGTCGTTTGGCTGCGAAGCCCAACGGTATTGCATCACTGCTCCGGCCCGTTGCGCTTTTGTCGGTAGCCGTGATTGCTATTTCGACGCTGGCTGCTGTTCGTGAATTTAAGCAGAGCCGGGAACAGTACAACGACTTCACGAACGAGTTCGCCATCGCGGACACCGCCATTCAGGATGAGTTCTCGCAATGAGCCAGGTGTTGAAATGGAAACTTATTGCCGGTTTCCTCCTGGTATTCGTTGCCGGTGGAATCACTGGCATGGCTCTTGGAGGATTATACGCCCGGCATCTTTTCTTTGAGTTTCACCGTCCAGGGCGAGTGGGCGACAGAATGAAAGAGCGGCTTCGCACGGAGCTCAGTTTAACGCCGGAACAGCTCGCCAAAGTTTCGCCAATTGTCGATCAGACCGCCACCCAGTTGCAGCAGATACGGCGCGACACCGGCCGGCGCGTCCATGAGATCATTACCGAAGCGCACAAGGAGATCGCGGCCAACCTCACCGACGAACAACGGCAAAAACTTCAACAAATCGAGGAGCGACACCGGCGGTGGCGTCATCGTCACGGCCGTCATGAATCCGCTCCCGAATCACCGTCGGCGACACCCTAGTGGCGCAGGCGATCCTGCTGCGAGTAGTAACGCGAGCGAGTATCCATTGCAGACAGGATTGTCTGGCTCGCCGGCGCTAGAAAAGCACTCCGTTCTCGAAGAAAATACGTTCGCGCTCGATGTTTGCGCCGCGGATAATAAAAAGATCGCGCAGTTCCGGAGTGTAGTAATCGCCGCTATAGAGAGGATTAAGCCCGAAGAAGATTTTACCGCCCGGGGCGAGGTGTTGCTGCAAATCCCCCAGGAAGGAATCCCATTCCGCAGTCCCCCAGCGTTCCTTCGACGGGTGATAAAGGTAGAAGTTAGCCGAGAACGCGGTGATCCAATCGAATTTCTGACCGAGATCGGGCAATGGTTCGAACGCGCTGATCCTCCAAACCACGCGCGGAACACCGAAAAGCTCGAGTAATTCGCTAAAAAGCGGGACGTGCTCGATATCCAGGCCCATTACCGAGTGGCCGAGATTTTTGGCGATGAACAAGAAAAATCCGCCGCCGCAACCGAGATCGAGTACGCGTTTCGGCTCTGAACGATGGAGTTTCAAGTCCTGAACCCGTTCCCGATTCAATCGCAACCAGGGCTCGATGTTCGCGTATTTGGCATATCCGGCCGTGGAATTCGCGTAGCGCTGCTGGATTTCTCGGGCGCGTTCGTGGTCGATCTTCTCCAGCAGTGGTCCCAGTGGAATGCGAAAAATCGACCGTTGCGCTCTGCGCCAACCGCGCCGGTAAGTCAGCGGTTCGGTAAATTTGAGGATTTTTTGGGAAAATTTCATTTAAAAATCGATGAACTGTAGGGCAACCGCTCCGGTTGCCAACCTGCAGCGAAAGCAGGCGGTGCGGCCGCCCTACAATTCCTCCATGATTTCGCGGAGAAGTTGCGGACCGCGATAGACGAATCCGGTGTACAGCTGAACAAGCTGCGCGCCTGCATCGAATTTTTCGCGAGCGGATTTTGCATCGCAGATCCCCCCGGAGGCGATCACGGGAATTTTGGAGTACGCAGTAATGCTGCGAACCAGCGCAGTCGATTTTTCCCGCAGCGGTGCGCCGCTTAAACCTCCTTCCTTATCCAACTCTAGTGGGACCGAGGAATGATCCAGCGTGGTATTGGTCGCGATGATCCCCGCGACTCCGTTTTCTTCACACACCGCCAAGATCGCTTCCAATTCGACCGGTCTCAGATCAGGTGAAATCTTCACAACGAGCGGCCTCGCAACCGGCCCTGGCTCACTGCTGATCGCATGCAGCAATCGCGATAGCGCTGCGGGTTCCTGCAGTTCCCTCAGACCGGGAGTGTTGGGCGAGCTCACATTTAACGTGATGTAGTCGGCAAAATCGCGAAGCAATCGAAACGAGTAGAGATAATCGTCCGTTGCGCGCTCAAGAGGAGTTGTCCTCGATTTGCCAATATTGATTCCGACTGGAACTGCGGGCCATCGCCTGCTCGCGCGCAGCCTGCTCAACCGCTTTGCGATGGCATCGGCGCCGTCATTGTTAAAGCCGAGACGATTAATCACGGCTTGCTGTGCCGGCAGTCGAAAGACGCGCGGCTTGGGATTTCCGGGCTGTGCCATGGCCGTCACGGTCCCGATCTCGATGAAACCAAACCCAAGCGCCTGCCATGCCGGCAGGGCCACGCCGTTTTTGTCCAGCCCGGCGGCCAGGCCAATTGGATTGGAAAAGTTCAAGCCAAAGAGAGTTTTTGGTTTCGACGGCGGCGCGAACTGTTTCAGAGCGCGCAGCGCAGGATCAAAATATGAAGCTTTGCGAAGCGACGTGAGCGTGAAATGATGTGCGGCTTCGGCGTCAAGCGAAAACAACAGCGGCCTAACGAGTCGTTCGTAGAGATTTTTCATGGGACAAAGGGCTCACTCCTGCTCATGGTCGTAATCGCGCGCGAGATTGCGACGCGTCCGGCGGTCGCGCTGTACCGTCGCTCATTTCCCGATGCAAAACTGACTGAACACAGAGTCGAGAATTTCTTCCACATCAACAGAGCCAATAACTTCGCCAACTGCGCGCAATGCTTCGTTGAGATGAATGGCAGCGTATTCCGGCGACAATCCCCGGGTTTGTGCTGCGGCGGCCCGATCGCACCCTTCCAGGGCGCGACGCAGACAATCGCGATGGCGAGCATTGATCGCGAGGGTGCTCTCCGGCTTTAGATTTTGTTTTGTGATTCGGTTCAGAATTTCCTTTTGCAACTCCGGCAGACCTTCCCCTGTGAGACACGAAATCCGTAATGCAGGGAAATCTTTCCAGTCACTGTTCTCAGGCAGATCGCTCTTGTTTAGGATGACAATTTCGTTGGAATCGGGGTTGCGTTCCTCGAAATGGGCAGGTCTTGGCATGTTGCGATCCGCGATGTGAAGACGCAGATCGGATAATTGCAGCGATTTCTCCGTGCGCGCGATGCCTTCCCGCTCCAGTTCGCTGGTGGATGTGCTCAAACCAGCCGTATCAAGCAAACGGATCGGAACGCCGTCGAAATTGACGGTCTCTTCGATAGTGTCCCGTGTCGTGCCATGCGTATCGCTCACGATCACGCGGTCGTAACCGAGCATTCGATTCAGCAAGCTCGATTTCCCGGCATTCGTCGCTCCGTAAATTACCACGCGCACGCCTTCACGCAGAATGCGCCCTTGATCGGCCGTAGCCAGCAACGCTGCGATCTCTCCGCGGACGGAATCGAGTCGCGCACGCAATCTCTCATCTGCATCCGGCGTAATGCCCTCCTCAGGAAAATCGATTGACGCATTGATATGCGCGAGCAGCTCGACCAACTCATCACGAATTTTGGTGATTTGCGCTCCGAGCCTGCCTTCGAGTTGTTCAGCAGCCGAGCGCAGAGCGAGATCGGTCTTCGCGCGGATCAGATCAATTACCGCCTCGGCTTGAGTGAGGTCCATTTTGCCATTGAGAAAAGCGCGCTCGGTGAATTCGCCCGGGCACGCCGCGCGCGCACCGGCGCATAGGCACGCTTCAAGGACCTTTGCAGAAACCAGCGTTCCGCCGTGGCAACTGATCTCAATTAAATCCTCTCCGGTGTAACTGGCCGGCGCCCGATGGATGGAAAGCACTACTTGATCGATTAATCGGCCTTCTGGCTCAAAAATTTCACCAAAATGCTGCACGTGCGGCTCGAATTGCGACGGCATCTCTTTGCCATGGAAGATTTTGTCTGCTACGTCGATCGCGTTCGCGCCTGAAACGCGGACAAGGGCAATAGCACCTTCCCCGGGCGGAGTCGAGATCGCAGCGATGGTGTCAGAAACGGTCATAACCCTGGCAAATTGTAGGGCAACCGACTCAGATGCCAAATTGGGCGACCACCGTCGCTTTGCTCGTGCTTAAAGCGGCGGCGCTCCGCTGCGGCTCAACCATGACGTCCCTGCCTGTTTACTAGCCGCGCATCAGTTCTTTCAATGCCGCGACTAATTTTTTATTCTCCTCCATTGTCCCAACCGAAATCCGCACCCATTCGGGCAATTGATACTCCTTGAGCGGGCGCACGATGACGCCTTGTCTCAGCAATTTCTGGAAGATCGCATGTCCGTCCCCAACGTTTACCATCACGAAATTCGCGGTCCCAGGCACGAAAGGAATTTTGACTTTGGAGAATTCTTCGTGCAGATAAGGGCGGCCTTCATCGATCACCCGTTTCGTCTCGCGCAGATGCTCGTCATCTTCGAGCGCGGCGAGCGCGCCGACTTGAGCGATGCTGTTCACGTTAAACGGCTGCCTTGTTTTGTGAAGCACCTTAACCAGCTCAGGCGGCCCGACAGCATAGCCGATACGCAAGCCGGCCAGGCCGTGAATCTTCGAAAATGTGCGCAGGACAACAATATGTCGCCCTTCGCGAACGAATTGCAGTGTATCGGGAGGACGATCGAGGAATTCAAAATAGGCTTCGTCGAAAACGACAATTACCTTTTCAGGGATGCGCGACACGAAATCGTCTATCGCCTGCTGCGACAGCAGCGTGCCGGTTGGATTATTTGGGTTGGGAATGAAAACGAGCCGGGTTTTTGGCGTGATCGCAGCGAGCATTCCGTCGAGGTTCTGCTGATAATCCGGGCTGGGCACTTCGATTGTGTGTGCCCCAAACAGGGTCGCGATCAATTTATAGACGATAAACGCGTATTGAGACGTGACGACGTTGTCACCGGCATTTAGAAATGCATGACCAAGAAATTCGAGCACTTCGTTCGAGCCATTGCCGAGAATGACGTTCTCTGGAGCGAGGCCAAGTTTCGTCGCGACTGCCTTGCGTAAGCAAAATCCGCCGCCATCTGGATAAAGATGACCTTTTCCCAGGGCGTCACGCATCGCCTCGATCGCCTTGGGCGACGGGCCCAACGGATTCTCGTTTGAAGCCAGCTTGATGATTGCACCTGGATCAAGGCCAAGTTCGCGGGCCGTTTCCTCGATCGGCTTTCCCTGTTCGTAAACCTTGATCTCGCGCAGTTGCGCATTCGCCAGCTCCCAGATCGAAATCATCGAATAATGGAGTAGTGGAGTAATGGAGTAATGACAACTCCATTAAGGTTGTCGCGCAAACGTTCCATCGGTTACAATGTCGACGATGGCTGAGAGCGAAATCATCTATCTCGATAACAACGCGACGACACAGCTCGATCCTGCTGTGATCGAGGAAATGCTGCCGTTTTTGACCAAATATTACGGCAACCCTTCGAGTGGGTACGGTTTCGCGGCCATTGCCAGAAAAGCGATCAATCTTGCACGGGAACGACTCGCTGCATTGCTTGGCTGCGAACCGACAGAAATTATTTTCACCAGCGGCGGCACAGAATCCAATAACACGGTGATCAATTCCGCGCTGCAGCTCGACAGTCGCCGCAAAAATGTGATTACGAGCGCAGTCGAACACAGCGCCGTGCTGCGGCCCTGCCAGGATCTCGCAAAACGAGGACGTGACGTCACATTTTTCGGCGTAGACGGGCATGGCACTCTCGATCTTGGAGAATTAGAAGCTGCGATTCGCCCGGAAACGGCGCTTGTCTCGATCATGTGGGCAAACAACGAAACAGGTGTGGTATTTCCGATTGAGAAAATTGCTGAAATCTGTCGTGAGAAAGGCGTGCTATTTCACACTGACGCAGTGCAAGCAACCGGCAAGATTCCGATGAGCCTCCGCGACACCCCGATCAATTTTCTTTCTCTTTCCGCGCACAAATTTCATGGCCCAAAAGGCGTGGGTGCACTTTACGTCCGCCGGGGAAGCCGCTTCAGTCCGCTGATTGCCGGCGGCGGTCAGGAAAATGGGCGCCGCGGCGGAACAGAAAACGTCGCGTCGATTGTTGGCCTCGGAAAAGCAGCCGAGCTGGCTCTGAAGTACCTTATAGAAGGGAAGTGCAATATTCGCTCCATGCGCGATCGATTTGAGAAATCGCTGCTCGAAACAATTAGCGGCGTATCAGTGAATGGTGGGGACGCCCCACGCCTCTCAAACACATCGAGTCTTTCATTTGAAGGCGTCCAATCCCCGGCCGCACTTCTCTTGTTGGATCGACAAGGTATCTGTTGCTCGGCTGGCTCGGCCTGCCGGACCGGTTCACAGGAAGCTTCGCACGTATTACGGGCGATGAATCCAAACGCCGATGACGCCAGGCGAAGTCTGCGTTTTTCAATTGGCCGGTTCAACACCAGCGCGCAAATCCACCGCGCCATCGAAATCGTGCCGAAAGTTATCGAAAACCTGCGTCAAAGCGCGGTGCCCGCTCCTGTAGCCACGTCTCTGTGAGCCGTTCGCAGTTAACTCCCTTGGGCGCGAGCGAGGCGACCCGCCTTCGCCAAGGCTACGGCGTGGTTGGAAAATGAATAGACTACTTCGGGGCAAGTGAATTAACGATTTGTTCGAAGCACGGGTCGCCGCGAAGCGGGTCCCACCACGGCATTAGTGTCAATTGACCGTAGGTAAGGGAACTGGTGTAGTGAACGGCACTGGCTAGCTGCTGACAGGCGAGCGCGTCGTCGCCAATCCAAGCCGCGATCATAGCAAAATAGGCAATCATGATCCGCCCATTGACTGCGTCTTTTTTTACAGGAAGAAGCTCAACTGCTCGCCGGCCTTCACGCAGCGCTTCTTCTTTCTGCCCAAGAGCGGCATCGATCAAACCGAGCACCATTAACGGTGGGCCATAGTTTGGTTGAGCTTGGATGATTTTCTCTTGCTCCGCGCGTGCGACACCAAAAGCCGACTGCGCTTTTCTCTCATCTCTGAGCATACGAGCGATAACACCTTCCAGGAATGTGCGACTGAACTGGATCGGCCCGTCACCAAAACCATTTTCACCGAGCCCCGCCAAGGCGTTGGAAGCCACCACGGGATCGCGTTCTGCCAGCGCACAAATCAGCCAGCTGTCAGCCACGCTTTGCAATGCAGCAGGATCTTTCACCCGTATTTCATTGATCAACTGATGCAGGGCGCGCGTATCGGCCTTCCAGTCCAAGTCCACGATTGCGTACATCGCTTTGGTAGCAGCGTCGGTAGGCTGGATAGCCAGGGCGCGAGCTAACACCGATTTTTCTTCAGCGTAGCGGGCGAGATCGCCGTAACTAAGCGCAAGCTGTTGAAGCGTGTCGAGGTTGCGCGGGTCGAGCTCAAGCGCGCCCTCGAGGTTTCGTATGGACTGGTCCCAACGTCCCTGCCGTCTATGGATGTAACCAGTTAGCTCGAGTACCTGCGGATCATTCGGCAGGCTCTGGCGGGCGATGTCCAATTCAGCCAGCGCGCCATCATAATCGAGATATCCCCAGTAAAGATCCTGTGCACGCGCAAGATGCGTTTCCCCTGCGTCCGGATGCAGGCGAGAAGCTGCTCCGATGGCCGCTTCGACCAAGGCAAGCCGGGCTGATGTGTGGTCAAAGCCATAAAAATAAAGCAGACCATGAGCTACAGCGAGCTGACAATACGCATCGAAAAACGATGGATCATGCGCCACCGCCTGATTCAGCAGCTCAGCCGCCTGTAGCAGATCCTCTTTCGTGTTAGCAGTAAAGCTCACCGTTAGAAGAAGATTTTTTGCGCGAATGTAAACTTCGAAAGCAGTGAGATCAGCAGTCGGTGGCTGCTCGATGGCTCGTTTTTCCGCAGGTGAGATTTTAGCGCGTAATTGACCAACGATCGCCTGGGCGATGTCGCTTTGAACTGCAAAGAGATCGGCCACATCTCGATCGTACGTTTGCGCCCACGAATGGGTATCAGTGCGCGTGTCGATCAGCTGCGCGTTAACTCGGAGCCGCTTGCCGATTCGCTGAACGTTACCTTCCAAGAGATGAGCAACACCCAGTTGTTGGCCGATCTCACGCGAGTTCCGCGGGTTTCCGCTTTTGTAAAGGTTCGCAGATGTACGACTGATGACCTTCAGGTCTGCGATTCTCGCCAAGTTGGAGATTATTTCATCCTGAACACCGGCTGCGAAGAAAGCGTTTTGCTTATTATCGCTAAGATTATCGAACGGCAACACTGCAATGCTCTTTTCAGGAATAGGCGTTGGAATAGATGGAACTGCGCGAGCCGGGACAGACGAAGTTGGCGCGCCGACAGCACCGTGCCAGCTGCGATAGCGAATGAAAAAGAAAGCGCCAAGCCCGCTGAGCGCAATTACTGAAACCGCAGCCGCCAAGAGCCAGGCCGTCTTTAGAGCTGACACACGTCGTCCATCCGCAGCGCCGGCTTCAGCCCCGTCAGAAAGCGATGTTAATGCTTCTGCGTGTTCCGCGTTTCCTGCGGAAGCGGTCTCGGCCGAGTTTTCGGTAACCTTGGCAACAAATCGATAGCCTCGACCCGGGACGGTGACAATGTAGTTGTGGGAGCCTGGCGTTTCACCAAAGACCTGTCGAAGTTTCGAAATCGCTTGCGCCAGGTTGTTTTCCTCAACAATCGAATCGGGCCAGACCGCCTCCATAATTCGTTCTTTGTCGAGGACGGCGCCGTGGTGTTCGACCATGTAGAGCAATGTTTCGAATACTCTCGGTGTAAGGGAAACCGGTGTCCCATCCAGTCGGCGTAAGAGCCGCTTCGCTGTGTCGAGCTGAAACCCGCCGAAGTCATAGATGTGAACGGAGCCCGTCTGCATCGCCGTTTCAGAACAATTCAGAAAAATTCAGCCGCAGCCTAAAGACTTTCATAAGCGCGCCCAGCATTTTCGGCGCACGCGCGGGTTCAACTCCAGATCCCACCCGCGCATTACCGAAACAAAAACCGACAAAAACAGTAAATCAAAAAGCAAAAAGAAGGACAAGAAATGAAAAAGCTCCCTGAAAAAAACACAACGGACGTACTGATCAAAACCCTCATGGGTTGTCCGCCTTTGAGGTCCAGTTTCGTCGCTACCGCGACGGCGCTCGCATGCTTTGGGCTCTTATCCTTAGCGCAGGCGGTTAGCCCGCCGCCCGATGGAGGTTATGCCAACTTCACAACGGCGGAAGGGCAAAACGCCTTATTTGGCCTTACCACTGGCGTTGCAAACACAGCAGTTGGATCGTTTTCGCTTGAGAGCATCGCCACCGGGAGCTTTAACACGGCTGTTGGCGCGGGAACGCTGCTATTCAACAACGCGGAGTCAAATACGGCCATTGGCACTGCCGCGCTTTTGCTGAACACGGATGGCAATTCAAACACAGCCGTGGGCGTCGGCGCGCTGGAGAACAACACTGCCAGCGGCAACACCGCCATTGGGTTTAACACACTCCTTAACAACACCACGGGCGGCACGCTCGGCAACACCCTGGGCTTTGATGTCGGCCCCAATGTGGCAGTCGGCCAGCAAGCCCTGGAGAACAATACCATTGCCGGCGGCAACACCGCCGTGGGCTATCAAGCGCTCGGCAGTAACACCACCGGAATTCAAGACACGGATTTGGGTATCAGTACCGCTGTCGGCTTTCAGGCCCTGGCCAACGCCAGTGGCCCGGACGCCGGCGCCAACGATGCATTTGGGTATCAAACGCTCTTTAGTCTCAGCAGCGGCGGGAGCGATGTGGCCATCGGCGCCAACGCGCTGCATGACCTTGTCAGCGGAGACGCCAACACGGCCGTTGGTGCTGGAGCCGGAGGCAATCTCACGAGTGGCGATTCTAATGTTTTCATTGGGCAAGGGGCTGGCTCCGACGTTACCAATGCCAGTAACGTGATTTGCATAGGAGCGGCAGGTAACAACGTTAACGGCAGCTGTTTTATCGACCACATTTTCAACGGCACATCCTCGGGAGGAGTTGCCGTCTTTGTGAATTCAAACGGCAGACTGGGGACCTCTACCTCTTCCCGGCGATTCAAAGAGGACATCAAGCCCATGGGGAGCGCCAGCGAAGCGATCCTGGCACTCAGGCCAGTTACTTTCCACTATAAAAGGGAGCTGGATGCCGACAGAATCCCGCAGTTCGGCCTCGTCGCCGAGGAGGTGGAAAAGGTGAACCCCGATTTGATTGTGCGCGACAAGGACGGGAAGCCCTACAGCGTGCGCTATGACCAGGTGAATGCGATGCTGCTCAACGAGTTCATCAAAGAACACAAAAAAGTGCAGGAGTTGGAAGCGATGGTCACGCGCCAGCAGAAGAGTTTCGCGAGACAACAAGCACAAATCGAAACTCTCGGATCCCGTCTTCAAAAAGTGAGCACGCAGATCGAGATCAACAGAACTGCACCGCAAATGGTCCTCAATAATCCCTAAAGCAAAACGATCATGAGTACGAACATGAATGACACAACTCGATTAATCAGGACTTTAACTGGCTGGCCAACCTTTCGCTGCCGTTTGATTCTCGTGATTCTCACGCTCGCCGGCTCTACGCTTTTACCGGAAGCAGATGCAGTTAATCCGCCGCCGGATGGCGGCTATGTCGGGTTCAATACGGCAGAGGGCCAAAACGCCCTTCTTAGCCTCGACACCAGCACAGGTTTTGCGAACACGGCAGTTGGTTCGTTTTCGCTTCAGAGCAGCCTGGACAGCAGTTTCAATACAGGTATCGGTGCGGGGACGCTTTCTCTCAACACGGGAAACGAAAATACAGCCGTTGGCGCTGCTGCGCTTCTGCTCAATACCACCGGCGAAGATAACACAGCCGTTGGAGTGGATGCTCTTTTGAACAACACCACCGGCGAGGCCAACACAGCCATCGGTGATGACGCACTACTTAGCAACACCACTGGCGGATCCAATACCGCCAACGGCGCTCTAGCGCTTGTTAGCAATACTGTCGGAACCGATAACACGGGCATTGGTGATAACGCGCTCGCTAGCAACACCACTGGCAGCCTAAACACGGCTACTGGTGTTGCAGCACTGGTTGACAACACCGGCGGGGGCTCCAACACGGCCACTGGAGTTAGTGCGCTCGCCGGTAATACCACGGGCAACAACAACACAGCCACTGGTGTTGCAGCACTGGTTAACAACACGGACGGCAGCTCCAACACGGCCACTGGATTAAGCGCACTCCATGACAACACGCTCGGCGAGTCCAACACCGCCAACGGGAACCATGCGCTTTTTGCCAACACTGAAGGCAGCGGTAACACCGCTATGGGTGACAGCGCGCTTTCCAACATCACTACTGGCAGCTCTAACACTGCATTGGGCGAGAACGCTGGGGACAACCTGACTTCAAGCGACAGCAATAATGTCGATATCGGCTTCGACGTTCATGGCGTGGCAGGCGAGAGCAACACCATCCGGATTGGTAATCCAAATATCGCCACCACCTTCATCCGCGGGATCAGCGGCCAAACAATTGCCAGTGGTGATCCGGTGCTTGTAGCCGCGAACGGACAGCTCGGTACGGCGACATCTTCAAAGCGCTTTAAGGATGATATACGGCCGATGGACAAAGCCAGCGAAACGCTTTTTTCACTCAAACCGGTGACATTCCGCTACAGGAAGGAGATTGACCCCAGAGGTACGCGGCAGTTCGGGCTCGTGGCCGAAGACGTAGAGAAGTTAAATCCCGACCTCGTAGTCCGGGATGAACGCGGCCGAGTAAACAGCGTCCGCTACGACCAAGTGAACGCGATGTTGCTCAACGAGTTCCTCAAAGAGCATCGCAGGGGCGAAGAGCAAAATAGTAAATTGGAAGAACAAGCTCGCAGGATCCAGGAACAGGAAGCGACGATCATGGCGTTAAAGGAGGAGATGGAGACGGTCGCCGCTCGCCTCGAAGAAAAGGATACCAAGTAGAAGTATTTAAATAGCAACCGAAATAAGAAAGAAACACGATCACGGAACTAAATCGGAAGTTACAAAACAGGAGTACGAGATTGCGCAGCAGCGACAGGATTTCGAGGCGACGATCCGCGAGTCAAGGAGAGCAACGGAAACTGTCGTTGCGCACGGCAAGGAGCAGAGGAAAGCATGGAAAAAGCGAGCGATCCATTAAAACCGAGGAATGAAGCTACACAAATAGCAGTCATCATTCTTCCCTAAAGCTTGCGCGCCTGTTCAACCAGGAAGGGAGGTCTCCAGCCGGCCGCCCTTCCTTGCATCTGTTCGACAATTTCTTTGTAGCGCAATATTGTGCGGCGCAGTTCTTATTGTAATGGACACGCCGCAAGATCCCAATGCTTCGCGTTACGAGCATGTGGGGAAGGGTCTGCGCCGGAGCGATCTCGACCGCAATCCGATCAAACAATTTGGAAGCTGGTTTACATCGGCGATTGACGCCGGGATTCGCGACGTCAACGCAATGAGCCTGGCCACCGCTAGCGCTAATGGCAGACCATCCGTGCGCATTGTGCTGCTGAAGGGCTTTGACCAGGACGGATTTGTCTTTTTCACGAACTACCAGAGCGAAAAAGGAAAGCAGCTCGATGTCAATCCGTACGCTGCGCTGGCATTTTACTGGATCGAACTGGACCGACAGATTCGCATTAGCGGGAAGGTAAAAAGAACCTCTCGCGAGGAATCGCAAACTTATTTTCATTCGCGCCCGGTGGGCAGTCAGTTGAGCGCATGGGCTTCGCGTCAGAGCCAGGTTCTTGATGGGCGCCGTGTGCTGGATGCGAGGATGGCCGAGGTGACCGAACGCTTCGGCGACAAGCGCATTCCGTTGCCCCCACACTGGGGCGGGTACCGAGTGAAACCTGATACGATCGAATTTTGGCAGGGCAGGCCGAACCGGCTGCACGATCGCTTTCGTTACACCCGTCAGGCCGATGGCGGCTGGTTGATCGAACGACTGGCGCCATGAGCAATGGCTTTCGCCGCGTTGAATCGTTGGACGGTTAAATCGTTGAATCGGAAACTCGATGTCACGATGTAACAATTTATCGGATTACGTTTAGAGCCTCGTCATCATGAGAGCACCACTCGTGAAGAACCCCAGCGGCAAAATCGACATCGTGCACGGCGATATCACGAAGCTTGATGTCGACGCAATCGTGAACGCGGCGAACACGACGCTTCTCGGCGGCGGCGGGGTCGATGGCGCAATCCATCGCGGCGCCGGGCCTGAGTTGCTAGCCGAATGCCGAACCCTGGGTGGTTGTCGGTCCGGTGAAGCGAAAATCACTCGCGGATATCGACTACCCGCGCCATTTGTCATTCACACGGTTGGTCCGGTTTGGCACGGTGGGAAACGTGGTGAGCCTGAAACGCTGACGAATTGTTACCGGAATTCGTTGCAACTCGCGGTTGAAAATGGAGTCAAGACCATTGCTTTCCCGGCGATCAGCTGTGGCGCATACGGCTATCCGATTCCGGAAGCGGCGCAGGTCGCGGTAAGAACTACGCGAGATTTCCTCGTGACCGTGCAAAAGATCGACAAAGTGATTTTTGCGCTTTGGGGCAAAGATATTTATGATGCATATCGCCAATTACTGTAGCTGCCGACCTCCGGGCGGTGGCGCGATCCAAGCGTTGCATGGACTTCAGTCACGCGTTTCGCACCAAAACCGCGATAGTTGGGAAACGCAATCAGGGCGCGGCATACGAAAGGATTGTGTATGATTAATCCGAACGAAAACGATCTTACGGGGGACGAACCGCTGCCAACGCCGGTTCAGCCGGGCGAAGAACAAATTGGCTCGGGTGGGCGCGAACAGTTCCGTCAAGCAACAAGCAAATTTTCCACGGCTGTGAGCCACACGTGGGACGAGACAAAGGAGAAAGCCAGCCGCGCACGAGAACGTACTGAATATTTCGTGCGCGAAAATCCCGTGCCGACCATCCTTGGCGCGCTGGGGCTCGGAATCGCGATTGGATTGGCGATCCGACTTGCATCTACCAGCGAGCGAAAAGCAGAAATCGAGGTGAAGTCGCCGCTGGGCGATCTCGATTGGAGTATCCTCTCCCTGCCGTTTCTCTGGCCGTTGTTCAAATCAGCCAGGGAAAAATATGAAAGATCGGCTGAAGCAGTAAAAGACGGCGTGAAACAACTGAAGAAGATCGACGTGGATCGCTACGCAAAGCGCTATGCAAAGCCGATCCGCAAACGCTGGAAAGCCTGGACGCGTTGAGCGTCGCCACAGATCGGCGCCGACTCTCTTCACCCAAGCTCGAGAAAGCTATTGAGGAGATCGGCGAGGGGACGCGGATATTGGGCCATGAAAGCGTGGCCGCCACCGTCGAACTGAGCCAGCCAGGCGCCCGGAATAACGTTAGCAAACCTTAACGCATTGGACGGCGGAATCACAACGTCAGCCG
Organism: Candidatus Udaeobacter sp.; assembly: GCA_035651975.1. Lineage (GTDB taxonomy): Bacteria > Verrucomicrobiota > Verrucomicrobiia > Chthoniobacterales > UBA10450 > Udaeobacter. The sequence goes on from DASREQ010000063.1 coordinate 44,293, forward strand.
TGCCAGTGGCGATCAGCACTGGCACATTTACCTTTCGCAAGCGGTCCCCGACGCCTGCGCGGTGCCACGCGTCCATCGCTATGACCTGACGATTCACGAGGCTCGGAGATAACTGCGCCCGCGCCGCTGCTACGATATCGCCGAATTCGCGATAAATGGATTCGGCGACAGCAGTCGGGAAGAGCAATGACAGTAATCGACCCGCCTGCTCATGGGGCGTGCCTGACATATCGATGAGTTGCGACCATACCTCCGCTGGAGCGAGATCTGCGTCGGGTCCTCCGGGATCCGTCGATAATAAGATGAGTTTGTTAATACGACCCGGCTGCTGCAAGGCGAGCGTTTGGGCAATGAAACCACCCATCGACCATCCGAGCACGTTTACCCGCTCGACACTCAGTGTCTCGATAATTCGCGCGGCGTCATCGGCAAGTTTGGCGATATCAAATGGCTGTCCATCGTCCGTGGAGCGACCAATTCCACGATTGTCAGGCAGGATGAGCCGGTTTGATGATGCGAGTCTGTCGATAAACGATGGGTCCCAGTCCGCACTTGTCGCGGCGAAACCATTCAGGACGACAAGCGGTTGCCCATTCCCAATTCGACGATAAGCGATCTGCGCTCCATCGACCTTGAGTTTCTCGAATGAGTCACTGGGCATCGGCGACGTTAGGAAATCGCGCGACGACGGTCAAGGTGGCTGCGTGCAACAATGGTTGTAGCCCAAGGTGAAGATGGAAGCGGCGCAGCACTCCAAAACGCTAGCGCGATGAGAGGTTGTAAGGGCGGGCACGTTTTTGGGGTTCTTCCATTTGGATGCGCGCACGGTCCGCACCCGGCACCCGGCCCGATTGGCTCACAGTTGAGACAGGAAAAGCTCGCCAAGAGTCGCCCCCCTGAGCGTTTGAAGGAACACGTCTTCTCGCGGAATGTGTCGATCTTCGCATGGCAATCCCGAATTCATCCCAGCGGCCCGCCTGGCAGCAAAATTCGATCTTCGAATTCTTCGCATCGCTTAAACTGGCGGTCGTCCTGCTTGCGGTAATCATCGTCGCCGCAATAGCGGGGACACTCTATGAGTCGAGCTTCGACGCGAAAGTTGCGCGGGCCTACGTTTATGGGGCGCCGTGGTTCAATCTCTGGCTTGTTTTGCTTGGGGCAAATCTTGCCTGTTCCGCGCTCTCGCGGTGGCCGTGGCGCAAACATCACGTCGCCTTTCTCATCACGCATCTTGGTATCATCACGTTGCTGATTGGGTCGCTTATCGGCAGAATTTGGGGGATCGAAGGATCAATCACGCTTTTCAAAGGTGAGCCGCCAACGAATCGGCTCCTGGTCGACCAGCGCCAGCTGCGCGTCCACGATGTTGATGGAATCGTAAGAGGCTATCTCGCCGAGTTTTTGCACCATCCGCCGACGCTGCAACACCCACGCGATCTTGGGCTGCTCGCGAGCGGTGCCCGTTTGAAGATTGTTGCTTACGCCCCAACGATCGAGGCAAAGCTCAATCCAAAGCCACTGAATGACGGCGGAGCGCCGGCGCTGCATTTCGCCATTGCTACCGCGATGATGAACCAACAGCTCAATGGCTGGCTACTCGCCGACGATCCACAGAACGAAAATTTCTCCATGGGTCTGGCCAACATCGAATTGAAACGCGGCAGCGCGCCAGACGTGGGCAGGAGCGATTCACCGAATCGGCCGCTCGCCACCACGACGAATGAAGAACCGACAGATCTTGAGGAATCAATATTCGCCTTTAGCAAAGCGCCTGACCAACAGATTGGGCGTGTTCGCAAGGGCGGCAGCGCCGGCGCAACGATACGCTTGGAACAAACTAAGAATGGCAACAAGGGACGGGTTCTTGTTTCACTAGGCGAAAAAGAGGCCAGCTTCGACGTTGCAGAAAATCTCGGTCGCGACGTCCCGATCACCGGTACACCGTTCACACTCAAAATCGATCAGTACTGGGCCGATTTTCGAATCGAAAATGGCAAACCCAGTTCCGTGAGTGATCAGCCAAACAATCCTGCAGTGCTTGTTACAATTCGAGGCAGAGGTGTCCCCGCCCATGAACCCCAAACAAATCCACATGGAAGTAATAATGATCTCACTACGACCGGGGGCCCACCGTCAATGCCCCCGGCTGGCGAAGGAACACCAAATCATCTAACGCTCTTTATGGCAGACGACGGCACGATCAGTTACGAGCTCGCATCACGAAAGAAGGGCAGATCAACCGGCAAGATTGAGTTGAACAAACCATTGCCGACTGGTTGGGCGGATTGGCAACTAACGATTGATGAGACAATGCCGCACGCCGCGAGCTCGATGGATTTCAACCCTGTTAATTCCGACGCAGCGCCGGCGAGCACTGATTTGCCAGATGGAGTGCGCGTCCGCATTGAGCAAAATGGCGAAATCCTTGAACGATGGGCTCCAGCGGGGTGGCAGATTACAATTCCAACGTCACCCAGCCCAACGATGGTTGCATACGGCTGGAAGACAGTGTCGCTGCCAATCGGACTGGAACTGCTGAACTTCGAAGTGAAACGTAATGAAGGCAGTGACAGCCCCGCGGGATTCAAGAGTACCCTTCGCGTTGTGACTGCCGATGGTGACACTGCCACCGGCTCGTGCTGGATGAATCATCCATTCAGCTACCCAGGCACCTGGTGGCGCACCTGGACAGGACTCACTTACAAAATTTCTCAAGCCTCCTGGAACCCGGAAAACCTCGGACAAAGCACCGTGCAGATTTTGCGCGATCCCGGCTGGCTATTGAAATGGATTGGTTCGCTGCTCGTGGTGATCGGCGTGTTTATGATGTTTTATCTCCGGCCGTATCGAAAACAAACCGAAGGCGAACCGATCATGCCGAGCCCGCCGAAGCATGTAGAAGAACGAGAGTGCGAAACATCGCCAGTTATTGCGGTTTAGCGAAGTCTTGGAGCTCAAATCAACGCTGAACGTCACTCTCGTCGTGGTCCGCGTCCTCGAACGGATTCGCGCAAGAGATCGAGGACGAGGACGAACGAAGCGTCAAAGTCAGGGTTGAATCTTGAGCGTTGAGCGTTAAACGTTTTGGATCTCACATGGAAAACAGAAAAATCGCTCAGTCGTTTGTGTTTTTCGGCTTAATCGGGGCCTTGGGCGCGTGGGCGTCGGATGCCGTTCAAGCCCAAGTTTCCGCAGCTAACCAAACCGTTCCAGGAGCAACCAAATGGGGCTATTTCCATGGCGAGCCAGTGACCAAATGGAACCCGGATGGGCGAACAATGACGCTGTTAACCGACCTGCGTTATACGGATCCAAACGGCAACGTATGGGTCGCTCCGATCGGATCGATTGTCGATGGCGCGTCCATTCCGCGCTATCTCTGGTCGTTCATGGGCGGGCCGTTCGAGGGAAAATATCGGAACGCCTCGGTGCTGCACGATGTGGCGTACGGGGACAAGAAACGGCCGTGGCAAGATTGCGACCGCATGTTCTACTACGCCATGCGCTGCAGCGGCGTGAGCGCCGTCGAAGCCAAGACCATGTTTTACGCGCTCTACAAATTCGGCCATCACTGGAAGTTTCCCATCAAACGTGCGAAACCGGTGAAGTTTGAAGGACAATTAGTTGCGCGAGCCGAGCCAATTCCGAGAGCGATTCCAGTGAATCCGGCCGAAATCGACGTAGCGCGTGATTGGATTCGCAGCGCCGATCCGAGTCTCGATCAGATCGAGCAACGAGCGAGCACGGAAACTTGGTGAATTTGGGAGCGCATGCGCTCCCCAGAACGCAACGATTTGCTTCGGGACGAAGCTTCTTCGAGGCGCCCGTTGCTTTTTGGTCAGGTCATTGATGATTTTTCTGGATCGCGCTCCGAGGCAAACGGAGTTATAATTTCGAAGCGATGCCAAAGGCGGGCTTGCGCACGTTTGTTATTTTTCTCAATGTCGTCGTCGTCGCTTCGAGTCAGACCCTGGCACCCAAGTCGCTCCCCAAGGGGCCGCTTGAAAAATACGATAACCCACCAACGCTATCCCCGGCCGTAGCCACGTCGCCAGGATTGATCTCCCAGTTCGGTCCTTACACGAGCTATCAAGTCAACGTTAACGCGAACGGCAATAACATTGTTGGCGATGCCGCAAACGAACCGTCCATCTGCGTCGATCCGACGAATGGAAACCAGATGAGCATTGGTTGGAGACAATTCGACAGCGTGGCGTCCAATTTTCGCCAGGCGGGATTCGCGCACACAACGAATGGCGGCAGGACGTGGATTTCGGCCGGCGTTCTCCAACAAAACGTTTTTCGCAGCGATCCCGTTCTCAACTCCGATAACATCGGTCGTTTTTTTTATCTTAGCCTTCTCCAGGATTTTTTCGACGACTTGTGGCGATCGCTCAACGGGGGCCAATCCTGGGCGAATATCGCTCCGGCCAATGGAGGCGATAAACAGTGGTTTACCATTGATAACACCAACAGCACAGGGCACGGATTTCAGTATCAATTCTGGAGCACCGACGGAAATAATTACGGCGGCAGACAATTCAGTCGCTCCATTAATGGTGGAGTCAGCTGGATGAATCCGATCAACATTCCGAACTCTCCCGCGTGGGGCACGCTCGACGTCGATTCAAATGGGAATCTTTTTATTGGTGGCGTAAACCTGAACACCAATCAGATTTGGTGTCTTCGATCCACCAACGCAAAGAACGGCGCTGTTGTTCCAACGTTCGATCGAAGCGCCGCGGTTAACCTTGGCGGCCATATCGCCTTTGGCGAGCCCATCAATCCGGAAGGATTAGTCGGTCAGGTTTTTCTGGCGGTGGACCGGTCCGGCACGAGCACGAACAATAATGTCTACATGCTTGCGAGCGTCCAGCCCGCCGGCGCTACCAACGGTAGTGACGTGATGTTCGCGCGGAGCACAAACGGAGGCCAAACCTTCAGCGCGCCTCGCCGGATTAATGACGATCCTGTTAACCACGCGAAGTGGCACTGGTTTGGCACCCTTTCGGTTGCGCCTAACGGGCGAATCGATGCAGTCTGGCTGGACACGCGCAACGCTGCGAATAATGCCAACTCGCAGGTGTTCTATTCGTCCAGCCAGGATGGTGGAAATACCTGGTCGCCAAATGTAGCAATCAGCAATTCGTTTAACCCGTTCCTCGGTTATCCGAATCAGGACAAGCTCGGCGATTACATTACAGTCGTCTCGGATAATGCAGGTGCCAATGTCGCGTATGCGGCGACATTCAATGGTGAAGAAGACGTTTACTACGTCCATGTTGCCCCAGCCTCTCCGACGCCTACACCGACACCGACAGCCAGGGCGGCAGTAGGCGACTTTAATGGCGATGGTCACCCGGACTTTGTGGTTCAAAATCCCAGTACGCATCAAACGGTGATAGGGTATCTGAATAACAACGTCTTAATTGGCGCCGCTTATGGGCCAACTCTTCCCGGTGGCTGGAGCCTGGAAGCTGTGGCGGATTTCAATCGCGATAGTTCTCCGGACTATGCCTTATTCGTCCC
>DASREQ010000064.1:0-3837 GCA_035651975.1 Candidatus Udaeobacter sp.
GGGATCCAAACAATTCGCCCCCCGCCAACACTACTTCACGATCCATGGTTGCGACACAGCCCCAGCTCCAACCGGCTTTGCTGAGATTGTCAGCGATGGTTTCCAAGTACTTCATTGCGACTCGCGCGTCGGTGGATCATGGCGATCCGGGCGCGCGGTCCGAGGAAAATGTGATCTGGTATTGCCACTCACCCGTAGTGCTGCGGACCTTTTTCACGATGGGCTTGTAGTCGACCAGGATGTCCACGGACGAGTGGCGCCAATCGTTCCCACTGCGCTGATGGATAGTGAGCCAGACTGAGCCGTCCGGCTGGAACAGCGCGATCTCGTTTGCGGTTATCGCGCGGGTATGCGTCATCGGGGTCGGCGTCGGTGTCTCTTGCGCTTTGATAATGAAGCCCAACGCTAACAACCCGCTAGCTATTGTTAGACAAATGATGGTGGTTTTCATGTGACAACTTCGGCTGTGTTTTAAGATTGGCCCTTGTTTGGCCCGGACGAATCGCGAATTCCGTCGTCGCGGTGTGCATCAACAATCCACAGCGTTCGCCCTTCGGAATCCACGGCTGAGACCCAGCCCAAACTCCAACCCGCCTTGCTGAGCTTGTCGGCGACTATTTCCCAGTAGCGTTTCACGGTTGCTTTTCCTCGCAGAGTTTTTGGAAAAGCGGGATCGGCTCGCAAGGGGTCCCAGATCTCACAAGGCTATCACTTGTTAGGCCCGATCTGCTCCGGGCCTGAGAGCAGCTGCTGGAAATCAGGACGGTTACGGATAGGATCCCAAACCGGGTCAATCTTCAAAAGAGCGATGGAAGCTTCACGGCCCGCCGGGATGGAGAGCAAACGTCGAAGCATTTTAACGGCTTCCACAGGTGCGCCCGCACGCGCCGCGATTTGCGCAAGCTCGAACTGGGAAATTGGACCGGAGAGCGCGTCTTTTTCGATTGGCATTAAATCCGCCCGCCTGCCTGGAAAGGCGGAGAGCATAGGCATTGCGTCCAAGGGCGAGATAAATCCAAGACAGCTCCGTTATTGCGAAAGCGTCATCAGGTCGCTCTCTAAGGCTAGCCTCAAGTAACGGGAGCGCTTGTTCCGCCGCTGATTTGGCTGCCTCAGTCTGTCCCGCTAGCAGGCGAAGGACGGCACGCCCGACAAGCTGCAGGAGACGCTCACGATCGTTCTGAGCCGGTTCCTTCTCGAGAGCTTCGAAAGCATCACTGAAACGTCTTTGGATCAAGTCGAGATAAACCGGGATACCGATGGCCTCAATAACGTTCGTGCCGCCCTCAAATCCGCCCGGCGCGAGGCCGCTGAGATTACTTTTGATCTCCGCTGGAAAACCATCGAAGGCTCGCCGCGCTGAGTCGGCATCGCCCGTTGCATTGAGGTTGGTCTTGAGAAGAGTATCCGCTGCGCCCCTGTTGTGCGGATCCATGGCGAGAGCTCGCAATTCAGCGCGCTCCGCATCCTTCCACAGACGAAATGCCTGGTAAGTGTTTCCAATTTCGACTAGAATTCCAGCGTCGCGGGGATCGAGTTCCTGCGCTCGTTGAAGATCTGCCAGAGAGCGCTCCCATTCCCCCCGCCGGCGGTAAACCCACGCACTGTAAAGTCGCGCCAAAGCATTGTTGGGCTGCAACTCCAGCGTGTGGTTGAACTCCGTTAGAGCGATCCCATATTGGCGATGACCCCGATAAAAGAATAACCCCAGGGCCAAGTGCGCTTCCGACAAATTTGGAGCCAGCGCTAAAGCGCGATCAATGATCGATGTTACGTCCTTTAACTGGGACGGTGTTAGGGGAGAGAAAAACCAGTGCCGCCGGAGCCGACTTCGCGCGAGCCCCGCAGCAGCGTCGGCAAAATTTGGATCGCGTGCCAGCGCCTGGCGGTAAAATTCCTCGGCACGATTATTCGCGTCCGCATCCTCCCTGCTCTCCGACTGATGAAACTCATACTCGCCTCTCAAAAAAAGATCGTAAGCTTCAGCATCGCCAGTTCCGGCTGAGGCCAGAGTGTGAGATTCACTTGGCGAAAGATTCGCTTGCAACGCCTCCGCAATTTCCTGTGAAACTTCGCTCTCAACCGCCAAGATATCTTCAAGGTCACGGTCGTAACTTTTCGCCCAAAGATGGGTGTCGGCGCGTGCATCGATCAACTGCACATTCACCCGAACTTTCTCGCCAGCCTTCTGCACCGCTCCTTCCAATATCGTGGCAACACCCAGCTCTTGCGCGACGCTCTTTAAATTGTCAGGCTTGCTTTGATACTTCGCGGTCGAGGTCCGCGAGATGACCTTGAGATCGCGCACGGCCGCTAATTTCGTCAGAATCTCATCCTTTATGCCCTCGGCGAAGTAGGCATTTCCTTTTTCTTCACTGAGGTTTTCAAACGGCAGAATTGCGATGCTTTTTTGAGAGATCGACTCGCCAGTCTGCCTGTAAAATGGAAGTCGCCCAACGACCAGCATTGCAATAACCAGCAGCAGAGCCCCGATGATGATGAAGTCGAGCAGCCAGCCGCTCCTGCGCTGAACTGATTTCGCCTCTACCGGATCAAGATCCTCCGTCCGCACTACTCCTTCGGGAGTAAATTCGTAAACCCAGGCAAGCAGCATCGCGATTGGAAATCCGACCGCGAGCGCAATAACAACAAAACGCACCGCGGAATTGGGAATTTCAAAAAACGGGAAGACCTGCGTCGTAAGCTGCGTGAGGAACCATGCAACGACTCCGTAGGCAACCGCTGCGCGGTAAACGTTGCGCCGCTTCAGCTCGGTCAAAAAGTTCGTGGGGTTCACTCTGAGTTGATTTCCCGGCCCTTCACTCGAAGATTGTGCCGCTTTTGCTTTCCACACAGCAATGACAAACTGATATGGACGTGGCGCAATGAGGCGTTCGTTTTTCGGTTTACTTGCATCCCTTGTCGTTGCCTCGACACTCGGTGAGTCGACGGAATCAACCACGATTCGCATCACAACTTGGAATCTAGAATGGTTCTCAAACGGTTCTGCTCATGACGCGACGCCGGAAGTACAAGCACAACGGATCGCCGCAGCGGGCCGTCCACTCTTCAATTGTGCGATACGAGACTTTGAGCGCTTTAGCTAGGTCACATTTGTCGAGCAGTGCGCGTTCTGATGGCGCGCGTTCTGAAGTTACATTTTTCGGCATATAAAATTGCGGGTTGGTTTCTGTAACAGTAGCGAGCGAAAATCCCGCGGCGGCGATTCGCCACGAGCACTACTACTTTGACCAACGAGAGCCGCTTCGACCTTCGCAGTGGTTTATGCAATTATGTGCCTTGAGTCTTGGACGAGTGGCTGTCTCGTCGTTCCGGATTTCAATCCGAAAACTAATTTCGAAGGCCAGAAGATCGTCCAAAATGTGGTCACTGTGAAATTCGTAGCGCGTTTAGGCTCCTACCATGATGGCACGCGCCCCCTGCTTTGTGGCGCGTTCATCCGACCAAATAGCGTGGCTAAACTTGACGAAACTTGGCAAATGGGGCCATTTTTGTTGTGGGACGGCGCGGGACGACTGTAGTCGACATGGGCTTTGAAACCTGCCATTTTACCTATGAAAACGGCTTTTTCAGAGGAGAGCCGACGACGGGATTCGAACCCGTGACCTGCGGTTTACGAAACCGCTGCTCTACCAACTGAGCTACGTCGGCGTGGGTGGTGCAAACATTGCATTCCAAAACAGCATGAGCAAACCCGTGGCGTCACGGGAGCACGAAAGTCTCGCCAATTTCGCGCAGTGCGATGCGTTCCGGACTCGCACTGAGCGCGAGTTGAAAGCGGTCGATCGGTTCCCGCAACGGCTCGAAGCTGAGCCG
>DASREQ010000065.1:0-37434 GCA_035651975.1 Candidatus Udaeobacter sp.
GTGCCATCAGCGTCGCCACTTTCGGAAAAAATCGACAACATCAAACGGATGGAAGACGCCGGCGCTGCGGCGGTCGTGTTCCATTCACTTTTTGAAGAGCAGCTTCGTCGCGATCATCACGACCTGCATTATTATCTCGAACAGGGCACCGAAAGCTTTGCTGAATCGTTGACTTATTTTCCAGAGCCGGCTGAGTTCAAGGTTGGGCCGGAAGCGTACCTCGATCACATTGCCCGGGCGAAGGCGGCGGTCGATATTCCGATCATTGGCAGCCTCAACGGCGCGACGTTTGGCGGTTGGCTGGCCTATGCCCGGCAGATCCAGGAAGCAGGTGCTGACGCGCTTGAGTTGAACATTTACTGCATTCCAAGTGATCCGGACGTTCGCGGGGAAGATATGGAAACCCACTACCTCAGTATTCTCGCAGCGATCAAAGCGGAGTTGAAAATTCCAGTGGCGGTCAAGCTTAGCCCATTCTTTACGAACTTCGCGCGCTTCGCACGGGAGGCCGACCGCAATGGCGCGAACGCGCTCGTGCTGTTCAACCGTTTCTATCAGCCAGACATTGAATTGGAGACCCTGGAAATCTCACCCAACGTGCTGCTGAGCACGCCCATGGCGATGCGCCTGCCGATGCGGTGGATCGCCATGCTCTACGGCCGTGTCGGTGCGAACCTGGCTGCGACCAGCGGGATCCACCGCGCGACTGACGCACTGAAAATGTTAATGGCTGGCGCTGACGTGACAATGGTTTGTTCAATCCTGTTACGCCGCGGAATCGATCACATCCGTGTGATGGAACGCGAGATGGTTGAATGGATGGAAGAACACGAATACGAATCAGTCGAGCAACTCAAAGGCAGCATGAGCCAGAAAAACTGTCCGGACCCAAGTGCATTTGAACGCGCGCAATACATGCGAGCCCTTCAGACGTATCCCGCGGCGGATGTTTAGGCCTTGAACCTGCGACTCATCGACATCTGCGCGTGTCGAGGTCAAATGATGATGAGGCAGGTCTTTTCGTACCAGGCATTCGCACGCTACTATCGCGCAACACCAGATTCCGAAGAGGATGCTGACACCTGCTCGTTGAGCCTCTTGGAATAGATTTTTTAGCCAGAGCCGGCGCGCAACAGCGGCAGGGCGCGCCGGCCGGGCAATTGCGCGTTATTGGACCTTTATTTCGATCGGTTTTTGCTTCGGCATGGGGCGTTTTGGCAGGTGAACCTGCAAGACGCCGTCATGAAACTCAGCCCTCATCTTGGTTGCGTCCGCATCTTCGGGCACGGTGAACGTGCGCTCAAACGTTCCAAAGAAGCGTTCAAGCCGATGGAATTTTTTGTTCTTTTCTTCCTTGTCGGCTTTGCGCTCGCCGGAAATGTAAAGAACGCCGTCTTGGAATCTAACGTTTACGTGATCTTTTTTCATTTCAGGCAGGTCGGCCTTGAATAGGTACTCATGATCATCTTCGATGATATCCACCAAGGGCGACCAATCGGGTAACTTGAAGGTGTCGCCGTTCTTTGGGAAGCGAATGGGGAAAGTCGGAAAGCCGCCAAAGAATGTGCTGAGGCGGTTCTGAAATTGCTCCATCTCCCGGAACGGGCTCCACGTTGTGAGTGTCTTCATAATCTTTTCCTTTTCCTTTCTGTATTCGCTACAGGCCACCGTGTTTACGCGTCGTGCTCACCATAATTTGCGATAGTTTATTCGGATTTTGCGATCCCATTTTCCCGCAGCAGATGGGCCGCGCGCTGGATCCCGGATTCCCAGGAGCAAAAAACGCCTGTCTTTTCACAAGAGGTGCATGGCGCGGCGCGGCTCGGCCCGTTATCAATGCAAGAACAATTGAATGAATACTCTCGCTTGCCCCGAAGCGATTGACACGCAGGATCCAAAAAAATTCGCGCCTGTCATTCTGAAGCTTCGCGAACGCCTCTTCTCTGACCGCACTTATCGTATCGGAAGCGAAAACGCATTCCGGATCGCGCCGCAGATACGCGAGTTGGAACTGCAAGGTCACAAAGTCATCAAGTGCAATTTGGGCGAACCGGATTTTCCGCTGGCCAAACACATCGCGGACGAAATCAAACGCCAGATCGATCTCGGTCTTACGCACTACTGCGACCCGCAAGGAATCCTCCCGTTACGCATCGCGATCGCGCGGATGGTCTCCCGCACTCGCAAGCTCGATGTCTCACCGGAGCGCGTCGTGGTGTTCCCTGGGGGGAAACCGCCGATCGGCCTGACCCAGCAGACATACTGTGATCCCGGCGATGAGGTCATTTATCCGAGTCCTGGCTATCCGATTTACGAATCGTTCACCGGTTATGTCCGTGCCAAGCCGGTGCCGCTACACGTTCGGGAGGAAGCGGGTTTCAGTTTCAGCGGCCGCGAACTGGCGCCGCTCATCACGGATCGGACGCGCGTGATCATTTTGAATTTTCCATCGAATCCCACAGGAGGCGTAGCGACTCGTGAACAACTCGAAGAGATCGCCGATGTGATTTATGCCAAGGCACCAGACTGCGCCCGCATCTATTCGGACGAAATTTACGAGGACATTTTATTCGATGGCAATCGCCATCAATCGATTGCTTCGGTTCCGGGGATGGCCGAGCGCACCATCATCGCTGGCGGCGTCTCGAAATCGTTTGGATGGACTGGCGGCCGCGTCGGTTGGGCCGTGTATCCGACAACAGAAGAAGCGGCGGTCTTTAAGAATCTGAACATAAATTATTTTTCCTGCGTCTCCGCCTACAATCAGATGGGCGCGGCGGTGGCGCTCGAATCGCCGTCGAGTGCTGAAGCAATTTCCCGAATGTGCGACGCTTTCAGTGAGCGGCGCGATGTAATGGTTGCCGGGCTCAACTCGATTCCCGGCATCCGCTGCCGCGAACCGGGCGGAGCATTTTACTTGTTCCCGAACATTGCGGGTGTGTGCGAAAAACTCGGCGCGCTCCAAGCGTACAGCAAAATGCCGGCGGGCGATCGGGAACGGAGCAGTCCATCCACCCTGGTGCAGATGTTTCTGTTATGGCGTTATCAAGTTGCAACGATGGACCGGCGATCGTTCGGGTCTATTGGGTCTGAAGGTCAACATTATCTCCGAGTTTCGATCGCTACTGCACTGGACGATCTCAAGATCGGCCTCGAACGCATTCGCAACGCTGTGACTGATGTCAATGGATTTCAAGACTTCATCAAGGAAGGAAAACACCTATGCTAACAGAACTCATCTCCCACGAAAGAACACCCGCCCATCGTGACGACAGCACCATGCTATTCGGCCCGCGTCGGGGCGGATTCATCAACGCCGCGGATCGCGTCTTCGAAGAAGGCTGGCCGCTCGAGGAAGCGACGGTGGAGCAATGCGAAGCCTTCGATCTCGTTTATCGCACGCTCTGCTCCGTGATGTACAACTACGTGCCGCTGTCTGGCCATCCCGGCGGCTCGATTTCGTCGGGGCGATTTGTGGCGCGGCTGTTGTTCGACGCGATGGATTACGATCTCGCCCAGCCGAATCGTCAGGACGCGGACGTCATTTCGTATGCCGCCGGACACAAAGCGCTCGGGCTTTATGCGATGTGGGCTCTTCGTAACGAAGTCGCGCGAATCGCCGCTCCGGATTTGTTGCCGCGCGATGAGAAATCGCAATTGCGTCTCGAAGATCTGCTGGGGTTTCGCCGCAATCCGACAACAATGACGCCGTTATTCAAGAAATTTCACGCGAAACCGCTGGATGGGCATCCGACACCGGCCACACCGTTCGTTAGGCTGTCCACTGGCGCGTCTGGCGTCGGTGTTCCTGCATCGTTCGGCCTGGCGTGGGCTGCGGCCGATCTCTACGGTGAAGATGCGCCGCGCGTTCATATCGTAGAAGGCGAAGGCGGAATGACTCCAGGCCGCGTGGCGGAGGCCTTTGCCGCCGCGGCGACGGCTTCGCTCGACAATATCATTTTGCATATCGATTGGAACCAGGCATCGATCGATTCGAACCACGTCTGTCGCGATGGGGAAGCCCCCGGCGAATACGTGCAATGGACGCCGGCCGAGCTCGCGTATCTGCACGATTGGAATGTGATTTTCGTGCCGGATGGGTTCGACTGGCAGCAGATCACTACAGCGCAACGCCTGGCGCTCGATTTTCGCAATGGTCAACCGACCGCGATCGTTTATCGCACGGTCAAAGGCTGGCAATACGGGATCGAGGGGCGCGCGTCGCATGGCGGTGGCCATGGCCTTTGTTCGAATGGATTTTTCAAGGCAGTCGCGCCGTTGTTGTCGAAGGAGTTCGTTCCGCTGCCATGCTGTGAGGCGGACAAGCAACGTTGTCGCGGCGGGGCCGACGCAACAATCGTGGAAGAATGTTATTGGAAAACACTCAGCATCATCCGCGACTCGCTGGAGGCGAGCCGACCAATGGTGGAAGCATTGGCGACGCAACTACGCGCCGCGCGAGCGCGTTTGAACACGCACGCGCGTAAACCGTCCGACGACCCGCCCCTCGTCGACCTCACATATACCATCGCGGAAGGCGCTCCTGATGCGCCGGCTCCACGCGAACTCACACTCGACCCTGGAACGAAGACAACCCTGCGCGAGCAGTTCGGTCGGGTGTTGAACTACTACAATCTCGCTACGGACGGCGCTTTCATTGTCGCTGCGGCTGATCTGCTTGGATCGACGAGTATCAACAAAGCAAACGAAAAGTTTCCTGGCGGTTTTTACAATCGTCGCACCAATCCTGGCGCACGGGAACTTGCCATTGGCGGAATTTGCGAAGATGCGATGATGGCGATGCTGTCGGGCATCAGCGCATTTGGCGCTCACATCGGCGCGGGCTCATCCTACGGCGCGTTCAGCGCACCACTCGGGCACATCGCAGCGCGATTGCACGCAATTGGTAATCAGGCGCGCGTTGCAACAGAAGGCGGCGAGTATCGTCCGTTCTTCCTCGTTTGCGCGCACGCAGGACTGAAGACCGGCGAGGACGGCCCAACGCATGCCGATCCGCAGTCATTGCAATTGCTTCAGGATAATTTTCCACTCGGCACAATGATCACGTTGACACCGTGGGACCCACAGGAAATCTGGTTCCTCGTTTCAGCCGCGCTGGCGAAACGTCCGGCGATCATTGCGCCGTTTGTCACCCGTCCACCGGAACTGGTGCTGGATCGGGTAGCGCTTGGTTTGCCGCCCGCTTCGGCAGCAACTCAAGGTGTTTATTGTTTGCGGGCTGCGCGGTGGCTGTCGCAGGGCACAATTGTGCTCCAAGGCACCGGCGTCACGAATGCGTTTCTAACGCAAACGCTGCCGTTGATCGATCGCGAAAAACTGGATCTAAACATTTACGTGATCACGTCGTCCGAGCTCTTCGACATGTTGCCGGTGGCGAAGCGCAAGCGGATTTTTCCTGAAGCGCATCAGCAAGAGGCGATGGGCATCACAGATTTTACGTTCGCAACGATGACGCGCTGGGTGCGCTCGGACTATGGGCGCAAGCATTCACTCCATCCGTTCCGGAACGGGCATTATCTGGGAAGCGGCGCTGGCGCAACGGTGATGGCGGAAGCTGGTCTCGACGGGATGAGTCAATTCGAAGCGATCCGTGCTTACGTTCGAGACCGCTAGGGAGCCATCATGTCTGCTACGCTGACGATGCAGCTCGATCAAAAAGAATCGAACGCGCATTCACAGCTCGCCGACGATCCAATCCGCCTTTTTCAGACTTGGTTCGGAGAGGCAACCGGTTCCGGGATGAAAGAGCCGTCTGCCATGACGGTGGCGACAGTGGGTGTCGACGGCTATCCGGATGCGCGAATGATGTTGCTCAAGGGCGTGGACGCGCGCGGCTTCGTTTTTTACACGAACCTGGGGAGCGCGAAAGCGCAGGCGCTGGTGCAAGATCCACGCGTCGCGCTCTGTTTCTATTGGGTCGAGATCGGCAAACAGGTGCGCGTTCGTGGCCGGGCAAGCATTGTGAGCGACGAAGAGGCTGACGTTTATTTCGCCACGCGCCCGCGGCTGAGTCAGATCAGCGCGTGGGCTTCCAAACAATCGCAGCCGATGCACGGCTACTTTGAGCTGGAAACCAAAGTCGCCAAAGCCGCTCTGCATTTCGGCATGGGAAGCGTACCGCGTCCGCCGTTCTGGTCGGGATTTCGGGTCGTGCCGGAACGAATTGAGTTCTGGACGGGAAAACCATTTCGCCGTCATCACCGGATTGTTTACGAACGCGTGCCAGACGGCTGGCGAAAGCAGTGGCTCTACCCATAATGCAAACGCGTATTCCGATGATCATTAACGGCAAGGCGGTTGCCCCTCCGAAAACATTTCACGTAATCAATCCCGCCACCGGCGCGCCATTTGCCTCGCTCGCCGCCGGCGAGATTTCACACCTCGACGCCGCAGTTGCCGCTGCGCGTGCCGCGTTTCCATCGTGGAGCGGTCATTCCTGCGATGAACGCCAATCGCTCCTCCACGCAATCGGCGATGCGCTTCAAGAAAACATGCAGCAGCTGATGGAATTGGTGACGTTGGAAACCGGGAAACCGTTGAAGGGCCTGAACGGTGTCGGTTCCGGGATGGAGGTCGGCGGCGCGATCGCATGGACCCATGCCACGGCCGATCTCGATCTGCCGATCGAGCTCATTCAGGACAACGAGGAGGCGCGCGTTGAGGTCCATCGCAACCCGCTCGGCGTTGTCGGTTCCATCACGCCTTGGAACTGGCCGCTCATGATCGGGATCTGGCACATCATTCCTGCTCTGCGCGCGGGTAACACGGTGGTGATCAAACCTTCCGCGCTGACTCCGGTCGCCACTGCGAGATTCGTGCAACTGGCCAACGAAATCCTGCCGCCGGGCGTGCTCAACATCGTCAACACGCCATCCGATTCGGGCGTTGGCGCGGCTATGGCAAAACATGCCGGCATTGACAAGATCGTCTTCACCGGATCGACCGCGACTGGCAGGAAGATCATGCAGTTTGCAGCTGGCAACCTGAAACGTCTAACGCTCGAGCTTGGCGGAAATGACGCGGGCATTGTCCTGCCCGACGTCGATCCAAAGGAGATCGCGCCGAGACTGTTCGGCGTCGGATTTCACAACAACGGTCAGACCTGCGCCTGCCTGAAGCGCCTCTACGTCCACGACAGCATTTACGAGGAACTCTGCGCCGAGCTGGCGAAACTCGCGAAGGCGGCGATTGTCGGCGACGGCTTAAATCCCGAGACTGAGCTTGGGCCGGTGCAAAACGAAGCGCAATTGCGTTATATCGAAGCACTGGCGGAGGACGCACGCGCTCACGGCGCACGCATTCTTTCCGGCGGCCACCCGAAAAATGGCGCAGGATATTTTTTCGAGCCGACCGTTGTCGCGGAGGTCACCGACGGGATTCGTCTTGTCGACGAAGAGCAATTCGGCCCGATCCTGCCTGTCATCAAGTATTCCGATATCGACGATGCGATTCGACGGGCAAATTCCAGCCCAAATGGGCTCGGCGGTTCCGTTTGGTCTAACGATATTCAGAAGGCGGCCGATCTCGCATGCCGCCTCGAATGCGGCACGGCATGGGTGAATGAGCACGGAGCGATCCAACCCGATGCTCCATTCGGCGGCGTCAAGCAGTCGGGAATTGGAGTGGAGTTCGGACGATATGGCTTGGAAGAATACACCTCGATCCAGACGCTCAAGGTAATGAAGCGCCAACCCTGATCGCGGCTCTACCCGTAGGGCTGGCGCAAGAACTGCACAGCAAAACGCAACTGTGGCATATCGCTGGTATGCGAGGCCGGTATGATTTGGCCAATCCAGAAACGAATTAGCTTCACGAAAGAGAGAATAACCCCATGAAACTAGGCACGACTTATCTCGGGTTTAAACTGCGAACGCCGCTGGTTCCCTCAGCGTCGCCGCTTTCGGAAAATCTCGATAACATTAAAGCGATGGAAGATGCCGGCGCTGCCGCGGTGGTTTTTCATTCGCTCTTTGAAGAGCAACTTCGCCCGGGAAATTATCCCTTGCGCCATGACTCTGGAAATGGCGGGGAATTCTCCTCGGACGCGCTGGCCGACTCTTCCGGCGAGGCTGACTTCAAGGTGGACCCCGAAGCGTATGTCAACCATATCGCAAAAGCAAAGGCCGCCGTGAAGATCCCGATCATCGGCAGCCTTAACGGGTCGACCTTTGGCGGCTGGCAACGGTACGCCCGGTTAATTGAACAAGCCGGCGCCGATGCGCTCGAACTAAACATTTACAACGTACCGACCGATCCGGACCGCAGTGCCGACGACATCGAGACCGAATACTTGACCATTGTAGCGTCAGTAAAATCGTTGTTGAAAATTCCCGTGGCGGTAAAGCTCAGCCCATTTTTCACGAATCTTTCCCGGTTTGCACGGCGCCTGGATCAAAGGGGCGCCAACGCGTTAGTTTTATTCAATCGTTTTTACCAACCAGATATTGAACTCGAGACGCTTGAGGTCAGCCCCAATCTGCTTCTCAGCACGCCGATGGCGATGCGTTTACCCATGCGATGGATTGCACTTTTGTTTGGCCGGATTGGCGCAAATCTGGCAGCTACGAGTGGGATTCACCACGGCGTGGATGCGCTGAAGCTGTTAATGGCCGGGGCTGATGTGACGATGCTGTGCTCAGTGCTGTTGTGCCGCGGGATCGATCACATTGGCGTGATAGAACGCGAGATGCGGGAATGGATGGAGGAACACGAGTACGAATCGGTCGAGCAACTGAAAGGCATCATGAGCCAGAAGAATTGTCCGGATCCGACTGCATTCGAACGAGCTCAGTACATGCGCGCGCTCTCGACGTATCCGAAGAATCCGTCCTCGACCCTCTCGTCGTGAGTCGGCAATGGCGCTGGTGTAAAGTGAGGACCTAAAGCGAGAAAAGGGGAAAGATTTTTCTTAGATGAACCACCGCGTTGCCATCCGGCGTTGCGGCATTTGTGTTGCCGCGTTGGTGACAGCTCTGCTGTGGAGCTGCGGAAAGCACCCACCGTCAACGGCCCCAAGTCCAGCCGTGGCCAATGTCCGCGTGCAAGCGATTGCGGCAAAACCGCACATTGCTGCGGAAGACGTTGTGGGCACGGTGCGCCCAAAGCTTCACTCGGTAATCGAAGCCAAGGTCAGCGGGCGCATTGAAAAAATGCTCGTCACACCCGGCCAACAAGTGAAGGCAGGCGAGTTGCTGGCGCAGCTCGATTCGCGTGAAATTCAAGCCAAACTGGATCAGGCACTCGCTGTAAGCCGGCAGAGCGAAAGCGAACTCAAGCGTTACGAGACTCTCCGCGCCAAGCAAGTGATCACGCCTGCTGAGTTCGAGGCTGTTCAGTCACGTTATCAAGTTGCCATGGCCGCTACAGTCGAAGCAGAGACGATGCTGGGGTACACCAAAATCACGGCGCCTTTCGACGGAGTCGTAACCCGGAAACTTGCCGATGTGGGCGACCTGGCCACGCCGGGGAAACCGCTAGTCGAACTTGAGGACCCAAAGCTGTTGCAATTCGAGACAGGTGTTCCCGAGGCGATCATCGGCAAAGTCTCGCTCGGCACAAAGCTTCAGGTTCGTATCGGGTCCCAGGAACGCCAGGGGACAGTGAGCGAAATTGCTCCTTCGGGCGACCCGGGCAGCCGCACGTTTCTGGTGAAGCTCGATCTGCCAGCGGTGGCGGACCTGCGCGCGGGTCAGTTTGGACGAGTCGAAATTCCAGTAAGCGAGACGAAAGTGCTCCGCGTGCCTGCAAGCGCGGTGATTCAACGCGGGCAGATGGAGCTCGTCTTCGTTGTCACAGATCGGCACGCGCACTTGCGATTAGTGAAAACGGGCAAGCGTTTCGGTAATGAGATTGAACTGGTGTCAGGAGTGACCGCTGGCGAAAAACTTGTCACCGAGGGCGCCGCTTCGCTGGTGGACGGGCAGGCTGTGAAAACTCAGCCATGACCGCGAGCTTTGGCATCGCGGGTAAAATCGCGCGCGCGTTCATCGATTCGAAGCTCACTCCGCTGATCGTTGTCACATCGATATTGCTCGGTGTTGCCGCAGTCTGGCTGCTGCCGCGAGAGGAGGAACCGCAGATCAAAGTGCCGATGATCGACGTGCTGGTTTCCATGCCGGGCGCGACTGCAAAGGAGATCGAAGAACGTGCCACTCGGCCAATGGAAAAACTGCTGTGGGAAATTCCAGGAGTCGAATACATCTACTCGACTTCGCGCACAGGCGAAAGCCTGGTGATAGTCCGTTTTCGCGTCGGCGAAAATGTCGAGCGCAGCCTGGTCAAGCTGAACCAAAAGCTTCAGTCGAACTTTGATCGAATTCCGCACGGCGTCTCATTCCCGCTGATCAAGCAACGCTCCATAGACGACGTGCCGATCCTCGCGCTCACGTTTCACAGCCGCCTCTACGATCATCTCACATTACGGCGGCTCGTGGCCCAGGTGGATGACGCGGTCAAACAAGTGCCGCTCGTAGCGGAGACGAACATCATCGGCGGCTCGGTGCGCCAAATCCGAGTCCTTCTCGATCCGGCCCGGCTCGCTTCGCGCAATCTTAGCGTGGCCGGACTTGTGCCGATGCTTCAACAGGCGAACCGGCAGTTCACTTCGGGCGGCCTTACAAGCGAAAACCGCGAAGTGGTCATCGAAACGGGTGCGTTTTTGAGAAGCGCCGAAGATGTTGGCAACGTCATTATCGGCGTATTCGGCGACCGGCCCGTTTATTTGCGTCAGGTCGCCGATATCGTGGACGGCGCGGAGGAACCGTCGAACTACGTCTTCTTCGGCTCCGGCGCCGCCGCTTCCACCGTCGCCAGCGAAGAGCCCGCTGTGACGTTGAGCGTCGCAAAACGTCCCGGCGCGAACGCCGTAGCCGTGACGAACGAGATGCTGAAAAAAATCGGGACGCTGCGCGGCGTGCTGATCCCATCCGATGTGCAGGTTTCGGTGACGCGCAACTACGGCCTGACTGCTTTGGAAAAATCAAATGAACTGTTGTTCCACATGATGCTCGCCGTTACCGGCGTTTCGCTGCTCATTCTCTTCGCTCTGGGCTGGCGCGAATCGATCGTGGTTGCGCTGGCGATTCCGTCTACGCTGGCGCTCACGCTGCTGGTCTTCCTGCTCTACGGGTACACCCTTAATCGCATCACTCTTTTCGCGCTGATCTTTTCAATCGGCATCCTGGTCGATGACGCCATTGTTGTTGTCGAAAATATCGTGCGCCATTTTCATCTGCCGCAAAATCGCGGTCGCGGTTGGGCGCAAATCGCGGTCGAAGCCGTGAACGAGGTTGGTAACCCGACAATTCTCGCGACGTTTGCGGTAATTGCTGCGGTTCTGCCAATGGCGTTCGTGGGCGGGCTGATGGGACCTTACATGCGGCCAATCCCAATCGGTTCAAGCGCGGCGATGGCGTTTTCGCTTGGAATCGCGTTCATAGTCACTCCATGGGCCGCGATTCGGATGTTGCGGCTCGGCCGTGCGGCGAGACACCTGGAACGGAGAGAAGATTTTTTTACTCGAATTTACCGGCGGCTGATGGGTCCCCTTATCGCTCATCGCCTCCGGCGTTGGATTTTTCTCGGAGGGATTATTGCATTATTACTGGGAGCAATCGCGCTGGTGGGAGTCGGCTGGGTAAAAGTGAAAATGCTCCCTTTCGACAATAAGAGCGAGTTCCAAATCATCGTAAATATGCCCGAAGGCAGCTCGCTGGAACGGACCGTTCAAGCCGCGCGCGAAATCGCCGTCGCTGTGCGCGGCGAACCGGAAGTCACGGACTACCAGATTTACGCCGGCGTCGCTGCGCCGTTCAATTTCAACGGTCTGGTGCGGCATTATTTCATGCGACGCGGCGCCAACGTTGCCGATATCCAGGTCAACCTTGTGCCCAAAGGCCAGCGCAAAGCCCAAAGTCATGAGATCGCCAAACGCGTGCGCCCACGCGTTGCGGCAATCGCAGCGAAGTTCGACGCGCGCGTGGCTGTCGCCGAGGTCCCGCCCGGACCGCCGGTGTTACAAACGCTCGTTGCCGAAATTTACGGACCCAGCGAGAAAGCGCGGCTGGCGATGGCAAAACGCGTGCGCGACATCTTCAAAGCCACACCGGGTGTGGTGGATGTCGATTGGTATATCGAAGCAGACCAACCCAAGGCGCGGTTCATCATCGACAAGGAAAAAGCAGCGCTGCACGGGATCAGCGCAGAAACGATTTCCGAAACGCTCCGGATCGCCGTTGGCGGGCGCTCGGTCGACTTGCTGCATCAACCACGCGAGAAGGAGGACGTAAACATTTTGCTCGAGCTTCCCCGCCCAGCACGGGTGACGCCGGAGGAATTGCTGGCTCTACGCGTTCGGTCCGGCGACGCTAACGCGCTACCGGAACCGGGCACCTCGGGCAGCCCGACTCCGCTTGTGCCCTTGCGCGAGCTGGTCAGGGTCGAACAGACGATCACCGACAAAAGCATCTACCACAAAAATCTGATGCCGGTAACGTATGTCATCGGGGATGTCGCAGACGCCATCGAGAGTCCGGTCTATGCCATTTTGAAGATGAACAAAGCGTTGCGCACGCTGAATACGCGCGAGTTTGGTGGTTCGGGTGCAAAGCTCGAAATTTTCAACGCGCACCTGCCGTTCACTGATCTGCGCCCTGCCTTGAAATGGGACGGCGAATGGCAGATCACCATCGAAGTGTTTCGCGATCTCGGTCTCGCGTTTGCGGCGGTGCTGGTGCTCATCTACGCCCTGATGGTCGGCTGGTTTCGCTCGTTCCTCACGCCACTCATTGTAATGGCGGCCATCCCGTTTTCGCTTGTGGGAATTCTGCCCGCTCATGGATTGCTCGGCGCGTTTTTTACGGCAACCTCGATGATTGGGTTCATGGCCGGGGCGGGCATCGTGGTGCGCAACTCGATTATTCTGGTCGATTTTATCGAGCGACGGCTGCGTGAAGGGATGCCGCTTGCCGAAGCGGTTGTGGACGCTGGCGCGGTGCGTTTTCGACCCATGCTGCTCACCGCCATGGCGGTTGTGATCGGATCGAGTGTGATCCTGTTCGATCCCATTTTCCAGGGCCTGGCGATTTCGCTGATGGCGGGCGAAATCGCGTCACTCCTGATCAGCCGCATGGCCGTACCGGTGCTCTACTTCATGGCTAATCCAACGCGAACGCTTTCGGGGTCAGCAGCAGTGGCCGAACCAGCGGGATTGGCGGTTTAACTTTCCGAGGGAGGCGGACTCCTGGTGCCGCGCACTTTACGCACCTCGAGCGCGATTCGTTTGAGCTGATCGCTAACGTTACCGCGCGGGATCTTAAGCTCAATGAGGTGAACGCAACTGGACTTCTGCGCCCTCGAGAGAGCAGCGTCGAATTCCCCTTTTGTCGATGCGATGACGCCTTGTCCGCCGCGGACGACTTCGCAAATCTTGTTGTAATTCCATTGTGTGATGACATTAAAACAGCCCTCGCGGATTTGTCGCATGGTGCCGTAGCCATCGTTATTCAGAACGATAATAATTGGATTCAGCCCGAGGCGGACGATGGTCGAGATTTCAACTCCGGTCATTTGGAACGCTCCGTCGCCAACCAGAACGTAAGGCCGCAATGTTTTTGCAGCCAGGGCAACTCCGATACTCGCTGGTACGGCGAAACCCATCGACATGTAATATGCGGGCGCAATGAACTGCGGCTGTCTGGCGCTGCGAATACCGACCGCGCCAAAGATGGCGTCTCCAATATCGGCGATGACGCAGGAGCGTTCGTCGAGATGCAATGAAAGAATTCGAAAAACATCGGGCATCGTCAGCGCGTCCGGGCGCTCGCCGTTTCTCAACGGCTTGGGAGGCGCCTGAGGATTGGGGTGCTTAAAACGTTTCGGCTTGGTTCCTGCACTGGCGAGCGCTTCGAGAAAATCCCGAACCTGAATTGAATCATACCGATGATATTGAACGTTTACACGCTCGGTCGTGGCTAGAACTGTGCGTCGCCGGTCGAGCTTCGCCGTGTAAAAGCCCATGCTCATGTCGGTGATAAACGTGCCGAGCATGAGCACAAGGTCGGCGGACTCGACGTACTTTCTAACGTGCTCGTCGCTGCTCATGGCCCCGCCATACACGCCGAGGTAAAGAGGATGGTTTTCAGGGACCGCGCTCTTGCTCAAAAGATCAGCGGCAATCGGGATGTTCATTCGCTCCGCCATTCGCACTACCAAACGAGCGGTGCGATACCGGGCCAGCTCGACCCCGGCGAGAATGACCGGTTTCTTCGCCGCGCGAATCAACGATACGGTCTCGCTGAGCGCAGCATCGAGCGCATGAGGATCGGATTTGTCAGACCAGGCGGGAGCGATTCCGGTTATTGGAATTTCGCGATCAACGATGTCGTGGGGAACTTCGATGTAAACCGGACGTTTGTAGCGCAAACAGGCCTCGACGCAGCGAACGATCTCAGAGGCGGCGCGTTGCTCATCGAGCAGGACCGCGCTCGCAACCGTGACTTCGTCGTAAATGCGCCGCTGCGTCTCGAAAGTTTTGACCTTATGATGGAGAAGCGGGTCTTTTTCACGATCTTTTCTTCCGGGAGCGCCACTCACAACCACAACGGGCGATTTCTCGGCGTATGCGCCAGCGATGGCATTTAGAACATTGAGGCCGCCCACGCAGTAGGTCACGCAAACGAGACCGATTCCGTTGATGCGCGAATAAGCATCGGCTGCAAATCCCGCGGCCGGTTCGTGCGTCATTGTGATGCTCTTAATTTTCGATTTCTCGAGCCACGTGAACGTCGGTAACGCGAAATCGCCGGGAATTCCGAAACTGTGACGAACCCCTCTGCGATAAAGATATTCAAAAAGAAATTGCCCCAGCGGCATCGTTGCGGGAAAAGAACCGTCTCGAGGAGGCCACGTTGTTTTTGCAACGACGCGAGACGGAAGTGCAGCGGCTCCATTGCCGTGGGGGAAGCGAGCCCGCCTTCGCCCAGACGCGGCGGCGGGGAAAGCCACTTCCTCTTCGGACCGGTTTAGCGGATCAATCTTGCGACTCATCGTCAAATTCTTCCAACGTCAAATGATGATGATGACGCCTGTCTTTCTCGTTGTAGGCATCGTACGCAAGAGCTGCCCAGCACCCGATTGGGAACAGCAGGCCAACCCCTGCAGTACCAAGGATAGATATGATACCGACGAATATGGCGATCGGCATGCCGACAAACATCCAAAGAAGGCCCATTTCGTAATGGCCTTTGTAGATGTGACCAAGCCCCGGCACGATGCTCAGCAGCGCTGCGATTTCATTATGCGCATGTTTCTCTTCTTTGGTAATCGGCATTGATAATGTGTGCATGTTTGTTACCTCCTCATTGCGGTTACTGTTACCATTCGGGCTGTTTCCAACAGCCAACGATGATCAGCGCGTAAAGCGCCATCATTGAAATGACAGCAGATAAAATTAGGTATTCCATAGAGCGCTCCTTTGGGACGTAATTACAGCGACTGGGAATTTCATGCTCGGCATGGATTGGCTTTTGCTTTGCAAAAATTGCTCAGGCCTGAGTGAGCGATCCGTTAGCTCGTATCGTCTGTTCCACGTCTTCGGCCGATAACTCGGCCTTGGCGCCGCCTTGCTCCTTCAGCGCGACGTCGTCTCTCGGAACCGGGCAAGTTGTGGAAAGCTGCGGTGGCAGAGACCAGAGCGCGGCTTGGGAAATTTCAGCCTGCCATGCGGCTGGTAAGCTTATAAACTTCCGATGATTGCAACGAAGGGCTGTCGCACCCTGAGGTCTTAATGATTGTGTGCCCGGTCAGTTGCGGTGAAAATCTGCTCAGTCCAAGGGCTGCATTCGCTCTTTGGATTTGCGACGCCTGCTCTTTAACCCGGGCGGTGAGAGCCTGAATCCCGGATTTTAACTCCGCGATGATCGCTTCTTGCTTTGCTGCGGTGGATTTTACCTGGGCGATTATGTTTCCCTGTTTCTCCACTTTACGATGCTCTTTGAGGAACTCATCAAGCAACATCGCCCTCGTTGCATCGTAGCGCACGGCATGGATCTCGCCGTTCCTGTCGCGTACCACGAAGTCAGGATTCACGTCTGCTACTTCCTCGACGGTTAAACCCAACCGTGGTGTGCTTGCGCACGGAGTATTGCAGACCGGATTCCAATGTTGAATCAAATCTTTCTCGATTGTGCGGCGAGCCTTCTCTCGAGCGATTATACTAACATGTATGTGCGTTGCACCATGCTGATCGACGCGTTCTTGTTGCTCTTGGTCCGTCAGCCGGACGTTTACGTTTTCCGTTTGTCCAATGTAAATGGGGATCCATTTATGAGCTGATGTTTCCCTGGCGTAGATGTAAATTCCAGGACACGGCTCGTTAAACTTGGTCCCGCGAGGGTAAATCCAGAATCTGTGTCTGATGCCGGATTTGTCTTTCCAATAAATTTCAGGCGATTTGTTCATCTGTCTCGCATTCCGTTTTCGACTCTCTCTCTGACCATTGCTTGAGCGATCTCCCGCCGCAGCGTCTCCCGTAACCTGGTGAGTTCCGAGAGACGCTGTTGTCGCTTTTCATCTTATTGGCGACGGGTTCCGTCATGGTTAATTACCTTCGCAATGCAGGCGCCACGGGCGTTAGCAGAACGGCGCGCAGATTATCATTCCGAATATCGTGCGCGGTTGCCACAATCTGCCCGTTGTGATTGATTGCTGTCGCGGAGATGAGCAGGTAATTTCTTCCTGTCCCGTTGAGCAATTTATTCAGGTTGACCATTTTTCCCCCGGTGACTGTGCTATCGCGGCTCCAGAGGAAAGCCACTTGCTGCGGAGGCATTGCGCCGACTGCCGGCAGGTAGGTGTACCCAACAACTTGGTCTGAATCGTTAACACCCAGAGCTACGCTGACATCCGTCTTTGGCTCGCTTCCACCGAGCGATCCAA
Source organism: Candidatus Udaeobacter sp. (assembly GCA_035651975.1). Lineage (GTDB taxonomy): Bacteria > Verrucomicrobiota > Verrucomicrobiia > Chthoniobacterales > UBA10450 > Udaeobacter. The sequence goes on from DASREQ010000065.1 coordinate 16,957, forward strand.
GATCGATCATGCGGTTGCCATCGTGCAAGAACGCGTGGACGCGAGTATCGATGGTGTTGATCGTGGAATAACCGGCAACGTGGTTGTTGTCGTTGATAGCCATACCGTAACTGGAACGGCCATCCAGCACCCCCAGGTCGCGCATTCCTCCAGTGACTGGAGATAACGCCTGATAGATAAACGCATGGGTCGTTACTAACGTAGCCCAGGTTTGGGCCGTGCCCGTGATGAACCCGGCATTGTTTATTGCGTTTGCCTGTGCATACGCGCCGCCCAGCGTCCCGATGTCTCTCATGCCAGTTTGGTATGTCCACAGGAAGGCCCGGCTTTCGCTGCTATCGCGCTTTGGACCGGAGAATCCCACCACTTGCCCTATTCCGTTAATGCCATTCGCTCGGCTGTATACCTGACCTCTCAAAAGGCCGAGGTCCTTCGCGACTCCGGCTTGGAACGTCGCGGCATGGCTTCCACTTGCCATTGGGCTAGCAAAGAAGGAGTCTCCCACTACCACGTTCGTGGAGCTAATGCCGAATCCGCGGCTGTTGACGCCGCCAGCATCGGCCATGTATTTCTTCGCGTAGTCGAAATGGAAGGCACATGTCTCCTGTCCCTTATACGCCGTGCCAGCTATATGCCCCAGGTTGTTAAGCGCGCCAGCTTCACTGGCTACCATGTCTTTGACGACTCCAAGATCCATGAGGCTATATTCTTGCCCCCGCGCTGTTGATATCCCGATGGCCAGGCATGCCATCAGGCCGATTGAAACTAAGGATAACTTTTTCATTTCTTTCTCTTTCTTTTTTTTGTTTAGGTTCGTATTTCCCTTTTTTTCCATGGCTTAGGATAGGTGGACACGTGTTGGGCGCTGGGCGGCAGTTGCCTTTTGTTAGGCAAAACTTGTGTGGGTCAGAAGGAGCGTTTTTCCGGCCGCCCCAAGATTAGGTTAGTCCTGGCCAAGAAACGCCCAGCGGCGCCTGTCCGGGTGGAGGTTAATTGAGCTTGGAGGGATTAAGATGTCGCCTGCAGATGAATTTAAAAAGACCACTTCACGTGATCGAGCTGAGCCAGTCCAGATCTGGAAAGCGCGAAGTTTCATTGAGAAGCATTCGGGCGAAGAACTTTCGTTGAGGAAAGTGGCGAAAGCGGCCAATATCAACGCGAATCACCTGAGCGAAAAGTTCAAGCAGGTCACCGGCGTGAATTTCGTCGATTACGTCGCCGGAACCCGATTCGAAAAGGCTCGCGACCTCCTGCGCAATTCAAATCTGCGCATCAGTGAGATCGCGTTCGCAGTCGGCTTTCAATCGCTTTCGCAATTCAACCGCGTTTTCAAAAAACGTTGCGGTAAATCGCCGACGCAATTTCGCGCGGCGCACCGGAAATGATTTGCCGAAAAAATGCGTAGTCACGATTTAGTCTTTTTGGCAATACTCACCATTCGTGTGGCATTCCAGCCTAACTCGATGGATCCACGGTAAGCGCGAAAAACTGCTTTGGGGCGTTGGGGGAACAGCCGCGCTCGCTGTCGTTCTGCTTTCTTGCAGCACGACGAATCAAACGATTCTTGCGCCTCCCAGCATCCCGGGCGCAGAATATGTTGGCTCAGAGGAATGCCGGACCTGCCACGAAGAAATCGTGCGTGATTTCAAAACAGCGACGCACGCCCGGCTGATGGCGAAAGGAGAGAACGCGAAGAACATTGGCTGTGAGTCTTGTCACGGTCCCGGTAGTTTGCACGTCAAGAGCGGCGGTGCTGCGCACACTATTATCAATCCGGGTAAGTCGCCGGAAGCTTGTTTCCAGTGTCACCTGGAAGTGCGGGCGCAATTTCAATTGCCACACCATCATCCGGTGCTGGAAGGCAAAATGAGCTGCTCCGATTGTCACAACCCGCACGCCGGGATAGCAATCAAAGGCGGCGGCACCAATATTCAACAAACGCTCAGGGGCGGCGGCCTTGCTTTCTTGAGCCGAAACGAAACTTGCTTCGAGTGCCATACCCAGCAACGGGGACCCTTTGTTTACGAGCACGAGGCAGTGCGTCAAGGTTGCGTGGTTTGCCATTCCCCCCACGGCTCCGTCAACCAGCGCCTCCTAAACGAACGCAACGCGACGCTTTGCCTGAAATGCCATTTCCAGGAGCAAAAAGAGCCCGGCCATATTTTTATCGGAGATGTAGATCACTCGAATTTCCTGCAGCAAGGGACCTGCTGGTCAGCTGGCTGCCATGAAGAACCGCACGGCTCTAACGTGACCCCGCTACTTAGATATTGAGGTGGATCTTATGACCAACGCATCTCGCAGATTCTTTGTGCTGGTTTTTGCGGGAACTTTTGCTGCCACTGGGCTGCGCGCCGGCGAAACCACCGATGGCAAAGCGGTGACGACAACCACGGAAGAAGCCCCAGAGTACAAAAACTGGATCGAGCTCGGAGTCGGTGGCACCATTGTGAACGGCGACAACGCTCAGTTCGAACAGGAGCATCGGCTCCCTGCCGATACCGCTTACGGCGGCATCCAGGATCTACACTTTGAGGGGCCTCTGGGCAAAGACGGCCTGTTTTCCGTCGACGGCCACGCGATCTGGGACACCAACGATTATGACATAACGCTGCAATTGTCGAAGCCAAAGCTCGGTTACATTAAGGCCGGTTTCAGCGAATTTCGCAGCTGGTACGATGGGAATGGCGGATTCTTTCCACACAATAATGTCTTCTTTGAACCACCATTTCCCGAAATGCACATCGATCGCGGTGACGCGTGGATTGAGCTGGGTTTGCGTGTACCAGATTGGCCGGAGATAACGATCCGTTACTCGCACGAGTTTCGCTTTGGACAGAAAGATTCGACGATCTGGGGCGACACCAACCTGACCGGGCTGTTGCCTCCATTTAATTCCACGCGAAAAATTATACCCTCATTCCGCGACATCGATGAAAAGCGCGACATCGTTTCGCTCGAGATATCGAAAACAATCGGTAACACGGACGTCCTGCTCGGCATGCGTTACGAACACAACACGAATGATTACTCCGTAAACACGGAGCGTAGCGCTGGCCAATTGCCTCCGGTGGTTCCCCCTCCGGGGCAGCAACGAAAGGTCACTCAAACGCAAAATGATGACGTGGATCTGTTCAGCGGCCACGGCATCACTGTGACTCGATTTAGCGATTCGCTCTGGTTTAGCGCTGGCTATTCCTACACGACATTACAAAACGATCTCTCTGGCTCCCGTATCACCGGTCTGCATTGGGATGAGGCGTTCGGAGAGCCGGTGCCGACGCTTGGTCGATTCGACCATGCTTTCATTGACTTGGCCGGGATGGCCCAAATCAAGGAGAACTTGGTTAACGCGAACCTCTTTTGGATGCCGCTGGAGAGCCTAGCTATTTTGACAGGCTTCCGATACACGCACGAGAACGTGGACAACGAATCGACTTTTTTGTCGGAGGAACCTGTGCCGAACACGCCGCCATTTAATCCAAGGAATCCGCAAGGTGGATTCCATTACGGACCTCCGGAACCGGCCTCCGGTGCAAGGACGGCCGATTACGATCGCTTCGCCCAGAGATTGGAGCTGCGTTACACCGGCATTAAGAATTGGCTTTTCTATGCCGAAGGCGAATGGGAAGAGGACTGCGGCCGTGTGAACGAGTTTCAGACAATAGACGAAGCAGAGGAACCCTTGGACAAGAATACCCATGCGCTCGGCCAGAAATATGTCATCGGCGCTACGTGGTATCCCATGATGAGATTAAATCTGGCCGGGCAGTATTTTCACAGAATTGCGTCCTATGACGAAGATATCATAACCGGGGACTTCCCGAGGTTGAAAAATCAAGATTGGAATGTCGATGACTTAAATGTGCGAATGACGTTTCGCCCGAAGGTTCCTGTCTGGATGGGCACACTTTCGCTGGTTACTCGGTACGATTTTGTGCATACCTCGATCGACAGCCAGTGGTTTTTTGCGGGGGAAACGTTCGCTGAACTGGAAAGCGGTGAAATCAAAAGGCATGTGATCAGCGAAGCAGTGAACTGGAACCCCCTTCCACGCTTTTATCTGCAAGCAAATTTTTCCTACACTCTCAATCAAACGGACACGCCTGCCGATAACATCGAATTCGTTCCCGGTGGAGGCGCAACCGTCGTGAATTTTAGAAACGATTATTGGACCGTGACGACCGAGGCTGGTTATATCATCGACGACAAAACTAACTTTTACGTCGACTACTCATTTTATTGCGCAAATGATTACTTCAAGAACGCTGCCGTTGCCGTGCCGTACGGCGAGGGGGCAACCGAGCACACCGTTTCAGCCACTGTCACCCGCCAATTGACCAAGCAAGTGCGCCTGCTGTTAAGGTACGGCTATTACAACTACAGGGATGTTTTGTCCGGCGGTCATAACAATTATCGGGCGCATTCCCTCTATTCTGGTCTCCAGGTTCGATTCTAATCTTGTAAACATTACAGAAGGGCCAACAATGAAAATAATTATTATACTCAGCATCAGCATTCTGCTCGCCGTCTCCTCGGTGGCTCGCGCCGCGGACGCAAAAACGAATTGGGCGAATAATTGCGCGCAATGTCACGGCCCCGATGGGAAGGCGAACACGAAAATGGGAAAGATGTTGAGCGCAAAGGATCTGACCGATCCAAAAGTTCAGGCTGAATTCACTGACGCGAAGGCGACGCAATCAATCAAAGAAGGCGTGAAGAAAAATGGCAAAACGACCATGAAAGCTTTCGGAGGAAAACTGACGGACGACGAGATTAAGGCGCTCGTGGCTTACGTTCGCACGTTGAAGAAATAACAACCAACTCATCCAATGAAACGAAAACTATTCCTGTTACTCACAAGCATCGTTGCGTTACCGGGCATTGGTTTCGGAGCCGATGCCGCTGCACTATGGGGCCAGCATTGCGCCTCCTGCCACGGCAAGGACGGCAGCGGGAGCACCATGATGGGCAAGAAATTGAACATCAAAGATTATCGCGACGCCAAAGTCCAGGCGGCGTTCAGCGATGCGGAAGCGGTACGAGCAATCAAGGAAGGCGTAAAAACAAGCGGCAAGGAGACGATGAAACCATTCGGGAGTAAACTTTCCGATGCCGATATCAAGGCGCTGGTCGCATACATTCGATCCTTCAAGAAATAATCGCGCCAAATTTTGCACGAAGTGCCTTGGAATGCGGCGGTGCGCCGCCGCTTTTGCGCTCGCGACGTGATCCCGATCCTGTTTCCAAGATCGACAATCACTCTGTTGTTTTGAGATGACTTTTCGCGGCGCCCGTAAATAATTGCCGCGATGCCCGACGCTCCAGCTCCCGCGCAGCCCCGGCCGTTTAGGCGCAATTTCCGCAACTGGCTTAGCTGGTCCGGAATGGTGCTTGCCGCCGGCGCCCTTTTCGCTTTTTTTCTCCTCCTCGCGATCGACCAGTTCGCGGGCCATCGCAGCCCTTACGTCGGCATTCTGGCTTACGTGGTTGCGCCGCTGTTTTTCATTCTTGGAGTCTTTCTCACGTTTCTTGGTGCGCTTATTCGCTGGCGGACGCGGCGCCGCGCTGTGCGAGCGGCGGAGCCCCTTGCGATCAAAATTGATTTGTCACGATCGCGCGACCGAAGAATTCTCGCGCTCTTCGTTGCGGCCAGCGTTGGATTCTTATTTCTGACCGCGCTTGGCAGTTATCAGACGTACCAATTGAGCGAATCGACGCAGTTCTGTGGAAAAGCTTGTCATCTTCCGATGGAACCGGAATTCGTCGCATCCCAACACACCGCGCACGCGGAGGTCGAGTGTGTGGCATGCCATGTCGGCCCGGGCGCGGCTGCGTATTTCAAAACGAAACTCAACGGCGTGAAACAGCTCTATCACACTGTTCGCAATGATTTCGATCGGCCGATTCGTGTCACCGGGGCCAATCCGCGTCCCTCTCAAGCAATCTGCGAGCAGTGTCATTGGCCGAAGAAATACGTCGGCAACGTCGAACGTACATATCAGCATTTTCTTTCGGACGAAAAAAACACCCCATTCGCTGTGCGTCTCTTGTTAAATGTCGGCGGAGGCGACCCGTCGAACGGGCCGGAGGGCGGGATTCACTGGCACATGAATATCGGCAACAAAATCGAATATATCGCCACCGACGATCAGCTTCTCAATATCCCGTGGGTCAGGATGACAAACCCTCAAGGCGTCACCGTGGAATATCGCACGCCGGAATTTACCGATGACCCGGCGAACTATCGCATCCGGCGAATGGATTGCATGGATTGCCACAGCCGGCCGGCCCATAAAATTCATACCCCAAACGATGCCGTCGATCTCGCCCTGATGACTAACCGGCTCGATTCCAGCATTCCCTGGGTCAAATCGAAAGTCGTGGCCGCACTGACGCAGCCTTACGCGACAACAGCCGAGGCCGAGCAAGGCATCGCCAAATCATTGCACGAAGCGTATCCCGACCGGGCCCAGGCCGGGCCGGTCATCGAGGAGGCGCAGAGAATCTATCGCGCGAATTTTTTTCCCGAAGTGAAGGTCGATTGGCGCACGCATCCCGATTTTGTCGGGCATAAGAACTGGAACGGTTGTTTCCGTTGCCACGATGGCAAACACGTTGCCGCCGACGGGAAGATGTCGATCAAAGCCAGCGATTGCCGGTCCTGCCACCTGATTCTCGCACAAGGCGATCCGGAAGGAATGAAACAGATTAATGCCGGCGGACACGATTTCATCCACATCGACGCCCCGTATGCTGAATTTTCCTGCGTTGATTGCCATACTGGCGGACCTCAGAAGTGATTCTTGCTTGTGAAAGCTATTGCAGTTAATTCGCCTCTCCCCGTTTGCAAAGGGGAGAGGATGAAGGTGAGGGGATTTTTCGATTCGGCACGATTAGGCAGGCGCGTTGTAATTTGCCCTGCTTTACTCGCCATGCTGCTGGTGAGTTGTGAGAAAAACTCCCAGATCAAAGTTTATCGCGTTTCCAAGGCGCCGCTCGAAGAATCCGCGCCCCAGCAGCAGGACGCGATGCCGACCAACACTGCCGCGCCGAGGATGCCCGGCGGCATTGCGCCAGCAGCAACAACCGCAGTAACAACTCCGCCGAATTGGGAACCGCAACCGCTGTCGCAAATGCGACGGGCAAGTTTTCTCGTCAAAGGTGATCAAGGCGCGGTCGCAGACATTTCTTTTGTGAGTCTGGGCGCCGCTGCCGGAAATGTCCTTGATAATGTCAATCGCTGGCTTGAACAGCTTGGTCAACCGCCGATCAGCGAACAAAAGCTCGGTGAAGTTGCGCAGCGACTGCGCACTCCGTTAGGCGACGTCGTTATTGTCGATCTTGCGGGGCTTCCGAAGGATGCCGATCCAACAAAAGACGGCAGAATCATTGCCGCCATGGTGACGACCGGGGACGCAACTCTTTTTTTCAAAATGCGTGGCAATGCCGATCTGACTGAGGCGCAGAAGGGCGATTTCATCAAATGGGTCGCGGCGGTTTGCGAGGCCCAGACCGAAAGCAAACCGCCGCAAATGGCAGCCATGCCGCCGCAGGACGGAGCGGCGCCGCAGATCAAATGGAAGATGCCGGGAAGCTGGACAGAAATGCGGGCATCGTCGATGCGCTACGCAAGTTTCATCGCGTCGGCCGACAACGGTGATAAGATCGACATCTCCGTCGTCACTTTTCCGGGTGAAGGCGGGAGCGATGCCGACAATATCAATCGCTGGCGCGGACAAATCGGCCTGCCGCCCATCGATGCAAGCGCTGCGACCTCACAGATTGCTCCGCTGAAAACGGCGGACATAACTTTCGCAACAACCGACATCGCCGGTGCCAAGACGCGAACAGTCGCGGCTTGGACACGCCGCGACGGGCGTGTCTGGTTCTTCAAAGCGACGGGGCCGAATGCCGCCGTTGAAAAAGAAAAGCCGAACTTCGTGAAGTTCATCGAGTCAGTTCGATTTTAGCAATATGCTGCGCAAGATCATCGATCTCATCACGTCGTTGAAGCTGACGATTGTTTGTCTGGGGGCGGCGATGGCGCTCATCTTTGCCGGGACAGTGGCGCAAGTGCATCTGGGCATTCACGAAGCGCAACAACGTTATTTCCAGAGCATGTTCGTGTGGTGGCCACCGGAAGGAAGCGGTTTCAGGATCCCGATTTTTCCCGGCGGCCATCTGATCGGCGCCGTCCTGCTGGTCAATCTTATCGCCGCGCACGCGAAGCGTTTCCGCTGGACCTGGCGAAAACTGGGCATTCATCTCACCCACGCCGGTCTGATTGTCATGCTCGCAGGCGGACTCTTCACCGATCTTTTCGCGGTGGAGAGCTACATGCAGTTGGCCCGGGGCGATACCAAAAATTATTCTGAGGATCGAAGCCGCGTCGAACTGGCCGTGATCGACACAAGCGGTAGCGACCTTGATCAGGTGACTGCAATTCCCGACACCGTGCTGCGACATAACCGGACGATTGATCATTGGAGTTTGCCGTTCCGAATCGTCGTCCGGAATTATTATCAGAATTCGCGGCTCAAAATGTTAAGCGCAGCCGGCGACGGCGCGAGACCGATCGCAAATCAAGGGCCCGGTGCAATGGTTGCAGTCGAGCCAGCGCCGCGCGCGACCGGTGTTGACGAACGCGACGTACCCAGTGCGGCCGTCGAAATTCTGCCGAAGGATGGCGGTTCGTTAGGCACGTGGTTGGTCTCCGATGCACTCGGGGCGCCCCAGACGTTCGCTTGTGGCGGTCGTACCTGGATGATTACCCTGCGACCCGCGCGCTACTACAAACCATACAGCGTTACGTTGCAGAAGTTCACACACGATAAATACGCCGGGACGGAGATTCCGAAGAATTTTTCCAGCCGCGTAACGTTGATCGACCCGGAGCGTTCGGTGAATCGGGACGTGTTAATTTATATGAATCATCCGTTGCGTTATCGAGGTGAAACGTTCTATCAAGCGGGCTTTCAAAAAGGCGATTCCGCGACGATTTTGCAAGCGGTGCACAACCCGAGCTTCCTCGCGCCCTATGTTGCGTGCGTGATCGTCGCGGCAGGATTGCTTGTGCAATTTGGTTTTCATCTCGTCGGGTTTGCACGGCAACGAAGGAGCGCCATCGCATGAAGCGCTTTTTGCCGTGGGTCATTTTTGTTGTTGCTGCTGCATGGATCGCGGTCAACTGGTTGCCGCCCAAGACTGCGAAGGGCGATCTCGATCTGACAAAGTTTGGCAAAATTCCGGTGCTCGTCGGTGGCCGTCTGAAACCGCTCGACACTGTGGCTCGCAATTCGCTCCTGATCATTCACGGCAAACAGGAACTGCACCTCGAAGACGGCAGGCGACTGACCGCGATCCAATGGCTGGCCGACGTTGTCTTCAATGCTTCGGTCGCAGATCAATATCCGGTTTTCGTTGTGCAAAATTCCGACGTGCTCGGCATGTTCGGCTGGCAACAAAGCGACCGGAAATATTTCAGTTTCAGTGAGTTCACGCCGTTTCTGAAGCAGATCGACGAACAGGGCGCCCAATCGGACAAACTTGAAGCGGTTCAGCGCTCTGCCTATCAGAGCGCGATCCTCAACCTGCGGAACGGGCTGGCGTTATATCAGCGGTTAAAGAACAGCATCCAGCCAGAGGGCGAGCAAGACTTCGCCTCTGAGTTACAGACCTTTGTAGGCAATGCCCAAGGCGCGGCGAAGGCAGCGCGCCAACGTGAGGCCGGCGAGAATTTCGATAAAGCGAAACTGAACGATGTCGCTGACCTGATGCAGAAATACGAGCGGATTTCGGAAATGGCCTACGTCCTCGCCGTTCCTCCGGCGAAAGAAGACGGGGATTGGCAGTCGGTGGGCGCGAGCTTGCTCCACTCTGTCGGCAGCGGTGAAATTCATCCGGTCGTGATGGAGTACGCGGTCATTGGCGATGCTTACCGCGCAGACGATCGCTCGCTTTTCAATCAGCACGTGGATTTCATGGTTGATTGGTTCGCGAAACAGCAGCCGAACGCGATGAAACGGACGTCGTTCGAGTTTTTGTTCAATTTTCTCCAGCCGTTCAGCCAAAGCATGGCGCTTTACGTCCTAGGGTTTCTTCTGGCTTGTCTTTCGTGGCTCGGCTGGAGCCGAATCCTGAACCGTTCGGCATTTTATGTTTTGTTGCTCGCGCTTGCCATTCACACGTTCGGCCTTGTCTCGCGCATGTATTTGCAGGAGCGGCCGCCGGTGACCAATCTTTATTCCTCCGCGATTTTCATCGGCTGGGGCGCAGTCATTGTCTCGCTGATACTCGAAAGAATTTTCAGAGATGGAATCGGCGCGGCGTGCGGGGGCGCGATTGGCTTTGTCACGCTAATCATCGCGCATCATCTCGCTGGCAGCGGGGACACACTGGAAATGTTGCAGGCAGTGTTGGACACCAACATCTGGCTGGCCACACACGTTGTTGCGATCACCACGGGTTATTCCGCCATGTTTTTGGCCGGAATGCTCGCGATCATTTACATCGTTCGCGGCGTATTCACGCGCTCACTGACGAAACAAACCGCAGATTCGCTCGCGCGCATGACTTATGGTGTCGTTTGTTTTGCCACTCTGTTTAGTTTTGTTGGCACAGTGCTCGGCGGCATTTGGGCCGATCAATCGTGGGGACGTTTCTGGGGCTGGGACCCCAAAGAAAATGGCGCGGTGCTGATTGTGCTTTGGTGCGCAATCATTTTGCATGCGCGTTGGGGCGGATTTATCCGGCAACGCGGCCTGATGATCATGGCGATCTTCGGGAACATCGTCACCAGTTTCTCCTGGTTCGGCGTGAACATGCTCGGCGTCGGCCTGCATTCCTACGGTTTCATGCAAAAGGCCTTCCCCTGGCTTGTAGGCTTCATGGTAAGTCAGCTTGCGTTAATGTGCATGGCAGCAATGCCGCTTGAGCGATGGCGAAGCTTCCGCACGGCGGGCGCTTTCCCTCGCGACGCGCGCCCGCGAATCTCGCGTACGCTCTCTCCGGGACAATCGCCAGCGAAATAATGCGCACCGCCGAATTTCCTGAACGCGAGGCGATCGGAGGGCCTGCGTTTCTTAACATGCAAAAATCTGATTGAGAGATGGGAGGAAATTCATGGGAAACGAAACGCTGAGCATAGTCGACAAACGCACCAAGGCTACCTACGAGCTCGCCCTTACAAGGGGCGCCGTTCGAGCCATGGATTTCCGCCAGATCAAGACCGGCCCGGAAGATTTCGGCGTCATGAGCTATGATCCAGCATTCTTAAATACCGCATCCTGCCAGAGCGCGATCACATTTATTGACGGCGATAAGGGTATCCTGAGTTATCGCGGTTACCCGATCGAACAACTCGCCGAGAAGTGCACCTTTCTGGAAGTCGCTTATCTGATCCTCTTTGGCGAACTACCCACTAAGCAGGAACTAAGGAACTGGACCGACAAGATTACCTGCCACACGATGCTGCACGAAAACAGCAAGAAGTTCCTGGAGGGTTTCCATCACGACGCCCACCCGATGAGCATGTTCATCAGCACGGTGGCGGCGCTCTCAACGGTTTACCCGGACGCCAGGAATGTGCTCGATCCGGAGATGCGCAAACTGCAAATCTGTCGGCTCATCGGCAAGGTCCCGACCATCGCCGCTTACTGCTACCGTCACAGCCTCGGCTTCCCGTACATTTATCCGGACAACGATCTGAGTTACACGGAGAATTTCATGAACATGCTGTGGAAGATGGTTGAGCCGAAGTACCAGGCGAATTCGGCTTTGGCCCGGGCGCTCGACATTTTGTTTATCCTGCATGCCGACCACGAACAGAACTGCAGTACCAACGTCATGCGGGCCGTCGGCAGCTCTCGGGCGGACCCGTTCGTTGCCACCGCAGCCGCAGCTGCCGCGCTTTCCGGTCCGCTGCATGGCGGGGCCAACGAAGAAGTGTTGAAGATGCTGGATGAGATCGGATCCAAAGACCGCGTCCCGGCGTACATTGAGAGCATCAAGGCAGGCCACGGCAAGCTGATGGGATTCGGCCACCGGATCTACAAGAACTATGATCCTCGCGCGCGGATTATTAAGTGGGCCGCCGACCAGGTCTTCGAAGTCACCGGCAAAAACCCCAAGCTGGAGATTGCCCTGGAGCTGGAGCGGATCGCGCTGGAAGATGAATACTTCACCAAGCGTAAGCTCTATCCCAACGTAGACTTTTACTCGGGAATCATCTACCAGGCCATGGGCTTCAAGCCCGCGATGTTCACCGTCCTTTTTGCCATTCCACGCACGGTTGGCTGGCTGGCTCAGTGGCAGGAGATGCTCACGGATCCGGAGCAGAAGATTGCCCGTCCCCGGCAACTTTACATCGGCCATGACGAGCGCGATTTCGTGCCCATGGACAAGCGGACTGCGAAGCGCTCCCGCGACTAGGCAAGGGGCTGCGAGGGCGCCAATAAATGCACAGCGTTTGCCAACGCCTGCGTAGGGCTTCGTCTTCGACGGTGCGAGTATTGGTTCGATGCAAACAGTGACAGCGAGCTGGCCAGCAAAACACAATTGGCGCTACATCGCGCGTGAGGCTCTTCCGAAACGCGATGCCAGTGAACGCATCTGCGACTTTGATGAGATCTACGGGTTGTACGATGAAGCTACCGCCCGGGCCCAAGCCAGCCGTTGCATCAATTGCCCGGACCCGCCCTGCGTCAAAAACGGGTGCCCGCTCGCGAACCGAATTCCAGAATGGCTGGGCCTTGCCGCGGACGGGCGCTTCCTGGAAGCAGCGGAGCTATCGCGTTCCACCAGCAACATGCCCGAAATTTGCAGCCGTGTCTGTCCGCAGGATCGCTTGTGTGAAGGCGCATGCATTCTAAATGCTCGCTCGGACCCGGTGTCGATCGGTGCAATAGAAAAATTCATCAACGAATATGCATTCGCGCATGAGACGCTCGACGGGGTAGTCGCTTCACCGAATGGGCGCAAGGTTGCCGTCGTTGGCAGCGGTCCGGGCGGAATGGCGTGCGCAGACGAACTGGCCAAACTCGGCTGTGCCGTCACGATTTTTGAGGCGCAAACGCGTCCCGGAGGCCTGCTCGTCAACGGCATTCCATCGTTCAAACTTGAGAAACCCGTCGTGGAGCGGCGTTTCGATCTGTTGCGGCGACGCGGCGTCACAATTCAGTGCGGCGTGACCGTCGGGCGCGATATTCCATTGTCGACGTTACGCCGGCAGTTCGACGCGGTGTACCTCGCGATCGGGGCGCAGAAACCGAAGTCGCTCGATATTCCAGGCGCCGATTTGCGCGGAGTATTTCACGCACTGCCGTTTCTGATTCAAAAGAATCTCAAGACATCGGACGGATCGCCGATTGAAGTGCGTGGCAAACGTGTCGCTGTGCTGGGTGGCGGCGACACGGCAATGGATTGTTTGCGCACGGCGATCCGCTCCGGCGCGCGTGAAGCGATTTGCATTTATCGACGCGACCTCGAAAACATGCCGGGCAGTCGGCGCGAGTATTTGAACGCGGTGGAGGAAGGCGCGCAGTTCATGTTTCTTATCAATGCGGTATCGTTGTCAGGAAATGCCGCCGGCAACGTTTGCGAAGCCCGGTGTGTGCGAATGGAATTGGGTGAACCGGATGCGAAAGGTCGCCGCAAACCGCAACCGGTTCCGGGTTCGGAATTCAGCGTGCCAGTCGATCTGGTGCTGATTGCGTACGGTTTCGATCCAGTGCCGATTTTTAGCGCTGGCAATCCCGACAAGATCGACATCAACAAATGGGGCGGCGTGATCGTCGATCAAAACCAGATGACCAGCGTGCCCGGCGTGTTTGCCGGCGGCGATCTTGTGCGCGGTCCCGATCTGGTCGTGCGCGCCGTGCGTGATAGTCGCAAAGCCGCCGCGGGAATACATAACTATTTGTCATCTCGGGTTTGAGCAAGTCTCCCTGTCGGAACAAAAGCTTGAACCGGCTGGAACTACCGCATAAAAAAATCAGCGATGGACGAACAAGCTGTGGCCAGTTCACCGACGTCGCGCCGTCATTTTCTCGATCTTCTTTTGGGTGTAACGGCTCTTGGTTGGTTAGCCAGCATCGTTTATCCGATTATTCGATACCTCAAGCCATTGCCGCAAACCGGGCCTACCGGGCCGACACGGTTAACGCGCGATGAAGCGTCAAAACTGGAGCAGAATAAGTTTGTTATCGTCCCACTGAGCGGGCAGCGCGTGATAATTTTGCAAGCGGGCGATCAGTTACACGCGTTCAGTGCGAAGTGCACGCACGAAGGATGCACCGTCACATTTTTGCCGGGGCAATCTGTAATTTGGTGCCCATGTCATGATGGGCGCTTCGATCCTGCTAACGGCCGGGTCTTGTCGGGGCCGCCGCCGCGCCCGTTGCCCCAATACCTCGCTCAACGCCAAGCTGACGGTGCAATCATCGTTTCTGAACAAAAGGCCTGAAACTTTATACGCCGCGCGGGATAGCGCGCCATTCATAAAATGACTCCGAATTTAGAGGCGGCGGAAAAAACCCGGGGCCTGCGCGGCTGGCTGGATCGGCGTTATCAACTCACCCCGCTGCTCGAGTTCCTGCGTCACAAAGAAGTGCCGTTGGGTTCCCATTGGATGGGCTGGTACTACCTCGGTGGGATCACAATGTTCTTTTTCATTGTGCAGGTAGTTACCGGTGTGCTGTTGCTGATGTATTACCAACCCGGTGAAGCGACCGCTTACGAGAGTATTCGTTTTCTGACGACCAAAGTCCCGTTCGGCTGGCTGATTCGGTCGGTGCACAGCTGGAGCGCGCATCTGATGATCATTTCGCTGACGCTTCACATGTTTAGCACCATGATGTTGAAAGCGTACCGTCCGCCGCGGGAAGTAACCTGGGTTTCCGGCTACCTTTTGTTCCTGCTCACGCTTGGCTTCGGGTTCTCGGGATATCTTCTGCCGTGGAACAAGCTTGCTTATTTCGCAACGACCGTGGGCACTAACATTGTCAAGTCGGTGCCTTTCCTGGGCAACTGGCTTTTGCAAGTGCTGCGCGGCGGGCAGGATGTCACCATCAATACTCTGTATCGATTTTTCGCGGCGCATGTGGTGATTTTGCCATTGGCGTTCGTTGGCTTGATCGGCTTGCATTTGCTTTTGATTCAGCGTCAGGGGATGGCGCCGCCTCTAGGGGCCAAGACCGCGCCGCGCGGCATGAAATTTTTTCCCAGCTTTGCTCTGCGCGACGTGTTGTTGTGGCTGGCCTGTTTGATGGCGCTGGCGGGACTTGCGGTTTTCCTTCCCTATGGGCCAGGCATTCCGGGAATGGATTGGGAACTCGGCGAGAAGGCAGATCCACTCGCGCCGGCGTATCCCGGTATAAAACCGGAATGGTATTTTCTGTGGGAGTATCAATTACTGAAAGAATTTCCACCGCACCTCTTTGGACTGGAAGGTCCAGAAGTTTGTTTGTTGTTGATTGCGCTTTTATTCGGCATCTGGGCTCTCATCCCCTGGCTGGACCGGCGGGCTTATCGCGATAAGCCGTCGCCAGCTTTTAACGATTTGGGTTGGGCTGCCATTCTATTTTTGACTTTTCTCACTTTGGCGGGCTGGGACATTGGTGCGCGCGGAGCAGGCAGCGAGTTGTCTGCGATGCACAATGTCGCACGGGTCTGCGCATGGTGGACGTTGGCCGCAGGCGTGGTGGTTATTCTTATTCGATACTGGCGCTTCGAAGATCGCTGGTTCATCCTGACCGGCGCAGTGTTATTGCACGTGGGGCTTCATGGCCTGGCTGGCGTTCCATATCTGCTTGCCGGTCTGATCGCAGTTGTAGTCGCAGCTGCGGCAATAGCGATTTCGTGCGTGGCCGGTCCGCGTGGTGATTCGAGGGACGCACCGTGAGAACGATTGCCATCGTCTTTGGCCTGTTTTTGATCGCCGTTGCTGGTTTTGCGGCAGACCAAAATTCCACCGGAGCAGCTTCGAAGCTTACCACGATGCTTGCTGCCAAAGACGAGAAGGGGAAACCCATCATCACTCCAGAAGAGCGCGCCTATTTTGACGGTCTTAACGATAACCTGAAGGGATTGCTCAATCAGGCCGTGCAAAAGGAATGGATCACGCGGCCGGAACATTTGGCTGTCCTGCTCTCGCTCGGATTGCGACCGCAAAAAATGGAGGTGCTTCTGCAGAACAATTGCGTGCTCTGCCACAGCGATTCAGGAAATCAATCTGCCGAAACGCTTTTTACAACCACTTCGACTGCGACGACACCGGCTTCGCATATGAATCTGAAAGAAGTGGTGGAGGACGTTCACTTTCGGAGCGGCGTTTCGTGCGCGGGCTGTCACGGGGGCGATCCCACGGCTGATCTTGGACACGATTTCGTCAAGGAATGGCCGGAGAAAGATCGTCAGAAAAATCGAGCCTGGGTCGTTCAATTTTGCGCGCGCTGTCATTCCGATCCTGCGATCATGCACGAGTTTAATCCGTCGCTGCCGACCGATCAGTTGGCGAAGTTTAAGGACAGTCCGCATGGCCGGACATTGATGGAAAAACATGACGACCGCGCGCCGTCGTGTGTGAGTTGTCATGGCGTTCACGGGATTCGTCCTGCCAAAGATCCACAATCAAAAGTGTATGCGCAACGCGTGCCCGAGACGTGCGGCGCGTGCCATGCCGATCCGAAAATCATGGCCGGATTTACACGCGCGGATGGGTCGCCACTTCCGACCACGCAACTTGCTGACTATCGCGCCAGCGTGCACGGCCAGGCGCTGCTCGTGCGGGGTGATTTGGGTGCGCCAGCATGCAACACTTGCCACGGCAACCACGCCGCCAGTCCGCCAGGCGTCGCGCAGGTGAGTCGCAGTTGCAGCCTTTGCCACTCGGCCAACGCGAGTTTGTTCGACGGCAGCAAACACAAGCATGCATTCGATCAACATGGCTGGCCCGAGTGCGGTCAGTGCCACAGCAATCATGCCATTGTTAAGACACATGACTCCATGTTGGCGACCGGGCCAGGTCAGTTATGCGGCGACTGCCATCGCCAGTATGCAACCGACAACCCCGAGTGCATCAAAACCGCGGACTATTTTCACGAAACAATCACGCGAATGGAGCAGGCGCGGACAGGATTTATTACAGTTTCGGAAAAGCTCGCCGCAAAAGGCCTGGACGTGGAGCCGATCAGCAACGAATTAACCGAGCTCGGAGATACGTTAAAAAAATCGCGGACGTACGTGCATTCGTTCAGCCGAAGTACCTTCCAGCAGGTGGCCCTGCCAGGTGAACAGGCCGTTCAACGCACCGATGCGCTCGTCAAAAAAGCACGCGAAGAGTACAAATATCGTCAGATCGGTCTGGCTGTCAGCATTGGCTTGATCGGGCTTTTGATGCTCGCCATTTATTTGAAACTCAGGCAGCTCGAGAAAGAGTAGCGCACGCGTCTGGCGTGTTGGTTTCGGCGTCACGCCGAAACAGGCTTTCTCCCTGGCTTGGCAACAACCTCGATTTCCCCGCGCAAGCAAACCTCGCGATCGCGAGGACGCGCTCGTCAGCACGCGCGACGTAACTCGGTTAATTTTTTTTTGCTTTTGCCTACCTCGTGCGTTTGGCACGATGAAATCCTGACAGTGACGTTGAGATGATGGGGCGAGGCGAACCAGAAGGCGGCAAACGGTTTTTTCCCAGTGGCGCGATTTTCTTCTTTGCGCTTCTGATTCTCTTTTACGCCGCGCTTTGGCTCGTCATTTACTGGCTGATGATTGCGCGAGCATGAACAGGTTGAGCGTCACGCAATTGGAAAAGCGGATCATTTGGATCGCGCTGGCATTTGTGGTCGTGTTGCTGGCCCTCTCGGCGCTGGCGATCAATCTTTTTCATGTCGGGCTGCCCACGTGCCTCACCGACATCAAACCGTTTCAGAAAGGCGAACTGATTACTCATTCACCGACGCATTACGAACTGCATTATGTCGCGCGCATGTGGAAGTTCGAGCCAGAGGATGTCACCGTGCCCGCGGGATCGACAGTAGATATTTACCTCAGCGCGGCGGATGTGACACACGGTCTGATTATGCTGGGCACCGATCTTAATCTGATGGCTGTGCCTGGGGTGGTGAATTATGCGCGTGTGAAATTCGATAAGCCGCACGTTTATCAACTGCTCTGTCACGAATTTTGCGGGACCGGCCACGATCGCATGGCTGCCGAATTGCACGTGGTGGATATGGCGTCCTTTACTGCGAAGCCCAGTCCGCCACCGGCGGCGACGCCGACGCACCCGGGCTACCAAGTACTCGATGCGAATTTGTGTACCACATGCCATTCACTCGACGGCCAACCAGGGATCGGGCCGACGTTTAAAGGATTGTACGGACGAACCGAAAAGTTGAGGGACGGATCGACGGTCACCGTCAACGACGCTTTTATTCGTGAAAAGATCCTTCATCCAGAGGCGAAGAGAGTAGCCGGTGAATTTGAGCAGGAAATGCCTAAGACTGAGCTCAGTTCCGAGGAGATCGAGGAAGTCGTCGAGTACATCGAAACATTGAAATAGGAACTAATCGGATGGAACCAACTGAGCGAAGGATCGACATCGAACCGGGACTCAAGCGGATGATCCTCATCGAGATCATCTTCCCGATGGTACTGTTGATCCTGGGAATTTATCACGGCTTGATGCAGGTTCTTTACCGCGCCGGGATGATTCGGAGTTCGCAATTCCTTGGGTTGAGCTATTTCGAAGGTCTAACACTACACGGAGTCGTGAACGCCATCGTGTTCACCACTTTCTTCGCGGTCGCGTTTGGATACGCGATTATCCGTTACTACCTGAATCGCCCGCTCAACATGAAGGCGGCGTGGCTATCATTCGCGATGATGATAGTGGGAACCTTACTGGCGGCAGTGGCGATTCTCTCGGGCAAAGCCACGGTTCTCTACACGTTTTATCCGCCGTTGCGCGCGCATCCGGCTTTTTACATCGGGACGGTGCTGTTGGTACTCGGCTCGTGGGTGGCGTTTTTTAACTGGCTGCCGCCGTATCTTGCCTGGAAACGCGAACATGCGGGAGAGAAGGTGCCCTTGGCTGTTGTGGGCATTTTCGCGACGTTCATTGTCTGGCTGATCGCAACGACGCCCGCGGCGATCGAAATCATTTTCTTACTCATCCCGTGGTCGATGGGATGGGTCGCTACGGTAAATGTTCCGCTGGCGCGGATGCTCTTCTGGTTCTTCGGCCATCCGCTCGTCTACTTCTGGTTGCTTCCGGCTTATGTCATGTATTACACAATGCTGCCGAAGCTCTCCGGCGGGAAACTCTTTTCCGATTTCGCTGGCCGTCTGACTTTTCTCTGGTTGGTGCTCTACTCCGCGCCGGTCGGGATTCATCATCAATTCACCGAGCCCGGCATCAGCAGCACTTGGAAATTCGTGCACGCATTTTTTACCATGCTGGTGGCGATACCGAGTTTTCTGACCGCATTCACGCTCGCTGCGTCCATGGAGTACGGGGCGCGGGAGCGCGGCGGCCGCGGGTTAATGGGTTGGTGGACTAAACTTCCTTACCTGGATAAGGACCGCTGGCTATTTGCCTATCTCTTCGCCGGACTAGTTATTTTCATCTTTGGCGGGGTTACCGGAATCATTAATGCGTCCTACAATTTGGATGTTGTCGTGCATAACACGTCGTGGTTACCCGCACATTTTCACCAGACTATCGCCGGCCCGGTCTTTCTGGCTTACATCGGGATGAGTTTATTTCTGGTCGCGGAACTTATGGGCAAACAAATCAGGTTCCCGACGCTCAACGTATGGGTACCGTACGTCTGGACACTTGGCATCATGATTTTCTCCACTGGCCTGTTCATCGGTGGTGCGGGTGGCGAACCGCGACGGACCAACATGGGAATAAGTTACACCAATCCGCAATCGCACCTCTATCACGCTGATTGGCAGTTCGCGAAGATGCTCGGCAGCACTGGCGGAACCATCATGACGATTGCGGCGCTCATGTTTTTTGCGGTGTTTTTTGCGACACTTTTCGGAAAACGGAATAAATCGGGTGCGCTGGAGTTGATTGTGTCGGAACCGTACTACGACGAGCAAGTTCCTGCTGTGCAAAGTTTCACGCCGTGGTTGCTCGGAGCCGCGTTGCTACTGGTGATCGCGTACGCAGCGCCGATTGCCCAAACCGTTCGAAGCAATTTCCCTGGTGCGCCTCCATATTCCCAGGACAATCCGGCGCCGCTTCGTCTGACACCGAACAAATGAGATCGCACCCGGGTCGCTCATTTTCTGGGAGCCAGCTCATAAATATGTGGTGTTGTACCCACGGCGCTGTGTCGCCGTGCCGCGGGGAGCAACATCGCCGAAGTGCCTCGACACAGCGAGGCGGCTACAGGATTTATGCAATGGCTTGTGTTTTGACCGTTCTTACTTCAGCGGGTCTTCTGGGCGGCGTGGTTGAGAACATCG
>DASREQ010000066.1:0-5384 GCA_035651975.1 Candidatus Udaeobacter sp.
GGTTGTGACTCCGAAAGCATTCGGAGCCGTTAATCAAGCGTGGGGCGTTAGTGCCTCTTTTTCTTCGCTGATTTTTTCTTTGCTGCTTTTTTCTTTTTCGCCATCGACTAATTCCCCCCTTTCATCCGCAACACGCGCGGAGCTCTGTGAAGAGTTGGGAATGACTTCACTTAAACGAGTTCAGTTAATCATCACATTTTTTTTGTCAAACATTTTGTTGCGAAATTTGAAAATATTTTTACGAGCTCGCACGCGATAATTTTTTTTGGCGCGCGCGAAATTTTCTTTTTTTC
Organism: Candidatus Udaeobacter sp.; assembly: GCA_035651975.1. Taxonomy (GTDB): domain Bacteria; phylum Verrucomicrobiota; class Verrucomicrobiia; order Chthoniobacterales; family UBA10450; genus Udaeobacter. The sequence goes on from DASREQ010000066.1 coordinate 294, forward strand.
GCCATTTCGAAACAAGATAAGCGCTTCATTCATGTCACTTTCTATTCCTGAATCGGCGCTGCTGACGTCGTTCGCCACGATGATGTCGCAATTCTTGGAATGCAGCTTTTTCGCCGCGTTTTCTTCCATGTGGTCCGTCTCCGCAGCGAAACCGACGAGAAGGAATTTTCGGTCCTGTTTATGGCCTAACGAATTGAGAATGTCGCGCGTAGGAATTAATTCGAGCAAGAACGCTCCGCTGTGTTTTTTGATTTTTGTTGCCGAGACATTTGCCGGTTTGTGATCAGCGACGGCCGCGCACAGAACGCAAATGTCGCATTCGTCTGTGTTGCGCTGGACCGCTTCGAACATTTCGTCGCTGCTCGAAACCGGAATCAGCTTTGCATTCCGGGGCGGCTCGAGAATGGCCGGTCCTGAAATCAATGTAACATGGTGGCCCTCACTGAGCGCTGCTGCCGCGATGGCGTAGCCCATTTTCCCGGATGAGCGATTCGAAATGTACCGAACCGGATCGATCGGCTCTCGCGTAGGGCCGGCCGTGATGAGAAATCTCACGCGATCAAATTATCCTGGCTGGCGAGCAGAAATTCGGCGCGGAAGGCGATGTCGTTCACTTTCCAAAGTCTGCCAATTCCTTCATAGCCGCAGGCCAGCATGCCTTCTTCTGGTCCGATAAATTCGACGCCGCGCCCTTTTAGTTTTTCCACATTCTCAACCGTCGCGGCATTCTGCCACATTTTTCCATTCATGGCCGGCGCGAGCAAAATGGGAGCGCGCGTGGCAAGCGCGATGGCTGCAAGCGGATGATCGGCCAGACCGTGAGCCAACTCAGCGATGATGTGTGCCGTCGCGGGCGCGATGACCAACAAATTTGCGCGATCAGCCAGCTCGATGTGGCCGGGTCGCCAGCTTTCCTTCTCGTCAAAGAAGCTGGTCGTGACGGGATTTTTTGAAAGCGTCTGCAACGTAACCGGGGAAATAAACTCAGTGGCATCTCGCGTCATGACGACGAAAACGTCATGGCCCTGTTTGACCAGCAAACTGGCGAGCTCCGCGGATTTGTAGGCCGCGATCGAGCCGGTTACACCAAGCACCACCGATTTGGTCCCCGGTCGAATACGCACAACCTTTCGCGCGCTGGTTTTATCGCGTTTTCTCTTAACGTCTCTGCCTTCTGGAATCATTTCTCGATCAATCGGCGGCTCAAATAGCTTTCTGCCTCCATGATTTGCCGAAACCTTTGCAAATCTTCCTCCACTGATCCACTGATAATAGTATAACGATACTCGCGCCAGTGTTCCATCTCGCGCGCTGCCGTGGCCAGACGCGACTCGATCTGCTGCGCGGTTTCCGTTCCACGTTTTAGCAGGCGTTTTCTCAATTCCTCGAGATCCGGAGGCATAATGAATACATCGGCCAACGCATCCCGGATGAGTTTATCGCCGCAGCTGCGAATTACGGCAGCGCCTTGCGTATCGATGTCGATCAAAACATTGTTCCCTTTGTATAAATTTGTCACAATTGGTTCGCGCAGGGTGCCGTACTGGTCGCCATGGACTCGTGCGTGCTCCAGAAATTCCCCTTTCGCAATTCGATCGCGGAAATCCGCATCGGAAAGAAATTGATAATCTTGGCCATCGATTTCACCGGCACGCGGCTTTCGCGTTGTGCACGAGACGGAGTAAAAAAGATTCGGGCTTCGGCGAATCCCTTCCACGAGCGTAGTCTTGCCCGCGCCGGATGGAGCAGAAACAACAAAAAGAATTCCGCGGCGACTGAATTGCTTACTCAAGATTTTGGGCTTGCTCGCGAATTTTCTCCAATTCGGCTTTACAAGCGATAACGCGTTGAGAAATGGTCGCATCGTTTGCTTTTGCGCCGAGTGTGTTGAGCTCCCGAAACATTTCCTGGGTGATGAATTCCAATGTGCGTCCCACCGGTTCCTTGCTACGCAGATGGTGCGCGAATTGGGTCAGATGACTCTCGAGGCGAACCAGCTCCTCAGAGACGTCCGCGCGATCAGCAAAGAACGAGATCTCCTTTAACAAACGTTCATCGTCGCTTTCAATAGGCAATCCAGCTTTCCGAATCCGGTCGACGAGGACCGCGCGGTATCTTTTGACTACATCGGGATGAAACGTGCCGATTTCCTTGAGCTTTTTCCGAATTGCCTTTAAACGATGAATCAGGTCTTTGGCCAGATGTTTCCCCTCGCGCTCACGCATTTTGATTAAGTCGGCCAGTGCACCGTGCAATGCGCGATCGATGGCCGGCCATGCTTCCTCGGGATCGAGCGCCTGTTCAGGGAAGCGCATCACGCCCGGAGCCTGCAGGATTGCGCTGATCGTGATTTCTCCCGGAGCGTCCAATTCTTTTTGCAATGCCCGCATTGCTTCGTGGTAAGAGCGGGCTAATTCGGTGTCCAGCGCCAGATTGCGGGTGCCGTTCGGACCAGTGTGAAGCGCGATGGTGGCGTTCGTCCGGCCGCGTGAGATATTTTCATTGATCGTCTGGCGAATACGCGGCTCCAACTCTCCGAGGTCCCGCGGCAAATTGATGACCACGTCGCTCTGCTTTCGATTGACGGAGTTAAGCTCGACGCTGAATTTTCGTCCCGCGTGGACCCCTTCAGCGCGTCCATATCCAGTCATGCTTCTCATAGGTGATGCACAAGGTTATCGCAGAGAAACATTCAACGTTCAATGTCCAACGTTGGTTGAAAGCGAAACGAAAATGGCGCCGTTGAAAGACAGCCTGGCATCCGTTATGCACGAGTGTGAATCAGTGGCAACGGGAGCTGGCTGCAAGCGCGATCTTTGCCATCACTTATGTTCTCATCAGCGGCCGCCAACTCAAAGTTTTGCCGTTAAATCGTCCCGCTGCCGCGTTGCTAGGCGCTGTACTGATGGTTGCGACCGGTGTAATGACGCCGGAGCGGGCCTATCGCGCAATCAACTACGATACGCTGGTATTGCTGCTGGGTATGATGCTCATCTCGGCCTATCTTTATCTTGCGCATTTTTTCGAATGGGCCGCGGAACTGTTGCTGAATTTTTCGCGGACTCCCGCACGCCTGCTGCTCTACGTCACGCTCACTTCGGGAATTCTCTCCGCCCTGCTGGTGAACGACATGATTTGCCTGATGCTCACGCCACTTGTGGTGGCTGTTATCCGGCGCGGTAAGCTTCCACTGCTTCCGTTCCTGATCGCGCTGGCGACGAGCGCAAACATCGGCAGTGCGGCCACGCTGGTGGGCAACCCCCAAAACATGATCATTGGACATTTCTCGGATATCTCGTTTCCGGAATTTTCGCGGTCGCTCCTGCCGGCCGCGGTCATGGGCTTGACGATTAATTTTTTCATTTTGCGCTTTGGCTTTCGAAAAGTGTTGCGGCAGACAGCTATTGATCGTTCGGCCCATGTCGTTCCAAAACTCGAGCGCGGGTTGTTCGTGCTTGTTTGCATTGTGTTCGTGTCGATCTTAGCCGGTTTCCTCGCTGGCTTGAACCTGGCTTGGACGGCGATGGCTGGTGCCGTGCTAGTGATGGTTCTGGCGCGACGCGACACGCACAATGTGCTGAAGCTGGTCGATTGGCATCTGCTCCTTTTTTTCGCTGCGCTGTTCATCGTGGTCGATGGGTTAAGCGATACCGGCCTGCCAAACGCGATTTACTCGCGATTGCAGCCGATCTTTGGATCAAGCACGCCGGCGCAAGCCTGGAACCTCACCTGGTTTTCCGTAGTCGGATCGAACATTTTCTCAAACGTGCCGTTCGTGTTGGTGGCGGGAAATTGGATCGCGCGATTTACGGACCCGGCTTTGATGTGGAAAGTGCTCGCGCTTGCGACGACGTTTGCCGGCAATCTTACGATCGTCGGTTCGGTGGCGAACATGATCGTGGTGGAATCAGCGCGCGATCATATCCAGGTCGGTTTTTGGGATTACGCGCGTTATGGAATTCCGATTACTATTTTGACGACTGCTGCCGGTGTGGCCGTGCTGCTTGTTTTGCGCTAAGAAGAGCCTGGGCCGCGCGCCGATGCGGCGATGGCATTGCGATGTGGCCGATGGATGCAAACCAACGCTGCGTCGGAGGGATTCTAGTTGGCGTTGCGCGACGATAAACAACAAGCGTGATGCGGTGATTTGTGAAGGAAAAAGTCGAAACGTGTATTGCACGCGCTCGGAAACTTGACGGCTTAAAGCCGTCAAGTTTCAGCGATGGCAAAATCCACATGCCACGCCAGCGAGCGGATGATTGCTCGAGCAGGATCCTGCCGTTACTAACGACAAATGCATGTTTTTCGATAAGTCGCTCGGTGCGTGGTTTGGATTTCTTGATGGGCAGCGCTCCGGGATTTCTAGCGCGGCAGAATTTCTTCACCGGGCAGGTGCCGCACTTCGGTTTGTCCGGCAGGCAAACAAGGGCACCCAGGTCGATCAGCGCGGAATTGAAACCCGCCGCGTTGCGCCTGGGGACGAGTCGCGCGGCATGCGCCCAGAGTTTTTCGCGGCCGATTGCAGAATCGATCGGGGCGCGCATGTCGAGCAATCGGGCCAGAACACGGGAGCTATTCGCTTCGACGATTGGGACCGGTTGATCGAAAGAAAAGGTTGCGACTGCGTTCGCGATATAACGGCCAACGCCCGGCAATTTGCGAATCGCAGGGATGTCGTCGGGCAAGATCCCGCGGTGCTGATCCTGCACAATCCTGGCAGCGGCACGGAGGTTTCGTGCCCGGTTGTAATAGCCGAGTCCCTGCCAGGCGTGGAGGACGTCGTTTTGCGAAGCGCACGAAACTGACGCGAAATCAGGAAACCGGCGCAGCCATTTATTATAATAAGGGATTACCGTGACGACCTGCGTTTGCTGAAGCATGAACTCGGAGACCAGAATCGCATAGGGATTGCGGGTCTTGCGCCACGGCAGATCGCGGCCATGGCGGCGAAACCAGGCGAGGAGAGAGCGTCGGAACGCACGATTGTTTGGAGGCGAGCTTACAGGGCGCACGACAGGCTTCTAACTTGTCATGCCAAGCGGAGTCGAGACATCTCAAATGTTCCAGATTCCTCGACTTCGCTCGGAATGA
>DASREQ010000067.1:0-31688 GCA_035651975.1 Candidatus Udaeobacter sp.
GGTCAAGCCACCTTTGCTGTGGGTCGAGAGGACCAGACGAACCTTATTATAACGAATGTCGATGTCCGGATGGTGTTCCTCTTCCTCGGCCACTTCAGCCACTTGATTTACGAAATCAATCGCATCGGTAAAATCATCGAACTCAAACGTGCGTTCGATGTGTTTCTTCTCCAGTTCCCATTCGGGGATTTTTTTGAGCCGCGTCTTCAGCTCATCCGCTTTCATCAAATCAGCCATAACGGGACAACGAGTAACACCCGAAAATCGTTTTGCAACGCCAAAACGAGCGGGTGTTTTTGTAGTTGCCATCCCGAGCGGAGCCCGCTCGACTCGCTTTGGTCGCTTAGGGTAAACTCAGCGGAGTCGAGGGATCCCGAACCATTGGCCCAAAGGTGATTCAGCCGGATTGCAGTTACTGGGCAGTAGCCTTCAGCCTCCGACTTCGCTTCGCTTCGTTCCGGTCGGCTCAGAATGACAGCTAGATACCCAGGATCTTCCTGAGATTCTTTGCAGAATCGAAAACCTCCACGGCGCACGCTCGCGCCTGCCTCGATAGTCGCGGCCAATCATTCAACACATCTTTCACCGCCGTTTCTGCTTCATCGATGTTCCGAATGAAGCGAAATCCGTTTTCACGTGGGAGATATCTGCTTGCGCCGGTGTCTTCCGTGATCACCGGTCGCCCCAGCGCAAGGAATGCTGCGCCCCGATCACTTAGCCAGCCGGTTTGCCAGGCTACATCGACGCCCTTGATGGCCGTAAACTCTGCTAGTGCGCTCGCCATGTATCGACGGTACGCGCGCGGAGTACGGGCCACCCTGTGCGGATCGACGACGTGCCAACCAAGCTGTTGCAAACGGGTTCTCTCGGGATCGTCCGGACTGATATTCATCGCTAGTTCGAACCGCGCATCCGGCATTCGCGCCGGCAAACCCAGATAAGGCTCGAACCTCACTCTCTTGGATAAATCGGGGAATTCTCCTGCCACTTCGACGGCCCCGCTCCAGTACCACTGTCCAATAGTACTGAATTTAGGCAGCCCCGGATGTGGTTGGCTTTGCAGGAGTCTCGTATCAGCGAGGGGATAAAATGTTTTCCAGGGGAGAGTCGATTTCGGCAGCTGACAATCGCCTTCCTTCACGTTGAGGCCGATCGTCCAAAATTCGTGGTGAGACGACTGGCCCAGCTCCATTTTGGTCATCCAGTAAAAAATTTCGCTTGGATCCAGATCGCAAAAGATGCGTCGCTCAAATTGCAAAAGAAATGGCGGATGAATTGAGTAGCTAAGATTGAGCAGCACGTTTGGGCCGGACAGTCTGGCGAGGAGCGCTCGTTTCGGCATTCCGATGCAGCGAATCGCATCGAGTTCATGTGAACTCGCTGCAGGTTTCTGATACAACAAACAATAGCGACCAGCCAATCCATGCGCGCGCAGTTGCCGCTGAAAGTTGTTGATTCTGGCGTGATCGGCGTGCGGGTCATCTGTCGCCGGCAATAACTCCAGCCAGATGGCATCGAGCTTTAATCGCCGCAGACCGAGCATCCATTGCAATGGGACGGAAAAATTTCCGCCGCCTTCAAGATACTTTGCGGCAAAACCGCATCCTAGGAAAATTGTCACGCGAGCAGAATCCTCGTTCTGCTCGCGTGCTCAAGCATGAAGCTTCGCAATCTTAGAAGATCTTGCCGTGGGGCAGATGCGGTTGGCCATGATTGTGATGGCCGGTGCAAAATCCGCCGTTCGGGATCGGGATAATGGAGCCCAGGAACTGCGGTTGTTGTCGCACATTTAGCGCCTGCTCCAACGCGTAGCCAAAGCCGATTAACTGCGGTTCGTACAGGAAAGTGCTGTACATCAGCATGCCCGCCGGCCGACCGTTGTCACGAATGCCTACGGGAATCGATAAGTTCGGATAACCCGATACAGCGGGTCCAGTCGAGTTAGTCAAGTGCGGTGCGACAATCGCATCGACGCCCGAATTGATTACACTATCAATGCCAGAGCGCGCAGCAGTGCGGGCATGCGTTCGGGCGGCGATGTAGGCGGGATCGTTCGGATAACCTGGGAACTGGTCCGACAATAAGAATACGTCCTGATCGTAGTAGGGCATCTCTTGTGGACAATTCGCATCGTTGAAGGCGATGAGGTCGGCCAACGTGCGCATGTTCGTGTGCGTAAGCGTCGCGAGGTAGTCCGCGATTTGTGCTCTAAATTCATACAGCAACGCAGTGAACTCGTCGCCGTTATAAGCGAACACGTCCCCCGTATCCACGTCAATGACAGTCGCACCGAGGCTTTCCATCACGGCCAACGCGTTCTCCGCAAACGCGACGGTCAGCTCATCGCCCGGAATGCCGCTGCCGTAGTAGCTGTAATCGAAAAAGCGCACATCGCGTCCGATCACTGCGCCATCGAGTGCGTTCGGATCGAGGAATTGCGTGTAATCGTCGGGCAACTGGTGTCCGATCACCTCGCCCCACGGGGACTGTAATATGCCGAGCAGGATCGCGACGTCAGTCACGCTGCGCGCCATCGGCCCGGCGGTATCCTGCTCGTGTGCGATCGGAATAATTCCCTCCTGCGAAACGAGCCCGAGCGTCGGTTTCAACCCGACGATGTTCTCAACAGCGGAAGGTCCGGTGATTGAGCCGTCCGTCTCGGTGCCAACCGCTGCCGCACACAAATTCGCTGCAGCGCCGTTGGCTGAACCGGAACTGGAACCCCACGATGTATAGCTCAGGTCATACGCATTCTTGGTGTCGCCGCCACGTGCACTCCAACCGACGGCCAGAGGATAGGTCTCAGCCTCGTCGTCCCGGAAATTTGCCCATTCACCCAGGTTCGATTTGCCAAGAATTATCGCACCAGCTGCCCGCAATTGCTGAATAATGACGGCGTCGCCCGGCACATGGTTTCCGTAAATCGCGAGCGATCCCGCCGTGGTTTGCATTTGGTCTTCCGTCGCGACGTTGTCTTTGACGAGAAGCGGGATGCCATGGAGCGGACCACGAACTTGTCCCCGGCGGCGTTCATTATCGAGCTGAGAGGCGATCGCAATTGCATTCGGATTTAGTTCGATTACGGAATGCAGCAGCGGATTAAGAGATTGGATCCGATTAATGTAACCCTGTGTGAGTTGCCGACTGGTTAGTTCGCCTGACGCCATTGCATCCTGAAGCTCGGGAATACTCTTTTCGATGAAGTCAAAACCGCCCACAGCCAAAGCAGAGCGTTGAACAAGCGAAGCAAGGCCTCCGCTTAGTAACGCTGCGCTGCCGAGTGCGGTCGTGCCGAGAAACTTTCGGCGAGTGATGGTGTAGTCGAGGTGAAGACGATTCGGGCTTTGCCTTTTCATAATTATTTTCGGGTTGCGCCGTTCCGAGAGTGAACAGGCGTGGGTTTGATTGGTTGGTACTGCACGGACGGAGGACTCCGCTCCGGTCGATTCCTGTCCGCAATGCTTCGCATAGCGACACACGCGGGTGGGATCATAGGGTGGACGATTTCGCGCGCTCGGCTCCATAACCCTGCGTCAGCAGATCGTTTCTGATCTTGCAAGCGGCCGGAAAAATTTTCAGTTTTTTGGCATTATTTGACCGCTGTGCTCTTTCTTCGCAAATTAGCTGCTCTTCTCGGGCGCCCGTAGCTCAACTGGATAGAGCATCTGACTACGGATCAGAAGGTTAGTGGTTCGAATCCTCTCGGGCGCGCTTTCTGTGCCTCACCCTGGGTGTGATCGAAATCGCTACTGAAAATACGGCCGGATCTTGGCATATTTTTTGTCGCCGATTCCGTTTACCTTTTTTAAGTCGTCGGCGCTGCGAAACGGTCGTGCGGAAATAATTCGAGCAGCTATGACCGGTCCGATGCCGGGAATCATTTTCAATTCTTTTTCCGTCGCGGTGTTGATGTTGGTCTGACCCGGCTCGATTTTTCCTTTTGCATGCGGCTTTGCAGCTTCAGCTGAGCCGACGGTAGGAGCCGAAGAACGAAACGCTGGCGCCGCCGAAGTCCGCGGAAACGTGTTTGGCAGAGGCAACGCCAGGGGTCGACTGACCTTTTTGGCGACGAAGACACTAAAAGGCGCAAGGTTTTGAGCGTGAACATTTAGTCGCCCGGCATTAACGCCCCATCCTCCGATTCTCTCCTGCTTTGCTTCGTCTTCGAATTGTTGAAGTTTTGCCAGCTCTGGTCGCGAATTTCTCAATCCCGGCGGCACGGCTTTGAATCCATAATTTCGCGCGAGTCCGTTACGAACCAACTGCTCGCCCAGATCACCATCTTTCGTTTGCACAAACGCGTAAAACCTCTCGAGTTTACTCTGGCCCATCGCATCAGACATGTGCGTGAATACGATGAACGGCTCGGACAATTTCTCCCGCGTGAACTCTGTGGCCGCTCGGCCCAACTCGATGGCTTGCGGCACTGTGATCCCAAAATAACTCGCCTGTTCGACCAGGCGCCGCGGGGTCATTTCATCTGTTTCAGGCGCGTCAACCATGTACAGGCGAAAAATATATTCCCTCGCGCCTGCACTCGCATGAAAACTATCGCCGTCATTCGCCGGATTTGAAATCAACCTGCAATTTTCCAAGACGATCCAATCCCTGGACTGGCGTGCGCCAACATCGACCGGCGTTGCGCAAAAAATTACAAGCGCAAGAAGTCCGATCTTGTGCCGCAGTCGGGTAAAACGCTCAGTCGCCAACCCGCAATTAACGATCGTATCCGAAATCATGACTCAGGCGTTTGCAGCCGCGCCAGATGCGCCGCGTATGTCGCCACGATTCCGCCCAACACACTGCCGGCAATCACGTCGCTGACGAAATGATAATTCATCGCCACAAGACTCACGAGCATCGAAGTTGAGAGAATGATGACCACGACTTGAACGGTTCGACTCCGTGGCATTCCGATCAGCCACACGCCGCCAAAGGCCAGGATTCTGGCAGCGTGACCGGAGGGAAAACTGCCGACGTCGTCGCCCCGCTGAAACGGATGGAAACCGTACGTGCCAGTACCGATGAGCGAAGGATTATCATGAGTCCAGCTCTCTGGCCAGTAGCGACCGAAAACGTCGCCTAACGAGATGCGGAAATCATCGGCAACTATCAGGCTGAGACATGCCACAAACAGCGTTTTCTGCCAGAGCAGAAATGACCCCCAGGCACGCCGAATCATCAAGATCACTAAAACAAGAGCCGACCAATTCTGCACTTCTGGCGGTGGGTAAGTGAGCCATCGAAAAAGAGGGAATCTGTTGATATGATGGTAATAGACAAAGAACGCCACCGGACGATCAATCCACAAGTAACAGATCAACACCGCAGCGATACAGAAGAGCGTTACGATCGACGTCCGAAACAGTAATGCGCGGTATTCCGGTTCGGGGATCATCCTCACATCAGCACTTCGAACTGGCTCATGAGCTTGAACGTCTCGTAGCGCTTGGCGATTTCTTCCATCGAGAGTGCGCGCAAACGCTCCAGACTAAACGCTTCCACGCAAAAACTGGCCAGCACGCTGCCGTAAATCATTGCCCTCCGCAGGTCATTAAAGTGGACTTTTTTCACAGTGCCCGCGAGATAGCCAGCCATTCCACCGGCAAATGTATCCCCTGCTCCCGTAGGATCGTGGATGTCTTCAAGCGGATAAGCGCCGCAGCTGAAAAATTGATCGCCTTCGCCAAAAAGCAGCGCGCCATGCTCGCCTTTCTTTATCGCAACGTACTGCGGTCCCATTTTTCGAATGCTACGTCCTGCCTTGATAAGGCTTGTCTCCTTGGTGATCTCGCGCGCCTCGCTGTCGTTTAAGATAAGGAGGTTCACGCGTCGAAGCAGCGCATTGAGGTCTGGCCGTGCTGTCTCGATCCAGAGATCCATCGTATCAGCCACAACGAAACGGGGGCGCTTCATCTGGTCGAGCACATGTGCTTGCAGTGACGGCGCAATGTTGGCGAGCAAAACGAAATCGGTTTGACGATATGAATCCGGCAGCACCGGCTTGAAGTCTTCGAAGACATTGAGCGCGATGGAGCGCGTCTCGCGCGTATTCAAATCCCACGAGTATTCGCCGGACCAGCGGAAAGTCTTTCCATTTGCCCGCCGCACACCTTCGCTGTCGATCTTGCGCGATTTCCAAAACTGAAATTCAGACTCGGGAAAGTCATCGCCTACGATTCCGACCAGTCGAACTGGTGAAAAGAAACTTGCGCCCAGCGCGGCGTAGGAAGCCGATCCGCCTAACAAGTCGGAATGTTCCTCTACAGGAGTCTTAACTGTGTCGATTGCAATAGATCCAACAACAAGAACGGACATGGTCAGAGCTGAATAGTTAAAAAGTTGTAAAGTTAAAAACGCAGTGGTCCGTAGCCCGTGGTCTTGTTACGCCAGCATGTCCGTGACGCAGCGCGCGTAATCAACAAGGCTGTGCGCCTTAAGCAAGGCGGAAACCATAACAACGCGCTTCGCCCCGGCATCAATCACCTGCTGGAGATTGTCGATGTTGATTCCGCCGATGCAGAAAATCGGGATACCGGCATCGAGGTGGACCTGTCTGATGTCGCCTAACCCGATTGGCTTGTAATCCGGTTTTGTTGGCGTGGCGAAGATCGGACCAAATCCAATGTAATCGGCGCCTTCGGCTTGCGCTGTGTGTGCCTGGACCAGATTGTGCGTAGATTTACCAATAATCAACTCTCTTCCAGCTTTTCGGCGTGCAACAATAATCGGATCGTCGTCCTGTCCAACGTGCACGCCTTCGACGGGAACTTGCGCCGCAATCTCGGCGTGGTCATTCACAATTAGCGGCGTGTTCGATCGGGCAGTGATTTCATGGATGGCGGACGCGAGATCCGCTAACTCGTCGATTGATTTTCCTTTTCCACGAAGCTGAATCAGATCGACACCACCGCCGACCATTTGTTCGGCGACCCGGTTGCAGTCCCGCAGTCGCGGGATGTAACCGAGATCAATGATTCCGTAAAGGCGGCACTCGCGTAGCGCTCTCATTGTCGCAACGCAACTTTGTAAATGCGCATTCCATTTGCCGCAAATTACAAAGTCCGCCTCTGGGGACTAGATCCAGTGCTAACTCGAGGCTGTGTGGGGCGCCTGTCCGGTAGGATGTCGAATCGAATGGTCCCCGATGGTAATTACTTCGCCGTTGAACGGCGGCGCTGGCTTTATCGGAAAGAGCGGTCGCAGCACCGCGAATGTTTGCGATACACCTAGAACGGAGACGAGCACGAATACGGCTGCACACTTCATGTCCGCCGCTCTTAGCAAGATCAAACCGCATGGCAAGTAAAATTTTTTCGTGTTCTCGGTAATTACGGCGTGACGCCCGGCGCGATTCGTTAAAACGTTACATCGTTACACGGGATGTGCGATTCACAATCTAACGTGACAACAGCATTCGCCTGCTGCCCGTAGCAGAGCGAAGGCGGCTGCTTCGTCATTCGCTTAGCAGATTTCAATTTCGAGTTTGCGATCTGCGGTTTCCGACTGATTTTCCAGGTCGATGCCACAGTTTGCATACCGTGCCCGCGACGCACAGGGAAGTCTGGTTGAGGGCGTGCTGGATTGCCCGGATCGAGCGGTCGCCATCCGACAAATTGAATTGCAAAAATGTATCCCTGTCCGAATCGAGCTCATGGGGCCGGAGGCCAAAACCGCCCAGGAAGACGGTGCCAAGCCGGCCCCGGCCACGCAGAATCTGAAAATTCCGCACGGTCAGCTGCTCGTTTTCACCGAGCAGCTCGCCCATCTGTTGCAAGCAGGGATGACGCTCGACGAGGGGCTGTCAATATTGGAAAAACGCTTGAAGCAGCCGCGCGTTCAGCTAATGACGCACACGCTGCATCGGGGGCTGGTCGATGGCCGCAGTTTCTCACAAGCGTTAAGTGAACTGCCGCGGATTTTCCCGCCGCTCTATGTCAACCTGGTGGCGGCCGGCGAAGCGAGCGGAGCGTTGCCCCAAATACTCCTTCGGCTGGTCAAACATTTGATGCAGGCCAAGGAGCTGCGAGACCGCGTACAACAAGCGTTGATTTATCCTGCATTTCTTGCGCTAGCCGGCGCCGCTCTGATCACAATTTTTATCACGTTCATGGTGCCGCAGTTGACCGGATTCATGGCACAAACCGGTGGAGCGCTTCCGTTGCCCACGCGGATCCTGTTGCACATTCATCACGCGATCACAGGCTATTGGTGGATCGGTGTGCTGGCGGGGATCAGTGCGGTTATCGGTTTCCGGGCGCTGGTTCGCAGTAACGAAGGGCGCATCGGTTGGGATCGTTTCCAATTGGCGATTCCCGGATATGGGCGGGTCATCCGACACCGTTATTACGCCCAATTTTCGCGCACGCTGGGAACTTTGATGGAAAATGGAATACCTCTGCTCCGCGCACTCGACCTGGTAACCGAAATTGCAGGGAACCGATTCCTCGAACAAAAACTGGGCGACGTGCGCAAGAGAGTCATCGATGGCGCCACGCTCTCTGCCGCGTTGCAAGCTCAAAAACTATTTCCCGATCTGTTCACCGACATGATGGCGGTGGGAGAACAAACCGGACATTTCGCCGAAACCATGCAGGCCATCGCTGATGTTTATGAGCGCGAACTGGACAAGACGGTTGGGCTAATCTCGCAGTTGATTCCGCCGGTGATCATCGTCGTGATCGCCGTTCTGGTTGGTCTGGTTGTTTTCAGCATTCTTTCGGCCGTATTCGAGATGACACATAGCCTGCAAATCAGGCCGCATTGAAACTGAAAACTTGCAATCACGCCTGTGCTCGAATAATCTCGCCCGCTCAATGTTAGTTCGCGCCTTCTTTGCGATATTGTTCGCCGCGATTTGCCGCGTCGGCGCACAGGAAGCCCTAACCGACGCTCTCCCCGCTCCGACTGACGGAACTGCTGACGCAACGACGGAGCAGTCAGTCCCAGAAAGCGCGTGGCTCGATTTGCGTCAAAGCGCGCCACAAAATTCAAGAGCGCAGAATGCGCCCGCCTGGGTTGAAGCGCTGACCCTCCTGCCGGCTGAAACGACAGAAGGCGCTCCCATGACCAAAAGTGTTTTTCGCATTCGCATCACCCAACCGAGGCCGGATTATCAGGTCCTTTTCTTCCGTCTGTTCTTCGATGACAAGGCAGATCAGCAGCCTGAGTTAGTCGCTTGGGACGAGTCGGGCACACACGTTTTGCGCTCCGGGAAGCTTGGCGCGGGAATGAATCTGCCAAGCTCGGATTCGGTGCTGATTCCGATGACCGGCGCATCCTCCATTGACATCGAAGTCCCGGGGGACGGCAAAACGGTGCGAGCCGCGTATCTTGATTGGATGACGAGCAGCGAAGTTGTGCACCCCGTGAACGCAGAACATCGCGATGTGATTCCCGAACCTTTCTCGTCGATACCACCACTGCACGCGCCGCCTGACGACGTTGAGAATTTTGGGACCGTTACGGCAACCCTCTCGCCGGAGACAATCCGGATCGACGGACAAACCCAGGACGGTGCAGCGTTTCAATTTCCAATCGAAGCCCAACCGCTGACGGCCTTGTTAACTTTCGAAATCGCCAACCCGCGGATTGACGCTCCACCGGAAATTTATCTAAACGGCCAGGACGTTGGTCCGGCTTCACTGGCCCTGCCAGACCTTGCTGATCCCGCGTACAGAGGCGAAGTAGCACCCCTCTCCACTCAGATGCATTTCAATTACACCGGTTGGCTGCGCGCTCAGAAAATTGTGCCGGCCGCGAGCTTGAAAGTGGGCCCGAACGATCTGGTCGTCGTCAACGGCACTGACACTGGGGCTGCGGCAATTCGCGCCACGCAGATTCAGCTAAAGTATATCTGGGACAAGTCGGATTATCTATTACGCACGGGACACTAGAAATTGTCAAAGAGCAAGGTAGTGTAGGTGCGCACAAATGGGAGGGGTAACTCCTTTATGGAGATGAGAGTCAAAAGAAAACAACGGGGCTTCACGCTGCTTGAGATCATGCTCGTGGTGAGCATCATTGTCATCATATTGGGAGTGGCGATTTCAAAACTCGGCAACACCACTGCCATCGCGAAAACCATGCGGGTCCAAGCGGACGTTCAGGCGATCAAGACACAACTGCAGCTGTACGAAAGCATGAACGGCTTTTATCCGACAACCGAGCAAGGCCTCCAGGCATTGGTGACCCAACCGGACAAGGATCCGAGGCCTGCCCGCTGGTATCAGTTATTTAGGGAACTGCCAAAAGATCCCTGGGGAAATGATTACATTTATCGCAGCCCTGGCCTCAAAAACCCAGGCGGCTACGACCTGTATTCTGCCGGGCCGGATCGGCAGGCTGACACTGCAGACGACGACTGGGGCGGCGGTTAACCGACCCGAAGTTTCAATCCTAATTCTTGGCGCCCGGCGATTTTGAGGCGCCGCCCCTTAGATTCCGTTGAATCAAACCCCGCATATGCGGCGATCGAGGTTCTCGCTGCGGAACCAACTGTTGCACCTCAGGGGGTAACCCGGCAGGCAATTTCGGTAAGGTGTTGTTAGGGATAGGCATGCGAGGGGCGGACGGCCCGAGTGCTCTCGAAGCTAGCGCGGCGTTCGGCGCAGACTGCTGCAAAAGCGCCTGGTTAAATGTGATTGTCGCAAAATTTCCGTCCTTGCTAATCGTCACCTTCGTCGCACCCACGCGCTCCGACCATTCAATATTGGCGATACTATAGCCGTCGACAGGTCCCCTGGTGGTAAGGTACTCCTTGAAATTGTGATCGGAAGTCGAAGCGATCGTTACCAAATCGCCATCAGGGGAATGGGCGGCATTGGCCACGTAAAGGTCTTTCGCAAAATCCGGCGTGGCCGCGGGCGCTGCCACTGCTGTTGCGGTCGCGAACGGCGAGTTGTCCGCCATCTTTGAGTAGCGGTCGTAAGCGAACAGAGGTGGCAGAACATCCTCCGCCTGCGCACAAATCACTCCGAGCACAGCTGCGGCTGACATCAGGGTAAGTGAATATTTCATGGATGGACTGAGCTATGAATATTACTTCGTTCTTTGTGCCGGAGCAAACCAGCGGGCGATTTTAAATTTGCCACGCATCATGGTCGGATCGCTGCCATCAATCGCCAGATTAACATTTTCAAACACGATGAAAGCGTCCGGTCGCTGCACGTCATAAAGAAAATGAACAAGGGGCGGCCAGGGACTCTTTGTTTCAATGAAAGCATAAACCGTCTGATGATATGGCGTTGTTTCCCCGGAACCGATCGCGGGATTCTCGACCAAGATATTATATTTGCCGGCTATTTCCTTTAACTGGTCGAGCAGCGCGGAGGCTTCTGCTGGATTTTTGAGGGTTGGTTGATGCTGGCGGATCCATTCGTCGCGTTTCGTCCATAGGTCTCGTTCTTTCACGAAAAGAGCTTGTTCGCCTAACGTTGCCCTGCGCGTCGCGATTTGCTTTTGCGCGCTGGCGAGCGCGCCGAAAATCCAGTCCAAAATAAAAAAATTGAGTAACACAAACACCGTTCCGGCCGCCACCCACGCGAGCACACGCTCGCGGGCATTCATTCGCTGGTACCATGCCGGCATCATCGTGGCTTTCCCTCCAATCGGAACTGCGCATGGTCGTTTGGCAGAATACGAGGTGCAGCCATATCAAATTGAAAGGCTCGCAAGTCCGGATTCTTCTTAATCTTTTCGATGAACTGGTAAGCGAGAGCGGCTGTATTCGCCTCGCCATCGACGGAGATCTGCCGTGCCGACTGGTTGTACGCCGTAATCCGTACTTCGGACGATGGCAGACTTTCGAAAAGGTGCAGCAGAATTTCCACCGGGTAATAACGTGCATCGATCGCCGGAGCCAGTGCCTTCCAGTTTGCTTCCGTCTCGCGGACGAACTGCGTCTCAGGAGAGTCGTGTGCGATGCGCCGGTCAATGCGTCCTATTTGAAATCGGAGCAAGCCCAGATAAGCAAACAAAAGAAAGAGAAGCCCAACGTAAGCGCCACCGATCCACAAAAGGCGCTTTCGCCATTCTGCCTGCCTGATTACTTGGGCGCGACGGCGGCGCCAGCTCTCCGGCAACAGATTCAGTTTAACTGAGGCGGGAGGCAGCTCCACCCCAACAATCTCAGTTGGGCTGGCGACGATTCCCTCAACTGTTTCCCGCATCTGGTAGCAGCTTTCATCCAGCAACACATTTGGAAAGGAAGCATTGATGCCCTGCAGCTCCGCACTCATTCGCAACTGCGGCAGCTCAAGTTGCAGTTGTTCCCCGTTGCCATTCTCAAAAACGCGCGCAAGGCTCAGTTTGCCGTTTTCTGTCATGGCGTAAACGAGCGCCTCGCCTTCAGGATAAATAAGAAGCGCGTTTCCCTTAGGTGCATAAGTGGTGGCGCGCTGCGCTGCATAAACGGTGACCTGCCGCGGGATAAAACCGCGCTCGAGCAAGGGAGCGGCAATCTCGGCAAGCTGTTCGTTTCTGATCGCCACAGCCGAGACCACGCTTTCGTTTTCGTCTTGCTCGATCACTTCGAAGTCGGTGGTCACCTCTTCGGCCGAGAACGGCAACACCTTCTCGATCTGGATGCGAATCATTTCGGGAAACTCCGCCGGATCGACGCTCGGCAGGCGAAATCGCTGGGCCAGCACAACAGCAACAGGCAGGCCGAGGACAAAATCGTCGGTCGCCGAAAGCAACGGCACGGCTTCCCCGAGCGTCTGCAGCTTGCGCACATTCCAGGAGCCGTTCTGGCCAGCGCTGTCCGCGGCAGCTTCGCCCGCCTGCAACGGTGTAGCACTGCGGGCATGGCGCGGTGATGCGGCCGTGGCTGAACGCAGAAAATTCCATCCGTGCGCGGTTGGAATTATGAAAATAGATGGCATCCCTGACTCGATATCAAAGCTCCTTCCAACTGATCACCAGAGGATGGCCCACTGCGCCGCCTAAGCTCGCCCTCGATATTATCATCTGCACAGACCGGGTAACGTCGCCTGATTTCCCGGCGCTTACAACGCGCAAGATGGGACCTTTAAATGTGATTAACTTTTCAATGGACGTTGCAGTGCCCGGAAGCGGCTGCTTAAACTGCTGCTGGTTAAGACCAAGCGTAGTTAGAACCTCAGGCGGTATTGAGCTTCCGGTCGGAACGGAGGATGCTGACCCCTGAGCGGTAGCGCCGAATTGATAGTCATCGGCAGTTCCATCGATTCCGTCAGCGCCCCGGCGCAACTGGAGGAAACGATCGACTTTATCGTCGCCGATACCCGGCAGAACGGCCGACAAAGCGCGCAATACATCGCGGGAAGCCCAGGCAAGATCAATTCGATACTGGCCGAGAGCCGACAATGGTAGAACGGTAAAATCTTCCTCCCATCCAGGTGTCGCAGTGAACTTCTCCCACCCACAGATTTTCTTGAGATCGTCCACAGAAGTCAGTGGAGCGTGCGGCGGGTGATAATCATCGGTCTCGGGACATGCGTTTAAGTGATGAATACCTTGTCCAGGAGATACCCAATCGAGCAAAGAATCTATCATGGTATCGATGTCATTCAGATCTACTCCTTTTAGGGTAAGATATTGCTGCAGAATTGCTCGCTTTGTTGGATCCTCATTAAGGGTAAGCCAGTTCAAGTCCAAGCGTCCCTCCTCGCCGGTTATCTGAACATCGTAACTTAGCCCGCGATCCAGTTGTCTATGCAGGTTCGGTGAGTTCGGCGCGGGGCTTGGGCGTGCAGCTTCCGCCAGCGCAACGTCCGCACCCGAAGACGCCATCGCTTCTGCGTCCAAAACGCGGCTTGCATTGCCGGACACCGCAAGGCGCGAGTCAATATCCAGCGCCCATGAAATGACCATCGCGCTGAGCAAGAAGAGCGCCCAAAGCGCAAGCATTAGTGCCGCACCACTGCGCGATTTCGAATTCAAAGAAGACCTCTTCATGGGCTTTTAAACGGCGTTCGCGTCAGCGGAATAATCACTTCCCACGGCACTGGTGAATCATTACGTCCCACAGTCAACTTTACGAGCCCTGGCAGCTGGCCTGTGTTTGACCACTTATCGATCCAGGTGTTCAAGCCCGAACTGAAATAACTGATCTGAAGAGTGCTCACGTTCTTGATCAACGGCACCCACGTCTCGTGTTTTTCTCCAGCATCGGAATCGTCCTTCGGTTTTCGCAAAAGACCGAGGTCGAGCCGGTCGCTCTTTTCGCTTTCCGGTTGTAAACCCAATGTAACCGTGAACTCGCCGGGCGCGTAGCGAGTAAGCAACCCAGGGCCGGCGCTGCAATTCCAACGTATCCAATCACGCTCGCGATCATTCAGCTTGAACGGTTCCCCGTACATTTTCGATCTGGGCGGACCGAGGCTTTGCCATTCCGCTGTGAGAAGCTCGCGAAGTCCGTCGTACTGAGAATCCATGGCAGCCGTATCCGATGACACGCGCAGCGCCGTCATGTTCGATTGCACAAAGCGAAAAATGGCCAGTGACATCAGGCCGAGGATTCCCACCGCCAGCATGATCTCGAGCAACGTGAACCCGCGCCTCGTGGCGCTTTCGCCGATTCGCCGATTCCTCGCTTTATCCGGGACGATAAACATAAAATTGGATCTGTTTTGACTGAGCAATACCGCGCCGCTCCCATTGAGCACTCAGAGTAACAAGATAGATCCCGTTAAGCAGTGTGTTATCGGGCTCAGTCAGTTCGGCTGCTGCGGTCTTTTGGACGACCTTTATGGCTCCATAATTGCTATCGATCGTGGTTTCCTTGGAATCATCGGGAATTCCTTTTGCAGCCTGAATTTCCGCCATATGGTTCGATAAAATCTGGCGCACGACGTTTTCTTCCTCGTTAATCGTGCTTGCATTGAGACAATTCTCGACCGCGTGCCCAAGCGCGATAACACCGAGCGCGAAAATCGTGATGCCAAGCAGAACCTCGTAGAGAGCAAACCCGTTGAAGCGTTGAAGCGTTAAAGCGTTAAAACGGACTGGTTCCCCCCGCTTCGACGGTTTAGTGCTCAAACACTTTAACGACCCGTTAGCGCACCGCATAATTTGTAATTTCTGGCCGTCCCGTCAGCGGCAAGTAATTGGCCGTCCATGAACCAGCGGGGCCTTGATAGCGGACGGTCGCCGGTTCGCAGGTCCCCGATGGCCAGAAAATCCATTCAGCCGGATATTTTTCCGCCAATGCCACCGGCAATGAGAGCTTTAGCGTGCTTCCCCGGGTGAGACGAAACTCAGCTTTTGCGTTCGCTTCCTCATCTTCTGCAAAAGCTTCCGGACGCGCTACGACATTGTTCTTACCCCAAACAATCAAGTAGGGACGACGCTCGGTGACGCTTCGCGTCTGCGCCTGACGCACAAGATTATTGAACTCATCCAGCGTTTGCTTCAGCCGCCTGTTTGCTATCACGCCGCTAAAGCTGGGCACCGCCAGCATCAGTATTAACAGCAGGATGAATATGGAGAGAGCAATCTCGATCAGCGTAAAACCCCGGGCTCGTTGCACCGCCGGAAATTACTCGTTTCACCGCAAATCACAATAGCACCCGGGAGAAGCATTTTGGTCTGGTGTACCACATCAGCCAGTGGCGAGGGGCATGGAGCAACTCGATTTACTCCACGTCCAGCGGCGTATCCGTGAACAGCAGTAAAGGCAATCGTTTGCGTCCACCAGGCGGGATCAGCGCAATAGCCGAGAAAGTGTCCACCAGCGTGTTGCTAAGTTTGCCTGGTGACGCAGAGCATATTCCGGCATGCGGCGGTGATCGTAAGTCGTCGGTGTATTAACGGCAAACGATTGGCGAAACCGATTACACGCCGCAATCAGCCGCTAAAAAAAAGCAATCAATCGGCAGCAGCAGCGCCGGCATGTGATAAACTTTGAGGCGAAATGAAGCCTGCTTTGCGCGTCGGCATCGTTGTAGCCGCACTTTGCGTGGCCGCAATGCTTGTGTGGCAGGGTGTTACGGCACACGGCGCGCCCGATCCGACCCGTCCCAATACCACCCCGACTGTGGCGTTTCTGGACATTGCGATCCTCGTCTTTCGCGAGGGACTGGAGTGCATCCTGGTTCTGGCGGCGATCACCGCGAGCATGACGGGCGCCAAACGGCCGCATCGTCGCCCAGTTGGGCTTGGTGCGGGCCTGGCATTTGTGGCCACCTTGATCACGTGGTTCATCGCGGTGCGCATCGTCGGATCACTCAGCGACAATATGTCGGCACTCGATTTGCAAGCCGCTACCGGCTTGCTGGCTGTCATCGTGTTGCTCGTCATCATGAACTGGTTTTTTCACAAGATTTATTGGGGAGGCTGGATTCGCGCCCACAATCGCCGCCGCAAAGCGTTGCTCGAAAATGCGCGCACTGCCGAGATTTCCCAGGGACGTCTCTGGTTTGGATTGATCCTGCTCGGATTCACCTCGCTCTATCGCGAAGGATTTGAAGTGGTGCTTTTCCTGCAAAGCTATCATCTGCGACTGGGTGGAGCCGTGGTGCTGAAGGGAGCGCTGCTTGGAATTGTTCTGACAGCAATGGTAGCTGTATTGACCTTCGTCCTTCAACAGCGGTTACCTTATCGCAAGATGCTGATCGCTACCGGTATTCTCCTCGGAGTTGTGCTGCTGGTAATGGTCGGCGAGCAAGCGCAGGAAATGCAGCTGGCGCATTGGATTTCCACGACTGAAATCACGTCGCTGAAAAACTATATGCCACCCTGGATGGGACTCTGGTTTGCAGTGTTCCCGACGGTTGAAACCCTCGTTGCTCAGTTTATCGCGGCCGTTCTGGTAATCGGCTCATATTACGCCGCGCGGCGTTTTGGTGGTGGCGAGCCAGGTGGAACCGCGTTGGAAACTCCCGCCACCAGAATGGCTGCAATCAACGCGTAACAAAAAATCCGCGGGTCGCTGCGAAAAGTTCAGGGAGGAGTCGCGACGCTTTCACGGGTGTGATTCCAGTTGAACGAAGTCGCAGACTTTCCACCTTAGGCGGATGAATACGCCTGGTTGCCAATCGGTTCGGCTGGTTCAAACCATTTTCGCCACCGCTTTATTCTTCCTTTCACATTCTGCTCAACCCGCTCCATCCCCTACACCTGCTCCGCCTGGAAGCATTGATGAAAAATTGTTCAACGGAATGCGGTGGCGACAGGTCGGACCTTTTCGCGGCGGGCGCGCCTTAGCAGTAGAAGGCGTGCCGGGTGAGCCGGACACCTATTATTTCGGTGCCGTCGCAGGGGGAGTTTGGAAAACGATCGATGGCGGCTCGAACTGGACTCCCCTGTTCGACAAGCAACCAATTTCATCGATCGGAGCGATTGCTGTAGCGCCATCGGATCACAATGTGATTTACGCGGGTACTGGCGAAGCGGCTATCCGCGGCAATACCACCTATGGAACCGGAATTTTCAAATCCATCGACGGTGGCAAGACCTGGGAAAACGTTGGGTTGAAAGATAGCCGCCAAATCGGCGCACTCATCGTCGATCCAAGAAATGAAAACGTCGTTCTGGTTGCGGCGCTTGGCCACGCGTTTGGTTCGAATGCTGAGCGCGGAATTTTTCGAACGGCCGACGGAGGAAAAACCTGGACGAAAGTTTTGTCCAAAGATGAAAACACCGGCGGGATTGATGTCGTGTTTGATCCGCACAACCCGAACATTGTTTTCGCCTCTTTATGGCAGGCTCGACGGCAACCGTGGTTTTTTTCCAGCGGGGGTCCGGGGAGCGGGCTCTACCGATCGGAGGATAATGGCGTGAGTTGGAAACATCTCGAAGGAAACGGCCTCCCCGAAGGAATCCTGGGCAAGATTGGTATCTCGGTTTCGGGTGCTGATTCCGACCGGGTCTATGCGATCATGGAAGCCAAGGAAGGCGGTCTTTATCGTTCCGATGATGCCGGACAACATTGGACCCGGGTCAATGATGACGGCCGATTTCGCCAGCGTGCCTGGTACTTCAGCAAGGTCTATGCTGATCCCAAGTCCCCGGACACGGTTTATCTTTTAAACACCGGATTGTTTCGTTCGGTTGATGGCGGAAAGACTTTTAATTTATTGCCCGCGCGTCACGGCGATCACCACGGGCTGTGGATTGATCCGCAAAATCCGAACCGGATCGCCAACGCCAATGACGGAGGCGCGAGTATCTCAATCGACGGCGGCAAAACGTGGACGACCCAAAACAACCAACCAACCGCGCAGTTTTATCACGTCTCCGTGGACAACGCTTTTCCTTATCACATTTATGGCGCACAACAGGACAATACCAGCGTCGGTATCGCCAGTCGCACAGACTGGGGCGCGATCGGGCCGGCAGATTGGTTCGTGGCCGGCGGCGGCGAGTGCGGCTTTGTTCTGGCCGATCCACGCGATTGGCACATCATTTACTCAGGCTACGAAAACTCCGTCGACCGTTACGACAAGACCAAAGGAGAAACCCAGGACGTTAGCGTCTTGCCTCTGGATAATTCCGGCCACGCCGCGGCCGATGTTGTTCATCGGTTTCAATGGGTCTCGCCACTCATCCTTTCTCCACATAACCCCGACGTCCTGTACACGGGAGCAGAGTGCGTGTTCAAATCGACCGATCGCGGGCAGAGCTGGACCCAGATCAGCAGCGATCTGACCCGCAACGACAAATCGAAACAACAGCCGAGCGGCGGCCCGCTGACTAACGACATCACTTCAGTTGAATATTACGATACGGTCTTTGCGCTGGCGGAGTCGCCGATAAAAAAAGGTACGCTCTGGGCCGGCACGGATGATGGACTCGTCCATGTCACCACCGATGACGGGCAGCATTGGTCGAATGTCACGCCGAAAATGCCGGAATGGAGCATGATCAGTCTTATCGATTCGTCTCCGCACGATGCCAACACTGCTTATGTCGCCGTGGATCGGCACAAACTCGATGACTTCAAGCCGTACATTTTCAAAACAACCAACCTGGGAAAGAGCTGGAGTGCAATTGTGACCGGCATTCCCGAGGGCGCGTACGTCCATGCGGTGCGCGAAGATCCCAAAAAACGCGGACTGCTTTTCGCGGGCACAGAGCTTGGAGCTTTCGTTTCTTTTGACGACGGTGCGCATTGGCAGCCGCTTCAGTTGAACCTTCCGGTGTCACCCATTCACGATCTGGTGGTGAAAGACGACGATCTGGTCGTGGCGACTCACGGCCGTTCGTTCTGGGTACTCGACGACATCACGCCGCTACGTCAGCTCGGCGCGCAATCTGCCCGGGGAGATGTGATTCTCTATCAACCCCAAATCGCGGTGCGTTTACATTATGCGGAGGAATTCGACAAGCGCCAGCCAGTCGGCGATAACCCGCCGTCGGGCGCGATCATTAATTACTATTTCAGGACCGCGCCAAAGGAGGAGGTGTCGCTCGATATTCTGGACGCTTCAGGCAAAGTCCTCAGGCATCTTTCCAGCAAAGAAAAAAAAGAAGGCGAACAGCCGCCGGAATGGCCCGATCGCGTTGAGCGACAAAAAACAATTCCCGCAAATGAAGGTATGAATCGTTTCGCGTGGGACCTGCGCTACAACGATCCCACTCAGATACCGGGTGCGTTTTACTCTGGAGTCGGACCAAGAGGGCCGCTGGCCCCTGCTGGCGATTATCAGGTGAAACTAACTGTCGATGGTAAGTCACAGACGGCACCGTTGCATCTGGCGATCGACCCGCGAAACAAGAACGCCGAGGCCGCCGTACAAAAGCAATTTGCCTTGGCGACGCAGGTGAATGATTCCATGTCGCGATTGCATCAGGCTGTCAACGAAATCCGCGATCTCAAGTCGCAGATTCAAAACTTGCACAAACGTTTCGGCGACGATCCCAGGTTAAAAGCGGCATTCGCCGCGGCGGACGATCTCGATCACAAAATGTCGGAGATCGAACAGAAACTCATCCAGGTAAACATGAAAGGCTCGGAAGGAAACCTCGCCTTCCCCGATATGCTGAACGAACGATTTGAAACGTTCAGCCACACAATCGAGTACGGCGACACGGAGCCGACCCAGGGACAGCTTAATGTTTTCCAAATGTTGAGCAGTCAATTGGAAGAGCAGTTAAAGAGGTGGGCACAGTTAAAAGCCGACGATGTGCCGAAGGTAAGCGAGTTAGTCAAACAAGCGAACCTGCCCGCTCTTATAATTACCGAGAAAAAGTAGGCGGAATATCTCACTTGCGTCATCGGCCTCGCAGCCGGTGCGCTTGAAGTAACATGGTAAGCGATGACTAGGATCAACAAGGCCATAGTGCTGGCAGCTGGGCGTGGCACGCGCATGCGCGAGCTGACTAATAATCTTCCCAAGCCAATGATCGAAGTGCGCGGCAAACCGGTTTTGCAGCACATCGTAGAAGGGCTGCGCGATGCAGGTGTACGCAGATTTGCAATTATCGTTGGCTATCACGCCGAAGCAGTACAAAACTTTTTTGGTGATGGCCGGCGTCATAATGTCGACATCAACTATGTCACGCAAACCGTGCAGGATGGTACGGGTCGCGTCGTGAATCTTGCCCGTAGTTTCGCAGGCGATTCGCCTTTCATTCTGGGCTACGGCGATATTTTGATCAGTCCGGTGAATTACAAGCGTGTGGTCGATCTTCCGCGTAATGTCGAAGCGATCCTCACAGTCACGCGCGGCGAAGACGTCAGCAAAGGCGGTGCGGTTTTTCTAAATAAGCAAATGGAGCTTGTTGATCTCCGGGAAAAACCAAAGCAGGGCGAACCAACGAGCCCGTGGTACAACGCGGGTCTGTACGCGTTTCGGCCAAGCATTTTCGAATTCATCGCAAAATTGGGGCCCTCACCGCGCGGCGAGTACGAACTCACGGATGCAATCCGCGACCTCGCGCATTCAGGCAAGAAAGTGCAAGCACTCGAACTAACTGGCGAATGGGCGGACGTCCGCGACCCTGAAATTCTGGCCAAGCTGAACCAGGCGCTGTAGAGAAGGCGCTCCGCCTGCCACCCACGCAACCGAGGCCGTTGCCGTACACTGAATGACAACCTTATCGCGTCTGTTCGGCTGCTTCCTCGGAAGGCTCTTCCCCTATTTCTTCTTCAATTTCACGGCGCCAGTCGCGCGAGAGCCAGGAGCGCAGCACACCATAGAGCAGATACGCCAGGAAAAGCACGGCCGGCATCCATTCGTAATTCATCACCGTGAGGATGACGATGAGAATGATCGCCAGAAAACGCGGAATTGATTTCTTCGTTTTCCAGTTCAGCGCTTTGAAGCTCGGATATTGAAACCGGCTAAACATCATGAAGGACAGGAAGAGCAGTAACGGCGGCAGAACGAAACGCCAGTTACCAAGCCGATGTTCGCCGTGAGCAAGCCAAAGCAAAAACAGTGTGATCGACGCAATCAGGCCCGCCGCGGCGGGAATAGGAAAACCAGTGAACGTGTTTGGGCGACTAGCTCCGTTATGGTTCGCCGCCGCGGAATTGAAACGCGCCAGGCGCAGTGCGCCGCACGCCAGGTAAATGAACGCAATGATCCAGCACGCACGCGGGAACTCCTGTAACACGACGCGGTAAACCATCAGTGCGGGAGCGAGTCCGAACGAAACAATATCCGCCAGCGAATCGAACTCGCGGCCGAACGGACTCTCGTGCCCACCCAAACGTGCAAGTCGTCCGTCCAGGAAATCAAAGACGAACGCACCGAGAATAAACCAAATGGCAGTGTGAAAAAGCTCACTGGCTGCGTCGGGATTGGATGCCTGTAGTAAAGCGCCCTCAAGAATTTTGAGCGTGGCGGTAAACCCGCAAAACAGATTCCCCGCCGTCATCAGATTGGGCAGCAGATAAATTTTGGGTGGCTGTTCGTTCATCAGTCGGGCAGGCGCGCAATGACTGTGGATCCTCCAAAAACGTGATCGCCTGTTTTCACAATGACTTCAGCCTCGAGCGGTAAATATAATTCCGTCCGCGAACCGAAGCGAATCATCCCGAAGCGTTCTCCCTTTTTCAATTCATCTCCAACATTCGCCCACGCCACGATGCGCCTGGCAATCGCGCCAGTGAGCTGCCTGACGACAATCGCGCCGCGCGAATTTTCAAATGCCCATGTCATTGCTTCATTCTTCTCGGGGCAATCTGGATCGCGTGCATCCAGACAGAGACCCTCGTGATGCTGACGGTAAATGATACGTCCATCAATTGGAGCTCGATTTGTGTGAACATCGAAAATTGACAGGAAAATTCCTACGCGCCGCGTTTTTGTCTTTAGAACCTCTTTCTCATCCAGGTCAACGATGTCGCGGACCCTGCCATCAGCCGGAGCAACAATCAGATTCTGATCTGCCGGCACCGGACGAGTCGGATCTCTGAAGAAAGCGATCGTGAAAAGAAAAAGCGCCAGAAAAATGAACGACAACCACACCGAAACAAACGACACCGCCACGCCAGCCAGGGCTAAAATTAGGAGAATCCAACGTGCCTCGAAGAGGGTTTGTGCGCGCATCGGGGACCGCATTTTCCCGGTTCAAAATGGCGTGGTCAAGTATTGAGAAAAAAGCCGCGGAAATCACTCGTCGTGGTTCCTCTCCCAAAACACAATATCTTGGGTTTAATCTCAGGCTTTGACCCAATCCCTAGCGCAAGCAATCCATGATTACCCACGAGATATTAGTTGTTCTTCGGGACATTTCGGATATCGTCTTACGAGGGTCTTTCCGGCCTTAATCTATGCTAAAAACTCAAGAGGAAATTCCGGTCGAAAAAGGATCTGGCCGGGGATCGACTGGAATCGCCGCAGCACAAAAGTACGACGCCGCGCAAATCGACAAATTGGAGGGCCTCGAGGCGGTTCGAAAACGGCCTGGAATGTTCATCGGCGATCCTGATGAGCGGGGTATGCACCATTTGGTTTTCGAGGTGTTGGACAATTCGATCGACGAACATCTCGCCGGATTTTGTACAAAAATAGAAGTGACCGTCCACGTCGATGGATCGCTCTCGGTGCGCGACAATGGCCGTGGAATTCCCGTAGATATTCATCCCAAGTGGAAAATGCCGGCGATCGAGCTGGTGCTCACCAATCTGCACGCTGGCGGAAAGTTTGGACAAGGCGCATACAAATATTCTGGCGGCTTGCACGGTGTAGGCGCCAAATGCACGAACGCGCTTTCGGAATGGTTCAAGGTGGAAGTGTCGCGCGATGGCAAGGTCTATCACATGGCTTTCGCCAAGGGCAAAACGACTGACAAACTCACTGTCATCGGAGAAGTCAAAAACAAAAAGACCACCGGCACGCTGATCACTTTCCTTCCCGATCCCACCATCTTCACGATCACGACGGAGTTTAAGTTCGAGCGTCTTGCAACACGGTTGCGCGAACTGGCGTTTCTCAATCCCGGTCTTGAAATCACGCTAACCGACGAACGAACGGACCCGGCAAAGAAAGAAAGATTTTTCTACAAACATGGCATCGAAGAATTCGTAAAGCAGCTCGGCGAAAACAAACAGGTGCTGCATCCGAAGCCGATTGTGATCGCCCGACAACGCGATGAGGTGTTTGTCGATGTTGTGCTGCAGTACAACGACAGCTACAACGATCAGATTTTGCCGTTCGCCAATTCAATCCCGAATCCAGACGGCGGCACACATCTGACCGGCTTCCGCACGGCGCTCACCAAGGCCGTTAATCAATACGCGAAATCAAACAACCTTCTCAAAGAAAAGGACCCCTCGATTTCGGGAGATGATGTGCGCGAAGGATTGATTTGTGTGCTCAGCGTCAAACTGCCTAATCCGCGCTTCGAATCGCAGACCAAGGTGAAGCTCGTCAACACTGAGATCGACGGGATTGTGAACTCGGTCGTTTACGATGGGCTAATGACTCACTTCGATAAAAATCCGCCAATTGCGAAACGAATTTTCGATAAAATTCTCACTGCAGCGCGGGCGCGGGAAGCCGCTCGAAAAGCCAGGGAAACAATTCGCAAGGGGGCTCTCACCGGAGGCGGTTTGCCCGGAAAACTGGCCGATTGCTCCGAGCGAGATCCTGAGTTGACGGAGCTTTATATCGTCGAAGGCGATTCGGCGGGCGGCTCCGCCAAACAGGGACGCGACCGGCGTTATCAAGCCATTCTGCCGATCCGCGGAAAATTGATAAACGTCGAAAAAGCACGCGAGGATCAGTTCCTCAAGAACAACGAGATCCAGTCGATGATTACGGCAATCGGCACTGGGATCGGCAAATCAAAAGAGGATGGCAACGGCAAAGACGAAGGTCGTTTCGATATTAGCAAGCTGCGCTACGGACGGATTATTATCATGACCGACGCCGATGTCGATGGATCGCACATTCGCACGTTATTGCTGACGTTCTTTTTCCGTCAGATGACTGAACTGGTGCGGGCGGGCAGGATTTACATCGCGCAACCCCCCCTTTACCAAATCAAACGGAAGAAGCGCGAAGAATATGTCGATGACGATGCCCGGCTGAACAAAATACTGATTTCCCTCGGAGCAGAAGACGTTCGATTGAGAAATTTGGCTGATGACAAGGAAATCCCGGCTGCGCAATTGAAAGACATCCTCGAATCGCTCGAGAAACTCGCAAAGTTAAGCGAAGCAGTGCGCCGGCATGGCGGTGATTTCGAAACCTATCTTGCTCAACGAAACTCGAAGTCTGGCAAGCTTCCAACGTATCTGGTGAAAGTACGCGAAGGAAACGAGGAAACTGCGCATTATTTTCACGACGAAAAAGCAGTCCGCAAATTCCATCACGAAAATCTCGATCTGAATTTGTTCGATGCGGAGATCGGTCAGGAATTGCTGCCGCTGGGTGAATCGCCAGCGCGGACAGAGGGAAGTCGCAGACGCGGTAGACTCGTCGAGCTCCACGAATCGGCCGCGATCGAAAAAATCATAGCCGAACTGGCGCGCAAAG
This sequence comes from Candidatus Udaeobacter sp., assembly GCA_035651975.1. Lineage (GTDB taxonomy): Bacteria > Verrucomicrobiota > Verrucomicrobiia > Chthoniobacterales > UBA10450 > Udaeobacter. The sequence continues at coordinate 24,915 of DASREQ010000067.1, forward strand.
GTTTGAAAGTAGCTCACTACGCGACCAGCGACGCGCCGATCTTTGAGTTGATCGAAGGCGAAGGTGAAAAAGCGGTTTCACATCCGCTATTTTCGATTCCCGAAATTCTTGAGAAGATTTTGGAGATCGGCCGCCGCGGAGTGCAGATTAAGCGTTTCAAGGGTCTCGGTGAAATGAATGCCAAGGAGTTGTTCGAGACCACGATGAATCCGGAGAAACGCAAACTTCTGAAGGTGGACCTAAACGACGATAACGCCGTCGATGCCGATAAAATGTTCACGATTCTGATGGGTGATGTGGTCGAGCCGCGCCGGCAATTCATCGAAGACAACGCGCTGAATGTGCGCAATCTCGACGTGTAAAATCCAAGATGGGAGGCCTGTTTCACAAACTACGCCATCCGCGACGCTGTTACGTTGTCTGCACAATTCCGCGTTCGGGTAGCAATTTGTTGACCGATGGCTTGCGGGCCACGCGTCAGGCAGGCATGCCAAAGCAATTCTTTCTCCCAAAGTCCGAATCCCGATACGGTGCCGAGCTCGGACTAGACCCCGAAGCTGATTATTCGGGTTATGTGCGCGGCATCGTTGATACGAAAACGACTCGCAATGAGGTCTTCGGCTTTAAATTGATGAGCTGGTATCTGGACGATTTCCTCGCCCGCCTGCGAGACACATGTGCTTTTGGCGACGCAGCGACGGATGATCTGGCTATGTTGCGAAATGCCTTCCCACGCCTTCGCTTTGTGCACATCGTTCGGCGCCACAGACTGCGGCAAGCATTGTCCACGGCCCGAGCTCTTCAGACCGGTCTTTGGAAAGTACAGGATGGAAAAACCGCGTTGCGAGAACCGGAATTCGACGCGGAGTTGATCGAGCAATCCCTTCGCGAAGCCGAGCGACAGGAAATGATCTGGCAAAGCTTTTTTCGGCGAACCGGCATTGCTCCTTTCCAGGTCGAGTACGAAGAACTATGCCGGGATTATGAGTTAACGATCCGCGGCGTGCTGGATTTCTTGAAGATTTCGCTGCCGCGCGGCGCTCGGATCGGTCCTCCCGCGACAGTCAGGCAAGCCGACGAACTTTCACGAATCTGGGAAGAACGCTTCCTTACCGAGCGTCCTTCTGCGTACTCGCCGGCGCACGGCTAAGTAAGCATCATGTTAAATCCAAACGAAAAAATTGAGCCGATAAATGTAGCCGAGGAAGTATCCAGGTCCTTCCTCGATTACTCGATGTCGGTCATCATTTCACGCGCGTTGCCCGACGCGCGCGACGGCCTCAAACCATCGCAACGCAGAATTCTCTATGCGATGCATGACCTTTCTCTCTTTCCGACGAGACAGCATCGCAAATGCGCGAAAATTTGCGGTGACACCAGCGGAAATTATCATCCGCATGGCGAAGCAGTCATTTACCCAACTCTGGTCCACATGGCGCAACCCTGGGCAATGCGGGAGCGGCTAGTCGATGGCCAGGGCAATTTTGGATCAGTGGAAGGCGATCCCCCTGCTGCCATGCGTTATACCGAAGCGCGCATGACGCACTTAGGTGCCGCGCTCATGACCGACATGGATAAGGACACGGTCGATTTCGTCCCCAATTATGACGAAACCCGCACGGAGCCGACCGTTTTTCCATCTGCTTTTCCAAATTTGCTCGTTAACGGCGGGACTGGGATCGCGGTCGGAATGGCGACTAATATACCGCCGCACAATCTCGGTGAGGTGATCGACGGAATTTGTGCGCAAATCGACGATCCGGAAATCACGCTCGATGAACTGACGAAACACGTGAAAGGCCCGGACTTTCCCACCGGCTGCGCGATCTGCGGCGTGTCGGGAATCAAACAATATCTCGAGAGCGGGCGCGGAAGCATGAAGGTGCGCGGCAAGGTCGGCATCGAGGAACTCAAAGGCGGCAGGGAACAAATCGTCATCACTGAAATTCCATACAACGTCAATCGCGCCACCCTCGTCGAACGCATCGCGTCGTTGGTGAACGAAAAGGTGCTCACGGACATTAGCGCCGTTCGCGACGAGTCGGATGAAAATACGCGGGTTGTTATCGAGCTGAAGCGAGACGCTAATCCGAAGGTGGTCATCAACAATCTTTACAAGCACACTGCGATGGAAACCTCCTTCGCGGTCATCATGCTGGCGATTGACCGTGGGCGCCCCAAATTGCTTTCGCTCAAGGAGGCAAATGCCTGCTACATCGAGCACCGGCGCGAAGTGGTGCTGCGTCGCACGCGCTTCGAATTGCGCAAAGCGGAAGAGCGCGCAGAAACGCTCGAAGGTTACCTGATCGCGCTGGCCAATCTGGACGAATTTATTCGAATCATCCGCGGATCGGCGAGTCGCGATGAAGCGCGAGTGAAACTGCTCGCCTTCGAATTCACCAGGCGTCAGGTCGAGCAGATTGGCGTCCTTATTCGCAACGAGTCTCGCCTGGCAAATGGACGTTACGCCTTTAGCGAACAGCAGGCTGACGAAATCCTTAATCTTCGCCTGTACCAGCTCACCGGACTCGAGCGCGAAAAGATCGACAAGGAATACAAGGAACTACTCGACTCGATCAAAGATCTCCGCGACGTCCTGGCCAAAGAGCAACGTGTCTTCGCGATCATCAAAAAAGAGCTCCGGGAAATTCGCGACAAATTTGGAACGCCGCGCCTGACGGAAATCGCGCCCGATGAAGGCGAGATCAACATGGAAGATCTCATCGCAAACGAGGGTTGCATCATCAGCATTACCCATGGCGGTTTTATTAAGCGCACAGCCGTAAGTGCATTCCGCGCACAGCGCCGTGGCGGCAAAGGCGTGATCGGCATGCAAACGCGCGAAGGCGCCACTGAAGAAGAGGCAGGCGATTTCGTCGAACATCTTTTCACCGCAACCACGCACGATTACTTGATGTTCTTTACCGCGGCGGGACGCGCGTACGTGGAAAAGGTTTACGAGATTCCCGAGATGGGCCGCGCCGCCAAGGGTCGCTCGATTGCAAATATTCTTGAGTTGAAACCCGACGAAAAAATCGCCGCGACGATCCGTGTCCAATCCAAAAAATCCGGCACGGGACCGAACACTATCGATCAAACGTGGGACGAAAATCTACACATCGTGTTTGCTACGCAGTCAGGCATCGTTAAGAAATCGAATCTTTCCAACTACGCCAACGTCCGCCGCGGCGGAATCATCGCCATCCAGATCGAGGAGGGCGATCGGTTAATTGACGCGAAGTTAACGAATGGCAATGATGAGATCGTGCTCATCACCAAGGACGGAATGAGCTTGCGGTTTCACGAGGAACAACTGCGCGATCAGGGCCGCAACACAGTCGGTGTTTGGGGAATTCGCCCCGAGAAAGGCGATCATGTGGTGGCGATCGCTATTGTCGATTCAAGCGCCATGTTACTGGTCGCCGGAGAAAATGGTATCGGCAAACGCACGCCGTTCGATGATTACCGAAGGCAATCTCGTGGCGGCAAAGGCATCATCACGATGAAAACTGGCGAGAAAACCGGGGACGTCGTCGGTGCGCTCACCGTCCGTCAGACTGATGAAATCATGCTCATCACGAACAAAGGCCAGATGGTGCGCACGCGCGTGAAGGAAATTCGCGAAACGGGCCGAAATACAATGGGCGTGAAATTGATGGACCTCCGGAATGGCGAAAAGCTGCAGGCGATTGCCCCCGTGGTCAGCCAGGCAGCAGCAGAAGAAGAAGCGCAGATCGCAGAAGCGCCAGCGCCCGACTTGAAGTAGGACTCAATCCCGGGCAAGGCCGGCAAACAACAGAGGTCGGACCAGATTCTTCCGATTACTGGCGCTCGATGTGGATCACGCGATTCGAGCTCGAAACCGCTGAACCTTATTTCGGTTGCCGCAATTCGCCATCGAACACCATTTTCTGCGGCCTGTTTTGCTCAGATCGAGAAACAGGGTGCCGCAATCAGACGCAGCACATTTCCGAAATCGCCCAAGCTTATTGTGAAGCAGCAAATCTTCCGTGGCCACTGCCAGCTCCCACACAAGGCGATCCGGCGCAAGCGGTTCATCCCAGGTCGCGGAAATTTGTTCGGGGCGGACAATAAATCTTCTGTGCAGTCTCGCGCATGCCAGCCGATCGTTTAATGCTGCGGCTTCTGACGCGCCGGGAGCGCGGTGGCTCGCATACTCGCGCAAGACGCTATAAAGTAGCTCGCGAAACGCCAATGTTTCGCGAAGCACGCGTTTCCCCTCCGTCTGGCTGGTCTGAGTCAAAAGCCGGTTGGCGGTATTCCGATCGATCAACCTGGCCTGCCGGGCAAATGATGTGAGCGCCGCATAGCTGTTCAACCGCTCGACTGGCGTTGCGGAGAGCCGTTCGTCCAGCGTATTCACGAAGTCCAATGCCGGATGACGGCCATTCCATTCGAAAATCGGTCCGTTGGTAGCCATTACCTTAGTGACGGGCGATTGATCATAATTTGCAAGCACCTGGACGTAACCTGTAATATTAGATTGACAGGTTACATGCTCAAGGTGACTTTGTCCACCATGAAGCCAACTTCCATTTTTACTTCCGCCAGGACGTTTCTATCGTGCGCTACCTTACCGCTCTCCGTTTTCGGGCAACCCAGCCCCGCTCCGAACTTAGCTCCAATGCAACCGCAGCCGCCCCGCGTCGTTCTACCTAACGACTCCACACAGGCGGCGATCGAAAATCTCCGCGCGCCCAGCATTCACTCGGGTTATGAAGAAAAGCTGCGCACGTTTGGGCAGTTCATCGGCGTCTGGGACATGGACATCAAGTTATTCAATGAGGCAAACCAGATCGTCTATCATCAGCCCGGCGTATGGATGTTCTCATGGATTCTCGATGGCCGCGCGATTCAAGACGTAATTGTCGGTCCACCACGCTCGGATCCGGCGAACGGCGAACGGCGAATTGGAACAACGATCCGTTACTATGATGAAACCACCAAGCGGTGGCATATCACTTACATGGCTCCCACAGGCCAGATTTATATTCACTTAGAGGGCGCACAGAAGGGCGACGCGATTATCCTCGAGGGGAAAGACACCGACGGCAGCGCGCTCCGTTGGATGTTTACTGAAATTACCCCGCAATCGTTTCACTGGCTCGGCTACACTTCGCCGGACAGTGGGAAAACGTGGCGCCTTGAACAAGAGATGTTTGCCAAGCGGCGGCAGGCCGTGAAAACAGAGGAACATTCCGCATGGTGGCGTCGCAACGACCTGAGGGGATTAGAATCGGCGCGTCTACAACAAACCGGAAACGGATGGCTCTTGTCCGGCACATCGGCATTCGAACACGCCGGTTCGCCTTGTCTGCTGAATTATGAAGTGCGCTGCGATGAAGATTGGCGGACGCGCCTGGTGCGCATAGACGGTTGGGCCGACCAACGTTCTGTGCATCATCAGATTGTGGTGAGGCCAGATGGTCGCTGGCTACACAATGGAACGGAGTTGCCGCAATTCGATGGCTGCCTCGATATCGATCTCAACTTCAGTCCTTCGACAAACATGCTGCCGATCCGGCGACTTCATCTAGCGGTTGGAGCATCTGCTAGGGTTCGGGCGGCCTGGTTGCGCTTTCCGGATTTTACGCTGCATGTTGCGGAACAGAGCTATGCACGAATTGCCACCGATCGTTACGAATATCGCAGTGGAAAATTCAAGTCCGTGATCTCGGTCAATCCTATAGGGCTGGTCCGGGACTACCCTCCGGGATGGGAACCGTTGACCAGCGCGGCGGTCGAGAGGCGTATGGCTGCAAACGAGGCTTGCGCTCGAATTCGCTCGTGAGGATTACAGTTTGTCAGCTCCCGGATGAGAGCGCGGATTTCGAAAGCGCGTGGATCGCATTGGTAGAGCATGCGTCTGCACAACGAAGCGATATCCTGGTCTTGCCGGAAATGCCCTTCTATACATGGCCGTGCGATCAGCCGACGTTTGATCCCCATCAGTGGCAATCATCTCTCTCTGCGCACCGCGTTTGGACCAAACGTCTTCCTGAGCTCAGAGTGAAAGGCGTCTTATCCAGCATGCCAGTGGAAGAGAACGGCCGTCGATTCAATGCTGGGTTCGTTTGGAGTCAACCGGCTGGCGTCAGGATCGTTCACCGCAAGCATTTTCTGCCAGAGATGGCCGGTTTTTTCGAAAGAACATGGTTTTCGCGTGGTCCGGCCGAATTCGAGAGCGAGGATCTCGCCGGAGCAAAGATTGGGTTTGCTGTTTGCACTGAGCTCTGGGCAATGGAGGTTGCACGGCACTACTGCAGGAGAGGCGTGCATTTGCTCGTTACGCCACGCGCAACCGGCGGCGAAAGTGTCGATAAATGGATCGCAGCCGGACGCACGGCTGCAGTAATCGCCGGCGCATTCGCCGTTTCGTCCAATCGCTTTTCCTTCGAGCGCAAGTTCGGCGGAGTGGGCTGGATTTTCGGGCCTGATGGAGAAGTGCTCGGACTAACGAATGAACGCGAGCCGTTCATCACCGTGGATTGCGCACTGGCAATAGCAGATAACGCAAAGAGCACTTATCCGCGATCGGCACTCAATCTCGCCCAATATCGAAGCAAGCACTTAACCAAGGTCACAACCAAGGTCACACGAGCTGATGCTCATTCACGACCATCGGGCAGATGGTGCGTACGCGGGTCAAAGAAATTCGCGAAATCGGCCAAAACATGACGGCGTAAAATTGATGGACCTCCGCAACGGCGAAAAGCTACTCTCAATTGCGCCTGTTGTTAGCCAGGCGGAAGA
>DASREQ010000068.1:0-22736 GCA_035651975.1 Candidatus Udaeobacter sp.
AGCGGCGTTGCGCTTTAACCCCGACTTGTGACAGCGAAATTATGAGCACAAAGACCAGCACGATCACCGCCATGATCAGAATATTGACGAGAGTAGCGACGTCTTGCGGATTGGTAGGCAACTGCATTTGCTGATTCTGACATAGGCGTTTTATCGACGTAAACGTCAAAATTTCAGCGCCGTTTCAGCGCCAGCGCCTATTATTTAAGCATTCAGAGGGGAGCAATGAATCGCTCAAAATTGTTCATTTTTACCTGGGCAAAAGCATATCGGGATGCGCTCGGATTGCAAAGGCGAAAACTCCCTTTTTCTCGGTGTAAACGAGATGCTCTACCACTGAGCTAACCGCCCAATTTAGCGGAACTGATAAGTGAGTGGTGAACAGTGAACAGTCAAGACAAAGCATTTTTGCCTCCCTGGAAGACGCACTAGTTGGTAATCCGGATTGCACGACGGGAACGTTTCGTCGTGCGCGCGTCTGAAATTCTGACACGTGTTTCGAACACAAAGCCGCAATTGCGAGCTATCACTCATCATCTCCAAGGCACTTTGGCCGCCAGTACGGACAGCAAGCGCGGCAGCGGCTGAGAAAATTGTTCTCATGCTTCGCTGGCTTTTGCACCCTGGGAACGACCGCATCAAAACCGTTTTTTACCGTAGACAGCGGTTCGGTCGCCTGATATGTTCATACGAACATGAAAGCGTTGCTACTTCGGCTTTGGTCGCGCCTGTCGCGCAAGCCAACCGGAAGACCTCAGCAGATGGAATTGAATTTATGGACCCGACGCTCAAGACGCTGAAAGCAAGCCTAGAGGCAATTCGAGACGTGGCGATGAAAGCGTTGACCCAGATCGAGCAGTCGCGGGAACAACATTCGATACGTTGGATATGCAAACAGTGTCGGTATATAAAGCAGTTTACGACACCTGTTGTATTGGAAACCGTTGGCAGATGCCCTCGATGCAAAAGCATAGAGTTTAGACCTGTTCTGTGAGTTAAATCCGGGCCTCGCCGAAGTTGCCAATGAACGATGGCGACGACGGAAAGACTTTCGTGGCCTACGCAGAAGAAAAGCTGACTACATTTCTCGAACTCGAATCAGCTATTAAGACTGAAACACAGCTTAATCACTGAATTGCTGTCCTAGGGATGGGTTGGACGAGAGTGCGGGATCGGACGGGGCCTCGGAGTTACTCTCGGTGTCGCAGTAGGAGTTGGCGTAGCTGTCGGAGTCGGAGTGGGTATGACACCAACTGGCGTAATGACCAGGTTATCCACCATAAAGATTGGACCATAGTCGCCTCCAGTCGGTGGCGGCGCGTCGTAGTGTATAACGATGTATCGAATGGCGAGGTTGAGCTAAACGATAATGTCCCACTCGGCCAGGTGCCAGGGTTAGGAATTTGGTATGTATTCGTTCCGACGTAGTTCACCCCGAGATAGGCCGTCATTCTTATCGTGCAGGAAGAGTCTGTGGCATATTCTTCCGGTGCATAGAGGATCGATGCGCTGGTTAGCTGTGTATTGAAGGAGACCAACAGATCCGACTGGTAGATCGTGCTGGGAAATATACACAGACCGGAGAAGCCCTCGGGAGTAAAACCAAGCACGTCCGCTGCCTGGATAGAATAATTGTACAAAGGTGTACCCGAGCTGAAGTAACCGGTTATCCCTCCTGCGGTGAGATACAGAGGTAGCGGCGCATGTTGTGGCGCATTGTCAAAGTCGAAGGTCACGCTTTGAGCCTGCGCACAGACAGAAAAGACGGTTATCGCAGTGACTGATAATAACCTGCAATAAGTCTTCATGCTGCACTTTTTACGAGCATGGCCCGATCGCCTGCCAATTTTTGCTAAAGGTCGCTCGTATTTTGTTCACCGTTGGGGACCGGTGGCTTATCTTCAGCGGTCAAATGCTTCTGCGGGGTGGTCTTCTTTACGGCGCAGCAACAGCGGGCGGCACTTATGGAAAGGGCGCGATTTTCGAGCTCAAGCCAACTCAGAGTCGAGAATAACTTTTCAAAACGATTTACTCCGTCAGAGTCAACCGGACGCAGGCTTCCAACGCAGCCCCTAGTGCAACGGGATGGCAGGTGATGGCTCCGGAAACCTTTACTGCGCAACTGTCCCCGATGGTGTCCAGGGAGATAAGAAGTAGACCCCGCCCGCCGCGTCGCTTTATGCTTGGGTGGAAATGTCGGAGTGCTTGTTCAGTTTGTTGAGGCACGCCTCCAAAAGCGCTCGAACTGTTTCAAGGACATTCAGTGTTTTGCCGTGGAATTGTGCAACGGCCGGCACCGGCAATCGTCGAGCGACGCGATAACTTCGTGCGTCCACGACGCACGACTTTCTCGCCTGGAATCGGTGCTTCGTGGTGCGCTGCTCGACAAATCGGCGCTCGTCGAAGCGTTGTTCGCGAATCTTACGATCGACAAAACGCATGAAGCTGTTCTCAATCTCGTCCCGACCGAATAACAGAAACTTTCCATTCATTATTTGCATCCAATTATTCAAACAAGAAATGCGACTAAGGTTCTCATCGTTGGTTGCCTCTCCCGTTTTGAGACACAAATGGATCGAATCTATTTCCGCATCCGGATGTCTCGGGGAATTAGCCTGTCAAAAAAAAGGCCGCAGGGCTTGGAACCCTGCGGCGTATATGGGTGTTATCGGAAGCTCCGCGCAGAATCAGTCTAAAAGAACGACGTGATCAATTGTGCGGAGATCGCCTATGTTTGCGTGATAGACACGGAGGCGAGCGCCGGGTTTGATCGAGGTTTGGACGACTTTACCAGCCTTGTCCACAACGCGACCCGGCCCGTCGAGAACGTAACGCCCCGGATAATTCGAGTTGTCCTCTCGAATGACCAGCGTCCTCAGAGGCTGATAACTGGCGGCCGCTCCTTCCTCCGCCGTCATTTTGTTGGCAGCCCCGGTTACTGTTACTGGTTCTGTGGTTGTTTGTTTCTTGTTCGTCGAGCCCGGCTGCGCGAATGCAAACGGAGCAAGCAGCAAGCAGACGAGCATTGCAATCATGCTTTTCATAATGCCTCCTCTTTCATATTGTTTGTTTATGCTGTTCTATGCGCCTAAGTCTCCGAACGTAGTCTGAACCAAACAAGAGCCAGTTAGTGTCTTTGCCACAGGCCACTTTTACCGCGCTTGCAGTTAGGCTCTGCCCTAATGAATGTGCGGCGCAGCACTGTAGCCACGACGATGCCTGCCACGCCCAAGCGCAGCGAAGGCGGGTGTCGCTTTGCCGATACGGATTAGCGAGAGCAGCACTACAAGTCCGGGCTGGATGGGCAACGCTCGTCGTTAGGAGCGCATATTAGATATTGCTCAATGCAGAGACTTGAAGCATGAATGTGGCCTCCCCATTATCGGTAATGAACGAGCACTATTTCGATGACTTGAAAGTGGGCGACAGATTCAAATCCGAGATGTTAAACGTCACCGAAAAGCAGGTGATTGAGTTCGCACACAGGTTCGATCCACAGAAGTTTCATCTGAGCCGTAAGAGCGCGGAGCGAACACTTTTCAAGGGACTGATTGCCAGTGGCTGGCACACGGCTGCCATGACGATGCGGCTCTTTGTGCAAACGTTAAACTTCGCCGAGGGCGCCATCGGACTTGGCGTTGACGAATTGCGATGGCCCGCCGCGGTGCGACCCGGTGATGTGCTTACTGTTGAAACTGAGATTCTGGACCTAAGACCATCGCGTTCCAAGCCGGGTTACGGAATCATTCGATTGCGCAACGTGACGACGAACCAACGCGGTGAGGTTGTTCAGACAATGCTGGCTAGCGCGATGGTGCCCCGGCGGAGTTAGGGACAACCAGACTACTGACTACTGACCACAGGACCTGAGAGAGGAACTATACGAAAATCGAAGCTTGGAAACTGGCGGATGATTTGACCGTTGCGGAGACGCGCTAGCTGCGCAAACCAAGGTGACGTTTGGCTGTTTGCACGGGCTGATTCGAGCGGTCGAGAAAGAAGCCGGCAAATTGAGAAAAATCATCGCGACTGCCACGAGCCTCATTGTGATTGGTTTGATACGCTGGTCTGGTGGTCAGTTGTCCGTGGTCTTGTAGTCACTCAGTCTCTCACCGATTTACCATCTCCATCGCCCAATCCGGGTAACGCGCACCGGCGACAGTTTCGTGAGGAGCGACCTCATCGATGCGCACCAAATCTTTAGCCGTAAGAGCCACATCAAGCGCCCCGACATTTTCCTGCAAATATTTGCGGCGTTTGGTTCCCGGAATGGGTACGATGTCGTCGCCCTGCGCCAGCACCCAGGCAAGCGCTAATTGTGCCGGGGTGCAGTTTTTCTGGCGGGCGATTTCTTCGACTCTGTTTACAAGTGTCAGATTGCGCTGGAAATTTTCTCTCTGGAACCGGGGCGAAGTTCGCCGGTAGTCGTCTTCCGGTAAATCTTCGAAGCGTTTGATTCGCCCCGTTAAAAATCCGCGGCCGAGAGGGCTGTATGGCACCAAACCGATGCCAAGCTCGCGGCATACTCCAAGAACCTTTGCTTCAGGATCGCGTGTCCAGAGCGAGTATTCCGATTGTAACGCCGTGATTGGATGAACGGCATGTGCGCGTCGGATTGTGTCCGCGCCGGCTTCGGACAGACCGAGAAAGCGAACCTTGCCTTCGTCCACAAGCTCCGCCATGGCGCCAACGGTTTCTTCGATCGGCGTGTCTGGATCGACGCGATGCTGATAATAGAGGTCGATTACATCAACACCCAGCCTGCGCAAACTTCCTTCGCAAGCTTTGCGGACATAATCCGGCTTTCCGCTAATTCCACGGTGATCGGGCTTCGCGGGGTCACGTAAAATTCCAAATTTTGTCGCAATGATAACGTGTTCACGATGTCCGTGAAGGGCACGTCCGAGTAACTGCTCGTTTGTGTGCGGCCCGTACATATCGGCCGTGTCGAAGAACGTGATTCCGAGGTCCAGGGCACGATGAATCGTTGCGATTGATTCCTGATCGTCCCGTCCAGCGTAAAAGTCGGACATTCCCATGCAACCGAGACCAATCGCCGAGACAATCGGACCGCCCCGTCCAAGCTTTCGCTGCTTCATACTTGTTGAGATTCGATTGTCAGCTTTATGGCGGCCGCGAAATCGTCGGGCAGCGGCGCTTTAAAGCTTCTCCAATGCTCAGTGCGAGGATGACGAAATCCAAGGTTCCACGCGTGCAACATTTGTCGCGGAAAATCCTTTGCCAGGCGTGGCGCATAGATTTTGTCGCCGAGCACCGGGTGACCGAGATGATGAAGATGCACGCGAATCTGGTGGGTCCGTCCGCTGTGCAGCCGGCATTCAATCAAGCTAGCCCGATCGCTCGATCGAACGACGCGATACTCGGTTTTGGCCGCGCGTCCACGAAGGGTAGTCGCGCTCATTCGTTGTCGATGGACCGGATGTCGCCCGATTTTTTCTTCGATCACCCCGGCCTTCTTCGGCAATTTGCCGGCCACCAGCGCAAGATAAATCTTTTCCACCGTGCGCGCGGCAAACTGTTTGGATAACTCCCGATGTGACACGTCGTTTTTGGCGACCACAAGGCAACCGCTGGTCTCCTTGTCGAGACGATGAACGATTCCCGGGCGCTCTTTCCCGCCAATTCCCGACAATGTCCGACAATGATTTAGTAACGCGTTAACCAGAGTGTGTTCGCGATGACCGGCGCCCGGGTGAACGACAAGCCCCGGCGGTTTATTAATGACGATGAGATCATCGTCTTCGAAGAGAATCTCAAGCGGGATCGACTCCGGAAGGGTCTCGATCTTTTCCAGCGGCGGCTCGGTTAATTCAATCCTATCACCGGCTCGAACAATTTGGCGTGGCCGGGTCGGTGAGTGATTGAGCCGAACGAATCCGTTCCGGATCAGCTGCTGAAGCCGTGACCGGGAGAATTCTGGGAGGCGCTTCGCCAGAAATTGATCGAGTCGAAGCGTTGCTTCCTTCGCTGATACGACAAGTTCGCGCCGAGTCGGATTTGCGGCTGAAAGTTGCCCCATAGATACATGAACGCGTGCCCGAGCTCTCACGCTGGCATGGCGAACAGGTGAATGGACAATAACAGTTTGTTAATCGGCAGGCCAGATGCCTGCAAGCCGAGCCGGTTCGCCCCGGCCAATCCGTCCTGCGGCGGACAGGTGCCGGTGCCACGTTTTGCTCTGTAAGGTCTGAATGTTACAATTGCTGCCCAATGGCGAGTGAACCCACCGCCCAAACATGCCCCGCTTGCGGGACGGCTGTCGATACGACAGACGCGGAGCCATTGGCGCGCGTCGCATGTCCAACGTGTGGCAAGAAAATACGCGTGGAGAGAACCTTCGACCATTTCGTTTTGGTCGAGACGCTCGGTGTTGGCGGGATGGGCACTGTTTATAAGGCGCGCGATACACAACTGGACCGGTTCGTGGCGCTGAAACTTTTACGCAGAGATCTCGGCGGCGAAGAGGATCATAAGACTCGATTGCAACAGGAGGCGCGCATTGCCGCCGCCGTGAATCATCCTTATGTGATACAAGTTTTCGATTCGGGAACAGATCACGGTCAGTTCTATGTGGTGATGGAGTTGGTCGATCATGGAAGCCTCGATGATCTGATGGCTTTGCAACCGCGGTTACCGGAAAAGCGGGTGCTCGAGATTGGCATTCAAGTTGCAAAGGGACTGCGTGCGGCGCATCGGCGAGGTCTGATCCACCGCGATGTGAAGCCGGCTAATATTTTGTTTGTCGATGAACACGCGGCAAAAATCGGCGACTTCGGTCTTGCCAGCACTGGGACGCAGCGTTGGGGAATCGGGGGTGTCGTTTGGGGAACCCCGGAATATGTTTCTCCGGAAAGGCTAAACAACGACCCGGAGGATTTCCGCAGCGACATTTACAGTTTGGGTGCAACACTGTTTCACGCGATCGCCGGCAAGCCGCCAATCGAAGCCAGCACAAATTCCGCGACTGTACTACTCGAATCAAAACAGCGGCCACTCGATTTGCAGGTGAGCGCGCCGGGCGTTTCTGCGCCGACTGCGAAGGTTTTGCAGCGAATGATCGCAGCTGATCCGCAGCAGCGTTTTTCCTCTTATGACGATCTGGTGGGGGAGCTTGAGCGAGCATGGCGTGCTCTGGCGCTGGAGGATGCAACCAGCGGCGGCAAGACGCGTCGGCGACGCTGGCGTTCGTCCCTGTCTGGTTTGACTCAGCGCAGTCTTGAAGTGCTCACGGGCGTGTTGCGCCGGCTTGGACGCCTGCCACTTCTCATTCGCGTAGGTTTACCGGCCGTAGTAGCCGCGGGGATATTGTTCTTTGTCGCGCGTAGTTTTTTGCCTTCGTGGACGGACCTGCCGGCGATTGCCACAGCCTGGTTAGACCGCGGCCCGTGGAATAAAGCGCTTGCAGATTATAGAGAGCAGGTGGCCCTTTATCACTTTGCTCAAGCGGCTGAGGGGATCAGGAATGTGAAACTGATCGGCGGATACTATAAGCCTGCTGAAGAAGTGGCAGAGAAGAGAGCACAGCTCATGTTCGATTGGAAGAACACTCTGATTGACGATCTCAATCGTGCGCATTTCTCCGGTACGCTCACTGATAGCTCCGGCGCGCAATATACGGGCATAGTGAGCGCCACGGATGAAGGCCTCACCATGAAACTTCCGTATGGGATTGCATGGATCACCTGGGACAAGCTTTCGCCAAAGGAAATACTGGCCGTATCCAAATCGTTCATCGATCCAGCATCGCGGGACGCCGCTGACCGACAGTGGCGTTGTGCCATCTTTGCCAGTGAAACCCGACAAACTGAAGCGGCGAGGGAATTCGCTGAAGCCGCTGCGAAAGCCAAACCTGAATACCGGGACGAGATTCCTATTCTGCTTCGTGACGTCTCACAAGCTGCGGAACGACGGTGATTGGTAGGGCGACCGGTCCGAGCCGGACTGGTATTTGGCGCGCAGACATGGCAGGCCTGAGTTTCGCCTCCTCGAAGCACCGTCATTGCAGCAACATGGAAGATGAACGAATCTTCAGTGTTGAGCGTCTGATTCTAGACGAATCATTGCCATAATTGATTTTTGGCGTGACTTTTCTTGATCGCGATATGGAGCAAACCCCACCACCGCAGTTTCCTTCGCCCGAAGAATTGAAAACCAAGATCACGGAGTTCATGAAACAGAACTTCGGCGACCGGGTCTCGGTGGCTACTTTCGCCGAACCGGAACCAGCTTCAGCAGAGGAGGAAGAAAAATCGGAGAAGACCGATCACAGGGAATTCGAGTTCAACCTTCTACCGCGAGATATCAAAGCGCATCTCGACCGCTTCGTAATCAAGCAGGATGAAGCGAAGAAGGTCCTGGCGATAGCAGTTTGCGATCATTATAACCACGCCAATTACCTTCGCCGTCTGGAGAAACAAGATGCCACTCGTGCGCAGGAGATTGAATACATCAAGCAAAATGTGATTTTGGTGGGGCCCACCGGAGTCGGTAAAACTTATCTCATCAAACACATCGCCGACCTGATCAAAGTGCCGTTCGTAAAAGCCGACGCGACGAAGTTTAGTGAAACGGGTTACGTCGGCGGTGATGTGGAAGATTTGGTGCGCGAACTGGTGCACAAGGCCGATGGCGATTTGAACCTGGCGCAATTCGGAATCATTTACATCGATGAGATCGACAAGATCGCTGCGGCCGGAAATTTAATCGGCCGGGACGTTAGCGGACGCGGTGTGCAAACCACGCTGCTGAAGTTGATGGAGGAAACGGAAGTGCCAGTTCGCAGTATGAACGATCTGCAGGCGCAATTGCAGGCGGCATTCGAATTTCAACGGCGCGGCAAGGCAAAACGGGAAACGATCAATACCCGGCACATTCTCTTCGTGGTCAGCGGCGCATTTGAGAAATTGAAAGAACAGGTTGCGCGACGCGTCAGGCAAGGGCAGATCGGATTCAGCGCCGAACCAATTCAAGTAATGGACAAGGAATTGTTCCAGTATGTGACGACGCAGGATTTTATCGAGTACGGATTCGAGCCGGAATTCATAGGCCGACTGCCGGTACGCGTCGTTTGTGAAGACCTTGATGCCGATGACTTATTTAACATCATGAAATATTCCGAGGGCAGTTTGCTTCGGCAATATGAGCGCGCCTTCCGTGCTTACGGTATCGAAGTCAGTTTCGAAGACGAAGCACTGCGGCTGCTGGCCGAAGCAGCTGCGAAGGAAAAAACCGGCGCGCGTGGCTTGCTTACGGTATTCGAAAAGTTGTTCCGCGATTACAAATACTACCTGGCTGGATCAGGCCTGAGCCAGTTGCGTGTTACCGCTGCGCTTGTGCGCGAGCCACAGCGTGTGCTCGACCGGTTGATGGCGGAAGGACACAAGCTGGAGGCACAAATGCTCGAAACCGGTGCGCGCCAATTTGCGAAGAAATTCAGCAGCGAACATGGATTGGAAATTGTTTTTGATGAAGCTGCGGTGCAGCGCCTTGTGGAGCGCGCGCAGGCCGAGCGGATGACTATGAGCGATCTTTGCGCCCACTTATTTAAGGACTACCAGTTTGGATTGAATCTCATCAAAAAAAACACCGGCCAGACAAGATTCGTCATCAACGCGGGAGCCGTAGACGCGCCTGACAAATTCTTAAGTGAATTCGTGGTCCAATCCTATTATCCGGCCGTAGCGGCGCAAAAGGCCTGATTGTTCATGAAGCGATCGTTAGTCACAACGCTCGTAATTGGGATTGCCGTCGCCATCGTTGTAGGGGTCTTGCACGCAACGAGGGCGATAGCCGGTTTTGAAGCTGGTATTGCGAGCCTTGTTTCCGATTATGCCCGGGCAACGAGGGTCGTGGGCGAAAAATGGCAATACGTTTTTGTCTTGTTGATAGCTGTGGGTGTTGCCTGGCTGAGTCTGAGAAATATCGCAGCTACGGAGCGGTTGCGAAACTATCTGTTGTTCGGCTCTTTGTTGGTTGAGCTCCTTCTGCTTTCGTGGGTCTGTTCGCTTTACCAGGTTTTTTTCCAGCCGGTTCCCTGCATTTTTGCGGTCGCTCTGGCGGCAGCCGGCGCGGAGGGCTGGATGGCCTTCCTGCGGAAAGACCGCTCGCATTTAGTGCGGACAATTTTTGCCAATCGCCTTTCGAAAAAAGAATTTCGTCGTGTCAGCAACGGGACAATCCCGTTCGACGGTCAGGCGAAAGCGTACGAAGCGACAGTTGTGGTCTGCGACATTGCCAACAGGCATGGATTCACGACTGACTCTGATCCCGCCGGTTTTGCTGAAACCATGGCGAAATTTATTCGCGAGACCGCCGACGGCCTGATCGAAAGAGGAGCATTTCTACAGGCTGCCGACGGGGAGGGCTTGGTTGCGATTTTTGGTTTTCCGAATGCCGATGGTCAACACGCGGAGGAGGCAGCGCGCGCCACGCTCGATTTGACAAAGAAGTTCCGCGATCGACGAAAGGACAACGAAGAAACTTTTGGCGATTGGGACATGCATGCAGGTATCAGCTCCGGCGCGATTGTTGCCGGCGCGCTAAAAGACAGCGTGCATCCGGCGCTCCTGGCGAGTGGGGAACCGATTGAGCTTGCGCGCCGGTTCTGCGCGCTGAATCACCGCTATGGATCAAGGATTTTAATTGATACCGCTACGTTCGACCGGGTGAGCGAAACGATTGTCGCGCGTCCCATTGATTTTGTGAGCGGAATGAATTCGCACGATCGAATCGAAATCTACGAGCCGCTCTGGCTTGCGACGGAAGCCAGGCCAGAGCATGTGGCGCGTAGAAATTCTTTCTGGAGCGGTGTGGTTCTGTATCGTGAAAAACGTTGGGCGGAAGCGTATTCTGAATTCCAGAAAGCACGCGGACCCGAGGGGGAAGACGATCCTGCATTGCAATTCTATTTGCGCCGGCTCGAGCCGCTCGTTCTGCAGTTGACAGAATCGCCTTTGGAAGAAAACTGAGCGCGCTTTGAGAAGGACGGAATATCCGGTCGCGATCCGGAATTTGATTGCGCAATTACGACAAATGCCCGGAGTGGGTCCTCGCTCGGCGGAGCGGATAGCGCTCTGGATGGTGCGAGCACGGAACGATCAGCCGGAGCAAATCTCGCGCGCTATCGCGGAAACCCGCCAGGCGATTCGTTCCTGCAAACTGTGCGGATTTTTCTCCGCCGCCGAATTATGCGAGATCTGTGCGGATTCCTCACGCTCGACCGATCTGCTCTGCGTCGTAGAACAAGCGACAGATATTCTTCCCCTTGAAAGAACCAACGCCTTTCACGGGCGTTACCATTCTCTCGGAGGCAAGATTTCTCCGCTCGATCATATTGGCCCCGAAGATTTACGCATCAAAGAATTACTGGAGCGCGTCGATCAGGAAAAGATCACCGAGATCATTTTCGCACTGCCTGCCGATGTGGAAGGCGAATCCACCACAAATTATGTTGTCGATCTCTTGAAGGACAAACCGGTCAACCTCACGCGCATCGCCCGTGGTATTCCGGCCGGCGGCGGCCTTGAATCGGCAGATGAATTGACACTCTCAGCCGCGCTGTCCGGCAGAACGAGACTGTAGCAAAAGTTTTAAGTTTTAAGTGTCAGGTTTTAAGGGCAGATTTGTAAGGCGAATCGCTTAAAACTTAACGCTCAACACTTTGTCATGTCCTGCGCGAAAATTGATCCAGCGTTGCATCAGCCGCACAAACCGGCCTGGATCAAAGTGCGGTTGCCATCGAATCCGGTTTTCTTTTCAACCAAGGCGCTCATTTCCGATCTGCGCTTGCACACAGTTTGTGAGAGCGCGCAATGCCCAAACCGATGGGAATGCTGGAGCCAGGGCACGGCGACTTTCATGATCGCTGGGGATCGTTGCACACGCGCCTGCGGATTTTGCGCTGTGACGACGGCAAAGCCTTTCGCGTTGGAAGAGGATGAGCCGCAGCGCGTAGCCCAGGCAGTGTGCCGGATGAAATTAAAACATGTTGTGATCACGGCTGTCGCGCGCGACGATCTCGGGGACGGCGGCGCCGCTCATTTCGCTCGCACCATTGGGGCGATTCGGGAGATGGATCCTTCGGTGATTGTCGAAGTGCTTGTTCCCGATTTTCACGCTCAGGATTGGTGCATCCAGATTGTCCTTGATGCCGGGCCCGACATTTACAATCACAATATGGAAACGGTAGAACGCCTCACGCCGCTGGTGCGTTCGCGAGCAAAGTATCGCACCTCGCTGCAGGTTCTACGGCGTGCAAAGGAACTTTCGTCGGAAGTTGTGACCAAGAGTGGCGTCATGCTCGGTCTTGGCGAGAAGGAGCCGGAACTTTTTCAGACCATGGACGATTTGCGCGAGGCCGGCTGTGAAGTGCTCACGATGGGCCAGTATCTGCGCCCCACTCCGAAACACCTGCCCGTGGTCGAGTACATCACGCCGGAGCAGTTCAATTACTACGGCGACATAGCGCGCAGAAAAGGCTTTCTCCATGTTGCCTCTGGCCCGCTGGTTCGCAGCTCTTATCACGCGGCCGACTTTCATCCGGTCGTGCGGCAATGATGGAGCCGGAGCGCGATCCGCTCGCTCAGATTCGTTCGCAAACCGCCGCGGTTATTCCTGCATACCAGGATGAGAAACATATCGGGGACATCGTCCGTCGAACCCGTCAGCGACTCGACCACGTCCTCGTCGTCGACGATGGCTCAAGCGATCAAACCGCGCAACGCGCGCGGGAAGCTGGCGCTGACGTGATTACTCATGATGAAAACCGCGGCAAAGGCGAAGCGATCAAAACGGGACTGGCGCACTGGCTCAACGCAGCGAATGCGTCTGACCATGCGGTAGGCGTACTGGATCGAGAAATCACCTGGGTGAGCCTCCTCGATTCCGATGGCCAACATCTCCCAGAGGAGATCGATCGGTTCCTGACGGCGGCATCGCGCGCGACGCAGCCGACGTTCCTAATCGGCAACCGCATGGAGAATGTCGCCAGAATGCCATTCATCCGGCGCATCGTGAATCGTTACATGAGCAGGCAAATCAGCCGGGTGTGTGAACAAGAGATCCCCGACACGCAGTGCGGCTTTCGCATGCTGGATCACCAATTGATTCCAGAGTTACTTGGTGGCGGAGACCGATTCGATTACGAGACCGAAGCGCTCATCATCGCCAGCCGCAAAGGATACCGGGTTGAATCGGTCCAAATCACGACTATCTACACCGATCAAGTGAGCAAGATTCGTCCACTGCGCGACGCGATTTGCTTTTTGAAATTGATGTGGCGATATCGAAAGCGCCGGGCATCGGCGCCTTTAAACGTCAGAGCTTAGCAATTGTCGAGGCAGGGCCATCGAAGAAGCAGTAGTCGCACAGACGATAGCGGTTACCAGCGATGTCGTTGATTGGGAAGGGAAGATCGTCGAGGACCTCGTCAAAATAGATAAAACGTGAGCGGTGATTGGCGTTCTTGCAGGGCTTATCCGTGCGGTGAAATTTCGACCACCGTTCGACTACCTGGTCGCCAGTGTATAACCATTGTTCCGCGGCTCCATCATATTTGATCTGCGGATTTTTGACGTAGTAATGCCATCGAACGAACGCTCCCTGCGGCAGAAACGATCCGACCTCCAAATGGATCGTCTCATTCAGAAGCTCTGTCGTGAAGGGACCGAGCACGCGAAAAACGCGGCACACGACCGCGAACCGATTGACCTGCGACCCGAGGGCGCCCGGAGTGAATTCAAGCCTCCGGCGATTTTGCGCCGGACCATCCTGATCGAGTAAAACACTGCCGGAGTCGCGATCGACCACGGTCCAGCGAACATGCAGGAATGGGTCGCTCTCAAGCGCTTCGAAAGGCAGTTGGACTTCGTATCTGACACCACGGCCGGTAAAATTGCGAGGGATCGATCTGATTCCACTGAGGTTCGCGCCCGGCGCTTCTAGTCTGGAACTGATTCCGATGAAAACTCCGGATGTGTGGATCTCGAACTGCTCGATCTTGAAACGAGTGGGCGGGTCACCAAACCTGCGCACGCGCGGAGTCACCCCGTCCGTGTTTAGATCTGCGCTCTGGATGCCGCCGGTTATGTTTCGAACGACCTCGGAAAGAAACGCTTCAACTGCGAACGGGAGAAAGCCCAACGTGAGAACTCCGCCCACGGTCTCGGTAAGGATAACCCAATCCGAACGATCGATATCGACACTCACCTCGGCCGCCACGAATGAGAGGGCAAGCCACGAGCGCCCTTTGACGATCATCGTCTTCTTGTACATCGGAATGTAAGCTCCAGGCCGGCCGTAGGTCATTCGAGGCAGCGCCGCCAGCGAAAAATTGGCCGCGCCGCCGGTCATGCTTGCGCGTCCGCTGACGCGGAAGCGGCCTTCTTCGCAAGTTATGTCGAGCCGTTCGAGCGTCGCCCCATACTGGTCGATCTGGTCCTGCACCATCTGGTTGGCGCTGGGCATCATTGCCTTGATGGCATCGGGATTGACGATGACCGCAACATCATTGTCCCGGGCAAAATCGTGCAGCGCCGTCTTGTCGCCGTTTGTCGTAAACCCACCCATATCGATGTTGAAGCCGATGATCATTGCATTCTCCACGCACTGAAGGTCGATCGTGGTGAACGAAATGCCGCTGAAGGGACCGAGAAAGCTAAAGTCGACGATGGGAAACAGGAGATCCCCGATAGCATCCTGCAGCCACGTTTGCAGCTGACCCTTAAAATCGTTGCCGTTAAGATACGCCTCGGCCGCAGACGAGAACGGCGTGCCGCTCAGGACGTCGAATTGCCAACCGATCAGACGATAGTTGGCCTTTTGAGCTGAAAGAAAAACGATCGACCTGGCAGAATTTGCCGTGGGCGTAATTAGAAGGTCGGCCTGCCACTGCACATTTCGCGACTCCGCCGGAAAAGGAAATGGATTAACGCGCAGGCTGATCGTTCCCCATCCGGTGATCCGGAAAATCCCGTCCACCCGATCGAAAGGCACAAATCTCGCCTGCGGCGATTGAAAAAAGAAACTTACGCTGGCAGTTGGAGCCGGGTTCTCCTGAATTGTTTTAAAAAACGAATGGCGGATCTGACCGGAATGCCAGGCACTCAAGACCGCATCATTGAACACCCGGTCGCGTATCGTGATCGCCGCAGCATAACCGGCATGGTCTGACATGAGATGTTAGGAAGTGGCGAGAGAGATTTAATGAAACTGGTTACTCTGGTGCACCAGAGAACCTGAATAGAGAGTTCGCACGTAGCGATCAAACGCTTCAAGAATCTTTCGCACGTTCATAAGAGACGTGACATCCAATTCCAAAATCCTCTCGCCGGTCGCGATTGTAACACCGCAGGAAAAAGCACTCAACCATATTTGCGCAAAGGGATCATGGTCTTCGTGCCGGCAAAGGTTTTGAGCTTTTTAGGATTTCCGATTCCGGCGTAAGCGTTGCTGGTTTGCCGCTGAAGATGACGCGGTTTGGCTTTGCAGCCAGCGTTCCGACCAGTTCCTTTGCATATGTGGTGACAACTTTCAGGTTCAAGAGAGTCACGTGCAGTTGCTTCAAATCTTCCGAAAGCTGTTTGTCGGTCGTTTTGATGAACGAATCAGCTGAGCCGAACACCTTATCCGCGCCCTTGGCTACGCCCTCGAGGTTTGTGATCATGTTCTGCAAGTTGTCCACGTCCATTTTTAACGAATCGGCCAGAGGGCCGAGCTTCGGCGTGAAGTCACCAAGATCTTTCTTCAACCCTGTGACGGTCACATTGAGGTTATCGAGCAGCTTGTCTGCATTTTCGAACAACGGCCCGGCTTGCGCGGTGATTTGTTCAAGGCCGTATGCCGGGTGACCTTCGATCTCCGCGTTATTTGCCAGCGTCTGACCTCCCGGCGTTCCTGCGGAAAGGGCCACAAATTTCGGCGAAAGCATTGTGTCGGAGCTGAGCGTAGCGGTTACATCGGTGGGCAGCGGTGGAATTCCTTCATCCAGGCTAACGGTGACTCGCACCGCGTCCTTCCTGTTCGCGCTGGCGTCGCGTTCTTTAGCGGTGAGATGACGCATCGCGATCACGCGTCCCGCCGGCGCGCCCGCGTAACGGACTTCGGAATTGACCTTAATGCCTGTCACATCTTCATAATTGATCCGCAAAGTTCGTGTCGGTTTTTTGAGGCGATACCCCGAAAGCGCGAAAGTCAGCGCGCCGAGCAGGATAATACTGCACGCGATCACAGATAGTGCGACGAAGTAGTCTGACAGATTGCGCTTTATCAGGCTCATGGCTTGACCACGTTAAAACGTTGCAACGTTAAATTGTCGAATCGCAAATACGATTTAACAGTGTAACAACTCAGTGACTCATACGTTTTTGTCGTCATTTGAGCATTCCTTCATCGTTCGACATTCGTGCTTCGTCATTCCTTTCATGCTGTTTTGCGATGGAACCTTCCCCGCGCAGAGACATACGGCCGCGGTTTCACACACGGGTGATCCTCGTGTGTTTGCTGCGAAAGGTTCAACGGGACCGGCCCGTCAGCTTCGCCGTGGATAAATTGTTGCACTTCTGGATTTGAACTTGCGCGAACTTCATCCGGCGTACCTTGCGCGACGATACCGCCACGACCAAGCATAATCATCCGCGTAGCGATACGGAATGCGCTGGTCATGTCGTGGGACACTACCACCGCGGTCATGTGGGTCCCGTGTGTCAGTTTCAGAGTGAGTTCATCTACGACTGCGGTCATAATCGGGTCTAGTCCTGAGGTCGGCTCATCGCTAAACAACAGTTCCGGGTCGAGAGCAAGCGCGCGTGCGAGCCCAACACGCTTTTTCATTCCGCCACTGATCTCGTCCGGCTTAAGGTCTTCGAACCCCGTCAGACCAACCATTTCCAGTTTGTGTTTCACGATTTGTTCGATTTCGTCGGGGGACTTGTCAGTATGTTGCAGGAGCGGCAGAGCCACATTCTCGCCCACTGTGAGCGAGGCCAGTAATGCGCCGGATTGAAATAGCATCCCGAATCGCAGACGTACATGCTCCAGCTCGCGCTCCTTCATGGTTGTGATTTCTTTGCCAAAAAGCTTGACGACACCTGAGGTCGGTTTCATCGAACCGATCATGTGCCGCAGGAGGGTGCTCTTGCCGCAGCCGCTTCCGCCCATGATAACGAGTGTGTCGCCGTAATGAACATTAAAGGAAATGTCATCGAGCACTGTGCGATCTCCGAATTTTCGGACGAGGCGTTCTACCTGGATGATCGGAGAGTCAGTGGGCATGATCAAAATGACGAACGACGAATTAATGACGAAGCTTGAATGACGAACGGAGCCAGTGTTCTTCGCTTATGAATCGCTGATTTCAGTCGGTCATTCATTTCTGCCGGTTCTCCAAATTCTTGAGAAAATCAGATGTAGTTCTCTGGCTTCATCCAGAGTTTGCGTGCTTGCGGTTTCAATTCAGGGATTGCCCGAACCGTCATGCGCAGAAAATGTTTTACTTCACGGGTCTCTTTCTTGCATGTCCCAATCGATTTCAGAAACTCCTTCTTTGAGACTGCGCCATCCGCTTCCACGTAATTCGCCCCGACACTGGTCGCTTCGCCCACAAGTTGATTGATGATGCGGCTGGTTACTGGATTCTGTGGTATTGTTTTTGCTAAGTCCATGACTGCTTCTCCAACTCGCGCCGTCCGCTCCTCCAAGTCGTAAACGCGATTCGCCTCTGGTCCTTCACGAACAACGGTTTCTGAACGTTCGTCCCAGTACAAATCCTTTGCCCGCAACTTTCGATTTTTGGACTTCGTCATCCGTTCGTCATTCTCTCTCATGCGCCAAAGAAAAAGATCCCCGTCAGCACTGCGTTCATTACCAACATTGCCAGCAACGCCTGCACGACCGAAGCGGTTGTCGCCTGGCCAACTCCTTCGGCACCGCCTTCCACAGTCAATCCTGCGTTGCACGCAATGGTGATGACGATCCACGCAAAAACGACGCTCTTGATCATCCCGGAATACAAATCCCAGGTGTCGGCGCTTTGCAGGGCTTCCATCACGTATCCAGCAGTATTAAAATCGAGCGCGAAACGGCAGACTGCCCAGCCGCCCAGGATGCCGATGTAATTTCCAAAGATCGTAAGCGCGGGAAGCATCACCATCATTGCGAGGAAGCGTGGGACGACCAGGTATTGAATGGGATTGATTGCCATCACCTCGAGCGCTTCGATTTCCTCGGACACTTTCATTGTTCCCAGTTCCGCCGCGACCGCTGAGCCGCTGCGGCCGATTACGATTACGGCGATCAGGACCGGTCCCATTTCGCGTAAAAGCGTGAGTATGACCAGGTCCGGAATGTAGATTTGCGCGCCGAGACTTTCGAGAGAATGAGCGGCTTGCATCGCGAGGGTCACACCTACGCTGAATGCGGTCAGCGCCACCATCGGCGTCGCGCGCACGCCTATGGCCACCATTTGTCTGAAGATCGGCGCAATCTTGAAAAATTGTCCGGTAAACGGCGCAATCAAAATCCAGTAGAACAGACTTAGATTAAGCTGGAGATAGTTTTTCACTTGCCGGTCGAGCGCGCAGAATGACAAGGTCTAAGCGCTGACAAAAGCCGAAACTTTGTACGGGGATTGAATCTGTAGTCTAATATTTACCTAAACGCGATGGCTCAAAGTGAAATCGAGGCGATCCGCGCGCTATTAAGTTCCAAGCCACGACCTGTTGGATGGCTTGAGCGGCGAAAGCGCCTGGATGATGTCGGTTCCATTTGGCCTGTGGGCGAGGACGTAAAGCTGACGGCAGTTGATGCTGGCGGTGTTTCAGGGGAATGGTCGATCGTTTCCGGCAGCGATCCCTCTCGCGTCTTGATGTATTTTCATGGTGGCGGCTACTGTTGCGGTTCGATCGTGAGTCACCGGCGCCTGGTGACTGAAGCGGGTCGGGCCGCTGGAATGCGGACCCTGGCTATTGGCTATCGATTGGCCCCTGAACATCCGTTCCCCGCAGCTTACGACGATGCGCTGACGGCATGGCGTTTTCTGCGGGACCAGGATATTCCCGCTACACACATCGTGGTTGGTGGGGACAGCGCCGGGGCCGGCCTCACCGTTGCGTTGATCAGTCGGCTGCGCGATGCGGATGAGGAGTTGCCGGCTTGCGCATGGCTCATTTCGCCCTGGACGGATCTGACGATGTCCGGTTCGACGCTTCTGAGCAAGGAGGCGGTCGATCCGCTCATTCACAAACCATATTTGAATGAATTGGCCGCTGCATATCTGCCTGCGGGAATGGATAGAAAAGACCCTGGAGTTTCTCCTCTGTATGCCGATCTCAACGGTTTTCCTCCAACGCTAATTCAAGTGGGTTCTGCCGAGACGTTACTCGATGATGCGACTCGTTTTGCGGCTGTCGCAGGCGCAGCTGATGTCCGTGTGACTTTGGAAATCTGGCCAAAGATGATTCATGCATGGCCGTTATGGAACGCTCATCTTGGACCCGGCCGCCGCTCGCTCGACAGCGCCGGCGCGTTTATTAAAGAACATCTTTGAAGCTGCGGCGGTTGGCAGCGCCAGCATCATGAACCCGCCCGGGTGATGCTATAACAAACCCCGCTTGCGAAAGTCTCCCAGATTACCACCGGAGGAGCGTTCGACCAGGTCGATGGTGAATTTCAGCAGGCATACTTCCCATGCGTCATCGACACCCTGGATGACCGCGCTGAGCGGTTCATTCGCGCTCTCGACGCGATGTCTGGTGCGATTGATGACTGAATCCATTGAGTCGCGCAGCGTCTGCTCGCTCAGATCGGTTTTACGGAACTGAAAACCGTAACGAAGCACTGCGATGTTTCGGGCATGCTCGCGTAGTTGATCGACGTATCGCTCCGCTTTTTCTCCGAAACCTTCCAACAACAACCGACGATAATGTTCCGGTGTAAGAATTTGCGGGCGCTCCGCATGAATTTTTCCATTGCGAATCCGAACCTGATCGACCCGATCCATCAGCTCCGAAACGAGATAAAAATTGAAACTGGTGCTGCCGAAGGTCGCGATCTGTCGCTCAGGAGCGACAATCACCCGCGTGTTTTCAATGGCGTAATCGAAATCGTCCCTGGTCATGGTGGATCAGACTAAATTAGCGTATCAGACGAGGCGTTTCAAAAAGAGACCTTGAGGACCAATAGACAGGTCAAAATGACGAAGTCCGAATGACCAATAAATGAAGAGCGAAACCTGCGTTCCCAACGTGACTCGTTACATCGGCCGATGATTTAACGATTCAACGAGTAACGATTTGCCGTGGCGAAGCCATTCGCCACTCTCCGCTATTCGCGCTGTCCTTGCTGCTGCTGTTGGCCCTGCGGCGATTGGAAGAGAGAGAGGTATTGGCCGTAGCCTTCCTCTTTCAACTTTTCGACAGGAATAAAGCGCAGCGCCGCGGAATTCACACAGTAACGTTCGCCAGTTGGCGCGGGACCATCGTTGAACACGTGGCCGAGATGCGAGTCGCTTGATTTTCCTCGAACCTCCGTGCGCTCCATTCCGTGCGAGGAATCTCTTTTCTCCACTACGCTATCTTTCGAGATCGGCTTGGTGAAGCTTGGCCATCCGGTGCCGCTATCGAATTTATCCAGCGAACTGAACAGCGGTTCGCCGGTAATGATGTCGACATAGATTCCCGGCCGGTGATTGTCCCAATAGGCGTTCTGAAACGGAGTTTCCGTCCCGCATTCGCGCGTCACGTGATACTGGTCCTTGGTCAATTGTTTTTGCAATTCAACATTGCTGGGCATTGGCTTGGTTGGATTCATTTTCTCGGCTTCTTTTTTCTGCGTTTGAGCATAGGCGAGCAAAATCGAGCCGACAATCACAACGATCGCTCCAAGCAAACCAAACCAAAGCGTCTTATGAGAGCCATGATGCGGACGTATCAAGTGTGTGCTGTTCATACCCTGAAGTCTGAAGTTTTGATCGATCCCTTAGCCTTCCCTGACTTCCCCGAGAGTGCCAAACAATCTACACGCGATTGTTTTCTCTGGCAATTGGTACAGGCGCAAGATCGAGCCTCTTTAATTGAATTCGCAAACAAGCTAAAGAATGGCCGGGCGTAACCTGGCAATGGACGCCAAAAGAACGAGCCGTGGATGGAGCTGCCGATGTGGCGCCTGTTGCATGACAAGTCGGATCGCATCATTCTTCTCACATTCCTTCTCCGGAAAGACAGGCGCGAAGTTTCGATCCGGCCAGGCCATTTTTCCGATCAATTGGGCCGACCGGCTTCGGGGACGCGAATGTAGCGACGGAACGCAATCAACCCGACTGGCGCGACCGATGCCGCCAAGGCAAAGATAAGCCACATCGTTGCCGGATGGCGCGGACCGTGTTCCGGAACAAATGCAGCCAGCAACCATCCGCCGGCTCCCACAAGAATCTTACCAACAAGGAATGGGAGGTAGGCCAGCGAGCCGTACGATGCTTCCTGCCCTCTGGGCGCAATCGCTGCGGCATATTCGTAGACTCGCGGCGAGTAAAAGGCTTCTCCGATGGAGAATACAGCCAGATACAGCGCAGACATGATGTAGTAGGGGTGAATACTCCCTTGTAATCCGAGGTAGCCGTGGCCAAGCCATCGGCCGATCAGACTGTCAGCCGCGGCCTGGAACCATTGCGTCGGTAGCGCCATGATAAATACTCCGGCGGCACAGATCGCTCCACCAATCACAACCATCCGATAAGCTGCAAACTTCTGGGTGAGTGCGCCTACGATCGGCACCAGGAAAATAATTATAATCGCGTTGATTGCGGCAAGCTTGCCCACAGGAGCATTAAACCCGAGCTCGCGAATACCGAATTTCGGAAACACATAATCCATCTGCAAAAAGATTGCTTTGAGAAATCCGATGAAGAGGAAAAAAGCAAGCAGCCGATAGAATGCAGACTGGCCGATAAGCTTTCCGAAAAGATGCGCTGTATCCGCCGCGCTTTTTCGAACTGTCGCTCCGATACCGCTCCAAAACGCGGGCGCGGTCCCGCGAGCGCCAGACGATTCATCAATTACGGGTCCTCCGTTGGTTGCTTCCGCTCCTCGGCGAACAAAATAAATCACGGGGAACAGCACGATCTCGAATATCAGGCTGACCATGAAAAGTTGCTGATATGAGGTTGGCTCAAATCCGAAGAGACTGACATGCAAATTCAGCTGGCGGATGTAATCGAATAGAAACCCGGCGGCCACATAACCGATGTTCATTATCGAGTAAATGATCGAGAATGAAATCGATCGTTGGGCTGTGGTGGAGTAGCATCGCGTGGCGGCCAAGAGCACCGGCGTCCCTAGCGCTTCACCGACGGCCAACGGTAGAACTCCGCAGGCGAGCGCTAATGATGGAGTTGTGGTAACGACCATTACACTGCGGGCCACGGTGCAAATGGCGACGCCGAGGAAAAACGTGCGGCGCAGGCCGATCGCATCCGTGACCGAGCCGGCAAGCAACGTGAAGACAGTCATTGCCGGCGCCCAGACCCAGCCGACCAGTGCGCCTGCCGCTTGATCGCTAAAGCCGAGATCTTTCGACAGCCATAGCACCATCGTTTTGTTCGTGACCGAGTAAGCAGTGTAGATGAGGAACTTGATCAGGAACGTGAGCCACAGCTCGCGTTGTGCTCCCTTGAGCACCGTGAATTTCGCGATAAAACCGCGCAGTCCCCCCGCGACGACCGGAGG
>DASREQ010000069.1:0-72734 GCA_035651975.1 Candidatus Udaeobacter sp.
CATGAAATTGAAGCGCTGGCGCAGTTAATCGCTTCGGACCAATGGTAAATCCCGGCAGCCGAATCCCAATGCGTGGAAAGAGCGCGGGGTCGGTCAGAATGTTGATGCCGAAGAAATTGATGAGCACCGTGGCATGACCGATCCAGGTCGCCGTTACTTTGGCGTCGTTCCACTGGAAGGGCTCGGGTTTCGTGAAAGCGGGGGCGATCGGGCGCCAACTTTCAATTGTCCATTCACGCCAAAGGTGCCCAAGCCAACGGCGCACCCGCCTGCTGCGCAGAGTTGGTTGGTCGGGCGTTTGCATGTTTCTTGCTCTCCGTCCTCGTCGTCGTTCTCGTTCTCGATACTCCGTTATTTCGAGCACGAGGATGACGGCGAGAAGGAGGACGATTTGCCTGCGGTTACCACCGTGTGGTCGTCTTTAGCGTCTGCCAAATAACCCTTTGATGGCTATCCAGAGAGTTCTGGTGGCTTTCGGTTTTCCGGCGCGTGCAACGAGTACGGGACAATTGGCGCGGTTCAAAATGCTGCGGGTCAGATCACCCATGATGTAATGACCAAGCAGACCGCGCGCCTGTGAGGTGCCGGTCACGATCAAATCGTAATCGCCTGCGCGGACTTCTTCGAAGACTTGATCGATTACAATGCCATGCCGAAGGCGCACTGCGGCCGGAACCGCGAGGCGTTCGAGCTCTTTTTTTTCCCGGAGCAAATTTGTCCCAAGCTCCGATTTGGATTCCAGCAGCTGATCAACGTTCTCCTCTAACTGTACAAGATTGACATAGATGGCAGGTGGCTCGGCCATCACATGCAGGAGCGTGACTGATGCGCCCACAGCAGCCGCAATCCCGCCGGTAAATCGCACCGCTGGTTCGATGAATTCTTTTCCGCCTGTGCAAACGAGAAAACGTTTCAACTGTTTGCGTTCGCCGATTGCCACCAGCACCGGCGGCTGTATCGCTTTGATCAATTCGTATGTTTTTTCTGAGCGCCAGTAATGCCCACTGGCTCCCGTCCATCGCGCACCGATAATGACCAGGTCGTAGCTCGTTTTGGATGTTTGATCGAGAATCTGGCGCACCGGTTCACCGGCGCGCACGACGATATCCAGCCGCGCATTCTCTATCCGGAGGGTTTGCGCCTGTTTTTCGAGCGCTTCACGCAGCGGCCGCTCATCGCTCGACTTTTCGGCGATACCGAGAAGAGTGATTTCAGCTGTTAGCGGGCCCGCTAACAGTGCCACCAATTCGATCGCATGCTCGGAGGCTGGCATTCCATCGCTGCAAAGCAAAATGTTCATTGCACTTACAATTTATGGCCGCTGATCATTGTATAAATGACAATGGCTGCGCCGATTAGCGGTAACGGAACGAACGCGAGCCTAATCTTGGGACCGGCAAAGTATTGCGTAGAGATGGCACCGATCTGCGCACCGATGGCGGCACCGGTTTGCATAACCAGTGCGATCAAAATATCCACATTGCCTTTCACCGCGTGGCTGAATGTGCCGTAACTGGCGGAGATGATAATTTCGAAAAGGTCAGTGCCCACTGCCAGGTGCGTGGGGATTCCCAGCACGTAAACCATGGACGGCATCCGAATGTAACCGGCGCCGCCTCCGAGAAAGCCGCTGAATAATCCACCGACGAACGCGACCAAAAGAATGATCCAGAGCGAAATCGCTCTTATCCCCGAAGCCGGCAAAGCGATCATTGGCGAAATTTTCAACCGTTGAATCGCGCGGCTGACATGCGCAAATGCGGAATGATCTTTTTTTGATCTGGCATCCTCTGTGGTGCCGGCTGGCGATTGTCCTTTTCGCGACAACAATGTCTTTCGGCTCTCCCAGAGCATGAACGCGGAGACGCACAAATAGACGACGATGGAGACAATGCTTACCACAAAATTTACATTGCCCGCGCGTTTCAATATCTGGATCGCCTGCGCGCCGACTTCCGCGCCACCGATTGTGCCCAGCGCCATAATGAATCCGAGACGGAAATCGATGTTTCCCAAGGCGCGGTGTCGTCTCGCCGCCACCAGTGATGTTCCGCCAATTTGCGCCAGATCGGTGCCCACTGCGAAATTCCAGTCCAAACCGGCAAGGCGGAGGGCGGGGCCGGCAAGGAAGCTCCCACCAACTCCGAAGAATCCGCCAAGGAGACCGATGAGAAACCCAATCGCCGCGAGATAGATCGGGCTGATGTGCGCTCCTGAGATTGGGAAAAACATGGCGTTACTCCGAGCGGCCGCGAATGAGACGGATCAGGAAAGTCGTGAGACTTTCAAGCAGAATGGCCTGACCGATCACGAGTAAAATCGCAAGTCCGGCATAGGTGTATCGATGATGAATTTCGAGTCCGTATAGCCATGCTCCGAGCAAATGCAGCACCAGGAAAAAGTAGGCGACGACAAGAAGCGCGTAGATCGCCAGCTCAATGGCAAAAGCTCGCACGGTCGTGGCGATTTCCTTTTTCATCCGAAGTGGTTGATCTATTACCCCTTAACGTGTCAGCGGTATCTGGTGGTTGCGTGCAATCACGTTAAGGCGCAAATTGTTTTGCACCGCGAGCGTTTCTTCCTAGCGTTCCACTTCACTTTACGGGAAAAACCATGGCCGATGCAGCGAACAAATACGCCGAAAACGTACCAGGTAAATTCTATGTCGATGATCAATGCATCGATTGCGATTTGTGCCGCGAAACCGCGCCTGCCAATTTCAAGCGGAACGATGACGGCGGCCATTCCTACGTTTATAAACAACCGGAGACGCCGGAAGAAGAAGGACTTTGCAAGGAGGCGATGGAAGGCTGTCCGGTCGAAGCGATAGGCAACGACGGCACGTAGGTGGTAGGGCGCGCCGTAACGCGTGTGAATGCGAAAGCAAACGCCGAACACCCAACGTCCAACGCCCAACGTTCAACTAAAAACGTTCCAGTTGCACTGAGCATCGCCGGTTCCGACAGCAGCGCAGGCGCTGGTATTCAGGCTGACCTCAAGACCTTTTCAGCGCTTGGTGTTTATGGATTGACCGCCGTCACGTGCATCGTCGCGGAGATTCCCGGAAAAGTTTCACGGATTGAGCCGGTGAGCGTGAAAATCATTCGCCAGCAAATCGAATTGCTCGCAAAAAGTTTTCCGATCACTGCGATCAAGACTGGTCTGCTTTGCTCGGCGGAAATCATTTCCGCCGTAGCGAAGACGATACAAGGCATACACAAGACGTTCGGGCCACGGATTCCGCTGGTGATCGATCCGGTCGTTGTCGCGACGAGCGGTGATCCTCTCCTTGAACCGGCGGCCATCGAAACTTATGAGAAGGAACTGTTCCCGCTCGCCCGCCTGATTACGCCAAATCTCGATGAAGCAGAGCAGTTGCTTGGAATGAAAATTAAAGATCGGCGATCGATGCGTGTCGCGGGGAAAGAGCTGGAGAAGAAATTCAGAACTTCAATCCTTCTTAAAGGCGGTCACTTGACGGGGGAGCGCGCCGTCGATCTTCTGTTTGTCGATGGGAAAGTTACCGAGTTTTCAGCCCGGAAAGTTTTCGGAGTCGCGACTCATGGCACGGGCTGCACATATTCGGCGGCGATCACAGCAGGTCTTGCCAAAGGCCTGTCTCTAGAAGAGGCGATCACAGAGGGCAAGAAATTCGTGACAGACTCAATCGCGCGACATTTGGATTGGACTTCGCACTCTGGCGAGACTTTGCAAGCGCTCAGGCATTTTCTGTAGCCGCTTGGCTGTTTAATACGCAGAGGTCGGCGGCTACAGCGATCTTACACGCCGGGGTTCTCTTTCTTCTCCCAGCGCTTTAACTGCATTGCTTCGATTGCGGCCACAGTTTCCGCTTGTTTCTTGCTCCGGCCGCTGCCCTGACCAAGAACAATTCCCTCCCAAACAACCTGGGAAACAAATATCTTCTCATGCTCGGGCCCGCTTTGGGAAATTAATTCGTAGATCGGACTGCGCGGCGAGATGCTTTGCAACAGCTCCTGAAGTTGGCCCTTGGGATTGATGTCCACGGGTGTCTCCGCAAGTAGGTCGAGCTCACCGCGAGTCTGGGTCAAAATGAACTCTTTCGCTGCTCCGAGACCGCCATCGAGGTAAATGGCACCGATGAGCGCTTCAAACGCATCGGCCAATGTGGACGTGCGTCCCCGGCCACCGCTGCTTTCTTCGCCGCGTCCCATCAAAATGTAACGTCCCAGGTCCAGTGTAGCTGCATGCGCCCGCAACGCTTCGCGAGAAACCAGGCGCGAACGCAGTTTTGTTAGTTGTCCTTCGGCTTCGGCTCCAAAATGGCGAAACAGATACTCGGTAATAACAAGCTGGAGCACGGCGTCGCCGAGAAATTCCAAGCGCTGATAATCAAAATGATAGCGTTGCGCCTCATGGCCAAGGCTGGGATGCGTGAGCGCCTCTGCCAGTAAAAGTGAGTTCCGGAATTTGTAGCCGATGCGTTCTTCGAGCGGTGTCACTTCTTTGCCATTCTGAGCGAAATCGAAAAATCTCTCAACTCAGAACGACTACCGATTGCCTGGCGAGAACAAGGCTCGGCATTACTCGCAAACTAAAGGGCAACCACATCGTCGAAGACGCAGTGCCTATCGCTTTTGGTAAACCTCCAGCGAGGTAACTACATCCAGTGCGCGCTGCAATACCGGATCGTGTGCCGGCGGCTTTTCCGGCGCGCGGCCACGGCGCTGCTGCGCGGCCTCCGCTGCTTCAACCTCGGGATTAGTCCCAGCTAACAGCGCTGCCTCATTCAGGTGGGGGCGGCCGCCTTCGTAAACAAAGGGCCCCATTCCTTTTTCGCTGCTGAGTTGGAAAATCTGACGCTTGTCTGCCATCGACATGTCGACAGGCAAATCTGGTTTTATCCCGTCCGGAAACAGTGGACGACCGTCGGGGGAAACCATTTCCGCCACGGCCACGCGTAGAATTTTGCCGCTCGGCAGTGACAGATCGGAGTATTCAGCTGCGCGACCAGCAGTCGTTTGCCCGATGACCAGGGCCTTGTTGTAAAATCGCAATGCGGCAGCGATCGCCTCTGCTGCACCAACTGTGTCACCATCGGTGAGTACCATGACCAGGTCCCGAAACGCCGGATCACGATCCGATTTAAAGACGCGGTCTTGACGACCCGAGGGCTTGCGCAGGGTAAAAAGCGTTTTGCCCCTGGGACAAAACCGCTTCGCAAATTCAGCGGCCAGCGGCAAATCAGTCGTCGCCTGACTGGCCCGAAGATCGACGATTACCGCGTTCACGTTTTTCGCGGCGAAATTGCTCAGGCTCCTGTCCAAGGCCTGAAGGTTAGCTGGGTTTAGCGAACCGATGCGCAGGTACCCGATGTGCCCTCCGATAATCTCATTGTAAAAGAGGCTCCGCGCTTCCGCCGGCGCGTTCTCTTTGCCGGGCAAAAGCATTACCCCGCGCGGCAGCCGCATTGTAAGGCCCTCGACGGTCGCCCGATTCAACTCGATATCTGTGATTGCATCAGGGTTTGTAAAATTAGTCTTTAATAGCGTGATGACGGCCTGCAGGTCAGCCGGGCCTAGCGAATTGACCAGGTCTTCTGTTGTCGGGCTGGACGAGGGCGAAGGCGCCGCGGCTGGTTTTGGCGCGGCAGCCGTGCCCGGAGCCATTACGGTCGGCGTCGGAAGTTGCCCCAGCGCAGTTATCGCCAGGAAGAAGCTAACGAAGGACAACGATGTGAATTGAGACATTGGAAACAGATGCCGACCTATAACGCATTTTTTAATTGCGCGAAATTCGAAATCTGAATATCGAATTTGAAGTTCTTCAGTTGGCCATTTGAGAATTTCAGCAGCGTCCTAAACCAATGTCGCGCCGATAGTGGCAGTTCTCGAAATGAATGCGGACGACAGCTTCGTATGCGCGGGCGCGTGCGGCTTCGAGCGTTGATCCAAGCGCTGTGATCGCGAGAACGCGACCGCCAGCCGTCTTAAGTTCGCCGTTGGCGCGCTTGGTACCGGCGTGGAAAATCTGGACGTCTTCAAGCTTTGCCGCTTCGTCGAGACCCGAAATCGTTTTTCCGGTTTCGTATTTGCCAGGATAACCACCAGAGGCAAGCACGACCGTGACGGCAGCACGTGTATCCCACTCAATCGCACGCTTGCTGAGATTTCCATCAATTGTCGCTTCCAACAGCGGTGATAGATCGGATTTCATCCGGGGCAGGAGCACCTGTGTTTCGGGGTCCCCGAAACGGCAATTGAACTCCAGTACACGAGGGCCATCGTCCGTCATTATTAGCCCAGGATAAAGAAGTCCGCGAAATGTGATCCCCTCTTGCAAAAGACCGCGTAGGAGCGGTTGCATGATTTCCGCTTCGAATTGCGATTGCAGTTTCCTATTCCAATTGTCGGCAGGGCTGAGCGCGCCCATCCCGCCCGTGTTCGGCCCCTTATCGCCGTCCAGCGCGCGCTTGTGATCGCGCGCCGATTCCAGCAGACGATAACTGCTTCCGTCCACCAGGGCGTGCAGCGAACATTCCGTCCCACGCAAGAAATCCTCGATCACGATGCGCCGGCCTGCATCGCCAAAACGGGCCCGATTCATCATCTCATCGATTGCGGCTCTGGCCGCGGCAGTATCCGCGGCGATGACGACTCCTTTTCCGAGAGCAAGGCCGTCCGCTTTGATCACGACCGGAAATTTCAATCGCTCGCAGTAACGCAGCGCTTCACTGCTGTTGGAAAACGTTCTCGCCTCGGCTGTAGGGATTTTCTGCGCGCGCATCAGTTCTTTTGCGAAAATTTTGGAGGCCTCGATGCGCGCCGCCGATTTCGTCGGCCCAAACGCACGCAAGTTTTCACCAGCAAAATAATCGATAATTCCTGCGGCAAGTGGGTCGTCCGGACCGATTACCGTCAGGTCGATACGGTTTTTTCTTGCGAAACGGGCGAGCGTCCCAAAATCACTGGCAGAAATCGCGACATTCTCGCCAACTTCGGCAGTGCCAGCGTTCCCCGGTGCGCAGAAGATACGCTCCACATCCGAAGATTGCTTCAGTTTCCACGCAAGCGCATGTTCGCGACCCCCGCTGCCAACGACCAGAATTTTCATGGCGAACTAGTTTGACTGTAGAGATAGCCGAGCCGGCTGCAAAGCCCTCAGCAACCCTTACGCCAACTCCCACTCCGCAGCGACAGCGAGTTCAACTCCAACCGTAACACCTGCGCCCAGACCTACGCCGACACCAAGGCCGCGCCCGTCCCCGCCGCCGCAGCCCACGCCGCCGCGCTGAGTCGGAGCGAGAAAGTGACAGTCATCGGCAAAGAACCGGCATTTAAAATCCTCGACAAAGGAGCAAAGTGGATGGCAGTGACAGTGCATTGCACCGTCACTGACTGTGTCTGCAGCCCAGATACTTTACGGCTTACGCTGCACCGTCACTTCGATGGCGATTCGGCCGGTAAGATCGACAACTCTAATTTCTCGGTGTGCCGAATGACTGTGAGCCTGGCACTGACGCCAATTTGTTCGCCGACCAAAACTTTGTGCAAATGATGAACACTCGCAATAGCCTCATCGTCGAAAGCAATAATCACATCTCCCTCGCGCAATCCAGCGCGCTCTGCGGGACTATTCTTGTCAACGGAAACAACGAGGACAGCCGTCTCGAGAGGTAAACCATAAAATCGGACGATCCGCCGGTGAAGTGGAACGTTCTGCCCGGCCACGCCGATGTAACCGCGCCGGATGCGTCCGTCACGAATGAGCCATCCAGCAACCAATTTGGCCGTGTTGCTTGCGATTGCGAAACAGATGCCTTGCGCCGGTCGAATCATGGCCGTGTTTACGCCCACCACTTCGCCGGCCGAATTAACCAATGGTCCGCCGGAGTTGCCCGGATTCAAGGCGGCGTCGGTTTGAATAATGTTGTCAATCAAGCGACCCGATTGGGCGTGCATTGAGCGACCGAGTGCGCTAATCACGCCGGCAGTGACGCTGGCTTGGAAACCGAGCGGATTTCCAATCGCGATTACGATTTGACCCACGCGCAAATTTTCCGAGTCGGCCAGGCGCACATGAGTGAGTTGCGGCCCATCGATGCGAATCACGGCCAGATCGGTGTCTGGATCGTCGCCGGCCACTTGCGCCGGGTATTCGCGCCCGTCGGGCAAATTTACGGTGATGGAATTCGCTGCATGGACGACGTGGCTATTAGTCAGAATGAATCCGTCGGGCGTGATGATGAAACCCGACCCGTTGCCGCTCAACTCGCGTGTTCCGCGCTGGACGTTAATCCGTTGTTTAACGTCGATGTTCACAACGGCTGGCGAAACGCGCCTGACGGCACTCACGACCGTACGCGAATATGCATCGAGCAAGCCGGCATCGTCCTGGTCTGCTGCAACTGTGTCGAGGTCCCTGTTCGCCTGTGATGGAGCAGAGTCCCTGTCGTTTAAGAGAAAATCCATCGGCACAGCGTTTCCCTTCGTAAGAGATGTAATTGTCATATCCAAATTTCGTACAGCCAAACCGTCAGTCAACTACATATGATTTCTATGCATACACATCTTCTGGAGTGTTACTCTCCACTTGCGCGTCAAGGAGAATTGTTTTACACAGGGACGTGCGAAAAGTGTCCTCTGCCCCTTCCGTGCTGGATGCGCAGTGTCCTTCCCGGCTGGTGCTCGACCGAATTGCCGATAAATGGACGGCTCTCATTATCCAGATTCTGGCGCGCGGAACGATGCGTTATGCCGCGCTGCAGCGCGAGATTGGCGGCATTTCGCAAAAGATGCTGACACAGACGCTGCGCAGCCTTGAGCGCGACGGCCTGGTGCAACGCACCGTTCATCCCGTTGTACCTCCCAAAGTGGAATACTCTCTCACGAGATTGGGCCGAACCTTGATCGAACCGTTGCACGCGCTTTGCCGCTGGTCTGAAAAACACCTCGCTGAGCTTCAGGCAAATCGCGCGCGGGCAAAGCAAGCAGCGATGGAGTAATGGAGTGTTGGAGTGGCGGAGTAGTGAAACAGCTTTGACGCATTACTCCGTTACCCTGCTGCTCCATCAGTCCCGCAGCTGATCATGCATCAGGCGGAAATTATCGTTCTTCTGTTCACGGTCGTCGCGGCGTCAGTTCTGATCGCGCGCAAGATGGCGGTGCCGTACCCGGTCGTGCTGGTGCTTGTCGGTCTGGTCTTGAGTTTCGTTCCGCATCTGCCGGAGGTGAAACTGGATCCAAACATTGTTTTCTATTTCTTTCTGCCACCATTGCTTTACCCAGCTGCGTTGTTCACTTCGTGGCGCGATTTTCGGCGAAATCTGCGGCCAATCGTCCTGCTTGCCATTGGCTTGGTGCTTTTCACAATTATCGTGGTCGCCTGCGTGGCGCACTCGTTAATTCCGTCCCTGCCGTGGGCAGCGGCTTTTGCCTTGGGCGCAATTGTTTCTCCGCCTGATGCGGTCGCGGCTACGAGTGTGATTCGCCGTCTGGCAGTGCCACACCGGATCGTTAGCATTCTGGAAGGTGAAAGTCTGTTGAACGACGCCACGGCGCTGGTCGCGCTGCAGTTTGCAGTCGCAGCGCTAATGACAGGCAAATTTTCACTGGGCCAGGCATCTTTGCGTTTCGTCTGGGCCGCGGCGGGCGGAATAGGATTTGGCTTGCTCGTCGGCGGGGTGATTCGATGGGTGCATCGACATCTCGACGATCCACCAGTGCAAATAACCATTTCGTTGCTCACGCCGTTTCTTGCGTATTTACCGGCGGAGCGCTTGCACGTCTCAGGCGTCCTGGCTGTGGTTGCCGCCGGAATTTATCTTGGCTGGCACTCTCCACTGATTGTGACGGCGCGTTATCGTTTGCAGGCGTTCGCTTTCTGGGAAATCGTGGTGTTCCTTCTGAACGGTTTTGTTTTCACGGCCATCGGTTTGCAATTGCCGGGAATCCTGCGATCGCTCAGGGGCGAGTCTCTTCTTTCGCCCATTGAGAATGCGCTTGTGGTGAGCGCTGCAGTTGTGCTGGTACGGATCGCGTGGGTTTTTCCGGGCGCGTATCTGCCTTTTCTCCTGTACAGGGGAGTGCGTCGGCGCGAGCCTGTCCCGGAGTGGCAAAATGTGGCGGTCATGGCCTGGTCGGGAATGCGCGGGGTCGTCTCCCTGGCGGCCGCATTTGCGCTTCCCTACGTTTTACCGGACGGCCGCACGTTCCCGGGAAGGAACTACATTTTGTTTCTGACCTTCTGTGTGATTTTGGTAACCCTGTTGTTTCAAGGCCTGACGCTACCGATTGTGATCCAAAAACTTTGCATCAAAGCCGATAATTCAACTGATGAAGAAGAGCGAGTCGCACGGTTGGAAGCAAACCAGGCGGCGATTGAATCAATCGAAAAGCTTCGCGCCAGCGGCGAGTTTTCGCCCGATACTGTGGATCGTTTGCGTGCCGAGTACGACGAACGCGTGGAGCAATTGCAACTTTGCGCCGACAACCCCGACGATTGCCGCGGCGAAATCGCCACGCCGCAATATCAACGTTTGCAACGCAAAGCGCTGCGTGTGGAAAGGCAAACCATCATCCGCCTGCGAAACGATCGCGTGATCAACGACGATGCGTTGCGGCGGATTCAGCGCGACCTGGATCTTGCGGAAGCGCGTCTGACAGGAAGCTAAGAGTGTCAGTATTTAGTGATAAGTTTGTAAATGTCTGTTTAGCGCGAACGGCGCTGGTTGCCGCGGGCTTGTGCTGAATACTGCGCCTTGGACGCAAGGGACATACGGTTTTACAGAAACGTCTCTGAACTAAAAACCATATCGTGCGGGCCAATCCCTGGCCGGCCCGCCGAGCCGCGCTGCGCAGTTCTTCAGTTCCTTCTTGAAGAACGTGGCCAGATGCGACCGTACCTTGTTTGTGAGCGGAAGCTTTTCCATCCTGGTCCAGCTGTTGTGATCCGCCGCCAATCGGCTGCCTGGCTTGTCTGGATCAGCACCCAGGAAACGAAGGATAGACTGCCGCAATTCAGCGGGATTGCTTTGCAGATCATCAAAGAAATAAACACGAAACTGTTTCGCAGGGACATAGTGCTTCCATCGCGCAACCACGGCACTTGGGTACGAACGCAAAAGCATTCCCCGGCGGAGCAAATTCCGATTGACTGCATCAATGTCGGTCACATCAAACGGCTCAATTTGGCGGTAACGCACTTCCATCGACAAGTGCGACCACACGCGCTCAACCGGATCGCGCGCCAGAAAGATCACCTTTAGGTTTGGAAAGTATTCAACGATCTGGCGAATGATTTCATTACTTAGGGTCGAATAATTCGGGGAGATATCGCCTGAAAGAAGTGATGCCTTGGACTCGAACAACCGCCCGTAATTCTCGAGGTCGATACGCGGTTCAGCGCTGAGGCTCTTGAGCTTTTCCAGAAATCGAAGATCGCGCTCATCTCTGCAGCGCGGACGCGCTGCGCGCTGAACCCGGCTCAGTTGATCAAAGTAATGGAGCTCCTTCACAGGAGGCATCCAGAAATCGGGATGAGAATCGAGTTGCTGATAAAGCCACGTGCTTCCGGCTTTGTGCGCTCCGATACACAAAAAATCCGGTCCTGCGCCGCGAGCAGGAAACGGCTTATGTCTGCTGGCACTACCGCGAGCGTTGAACGGGCAAGCCCATCTCACCTTTGGTTATCTCCTTGTTGGAGTTTATGGCAGGTACGGTGACCGCAGCGCACCGCCTCTACCTCAGGCGACCCAATCGCACCAGCAAGAGATATCAAAATAGTCAGCCAGCTCCCAGAAAAAGATGAGTAATGAAAAACCATATCGCGCCGGCCATTCTCTCGCCGGCCCGCCCAGTTCTGCGGCGCACGCCTTGAGTTCTTTCTTAAAAAACTGCGCCAGCGCGGAACGTACCTTGGCAATTATCGGAAGTTTTTTCCAACCGGATTGGGTATTATAGTCCGGGCTGAGGGGACCGCTCGGCTTGCGGGGATCGGCGCCCAGGAAACTTAGTATCGAACGTCGCAGTCCAGCGGGATCTCTTTCCAGGTCGTCAAAGAAATAGATGCGAAAGAGATCCGGGCAAACATGACGCCGCCAGCGCGCGACAATTTTGCTTGGATACGAGCGGAGGAACACTGCGGGGTTCAGCAGATACCGAGTCACCTCATTCACGTCCGTGGTGTCACAAGGGGGGACGCCCCGGACGCGGGCATCCATCGATAATTGCGACCAGGCGCGCTCTACTGGATCGCGCGCCAGAAAAATCACCTTCAAATTTGGGAAATAACTGACGATTTGTTCAATAAGCTCATCATTCAGTAACGAATAGGCTGGCGTAATATCGCCGGCCAGCAGTCCGGTCTTGGGCTGGAATAAGCGTGAGTAACCATGCAGATCAATGTAAGATTGTGCACCGAGTTTAGTTATTCTCTCCAAAAACCACTGATCGCGCCCATCTTTGCAACGAGGCGCGTTGGGCCGTTTAACTTTGCTCAGCGCGTCGAAGTAATGCAGTTCCTTGACGGGAGGCATCCAGAAATCAGGATGCAAGCTGAGCTGGTGATAAAGCCATGATGTTCCCCCTTTCTGAGCCCCAACGCACAAGAAATCGGGGCAGGCGGCGTCTA
This sequence comes from Candidatus Udaeobacter sp., assembly GCA_035651975.1. GTDB lineage: Bacteria > Verrucomicrobiota > Verrucomicrobiia > Chthoniobacterales > UBA10450 > Udaeobacter. The sequence continues at coordinate 12,610 of DASREQ010000069.1, forward strand.
AGTGATTATCCTCTTCGTTTCGATCGTCGTTTACGCGAGGTTTCAGTGGCCAGGCCAGACGCATGGCCGCATTATTTTCCATCGCGCAGTCAAAAAGCAAGATCGGAGCACGAGCAGGGTCACGCCCCTGAGCCGTAAAGCGTGAATTGACCTGCTTGCGCTGATCGGGGGTGAATTCGAAATTTCGACCAATGAATCAGACCGCGCCTTACCGCCTTTTTCTGCTCTCACCCGCCTACGCCGGTGGTGAACGAGCGCGGATGATTCTGAGCAATCGGGCGGAATTCGAACTCGCGCGAAAATTGCGCGACAAACGGGGCGCGCCAATCGCCGAGGTGTTCACTTTTCTTAGTGGCCTCTACTTCCGCGGCAAGATCGCCTATGCGACTGCATTTGCCCGGCCCGCGCCTGGAATGCCCGGAATTTTGGTGATCACGCCTACCCATGGCCTTGTCGATGCCAGAGCGCTCATCCGTCTCGATCAGCTGCGTGAATTTGCCACAGTCGATATCCACAAGGACGATCCGCGGTATCGGGAGCCGATTGAGCGAGACGCCCGTGTTCTTGCAAGAAAACTGCCGCGTCAGAGCGAGATCATTCTTCTGGGCAGTATTGCCACTGGAAAATATGTGAACGTTCTGCTGGCGAGTTTTGGCGACCGGCTCCTATTTCCCGTTGACTTCGTTGGTCGCGGCGACATGAGCCGTGGCGGGTTGATGTTACGCTGTGCCATGGATCGGCAGGAGCTTCCCTACATCACAATGGCGGGCGCGATTGTTAATGGGAAACGCCCGCCCAGGCTCACTCCGCGCAGATATCATTCCGCATCATGATTCCTGGTTTATTTGTTTTGCGTCGCAGGCCGGTGTTGCCTTATGTTAAAGTTCCTGCTGTTTCGGCAGCAAAGATTTTCTGGATGCCATGGATGTTAGCGGTACGATCGGCGCGATTCTGAGTCAGAAAAGCAAAGATATTTTTTCCATTCGATCCGACGCATTGGTTTTTGAAGCGATTGAAATGATGGATGAAAAAAATGTCGGTGCGTTGTTGGTGATGGATGGAGATCGATTGAATGGGATCATTTCCGAGCGCGATTACACCCGCAAGGTTTTCCTCCGCGGCAAACGTTCGCGGGAAACCAAGGTTTCCGAGATCATGTCAACCAATGTGACTGTTACGCATCCGCGCGAACCAGTAGAGAAATGTCTGCGGCTGATGACGGACAAGCACATTCGGCATCTGCCCGTGGTCGAAGGCGATCGGGTGGTGGGGGTGATCTCGATCGGTGACCTCGTTAAACACGTCATTTCCTGTCAGCAGGCCGCCATTGCACACCTGGAAAATTACATCCACGGCGGATACGTTGCGGGGTAGATTTGCAGGCGTCTGTGTCAGACGCCCACCCAGTTAGATCGGCGTTTCGCAGAAACGCCCTACAGCTTCCAAACCGTCTTGCCGCCGACGATTGTTCGGACCGCTCGACCTTTCAGCTTCCAATCGTCGAAAGGCGAATTGCGAGAGGCCGATTGAAATCGATCGATGTTAACAGTCCACTTCAGGCCCGGATCGATTAGCGTGACGTCGGCGCGGGTGCCAGGTGACAAAGTGCCCGCATCGAGCTTTAACAAGCGCGCCGGCTCGATGGTGTACATCTCAATCAAACGCCCGATGTCGATGCTGGCGTGTTTATGCACGAGCAGATCGATAAAAAGACCGAGCTCGGTCTCCAATCCAATGATACCAAATGGCGCGACGTCGAACTCGACTTCCTTTTCGAAATCCGCGTGCGGCGCGTGATCGGAACACAAGATCGATACGGTCCCATCGCTGATGCCCTCCAGCAATGCCTCGACATCTGTTTGCGAGCGCAGCGGCGGATTCATTTTGTAGTTCGTGTCGAAATTCTGGATCGCCTCGTCAGTTAACGCGATGTGATGCGGACAAACCTCCCCGCTTATTTTTACACCGCGCTTTCGAGCTTCCCGAAGTAGCCGGACGCTGCCGGCTGCAGTGAGGTGTTGGCAATGGATCGGGTGGTCGCAAAGTTCCGCGAGCAGAATATTGCGCATCACCATCGTTTCTTCGCCTGCAGCAGGCCAGCCGGGTAAACCCAGCAGCGTGCTCCAGTAGCCCTCGTGAATAACCCCATTGCCGACCAGATTGTAATCCTGACAATGATCGAGCACCGGCAAATCAACCATGCGAGCATACTCGACCGCGCGTCGCATCACCTCGTGGTTTTGAATGCAATGACCATCATCGGTGATCGCCACAACGCCTGCCTTCGCGAGAGATCCGATGGAGGCGAGCTCCTCACCCGCGAGGTCTTTTGAAATTGCGCCGGCTGGCAAAACATTCACACATGCCACTTCCGCCGCGCGATCTTTGATCCACGCAATCGTGCTGGGATTGTCCGAAGCTGGCGAAGTATTCGGCATGCAGACAACCGTGGTGAATCCACCCGCTGCTGCCGCGCGTGCGCCCGACTCAATTGTTTCCTTGTGACTGAATCCGGGCTCGCGCAGGTGGACATGCATGTCGATCAAACCCGGTGCAACGATCAAACCTTTCGCGTCAATCTCTTCGATTTCAGGTCGCCCGCGGCGGGTAAACTGCTCGCGGATTCCGGATTGAGCGGCAATCCTTCCCTCAACGATCAAAAGGTCGGCGATTTCGTCTCGCTTGTTTGCAGGATCGATCACGCGGCCGTGTCGAATGATGGTCGTGCTCACGCCGAGATCCCTCCGCATAGATAGAGGACAGCCATGCGAACAGCGAGGCCGTTGGTGACTTGATCGAGAATGACGCTGTGCAATCCATCGGCGACCTCGCTGTCGATCTCGACTCCGCGGTTGATGGGACCGGGATGCATGATGAGACAATCTGGTTTTAGCAGTTTGGCGCGCTCTTTGGTGAGACCGAAGAACCGAATGTATTCGCCGATTCCGGGAAAATATTCTCTACGCTGGCGTTCGTGCTGAATGCGCAAAAGATTTACCACATCGGCTTTGGGCAGTACCTCGTCGATCTTGTGGGAAATTTCGACCCCAAGTTTCGCAAATTCGCGGGGAACCAATGTGCTTGGGCCGACCAGCGTGACGCGTGCGCCGAGCTTGAGCAGACCAAAAATGTTCGAGCGCGCAACGCGACTAAACAAGATATCGCCGACGATCGCCACGTGCAGCCCGGCGATCTGCCCTCGCTTTTCGCGGATTGTGTAGAGGTCGAGCAATGCCTGAGTGGGATGCTCGTGCGCCCCGTCGCCGGCGTTGATCACGCTCGCTTTCAGCCGATTCGCCAGGAATTGTGGTGCGCCAGCCGAGCTGTGACGAAGCACGAGAATATCGGCATGCAATGCCTGCAGATTGCGCGCGGTGTCTTTGAGTGTTTCGCCTTTGGTCAGACTGGAAGTAATTGCTGAGAGATTGATTACGTCTGCGCTCAGCCGAAGCGCGGCCAGCTCAAAAGAGGTGCGTGTCCGCGTGCTCGGCTCGACGAAAAAATTCACCAATGTTTTTCCGCGCAGCGACGGGACCTTCTTGATCTCGCGGGTACCGACCTGCTTGAATGCGTCGGCGGTTTCCAGAATAAAATTGATTTCGCCTGCCGAAAGTTCGCGCAGGCCTAACAGATCTTTTCGTATCCAGTGTGCGGTCATCTTTGGGGCACGAATTTGCGTCGAGGCATGATCATCCTTTTCCCAACCAGACGGCGTCTGGTTTGTTATCCGTTTCTTGAAGTTGAACCTGCACCTTTTCGCCACCCGACGTAGGTAGATTCTTGCCAACGTAATCCGGGCGAATCGGCAGCTCGCGATGGCCGCGGTCGATCAGGACCGCGAGCTGAATTCTCGCGGGCCGTCCGAATGAATTGATGGCGTCCATGGCGGCGCGAACAGTGCGGCCCGTGAAAAGGACATCGTCGACGATGATGACGGTGCGCTCTTCCAGCGGGAGCGGAAGTTTTGATTCACGCACCATGGGCAATTCGGAGCGCGTACCCACGTCATCGCGATGCATGGCCACGTCGATAACACCCGTCTCGACGTTGATCTCTTCGATGTCGTGAACAAAACCCGCGACGCGACGGGCGATTTCCACTCCGCGCGACGGAATTCCCGCCAGCACGACGTGTGTCAGTTGCGGATTTCGCTCGATGATTTCGTGCGCAATTCGTCGAAGCGCTCGACTAATTGCCTCCGCGTCCATGATTGGGACGGCGGCACCAGATTTCTTTTGTTTTGCTTGTTTCATTGGTTTCCTTGGCGACCTCACAGGACCGCATTAAAGGAATAAAAATTCAGGAGGCGGACTTTTCGGTGCGCGCCTCCTTTCTTCGTCGCTCTCGCCAGTTGGAGCGATGTTTCACGATCCAATCGAGCAAGGCCTTTTCGAAGCCGATGTCTTTTCCGGCTTTTTCGCTCTCGATCCATTTGTGTTTCAGGATCTCGGCACGTTCCGCGAGAAACTCCTTGTACAGGACCGAATTCTTAACGAATTGAGATTGATCCTCCTCAGAAAATGGCATCTCAGGACTCTCTTTCATAAAATCTGGGACGAGTCAACAAAATCGACGCAATCGAATTCGACGTGGTCATCGCCTTATTTATTTAACTCTCGACTCCAATCGCAGTTGTGGACTCGTTACTAGACCAGCGTCTTACGAAGAGTTTCGGCAATTCTTTTGAACTCGACTGCTACCGGGGACTTTGGATCTTCGCCTACAATTGGGATGCCACGATCGCCCGACTCGCGCGTGGCGATGTCGATGGGAATTTGACCAAGCAGCGGGACACGGAGTCGCTTTGCCTCGCGTTCGCCACCGCCACTTCCAAAGATATGGTAGCGTTTGCCGTCAGACGGAGAGATGAAGTAACTCATATTTTCAATCAGCCCGAGCACGGGAACGTTGACCTTCTCGAACATCGTCGCGGCTTTGCGCGCATCGATGAGCGCAACTTCCTGAGGCGTGGTTACCACAATTGCGCCGGAAAGCGCCACGGTCTGGACGATGGTGAGCTGAATGTCGCCAGTGCCCGGAGGCAAGTCCAGCACGAGATAATCCAGTTCGCCCCATTCCACCTGCCTCAGAAATTGCTGGGTGTAACGCGTTACCATTGGTCCACGCAAGATCGCTGGTGAGGTGTCGTCGAGCAGAAATCCCATCGACATGAGCCGTAATCCGTATTGCTCGATCGGGACGATTTTGTTTTCTTCCGTCGCCATTGGTCGCTCGCGTGTGCCGAACATTAGTGACATGCTCGGGCCATAGATGTCGCAATCGCACAAGCCAACGCGTGCCCCGGTTTGCTCCAAGGCAACCGCCAGATTTGCTGCAATCGTCGATTTGCCTACGCCGCCCTTGCCGCTTGCTACCGCGATGACATGCCCGATCCCCGGGATCCGGGTCGCCCCCATGCCGGCGCCGGCGCCTGTGGGCGGCGCATGAATGTCGATCAGCACCTTTGCGCGCTGAACGCCTTCAATGGCTCGCAGCGCTTGTTCGGCATCGTTCTTAATGGTCGCTGGAACGTTTGGATCGTTCGTCGCCAGCGCGATCTGTACCTTGACCTCGCCGCTCTCGATTTGGACCGATTTCACAAGGCCGAACGAAACAATGTCGCGCGTAAAGCCGGGATATTTCACCGACTTCAAAGCGTTCTTCACCTGTTCTTCAGAAATCGACATATCAGAACCTTACGCGCGCCGCGCTGGAGGTAAACCATGCGGTCGTAGAAGTCAGGGTGGATCGGCTTCTCCTGAAGACGATGGCAGAAGGATAGCCGAAGCCGCCACTTTCTTGCCAACGCGTTTAGGGAAACGCGTTCCGCCTGGGAGTTATCGGTCTTGATAATCCATTTTATAGCGAATCTGATACTCGCTTCTGCCAGTCGGGCGGGAAGGTTGCTGGCCCGCTTTCGCTACAAAGTCCGGGTTTTGCCAGTCAGACCAGGTGCGATATTTGGCCCTCATTGGATTGGCGGGCAACTTGAGACGAAAAATTTTATCTTCCTGGCCGGGAAATTTTAGGACGAGCAGGCGCTGCGAGGTTCGGAAATAAAGTTCGACGTAACCTGCGCGGACGCTCGAGTCTTGAGGCGCGTCCGTGTGCCAGTACCCTGGCATCGCGTTTCGGTCTGTATTGAGCTCCGGTTCAACCTCAGCCAGACCTTGGACGGACTGACCACCGGGTGGTCTCACCTCAAATTCCAGCAGCGGCGTCGGACCATTGATATTCAGAACGTGCGGTTGACCGCTGTACCAGATTCCGAAACCGGACGCCGCAATAACAACGAGCGATATACAAACGGCGACCAACCCGACAAAAAGATAAAGCCCTCGTGTGCCGCGCCAGTAAAGCGTGAGAAGAATCAGCCCTGGAGCCACGATGCACGTCACCAGCAGCGCGATCGCAGCGGCAAAATAGCCGGCCCCACCTTCAAATGTAGAGACGTGAAACGTGGCTGCGAGAGCCGCTCCCAAAGCGAAACCGAGAAATAGTCCGGCCGCGATGCCGATAATTCCCGCGAGAATTCCGAAAAGAATTGTGCTGACGGAAAGTTTTTTCGTCGCTGATTGCACCGGAGTGTTCAGGGCGAGGTCGCCGGTATCGGAGCCTGAAGCAAGTCGATCCGCCGATGCGTTTTCGCGATCTCTACGACGAGACCCGAATAGTTCCATCGGCCAAGCGATTTGTTTGCTGCCACGTAAATCGTCCCTTTCCCATTTGGGCCAGAAATTGGAATCGACAGGTTCGCTTCCCCGGACGCTCCGTTCACGTTCGTGTTCCCCGAGACGAGAAATCCTTCCCTGATCGGGGTGCCGAGGGCCTCGATTACAGAAGGGTGCGCCTGTGCGCGGGCCAAAGCCTCTTTGTAAACGTCCGTTGACTTTACCGCGCTGAAAACGATCAAGACAACCGAGACAACAAAAGCGACGAGCAATGTTAAAGTGCCGAGACAGCCGACCGGCACGAACCATTTCCAATTTCGTTTCCACCAGTTGGGTCTCGGCGTTAGCGAAACTGCGGGTGGGCTCTGCTGCATGAAGTCTTTCTACTTCACCCGCGAAGCTTTTTGCAATCATCTCTTCAAGGAGCAACGGCTTCCAAATTGTCGAAGGCGCATGACGGCCTGGGAAACCGTCACTCCTTGGGGTCTCCGCTTCGCTTCAGGCTTGACGGGTCTAACTAGTACCTGGCAAAATGGCCGCCATGAAAAAACTATCCTTTCTCCAGCTTCTTTTCGCAGGCGCGGCGGTTGCGCTCGTCGGTGCTTGTGCAACTACTTCACGCTCCGGCCCGGCTGCGCTGGCGGGCACATGGACCAACTCACTCGGCACCATCTGGACGATGAAGGCCGACGGAACGTTTGAAGTCGACAGGAATCACGACGGCAAACGCGATATCTGGGGCACCTACACGGTCGCTGGAGACACCGTGACAATTCAAGGCACCGGAGCCAAAACCCCGAAAGGCTGCACAGGCCCCGGCGTTTACAAATTTAGTCGACCCAACGAAAACAGCCTGACCTTTACGTTGGTCAGTGACACCTGCAGGGACCGGAAGAAAAACGTATTGCTCGCCTGGCATCAGAAATAACCGCCCGGGAGCCATGGCTGGCTATCTTGTTGTAGCCGCCATCATTGATGCCTGTCTCCGAAATGCAGGCACTGCCGTAGAGATTACCAATTCCGGCCCCAGATGAGGCGGTCGAATTCGATCGCCGCTGGCCGGACGCCTGCACTGCTCAGACGCGGTCTTTTAATTGCGTTTTGCCCGCGGTGCGCGCGCAATGGACGCAGCAATAGATTTCCCCATCGGCTTCCACCCCGTGCCCGACGATCCGGCAGTTGCAGTGTGGGCAGACCGGTGCCAGCGCGTGGATTGCGCATTCGAAGCTATCGAACGTGTGATGCTTCCCGGCAACGACCACTTCAAACGCCTTGTCATATTCGTTCTCGCAAACTTCGCATGTAGCCATACAGAATTGTTTCGCGCCTCGGAAGCTTTGCGGCGGTGTGTCCACCTGGCTTTGAGAAATTAGAGATCACACGGGAAAGTGATACTTTGCTTCGGAGGCGGTCATGGAAATACCGAAGCAGCTGATCAAGTGTTTAGACGAAAACAAAGTCACCTATGAGGTTCTGCGTCATCCGGAGGCAGTGACAGCGCAACGAATCGCCCAAGCGGAGCATGTGAAAGGTCGGCATCATGCCAAGGTGGTCATGGTCAAGTCGGGCGACCAGCATTTGATGATGGTGCTGCCAGCGGACCACCATATTGATCTGGTGAAGGTGGAGAAAGCTGTCGGCAAAGCTGTCTCGCTGGATAAGGAGCAGGATTTCAAGTCGATCTTCCCTGACTGCGCCATTGGAGGGATGCCCCCCTTTGGCAATCTTTATGGTGTGCCGACGTATGTGGACCAGAGTCTGGCGGAGCAAGACTACATTGTGTTCGAAGCGGGCACACACACGGACGCGATTAAAGTGAGTTATCGCGATTACGAGAAGATGGTGAAGCCAAAGGTGCACGACCTGGCGATCAAGCTGCAGCCGATGAAAGGAGCATAACTTTGCGCATCGCCGCGCAGCGCGTGGGGAAAGGCGGCATGACGAATGCCTTCATGGGTCTTATTCTCTGGCTCGCTTGGGCAATTACTCCCACAGCTTTCGCGGCGGAGAAGGTTTCCCTCATTAATATCGACGGAGCCATTGGGCCGGCGACGGCCAGTTACATTGCGCGTAGTATTGAGGAGGCCCGGTCGCAGAATGCTCAATGTCTGATCATTCAACTTAATACCCCGGGAGGTTTGCTCGATTCGACGCAGAAGATTGTGCAGAGCTTTCTCGGCTCCCCGGTGCCCGTTGTTGTTTATGTCGCTCCGACTGGCGCGACAGCAACCAGCGCAGGTTGTTTCATCACAATCGCGGCCAGTGTCGCGGCAATGGCTCCAGCCACCACAATTGGCGCGGCGCATCCGGTCTCCATAGGCGGTGCTCCCGGTGGCGGCGAGGAAAAGATGGACGAAACGATGAAGCAAAAAATCGAGAATTTTTCCATAAGCTACATCGAGACAATCGCTGGCAAACGCCAGCGTAACGTGGAATGGGCCAAATCGGCGGTGAAGGAAAGCGCATCGATCACCGCTGAAAAAGCGTTGCAATTAAAAGTCATTGACCTGATTGCCTCCGATATTCCTGATCTGTTACAAAAATTGAACGGCCGCGTGGTGGATGGGAAGACGCTCAAGACGGCGGGCGCACAGGTTTCGGAGATCAAGATGTCGGCCTCGGAACACGTCTTTCAAAAACTGTGGCGACCAGAAGTGATGTTCATTCTTATGCTGATCGCCATTTATGGAATCATCGGCGAGCTGACCACGCCCGGCGCGATTCTTCCCGGAGTGGTTGGAGCGATCGCGTTGGTCCTCGCGCTTTATCTCGCCGCCGTTTTGCCAGTCAACGTCACCGGACTCGTTTTGATCGCGCTCGCGTTGATGCTTTTTATCTTTGACGTTTACGCCACCACACACGGTGTCCTGACCGTCGGCGGCATTATTGCGTTCCTGATCGGTTCGCTGATGCTCTTCAATCGCGCCGATCCGCTCTTTCGGTTATCGCTCAATTATATCATTCCGGCGACATTGGTCACCGCAGCGTTCTTCATTTTCGTCATTGGAAAGGGCCTGCGCGCGCAACAGTTGCCGGTGAAGGTGGGGGCGGAAACGCTCATTGGAAAAACGGTGACTGCGCTGACTCCGATTGATTCGCGCAACGGCAGGATTTTCGTCGAAGGCGAATACTGGAACGCGGTCAGCGATTCGCCTATCGAAAAGGACGAACAGGCTGAGATTGCGGGCGTGCAAGGGTTAACTGTAAAACTGCAACCTATAAGGAAAACATAGCCATGGAATTAATTGAAACATTGCCGCGACTGATCAGTTGGGCCATCCCGATCGTCATTCTCATCATCATTGTTTTACCGCAGGCTGTTCGTATCCTGCGTGAATACGAGCGCGGTGTTATCTTTCGCCTCGGAAAACTGCTCGGTGAGAAAGGGCCGGGGCTGATCTTTCTCATCCCGATCGTCGATCGCATGGTGCGAATGGATTTGCGCGTCGTGACCATCAACGTTGAGCGGCAGGAGGTGATGACGCGTGACAATGTGCCGGTGACGGTCGACGCGGTTGTTTATTTCCGCGTGGTCGATCCGCAAGCCGCGGTGGTGAAAGTGGAGAACTTTCTCAAAGCCACCTCGCTCATCGCCCAAACCACGTTGCGCAGTGTGCTCGGTCAGGCCCCCTTGGACGACCTGCTTTCGCAGCGCGAGTCGATCAACCAGAAGTTGCAGGAGATCATCGACCGGCAAACCGAACCGTGGGGAGTCAAAGTCACGGCGGTCGAGGTGAAAGACGTTGCGCTGCCCGACACGATGAAGCGCGCGATGGCGAAGCAGGCCGAAGCCGAGCGGGAGCGTCGCGCGAAGATCGTCAATGCCGAGGGCGAATTTCAAGCCGCGGAAAAAATGGTGCAGGCCGCGGCGATGATGAGCAAGGAGCCGATTGCTCTGCAACTGCGTTTCCTGCAAACGATGCGCGAGATTTCCAGCGAGCACAATACAACCACATTTCTTCCGGTCCCGATCGATCTGTTCGGCCCATTTCTGAACAAGGGCGAACCTCCGAAACCGTAGGCCCCTTCGGCTGAAGATCGACATCTGTGAACGATCGAGTGGGGGCTCGCGAGCGGCTGATTTCGTTCCTTGAATCGCCTGCCTCGTATCTACACCAGCCGGCGGAAGTTCACGCCATTCAAACCCACATCTCGTGGGTCTTCATGGCGTCGCCGTTTGTCTTCAAGGTGAAAAAGCCGGTGAATCTCGGCTTCCTCGATTTCAGCACGCTGGAAAAACGCCGCTACTTTTGCCAGCGCGAGATTGAATTGAACCGGCGACTCTGTCCGGGGATTTATCTCGACACGGTTCCCATTTACGAGACTGATTCCGGTTTTTCGTTCAAACCACCGGGCGACATCGTCGAGTATGCCGTCAAAATGAAAGAACTGCCGGACGGCTGGTTCTTAAGCGAGTTGCTCGAGAAAAGTTTGGTCGGTGAAAAGGAGATCAACCGCGTGATCTCCACCCTGCATCGATTTTATCAGGAGGAAACTCCGACGTTCGAAATCGAACAATGGGGCACACCCGAAAAGTTAAAGATCAGCACCAACGAAAACTTCGCGCAGGTAGAGCCATTCGTTGGCAAGACAATCTCGCGCCCCGCCTTCGAAGCCATTCGTCATTTCACAAACCGGTTCTACACCGTGAAGGAAAACCTTTTCTGTGAACGAATTCAGCAGCACCGGATTCTCGATTGCCATGGCGATTTGCATCTCGATCATGTCCATCTCGCTCCGGACGCGACCACCATCTTTGATTGCATCGAATTCAACGATCGATTCCGTTTCATCGATATCGCCAACGACCTCGCATTTCTGGCGATGGATTTCGATTTCAAAGGGCGAAGCGATCTGGGAAACCTGCTTCTGCGAAATGCCGCGCGCGAATCAGGCGACGCAGGAATGCTGAAAGTCGCGAATTTCTATAAGTGCTATCGCGCGTTCGTTCGCGGAAAGGTCGAAAGCATCCAGGCGACAGAGAAAGAAACGACCAACCCGCAGGAGCACGAAAGACAAGCGGCTCGCTATTTTCGTCTCGCGCTTCGGTATGCCATCGCCGGCTCCGAGCCATTGATTCTTGTCGTAATGGGCCGGATCGGCACGGGCAAGAGCACTATGGCGAAACGACTTGCCAGCGAGTTGGATTGGCCGGTCTTCTCCTCCGACGAAATTCGCAAGACACTGGCCGGCCTTCCGCTTACGAGACGAACGCCGCCAGAATTGCGCGACAAAATCTATTCGGCGCAAATGACGCGACGAACCTACAGGAACCTTTTTAAAGAGGGTTTCACCGCGATCGGTTGCTGTAGCCGAGGGCGCCGATCTCGGCTGGTTCCACCTCACAACGGCGTCATTCTCGATGCCAAATTTTCGACGCGCGCCCTCCGCAAATTTCTTTGCGACGAATGCAAGAAAGCGAACGTGCCAATTCAGTTCATAGAACTCGAGGTCGGTCCCAATGAAATCAAAAAACGGCTTAAGCTCCGCAATGAAAAAACGGCCGAAGCATCCGATGCTCGCCTCGAAGACTTCGAGAAGTTGAGCGCGGCTTACGAGCCACCATCTGAAGTCGGGCCTGACTTAATCAGAATTTCAACGAAGACATCGGTTTCCGACACTGTGAAAGCCATCTTGCTGTGCCTGGCCGAAAAGCAATCACTTGCGACCAACAACGCCCGCTTTGTTGGATCTCGCTAGCCGCCTTCGGTTCACGAACTTTCCAATTTGCTGGCGAAAGAGTTTCGCTCCGCCGGAAGCGGGATGACGAACACGATGGGCTTCAATATTCAGTTCCTGGAGCTGCGAGGCAGCGATATTGCCGAGGGCGACAATTTCGTCGCACGGAAAAAGATCGAGGAAGGCTTTGAGCCCCGACAAGCCGGAGGATCGTTCTTTTTGTGTGGGCATCCGGTTGCTCAACATTCCCCGACGCGGATCAAATGAATGCCACGGGAACGCATTCCAGAGCACGAATTGCTCCGGCTTTACGCCAAACCTGAGCAGCGAACCCCAGACGATAGTCGCTGTCGGCTCAGAAAAACCATGCGGGCATTGTTGACGCTTGCTTGTTCGTTTTGGCTTAATGCCGGAAAACACGTGTTCCGGCTCGATCCCAGTATCTTTCTTTTTTCCCAGCAGGATTCGCTCGGAGGTCATGGGGATTCCGCTGAAATGGCCGCCGCGATAACCGAGCGCTTCGCCGATTATCACCAGTTTCGCTTTGTCGAGCCGTTTGCGAAGATAAGCGGCTAACTGTCTTCTTCGGATCGCAGGAGCGTTGCGAGCAATGTCATTTCGTTTGTCGACTTCCCACCACGGATTAAAGACGGCGCCGCGCGGCGATTTCTTTAAGAGTTTAATAAATCTCTCGATGGAATCGGTCGGCATGATCTATTAAGCCCAAGTTTCACACTCCACGATCCAGAGAAAATTCAAATCTGAAGCCGCGTCCCATACCGCCGGACAACCGAGCGACCTTTACGCTGCGATAGCTGAGCATGGGCTTTCGGCTCAAGCGTGTTTATGAGAATCCGGCCAAAGCCGATGGCCGACGCGTGCTTGTGGATCGTATCTGGCCGCGCGGCCTAACGAAAAACGAAGCACACATCGATGATTGGCTGAAGGAAATCGCGCCCAGCGCGCGGCTGCGAAAGTGGTTCGGGCACGATCCGGCACGATGGACTGAATTCAAAAAGCGATACACCGCCGAATTGAAAGTCCGGCGCGAGCGAATCCAACAACTCGTACAGCACGGTAGAAAGCAAACAGTCACACTGCTCTTTGGCGCCAAAGACTTTGAACATAACAACGCAGTGGCGTTGAAGGAATACATCGAGAAACGAATGAAGTGACGCGGACAATCCTGTCTGTAAGAACTACCTTGGCGGGCAAGATTGCGTGCTGCATGTTCGCAGGCAGGATTGCCTGCGTCACGTCTCCAAATGCCAGAGTTGCCTGAGGTTGAAATGTTCAAGCGATATCTTGATGCCACGTCGCTGCATCAGCGGATCGCCGATGTCGACGTGCGGAACGCATATATTTTGAAAGACGTCACGGCGCGAGAGCTTGCACGAGGATTGAAAGGCCGCCGCTTCGAATCGAGTCGCCGTCATGGCAAACATCTGTTTGTACGCGCTGATGATAAGCTCTGGTTGCGACTGCACTTCGGTATGACGGGGTCGCTCGAGTATTTTAAAGCTAACGGACAGACGCCGCGGCATACGCGAGTGCTCTTTATTTTCACCAATCACCATCGTCTGGCGTTCGATGATCAGCGCCAGTTCGGTCAGCTCGAATTGCTAAAAGATGTCGATGAATTTCTGAAAAAGCGCGCGCTCGGACCGGACGCACTTAATCTCGAACTCGGAGGGTTCAGAAAAATGCTGAGGAAACATCGCGGTGCAGTGAAATCGATCCTGATGAACCAACAGCTAATCGCGGGCATTGGGAACATTTACGCAGACGAAATTCTTTTCCGCGCGCGCATGCATCCCGCGACGGAAATCTCTCGTTTGGGCGACAAAGCCCTGACCAAACTGTTCCGCGCCACGCGCTACATTCTGAAAAAAGCCATCGTGGCGAAGGCTGACGTGAACCAACTGCCAAAATCACGGCTTCTTCCGCATAGGCGAAAAGGTGGTAAATGCCCACGTTGCGGGCGCAAGCTTAGCACAGCGAAAATCGGCGGGCGCACCGCGTGGTTCTGCGCGCAGTGTCAAAAGCAGCGCAGCTAGAACAACTATTCTGCCCGCGACAACACGTGAATTGACGCGAAAATTACAGAGAGAAGTATTGCTTCGTATCTTTTCTATGTTTCACGGGGTAAACCTTTATGCCTAGTCTATGCTGCAGCCGTGAGACGTTTGGCTTCGCCGCACACTTCTTTCACGGGATCGCTTGAAATTTGGTTATGTGACCAAGAAAATTTTTCTTACCGGACGTCCCGGATGTGGAAAAACCACGCTAATCAAGCGTGTTATGAAGGATCTGGCGGTGCCGGCTGGCGGTTTTTACACTCAGGAAATCCGCGAGCGTGGTCAGCGCGCCGGATTCAAAATTGTCACACTCGATCGCAGGGAGGCTATGTTTGCCCATGTGAATTTCAAAACCTCCGAGCGAATGGGAAAATACGGGCTTGATCTTTCGGCGGTTGAGAGGATCGGCGTTGCGGCAGTTCGCGAGGCGGTGCATTCGCGAAAGCTTGTGGTTATGGATGAAATCGGGCCGATGGAAATCCGATCGGCGACTTTTCGTGATGCGGTGGATGAAGCGTTCGACAGCGGCGTGTCGATCCTTGCTACCATCACCGCGCGATCATTGCCGTTTACCGATGCGATCAAAAAGCGCTCCGAAATCACTTTAATCGAGGTGCGCGCAGACAATCGCGAACAACTCGTTCCTGAACTCACAGACCAGTTCACTGCCTGATCACCCCAACATTTTCAACAGGGTGAGCGCATTCTGGGGAGCGGCGCCTTCGGCGTCATTGTCGAAATAGACGTGGACCGCGCGATTCTCTTCTAACCAACTACGGATCCGACTTGCCCATTTTCTGAGGGCAGGCTTGCTGTAGCTGGAAGCGTATTTTCGCGTGTGTCCATGCAACCGGATGTAAACCAGGTCAGTGGTCACTTCCTCCCACATCGGCCAATCGGGCGCATCGGACATGCAGATTGCGACTGCGCTGCGCTCGAGGGATTTGGCGATTTCATCTTGGAACCACGATTTGTGACGAAACTCGATTACGTGGCGCGCGCTTTTCCAGTGCCGCAAGGTCAAAAGAAATTTCTCAAGCCTCTGAGCATCCTTTTTCAGGAAAGCTGGAAGTTGCCACACCACGGCTGCGAGCCGTGTTCCAAGAGGCGACGCCGATTCGCGACAACGAATCACCGATTCTTTTACATCGACCAGCTTTTTGTTGTGCGTGACGTAACGATGACCCTTTATGGCAAACGCGAACCCTTCGGGTGTGCCGTCACGCCACTTTTTGAATGTGCTCTTCTCCTGTAATCTGTAGAACGTGCCGTTCACCTCGATTCCGGTAAAACGTTCAGCACAGAATCGGAGCCATTGTTTCTGCGGCGTATCGCCGTAGAAGCCCTCGCGCCAGCTCTTATAATTCCAGCCGCTGGTGCCGATGTATGCCTGGCCGAGCATTTTGTCTTCCTGAAGATTTCGAATCCGGCCTCCGCCGCACGCTTGTACAAAAAAAATGTGCGTGAAGCGTTTCAATAAGGGTTGGTTGAGTCATCGCGCTGCGACAACCCGACGCCGCGGCCCGGCGTCACTACCTACACCATCGGGCGAAACCGCCCGACCACTTCCTGCAGGCGACCAGTGATCTGGCCTAACGAACAGACTTCCGCCGCTTCGAGCAACATCGGGAAACAATTCTCGCCGCGTTCGACGACGTCGGCGAGTTTATCCAGCGTGCGTTTCGCTTTGTCGGCGTTTTTCTTTTTGAACTTCGCCAGGCGATCAACCTGCAACTGCTGTTTCTTTCGCGGGGTGCGCGCCAGTTTCACTTCCGGTATATCCTCGGCGCCGTCACGATAGCGGTTGAGTCCGATAATCGGGCGAGTCCCATTGTAAATTTGCTGCTCGTACCGATGCGCGGCGTTTTGAATCTGGCTGCGCTGATAACGGTCTTCGACCGCAGCAAGCACGCCACCCAGTCGTTGGATCTCCCGGAACTCCTCGAGAATTGCCGCTTCTACCGAGCGTTCGACGGCTTTCATCCCGGGCGAACCGCTCAACATGTTCATGGTGTGTTTGAAAATGCCGGACTCCTCCAGCAGAATCGCCTGGCTGTGCGCGGCAAGCCGAATCCATTCTTCACTCGGCGTTGTGAATGGTTCGTCCGCGCTGTTGGAATGACACGAATTCGTCGCGTTCATGTAAGCGAGAACCAGTTCGGCCGCGGTGCGGGTGAGATTATTTTTGAATTCCGCTGCGATCAGCGAGCGACCACTGGTTTGGGTGTGCAATTTGAAAAGCTGCGCTCTCGGGCCGGCACCAAACACGTCGCGCATTCCGATCGCCCAGATGCGCCGCGAGACGCGCGCGAGCGCGATATATTCGGCATCGAGACCGCAATCGAGGAAGAATGAGAGGCGCGGGCCGAATTGATCGACTGGAATTCCACGTCCCGCGAACATTTCCGCATACGCGAATCCATTCGAGAGCGTATAAGCGGCTTGTTGCACTGGTGTCGAACCAGCTTCCCCGATGTGGTAACCGCTGATTGAAATCGGATACCAGCGCGGCATTTCACGCGTAGTGAATTCAACCATGTCGGTGAGAAAACGCAGCGAGGCTTCGATGGGGAAAATCGTTTCGTTCTGTGCCTGGACTTCTTTGAAGATGTCCGCCTGAATTGTGCCGCGCAGCCTGGGGAAAACCTTCGGACCGAACCTGCGTTTCGCCGCGGCGATGTACATCGCCATGATGATCGGCGCCGGGCCGCTGATGGTCATCGACGCGGAGAAATTTGGCGAGCCGAGATCAAAACCGTCGTAAAGCCGCACCATGTCTTCGACGGTATCGATCGCGACGCCGCCCTCGCCGATTTTTCCGAAGACCCCATCCGCATCGCTATCGATGCCATAGAGCGTCGGTCCATCGAACGCGGTGCTGAGCCGGTGCGTGCGCTGATGCCGGGTCAGATAATGAAAACGCCCGTTAGTATCCTCGGCCAGCATCAAGCCAGAGAACAAACGCGTCGGCTCTTCGGCTTGAGGTAATGGCGGACGCACTTTCGAGCTCTTTGCAGGTGACACGGTTCGAGCCGGACTGGCATTTGCCGCTGCTGGTTCACCGTTTTTTTGGAAGCTTTCGAGCTCCCGGATTGGCTCCAAATACATCTCGCGGTAGGCGCCATTGAGAAATGGGAACTCGCCTGGCAATCCTTCGCCGAAGAGAAAACGCGCGATCTCGCCCGGTTCGTCGATCTCGGGCAAAGCCAGGCGCGGCAAAAGCAGTCCGGTCGGGGTCCGCGTGACTGGAATTTTCGCTTTGATATCGTTCCAGCGGCCCAACAGTTCACGGCCGAATTCTTCATCGTCGCGCGCGCGCTTTACCTGATCGAGAACGAACTTGTTGTACTTCTCGATCGACTCAACAACTTGTCCAAGCTTGCTCATTTTGATCCTCTCGAAATTAGCTCGAATAATTCGTCCACGCCAGGATCGCGATGTCGTTTTGCAACGGTATCGATCAGGCGCTGATTACGCCGGTTTTGTTCCAGACGTTGTTCGATTTCGGTGTGCGCGGTGCGGGCGCGCTGAAGATCGCTTTTGTTCACCACCACGATTTCCGCGAGATCGAGCATGACGATTTTTTGCAGTTGCAACCGGCTTCCGTAATCGGGATTCATCACCAGGATAGTCGAATCGACAATGCCATTTTTCTGAAACGGCATCGCTTCCTGGCCGGTGCCAACAGTTTCAATGATCACGTAATCAAACCCCGATCGGGCGAGCAGGGCCAGGCAATCGTGTGTAGCGGGCGAAAGTCCACCAGCCTGGCCACGTGTGGCCATGCTGCGCATGAACACGCGATCATTTTGCGAATTGATCATCGTGGCCCGATCACCCAATAACGCTCCTTCGCCAATGACGCTCGGATCGTGCGACAAAATCGCGATCCTTCCCTTTGGCTTTTGATTCAGAAAACGCAGTACCAGCTCGTCAATCAACGTCGTTTTGCCCGCACCGCCGGGACCAGTAAAGCCAATCACGCGCGTTTTGCTCGAATTTCGAATCTTCTTGTTGAGCGTTGGACGTTGGACGTTGGATGTTGGACGTTTGCCTCTGGCCCAGGCGTCCTCGATCGCCGTCAGCCTGTGAGCAAGGTCCTGGTCCGGCGATTTCGGGCGCGACCGCTTTCCGCGCTGCTTTCCGTAACGCTTCCGGACGTAATCCGTCATTTCTGCCAGTGAAGTTCCGGCAAAGAAAATATTGTCCACGCCTTTGCGCTTCATTGCCACGGCGTCGTCATGCGTGATCGTTCCGCCGCCGCCGCCAAAGACTTTGATGTTGTTCGCGCCGTATTTGCGCAAAAGACCAATGACTTCTGCGAAGAATTCGATATGCCCGCCGTTGTAACTCGAGATGCCAATGGCGCGGACATCTTCTTGAACGGCAGCGCGCACAATGTCGCCGACCGAACGATGATAGCCAAGATATACAACCTCGATTCCGTGCCGGATGAATTCCAGATTGATCGTGTTAATGGCACTGTCGTGCCCGTCGCAAATCGGGACCGCGGTTAAAATTCGAATCGGCAAAGCCATCGGAAAAATCTAGCGTTGAACCGTTAAATCGTTAAATCGTTTAAACGTCAAATGCCTGATGCACTAGATTTCACCGGCAAAGTCGTGCTCGTCACCGGTAGCTCACGCGGGATTGGCGCGGAGATGATCAAGACGTTCGACCAACGCGGCTCGCAATGCGTTGTCAATTATGTGGCCGATGCGCAGGGACAAAATCAGGCCGATGCGACCAATGTGGCCAGTGAACTCAATGAGCCGCTGGTGATTGAATGCGACGTGACGCAACCGTCGCAGGTCGAGGAGATGATGAAGCAGATACAAGCTCAGTATGGCGGACTGGACATTCTCGTGAACAATTCCGGTATCATCAGCGATCGCACCATCAAGAAAATGTCGATGGAGACGTTTGAGAGCGTCGTGCGCGTTAATCTCATCGGCACGTTTACCGTCACGCAAAAGGCCGGCGCGATTCTGCGAAACGGCGGGAGAATCATTAACATGTCGTCCGTCAGCGGCCAGCTCGGATTGTTTGGCCAGGCAAATTATTCGTCGAGCAAAGCGGCCATCATTGCGCTCACCAAAGTTTCGGCGCGGGAACTCGCGCGTCAGAACATCACTGTGAACGCCATCGCACCGGGATTCATCGATGTGGGCATGAGCAAAGGCATGCCTGACGAAGTGACGCAAAATTTCATCAAGCAAATCCCGCTCGGCCGCCTTGGGGACGTCAGCGAAATTGTAAACGCCGCTCTTTTTCTAGCCTCTCCGATGGCTTCATACATCACCGGACACGTCTTGAACGTAAACGGTGGTTTTTATATGGGCTAATTTGCTGCATCCGCCGGAGACCCTAGTCCAGCTTCTGCACCAGCAACCAAACCAACGCCGAAAGCATCGCGGCGAATGTCGACAA
This sequence comes from Candidatus Udaeobacter sp., assembly GCA_035651975.1. Classification (GTDB taxonomy): domain Bacteria; phylum Verrucomicrobiota; class Verrucomicrobiia; order Chthoniobacterales; family UBA10450; genus Udaeobacter. Next base: position 32,468 of record DASREQ010000069.1, read on the forward strand.
CACGAATGTCGCGCGCTTCGTCTGACGTATTTTGAAGGCAGGCTTGGGGATGTCGTCGTGAATATGGCTCGCCTCGAACAGCTTCATCAGCGTAAACGCAACGATGAAACCGACGGCGGCCCATTTAAGGCATCCCAGAAAGGTATCCAGCATCCCGGCCCGAGTTTAGCGCAGCCCGTCGCCGCGCTCAACTCGCGAAAGTCCGCCATTCGGGCGAACTCGTTCTGTGGCGAGCTTTCGGAGTTAAGCGCACGCGCGTCGGCAGCTTCCAAATTTCCGGCCTGGCCAGGGCGCCGCTGTTCCCGGCGTTGCAGGATGCAAGCAGTAGTGATTCGCCTGTTTTTCTGCGCAGAAAATGGGTTGTTCGTTTGGAAATGCATTGACTCCGATCCTGCGGCTTGTTTACGCTCGGCTCCATGACTAAAAGATTCCTTACTCTCTTCCTTGCAATCGGTTTCGCCAGCATTTGTGCTTTACAGGCGCAGTCACCTACTCCGGGCGAATCGCCCGCGGGGGCACCCAAGCCAGCGAAACATCGCACTTCAAAGAAAGCTCAAACTACGGCATCACCCGGCGAAGCTGCTGCATCTGCTTCGCCTGCCAAGCGTGGTCGCAAAAAAGCTGAGACTGGCACAGCAGCGAGTACGGCTACGTCACCTTCACCTGCTGCTTCGCCCGCAGCCGGGCCCAAAGCAAAACGTACTCGCAAAAAAGCAGCGGCAGCAACGAGTCCTTCCGCGTCGCCTGCCAAATTCTCGCTTGGCGATCTGTTTAAGCCGAAAAGTTCTGCGGCTGCCAGTCCCGCAGCTGCGACCGCTCCTGTAAGAAGCACGGAGTCAGCGTCCAATCCGCCTGCACCCGGCGGCGGTCACGGTCTGGTGTGGGTGAACACGGAATCGCATGTGTATCACAGGGAAGGATCGCGTTTTTACGGCACGACTAAGAAGGGCAAATACATGACTGAAGCCGACGCGATCAAAGAAGGAGACAGGGCAGCGGGCAAGGCTCAATAAATCCGGGAAATCAGCCGAATCCGGTTCAATTCAGAGTTAGACCGGGCGTAGTGACTGAGAGCCGCTACGCCCGGCTGCTTTCGACGATCATTCCTTTGTCAGACTTTGCAGCGCGTCGGCCAACGATTCAAAAGTAGCGATTTGGATTTCGGGACCGTAATGGAATTGCGATAGAATGTTAAGACCAATGTCCTTATGGGGATCGGGTATCACTCGCGTCACGGACGCTACCCCTTTTTCCGCAAGCGTATCCATGATCTCGGCAACGTGACGCGCTGCGGCCGGATCCATTGACTCCAACCACCGGAAATCAGCGAGAACGCGGAAACCAGGCGCAACATCGCGCAAAAGCTCGCGGACCTTTTTAGCGGCCACCCGGGCTTGATCCGCCGTGACCCGCTGGAGAACGCTTATGACCAGGAGACGTTTCGATCTATCGATCTCCACTGCATACATTCTTTGTGATCACACGATGCGGTCGGTCCCGCAAGTGTCTCTAGCCCGGGTAGCAACCGGTCGCACAGCAGCTGGTGAGTTGTCGCTAACACGTTTTGCTTCTTTATTCCTCTCGTGAGTGCGACAGATATCACCGTTTGGATCATTGCCGCGCTTCTCGCAATGGGCATCGGCTGGAGCAAGTATGCCAAGTGGAAAACGCGCGACAAATTCGTGCGCGACCTGGCGGCGATGGATCGGGAACGCCGTGAAAAAGTCCTCAGCCGCATGAACCCAGAGCTTGCGATGGAAGCCCGGCAAGAATTAATGCGGCGATTTCATATCAGCTGATTTGCCGTGCTGTCTGTTGCGAAGTTGTACTGCTAACTTCTCCCGGATTCTCCAATGTCTTCCGCGCGTTTCGAAATGATCGTCCCGGTGCTTGCGGAGGACATCGACGAGCAAAATCACGTAAACAACACTGTTTACCTGCGGTGGGTCCAGGATGTTGCGACCGCGCATTGGCGAGCTATTGCCAGCGCTGAAGCGCAAGAGACCATTGGCTGGGTGGTCTTGCGACACGAGATCGATTACAAAGCGCCCGCCGCGCTTGGCGACGAAGTGCTGCTGCGCACCTGGGTTGGCAAAGCCACGCGGCTAACTTTTGAGCGGTTCACTGAAATCCGGCGCAATCGCGACAGCCGACTCTTATCCGAGGCTCGGACGCTCTGGTGCCCAATTGATGCGCAAACCAGCCGACCGATGCGTGTATCGGCGGAAGTGCGCGCGCAGTTCTCAACCTGAATTGATGGAGTTGATCATTGAGCGTTGAGCGTTGAGCGTTGAGCGTTGGAAGTTCCATCTCCTGATTCACGCCCGGTCATCGCTTGTTATTGCGCGACATTTCTGAAGCCAGAGATGTTGCATATCTACCGGCAAATCACAGCCCTGGAGCGATGCATTCCTGTGGTAATTGCGCAGAAACGCGAACAAGCCGGCAACTATCCATTTGAGTCAATTCATATCGTTCCCAAGCCGGCGACGCATTTCCTGCGACGTTTTTGGTTCAGGCAATTGCGTGACGCCCCATGGCAGATTTCGAGCACGGAGCTGCGGGCATTGCAGCGAATTTTAAGAAGGACCAAGGCTCGCCTGTTGCACATTTACTTTGGCCAGATCGCCGTGCATCTCCTGCCGCTGATTCGCACATGGGGAGGACCGTCCATCGTTTCCTTTCACGGCGCCGATGCGTTAGTGGACATGAACAAGCCGGCGTATCGCGAAGCCACAAACCAAATGCTTAACGCAGTAAAGCTGGTTTTGGTTCGTTCCGAATCGCTGCGGCGCGCAGTCATTCATCTTGGCTGCGACGAGAAAAAGATCCAAATCCAGCGAACGGGGATTCCGCTGGATGAATTTCCTTTTCGTGACCGGAACTTCGTCGCCGCGGCGATCGAATGGCGATTCGTGCAGGCTGGTCGCTTGATCGAAAAGAAAGGCCTGCCGGTTACGCTGCGCGCCGTTGCAGCTTTTCTCCGTAAACATCCCAATTCGAAGCTAACAATTGCAGGAGAAGGACCGCTCCTTGGTGAACTTCAGAAGTTGGCGCGTGATTTGAACATCGATAGCCGTGTTACGTTCACAGGTTTCATTTCACAGGAGCAACTGCGCGGAATCTATTACGCGTCGCATATTTTTTTACATCCGAGCCAGACGGGCCATGACGGAAATCAGGAAGGGATTCCAAATTCGATGTTGGAAGCAATGGCCAGCGGTCTGCCGGTGTTCGCCACCGAGCATGGAGGCATTCCGGAAGCAATCCAGAACGGCGTATCTGGCGTGCTAGTGTCTGAACGGGATCATGAAAAATTGGCGGCCGCTCTTCTCGACGCAGCGAAAGATCCCGGCTTTCTTTCGCGAATAGCGCGGAGCGGTGCCGAGATTGTTCGAAAAAATTTCGATCTGCGCGCTCAAGCGCAGCGGCTCGAAGATACATATCTGAAGATAATGGGGAGCGGCGATTGACCTCAATCGCCCAGGCGGTTCAGGTGAACCGGCCCCCGAATGCGAACTTGCGATTTCTCGGAGAATGATGCGGCTGGACTTACCGGGCCTTGCGAAATAGAGGTGCTACTATGAATTCCTTCGCTTCATTCATTGCGCTGGCTCTCTTGGTGATCAGCGGCGTGGCGGCGCAGGCCCAAACGCCGGAACAAAAATCGTCCGCGGCCTTGAAGGCTGTTGCGGTGCTTCATCCCACCGCAGGCAACAAAGTGAGCGGCACTGTTACGTTCACCGAGCAGGCCGATGGGGTAAAAGTTCGGGCGGAAATCACCGGCCTGACGCCCGGTAATCATGGTTTTCATGTCCATGAGTTCGGTGATTGCAGCGCAGCGGATGCGAGTTCGGCTGGTGGGCATTTTAATCCAACCCACAAACCGCATGCGGGACCCGACGCACCCGAGCGGCATGTAGGCGACATGGGAAACGTGCAAGCAGACGCCTCGGGCAAGGCGACGCTGGAATATGTAGACCACCAAATCTCGCTCTCGAATGACGAGCAGTCTGCGATCGGGCGTTCGGTTGTGGTACACGCAAAGGCGGACGATCTCAAATCCCAACCGGCCGGCGACTCTGGCGCGCGTGTTGCCTGCGGCGTGATCGGGCGGGCCAAAAGTCAGTGACCGCGAGTCTGAGCTGAGCCTGAACGTCCTCGTTGCCGGAACAAAGCTTTCAGCATCGGTTTGTTATAAGGTCTATAAGGTCTTGCTCGACAGAGCAGAGTTCATCTGATCAAATTACCGAAAACCATCGCCCTGCACGCTTATGCCACGAATACCTAAAACTGAATTGTCGCCGGATAACGGCTGCGTCATTGACATGAAATGGCACATTGGTCCGCTGAGTTATCACGCTTCTGCGGCTGGGAAAGAGCCCGTACCGCTTGTGACGCAGTCAACTCGCCTGCCGGAAATTGTGCTTTACGATCACGTGGGATTCAAAGGCGCTTACGCTCGCACCAACTTGAGTTTCCATTATGTCGGCGATTTTTGGAATGATCGCATCAGTTGCCTGATTGTGGTCAGCGGCGTCTGGCGATTTTACCGGGACGATTATTACAAGGGACCTTACTGGGACCTCGGTCCGGGGTATTACGAAAGTTTCTTTGCCGAAAGAGGCCCGGACGACGTCGTCAGTTCCTTTCAGTGCATCGCACTGACATAGGGCGCGCACCCGTCCCACGTTTTGGTCTCGGCGTCGCAGGGAAACCGTTTTTCTGCGGACAGAGTTTGCATTTACGGTAAGCTCGCCAGGAACAAACGAGAATATCAGAGAACTGCGCAAATCCGAGACGGGTTTGCCAGCACCTCAGGCGCCCGCACTATCCAGCACTGTCGTTGCAAGTCGGAAGACCTCTGCTGCGCAGCCCCAGGAGAGCGTGAACCCTGCGCCGCCGTGGCCGTAGTTGTGGATCACCGTGCGGCCGTCGCTCAGACCGGCACGTTCAACGCGAACGCCTGCTTTGCGAAAGGGCCGCAACCCGACGCGCTCGACGAGAACATTCGGTTTCTCAATCCCCAATGTACGAGCGCATTCGGCGACGATTCGCGTAGTTGTTGCGTCGTCAACGGCAAGATTATCGCTGAGCTCATTTGTTCCTCCGAAAACGCAATCGTTCGTACGTGGGATCGCGTACATGAGCGGCGTGTCATCACAGACAACGGCGTATGGAAGATCTTCGATCCTTGGAACAATCGCGACCTGGCCCCGGTGCGGCTCAAGATCGGCGTCCTGGACGAGTTCGCGGGCGCCGATTCCCGCGCAGTTAATCACAAGATCGAACTTTGGATTGACGTGTTCGAGCTTCTCGAAGCGCACGTTTTCGGTGATTTGGCCATCGGCTTTCAAGAACCGGTTCACCAGATGGTCGAGATAAATGGTCGTGTCCATCAGCGGAACTCGCAGTGAGAAACCACTCTTGAAATGCTGTCGTCGCCTCGCTGTCTCGAGGCGCTTCCCCCGCGATCCATCAGCACGGCGACGCAGCGCCGTGGCTACAGCCGAAAGCCTGCGCGCGCCGAGCGAAGTTGCCCAGTCTGGAATCGCAATTTTCCCAGTGCGAGAAAATTGTCGGAGCTCGATCAAGGAAACGCCGCTGTCGGGACCGCGAGCCAGATCGATCAGCGTCCGGCAGGTCTCGAGCGCCCACGGGATGACTTTATCCGCAGGCTCCACGTCATAGGGAAACCAGAGCGCCGCAGCGGCTCCGGACGTTGTCTGCTGCCCGATTTTCTTTGCGAAGATCGTTGTGCGATGTCCACGCTCGGCGAAAGCGATGCCGCAGGTGAGACCGGAGACGCCTGCGCCTACGATTGCTACTTGATGCTGCATCCGAACATCTACGTGCAATAGACCGCGGCGTCATATAAAGTGGCGCGTAATGGTCTCCTTAAATCGAGATGGACTAGCGGACAAGGTGCTTGCAGGCGAACGAATTTCGGCGGACCAGGCGCTCGAATTATATCGCTGGCCGCTGGAGGAACTGGGCGCGCTGGGTAATGTGAGGCGCGATTTGGCAAAGGCGAAAAGTTACGCTGGACGTGGACGTGAGATCGTCACCTACATCGTCGATCGAAACATCAATTACACGAACGTTTGCAACGTTTACTGCAAGTTCTGCGCGTTTTATCGAACGGAGAAGGATGAGGATCATTACGTGCTCTCGTTCGAGCAGATCGATCAGAAACTGGACGAACTTTCCGCCGTTGGGGGTGTTCAAATCCTGATGCAAGGGGGGCATCATCCGAAATTGCCGTTCCAATGGTACATCGATCTGCTGCGTCACATCCGGGAGAAATATCCGCACATCAATATCCACGGATTTAGTCCGCCGGAGTTTCAGCATTTCGCGGAGACTTTCCGGATGCCGCTACGCGAAGTGATTTTGGAATTTAAACGCGCCGGACTTGGATCAATTCCTGGTGGTGGCGGCGAAATTCTGGTGGACCGGGTACGGAAAAAAATTTCGCCGTTGAAAATCGACAGCGATCAATGGTTGCAGGTGATGCAAACGGCACACGAGCTCGGATTGAAGTCGAGTGCGACGATGATGTTTGGACACGTTGAAACCATTGAAGACCGGATCGAACATCTGGAGCGCATCCGCAATCAGCAGGACCACAGCGGCGGATTTACGGCGTTCATCTGCTGGACGTTTCAACCTCAGCACACGGTCTTAAAGGTGAAGCACCCGACCGGCGTGGCCGAGTATTTGCGGATGCAGGCACTCGCCCGGATTTTTTTGGACAACATCGACAATATCCAAAGCTCCTGGGTAACGCAGGGTCCGGAGATTGGCCAGATCGCACTCCGATACGGCGCGAACGATTTCGGATCGGTGATGATGGAAGAAAACGTCGTCAGCAGCGCAGGGACAACATTTCGATTGGATGCCGGACAAATTGAATCGCTTATTCGCGACGCGGGCTACGAACCCCGCCGGCGAAATAACTGGTATGAACTTTTGAATTGAACGAGCGGACCGCCTATGGCCAAATCGTCTGCCTAAATCTCGCCTTGACGACTGACCTCTTCTTTCCGATATAGCCGCCTGTCCTGCGTGGGCTCGCTTGCGCGGGGCCGCGCTTCTTAACCTATGAAATATATTTCTAGATGGATGCGCCCCCCGCCATTTGCAATCTGGGCCGCGTCCATTTGCGCCCTACTTGGCGCCACAGTGGCGCGGGCGCAGACACCGCAGGCGCCGGCGCAGGGGCCTCCCATCGTCCGCTCAATTGACGTGGAATACACAGGCCCCGGCACTGTCAGCAAGGAACGAATTCTCGCACAAATCCGGACCAGGGTGGGGCAGCCGTATTCCAACGAGGTGGTCGAGCAGGATATCGCGGCTCTCTACAAGACCGGCGCGATTGAAAACGTTCGCATTTTTGCTCAACCGCAAGGCGATGGATTGAAGGTGATTGTTGCCGTGCAAACGCGCTCGATCCTGCGCGAGATCGTCATCGACGGCGCCGAGCGCGTGAAAGCGCAAAGACTGCGCAAAGAAATCAAATTGAAACTGAACCAGCCGGTTAACGAGCAGCAATTGGAAGAAGCCCGCCAGAAAATCATCGAAGTCTACCAGGGCCGCGGGTTCACGGACGTCAGCGTTCAATTTCGAGTGGATCCAATTGACCAGAAACGCGGGACGGCGCGCGTCGTTTACACGGTCACCGAGGGAACAAGAGGCGCGGTGCGCCGGATTAATTTCGAAGGGAACACGCATTTTAGCGAACGGGTGCTGCGCAAACAGATGAAAACGCGTGGAAAAACTCCCATTTCTTTCCTGGATAAATCTGGCCGCCTCGATGAAGTGCAGTTGCAACAAGACCTCGATAAGGTCCGCGAGTTTTACCAGGACCACGGATACATCGACGTCGAAATCAAAAACGTGCGCAGGGAACGCATGGAGAAGGGCCCCATGATTCTCACCATCGTGATTGCTGAGGGCCCGCAATATCATGTGCACAAGCTGACCATTACAGGTTATGAGAATACCACCGAGCAAAGGATTCGGGTCCTGCTGAAAATGAAGGAAGGCAGTGTCTATTCGCCCAAGCAATTGCGCGATGATGCCAAGGCGTTGGCTGATGCGTACGGCAGTGGCGGCTATGTCGATACCGTGATCCAGCCCGAGGGCATGCCGGCCGGTCCGGCCTTGATCGATGTACACTATAACATTGAGGAAGGTGTTCGCTCGTTCGTAAATCGGGTCAACATCGAGGGGAACACGCGTACTAAGGACAAAGTCGTCCGGCGCGAAGTCCTCGTTGCGCCGGGGGACGTCTTTAACACCGTACGGGTGGACATCACTAAGAAACGTCTCGAGAACCTGGGATATTTTGCAAAGGTCGAGACTTATCCGGAAGAGACTGACATTCCCGGGCGCAAGGATCTCACCATTCTGGTGCAAGAAAAACGGACCGGCTCCCTGACCTTCGGCGGCGGATACAGTACTGTCGATCAGGTGGTTGGATTCGCGGAACTGACACAGGGCAATTTCGATCTCTTCAACTGGCCTTCATTTACAGGAGGAGGCCAAAAATTCAGGCTACGCGTCCAGTACGGCACAGAACGAAAGGACTTCATTCTCTCCATAACCGAACCGTACTTATTCGATCGGCGATTGTCGTTGAATGGCCAGGTGTTTTATACAGAGGCCAACTATCTGAGTGCCGAGTATGACCAGCGCAACTACGGATTTGCCTTCGAATTGCGCAAGCCGATCAATGCCTACACATCCGCAACGTTGGGTTATCAATTGCAGGACATCGATATTTTCAATGTGGCCAATAGTGCATCTGACTTCATCCAATCGCAAAAGGGTTCATCTACCGAGAGCAAGATTTTCAGCGGTGTCGTGTACGACTCGCGCGATAATCCCTTGCTCTCACGCCGGGGACAACGCTTTACCTTTTCTCCCTATATCGCCGGTGGTTTTCTTGGAGGCGACACCCAGATCTACGGATTGGACTTCGAAGGGTCGCAATATTTTCATCTTCCCTGGGACACCATCCTCCTGATTAACGGCGAAATCGCTACCGTGAGCCAGTGGGGAAATGGGAATGACGTACCAATCTTCGAGCGGCTTTACCTAGGCGGTTCAAATAATCTGCGCGGATTTCCGTATCGCGAAGTTGGTCCGCAAGATCACACTGGCGAACCGATCGGTGGAAAGTCGATGTGGCGCACGACCATTGAATGGACTTTTCCGATCATTCAAAAAGCGCGCGGAGCGGTCTTTTACGACACCGGCTTTGTGAACAGCGACCAATGGTCTTTCGGCTTTAACCATATCGCCTCGGATATCGGTATCGGGCTTCGCCTTGATTTGCCGATCGGCCCGTTGCGCCTCGATTATGGATATCCGCTGCAGCGCGATGGATATCACGGCGGCGGTCGTTTCAACTTCAACGTGGGCTATCAATTTTGAACGAATATATGTGGTTGCAGTCTAACGCGATTCCGAGCACTGTATCCTCCATTTTATGAAAAAGTCTCTGTCTACAATGCTTGCATTGACGCTGGCGTTTCCGATTGCGGCCCTTGCGCAAGGCACACTAAAAATCGGAACGGTTGATATGCAGCGCGCGTTTAAGGAATACAACAAGACCAAGGAAGCCGAAGTAAAAATCAATGATGCCAAAAATGCCGCCAAGAAAGAATACGACGATCGAGCGGAGGCTTACAAAAAGGCCCTGGACGAAATCAACAATCTGAACAAGCAGCTGGAGTCGCCAGCCCTGAGCGCAGATAAAAAGACCCAAACGGCAAAGGAAAGGGACGACAAGATCGCCAACATCAAAAACATGGAGCGTGAGATCAGCGATTTTCGTCAAACTCGCGAGCGACAATTACAGGAACAGTTGATGCGCGTGCGAGAGGGAATCGTTAAGGAAATCACCGACGTCGTGATGGAGAAGGTGAAGGCCAATCATTTCGACCTAGTGTTCGATAAATCGGGGATGAGCATCAACGGTGTCCCGGTCATATTGTATGCGCCGGACAATGTCGATTTCACCAACGACATTATCACCGTGCTCAACAAGCCGGGACGCGCTGCCAGCTCAACTGCAAAAGCAAGTGCATCCGCCACTCCGGCAAGAGCTGCAAAGCCTTAACATTTAAATTCGACAATTTGGAAATACACGCGAGCTAGACTCGCGTGTATTTTTTTCGTACGAATGAAAAGCAGAGACCCAGATGAAAGGGAAACGATTGGCGAGCGGGTGGGGCCTGCGAAAATATCGATTCTAACCCGACCTTGGACCCTGGCGACGATCTTTGCGTTTCTTGCGCTCTGCTCCAGTTCGCTCGCGGAGAACTGGGAGGCGACGGTCAGCAAGGATCCGCCTGGAAATTTTCCTGAGCTCCGCCCCTTGCGCGCGTCGTATCGCTTCGGGTGGTCTGGTTTTACGGCGGCTACCGGAGATGTCCACTTTACCAGGCCATCTGAAGACAAATTTCAACTCGACGGAACCGGTCGAACCATTGGCCTGGTTCGGGCGTTGTGGAAACTGGATGTGAATTACCAGGCAGTCGCCAGCGCCGGGACGCTGCGGCCGATCAAAACCAAGCAAATCGAGAGTTATCGATCGAAGAAAATCGTCACTCATCTCACTTTCACAAATAACGGAGTGACTCGTCTGAGAACAGAGGGGAAGGGCGCAGCGGAACCGAAGATTCGTCATTTTAATTTTCCAAACCTCTTCGATCTGTTTTCAGCCATGCTTTATCTGCGCAGTCAGCCGCTTAAAGACCGCAGCGTTTACCGTGTTGTGGCCTATCCGGCGACCAACGCTTACCTTGCTATCGTTACAGTAATTGGCCGGGAAAAAATCTCAGTGCACGCTGGGAATTACAGCGCAATTAAACTCGATTTGCAGCTCAAGCGGATTGGCAAGCAACGCCAATTAGAACAGCACCGGAAGTTTCGTCGCGGCACGATCTGGGTGTCGGATGATGCCGAACGACTTCTGCTTCGTATTGAAGCGCAGGTGTTTGTCGGCACGGTTTTTGCCGAACTGCAATCGGTACGCTTCGACAATCCTCAATAACGGGAGCGCCTCGTCCGCGGCAGGCGGCCACACGCTCACGGAACGTCACTCGGGAACCCATTCGCCGCGGAGCGGAGCGGGCGGGGGACGCCAACGTCTGCGCAAGGGATCGTAAAACGGTCCGCGCGGCTGCGGTAACAAACGAAGCGCCGCGAGCGTTTGCAGATCAAGCCGCCCTGTTATCGGAAGTTTGGCCCGGGCCTGGTACGCTCGCAGTGAAAACTCCATTGCCGGCCCGTAAATTCCATTGACCTTGTCATGATAAAGGCCGCGTCGCGCCAGCGCGATTTGAGCAGAAACGATCACGTTGCGTTGCACCTGGGGCGGTGCAGTTTCGAAAGGCGTCCGCGCGAGTACTCCTCCGGCTGACGCGGCCGGGGCGACGGGGTTGGATGGATACACTTGTCGATCTTGGGGCGCATTCGTAAACGGCTGAACGGCTGGTGGCGTTACATTCGCTTCCTCGATTGGCGATTGATCACCAGGGTTGGATAAAGCGGGGCTGGGTGAGGCAAGCTTTGCGGCTGGTCTCCCGGAAGAAGAAGAGTTAATTCCCAGCGATTGGAGCGTCTCACCATTGAGCTGACCATTGACCTGCAGGCCACTGCGAATTTGATAACGACGAATGGCCGCAGTTAAATCCGAACTCATCTGACCGGTGATCTCACCGTAATAAAAGCCCTGATCTTTCAAGGCTTCCTGCACGCTTTCAATCATCTGGTCCGCGCGCGTCGGGATAAGCAATCCGAAAAAGATCAGCGCAGCGATCCTGGCCTTCATTGTGATCTTATTTTTGACGCCGTTGTTTCCCGGCTATTCAGCGCTTTCCCGAATCTGTTACCGCCAACGTTGGCTTCCGTTGGCTCACCGCATTGCGATAGTGCAAAATACCGTCAGCCACGGCTGCGGCGATCTGATCGCGGTAATCTTCGCTCACAAGTTTGGAAATATCCTCCTTATTGGTGAGAAATCCTCCTTCGATCAAGGCGGCAGGAGAAGTGACGTTTGCGATCACAAAAAATTGTCCGGGTTGTGTGCCGCGATCGATGGCTCGCGTGCGGGCGACCAGCGCTTCTTGAATGAGTCCCGCGAGCCTCTGGCTTTCAGGGTTCGGCGACCCGGAAAGTGGTCGCCATAAAAAAGGCAACCATGAAGCCAGAGAGGATACTGTGGTGATTTGATGCGAGGCGTAGTAAGTCTCCACACCACTGGCGACCGGCTTGTTATCTTCGTTGAAATGAATGCTGACGAAAATGCAATTTCTGATTCGATTAGCGAACGCCGCGCGATCTGCCAGCGAGACGTAAGAATCTCCCAGGCGAGTCATCTGTGTCGCGATTCCTTCCGAGTCGAGCAAACGATCGATTCGTCGCGCCACGTCGAGCGTGAGATCTTTTTCCAGTAACCCTCCGCACATTGCACCGGAATCCTGTCCCCCATGGCCGGGATCAAGGATGACTACTGTGAAAGGACCAGGGGCAGCCGAAGGCTGCGCCGTTCTGGGCTCTGTGGCCGCCGACCTAGCTCTTTCCGTCTGGCGAAACTGCATCCAGACGAAAGACGCCAGCATCACCAACAAGCCAGAGAGAGCCAGGATATTCCGAAGTGGTTTCACTTATTATCTCCGGACGATGATTTTTTCCCATATCTTAGTCGCGAATCAAAGGACGTAATTCATTGTCTGACAACAAACGATAACGAATTGCCCTGCCCGCGTCACGCTCAAGCAATGCCGCCTCGATTGCAGCGCCTGCGAGTTGTTCCTGTCGATGTTTCCTTACTGCAGCGCGCTCTGGTGGTTCCTTTGTGTCGCTGGTTTGTAAAGTCATATGCCCGATGCTCCATGCATCGAGCGCGGAATTGAGTGCCGTCTCAAGGTTGGCATCCGCTGAGTGCTGAGTCGCGAGAAATACTTCCATCAGCTCTCTTGATTGCTCTGTCCCACTGAGCGCGGCGAAGTCCCGCCGCGCCTGCGCGTACGTGGCGCCGTTGCTGGCGATCTCACCATCGTATTCTACTCGTAAAAACAAATCCTCTTCGGGTTGTTCTCCGACCTCCGCGAAGAGCATCCGTGCCAGGTATGGTGGCCCATAAATCTGTTCAAATGCGGTCTTCATTGCCGGACTAAGCGAGTAATGCGCCAGGCGTCGCAACGAAACATCCGCCGCCGAACGGGTGAAGCCTTCCGTGCTGGCCAGCTCGATCGCCGCCATTCGCAATCTTTCGATGTCCCCGGGATGACCGATCGCACCCATCGCAATCCGGTCGTAGATCTCAAAAATCTTCTGACGCGTCTGGCCCAGGGTGACAAACAAAATGCCGTCGCCATAACCGAGCGCTGCGATCGGGCTGCCCGGAGCGAGCTGCGCTTCGATGTACTCGCGCCGGTTAGCGATCGCTTCGACCCAACGATACGGCTCTTCAATCATGCAACCGTTTCCTTAAACACCGCCGCAATTTTGCTCTCCGGCAACGTGGTGATTCCTTCGCGCGATACAATCTTGATAAGCGGATAAATCTTCCCGCTGCGATCTACGCCGCCTGTCGATGTGTCCGATTCCGCAGCGGTATCCAATGCACGCAACGCGATTGATACTGCTTCGTCTTCGCCTAATTCCTGCAGCGGCTTGGCTCCCCAATTGTTTTCGTAATAAAGAATGCCCCGCACCGCCGGCGATCCGGACCCCGTCGCTGCGTAATCAGCCACTTCAAATTGTGCACCCATTGCGTCGTAAAAATAAAGCCGCGCCTCGGGCTTCGGATGAGAATCGTAGGTCGCGAAGATCGGCACCACGACTCCGATGCCCTGCATGACGGACCCGAAGTTGTCGCGCAACAGCTTCGACAGAGCGCGCACTTTGCCGTCAACACTCATTTCCTGCAGTTGCGTTCGGCGAAAGTATTGAAATGAGTGTTCGAGCACGCGCGCCATTTCCCACGCCGTTGCCGGCACACCGGCAATGGCCATGATCGAGTGTCGATCGATTTCCAAAACTTTGTCGGCGCGATCATACACAACTGTATTACCAGCGGTTGCGCGGCGGTCGCCTGCCACCAACACGCCGCCTGAAAATTTGAAAGCGAGAATGGTGGTTGCTTCCGTCGGTTGCCACGTCTTTTGAGGCGCTCCGCCTTGCGGCACGGGATTCGCAGTTGCCGGGGTCAGCAAGCCTTTGCGACGCAACAGCGCAGAGAAATCGCCCGCTGCGCCAGAGAAATTCTGGTCAAACGCAACCGGGAAGCGGTCCATTATTCGCCGGTGCGCTGGCGATAGCGCTTGGATTGATTGGGATCCACCCTGCGCATTTTTTTTAAGAGATCCTTCGTGTCCGGCCGCGAAATGTCGGGTGAACGTGGACCTCCACCATCGCCTTGTTTTGGATCCCATGGAGCCGGTTCTGCGGGCTTCTGAATGCGCTCAGGCATAAAAAAATCTAAGAGCAAATACTGGAAAGGCAAGCTGCCGCGTTGTGTCGTGACTCATTAACTCGTCACACCGCCACGTCGGTTTTTCGTTTTATCGTTTCAACGCTTTAACGATTCAACGTGGCGAAGCCGCTTGCCAGACAAATCCGCTGATGGCAAACTTTTGCCCCGATGAAGCTCGCATTGATTTTTTGTGTGACACTGCTTTTCGGGTCGCTTTGCACTGCGTCTGCGCAGACGGATGCGCCAAAGTCTCGCAAATCAGATGATGCTACTCAACTTGAAGCGCTGGCCAAAAAGATAGACGAACAGAATGCCAAGATTGACGCGCTTTCGCAGGAGATCCTCAAGCTGGAACAACAAATCGCACACATGCGACCGGGCGTAATGATTGGAGAAAGCACGCCCTCGGCAGCCAGTCCGGCCGCAGCCGCCGGGGCCGCGTCTTCACCACGTCCGGCTGGCGCAAATACGCACATCGTCGCACGCGGTGAGACGCTCACTTCCATCGCCAAAATGTACAAGGTTACCGTGGACGAATTGCAAAATGCCAATCATATCGAAGATGGCCGCAAGCTGCAGGCCGGACAGACCATCATTATTCCGGCCGCGTCGCCGGCGGCTTCCAGTTCGCCATCCCCAACAGAATAGGGCTCGTGAATCAAAGTTGGTTTCTGCGCAAACACGAAGATGGAAGCACCTTTGGCCCGGTGCGTTTTGATCAAATCGCGCGCTGGGCAGCAGCGGCGCAAATCGCCCCGCACGATATGCTTTCCAACGACCGGCAGACCTGGGTGAAAGCGCCGATGCTGCCCCAGCTCGGTATGGACTGGTTGGTGGAGCTCACCAGCGAGCATTATTACGGACCAACAACTTTGGGCGCCCTCCAGGAATTTATTCGGCTGGGCGAAATCGACGGTGAAACTCTTGTTATCAACACCCGCAACGGCGCGCGTTCCAAGATTCAGGAAATGCCACAGTTGTGGGAGACGGGACAAGCGGACGCCGCAGATGCCCAGACCGAAATTCAACTGGGCGATCCTGTTGGACCGACAGTGGCGAGAATGTCGATTCGTCTCCAAGAGCAGATTCGTGATCTCGAGCAGAGCTTGGAAGAAGAGCGCCGCGCCCTGATGGAAGCCGAGCGACGATACGCTGAGCTAAAACAACAATACGAAGCGGCCATTCAGCGGGCTGGAATGTAAGCGGATTGCACACCGCTGCTTTTCCCGTTGCTGCCCGGATTGAACCCGCAGAAGCTCCTATCTCAGCAGATTGGCAATTGTTCCTCTGCTTCGGGCGTCTGGGCGGCGGGAAGCTGTGCGGGCGACTCTGTTTCCCGTGGCGGCGAAGTTTCGAGCAAACTTTGCCGGCATAGCCGCGCATATTTTCCGTCGAGCGCCAGCAATTCGTCGTGTGTGCCGCGCTCGATAATCCGGCCATGATCGAGTACCAGAATTTGGGTCGCATGCACAATCGTGGAAAGCCGGTGCGCGATGACAATCGATGTGCGGTTTGCCATCAGGCGCTCCAGCGCTTCCTGGATCAAACGCTCGGTCGCAGTATCGACACTTGCTGTTGCTTCATCGAGAATCAAAACTGGTGGATCTTTCAACAGCGCTCGGGCAATAGAGAGGCGTTGTTTTTCGCCTACGCTCAATTTCACTCCTCGCTCGCCCACCACGCTTTCCAACCCGTCTGGTAAGCGTTGGATAAAATGCTGCGCGTTTGCTGCGACCACCGCGCGCCATAATTCGGCGTCGGCCGCTCGCGGTTTTCCCATAAGAAGGTTTTCGCGGATCGATCCGTTGAACAAAAAACTTTCCTGCGTCACCACACCGATCGCCTCGCGCAATGCGCGCAGGTCATATTCGCGAATCGGTTTCCCGTCGATGTAGATTTGTCCACTGGTGAATTCATAGAAACGCACGAGCAGATTCACCAGTGTCGACTTACCCGCGCCGGTTGCGCCCACCAGCGCCACGGTCGCGCCTGGCGGTGCGTGAAAGCAAACATTCCTTAGCGCGGGCAATCCGTCCACGTAGCTGAAGCTGACGTCCTGATAGCGAATATCTCCCACGATGTGTGTGCTTTGGGCGGAAACCTTGTAGGGCGTTTCTGTGAAACGCCGAACCACAGCCCTGGCGTCTGACACAGACGCCCTACAATTGTCGTCCGACAGATATTTCTGTTGATCGCGACAACCCGGCTCGACGGGTTCATCGAGAATTTCAAATACGCGCTCGCCTGCCGCGCGCCCGGCCTGCACGAGTTGATTGAGCTGATGTAACCGGCTCAGGGGATCGTAGAGAAACGCGATTAGCATTAAAAACGCGACCAGATCGCCGATCTGCATCGAACCGCTCAGGACCGCGCGACTGCCAAACCCCAGTACCAGTAGAGCGCCAATCGATTCAACCAGCGACATCGACGGGCTGTAAATCGCCCATACGCGCATCACCACGAGTGTGGCTCGTCTTAATTGGTCGCTTACCCTGTCAAACCGCGTGTGCTCTTCGTTCTCACGTGCAAAACTTTTGATCTGCCGGACGCCGGCCAGATTGTCGTGTAGCAGCGCGTTCATGTCTGAGGAGGCCCGGCGCTGCAAACGATACCGCCGATGGGCAGTCAGCGTGTACGTGAGCGTGCCGGCGACAAGTAACGGGAAGGGCACGAGCGCGAGCAACGCCAGCTTCGCGTCCAGATAAAACATCATGCCTATGACGATGAGTACCTGCAGAATGGCGACGACGCCCTGCTCGATTCCGTCAATCAATACACGCTCGACCGAGTTGACGTCCTCAATCACGCGCGTCATCAGGTCGCCGGTGGCGCGGTTATCGAACCACCGCAGCGGCAGCAACTGGATGTGCGAATACAAATCGCTGCGCAAATCGAAAATCACTTTTTGCTCAAACGTGTTGTTCAACACAATGCGCAGCGCATTGAACCCGTGCTGGAGAAGAAATGCGATCGCGGCAAGCGCGATTAGCGGCAGCAATTTGTCCGGACGATGTGCGCGTACGACGTCGTTGATGATCCATTTCGTGGTCGCGGGGAAAACAATCACCATCAGCGTGCTCAGGATGGCACACGTCAATGTCCCGGCGGCCATCCAAGGATACCGCTTCAAGTAAGCAAAAACGCGCCAAACGGTTTTCATTGCGCACTCAACCTCAATGCGCGTGTTATTACGTCAAGGCAAGCACGGGTGATCGCTTCCAATTTCCTTAGGCTCAATTAGTGCTGGGCCGCCCCTTAACTTTATGCTTGCCAATCAAGACGCGGGGAGTCAAACCAGCAGGTGCTATGAAAACCCGATCTGGAACATTCGTATTCAAACTCGGAATTCTGTTAGCAACCGTCACCGTTTCGATCGTGCTCATTTGCGCGTGTGAACTCTCACCGGTCCAAGCGACGGAGAAAACACCCCTTCTGATCATTATGGCCGAACCGGGCGTGGCAGTCAGAGCCCCTTCACAGGCTGTTGAAACGGCTTTCAAGAAGCTAATCGGAAAACACGGCGAAAACGTGTGTAACGTGGATTATTACGACAAGGACCAGCACAAGCTTTGGCACCAGGGCAATCGGAGCCTGACCATGACACATGCAGTGCGTTCCAAGGCCGCTGAGAGCTCCACACCTGCAGATCCAACTAATCTTATGCAGAGGGTGGCTTTTGACACCCTTGATGAGAGCCAAACGTTCTTCTCCACAATAAATCAATAACAGTTTTTTCTTCCGCACAGCCCGATTTGAAACTGCGGCTCGGACGGTGGAACAGGATGAGCTTAGGCAAAAAGCGCGCTTACCTAGCAGGCCTTGCCCTTCAGCTATTTCTGATCTTCAGCGTTTCAACGCGTGACACTTTCTGGCTCCTTTCAAACAGCCGAACTGTTGTCCCGGAGCCGTCCAAGAACTTTTGGAGAAAAGCCGAGCAGACCGCATCGACACCGTTAGCACAACGGTTGCCGCGTTCGAACCCGGTCCGCCAGATTTTGAATGGGTATCTGAATCTTTCTGGAATCGAGGTCGGATACGGTTTCTTCGCGCCAAACGTAGCAAATAGTTACAAACTGGTATTCGAACTTCGCTTTCCAGACGGGCGCGTTGAATACGAACTACCGCGCGTCGCCAACGCGGCATCCGTCCTGCGGGTGGCCGGTTTGTTGGACCAGATTGGGCGCACGCGTTCCGAGGCGTTTCGTCAAACGATGGTCAGGATGCTGGCTGACGCGGTGTGGCGAGAGCACGGGGAGGCAACAATGATTCGCGCGATCTTTGGATCGGTAATCTTGCCAAGCGCGTCAGAATTCGCCCAGGGAAAAAGGGAATCATACCAATTCCTTTATGCCTACGACTTCAGCGTTAGCCAGAACCCAACTGAGCAAAGCGCTCCGTGAAGAAATTGTCGACATGGCAAGAACGACTGATCGATTTCTGTTTTCCGGGCGAGTCTGATTGGTGGCTGACGGTCTTAAGAACCGGTCTTGGTCTTGGGGTCGTCCTTTATGCCGTGTCCCTGCGAGACGATTGGAATTATCTCCTGGCAGGAACAGGCCATGGGCTGATTAGCCGAAATCTCGGGGAAGCAATTCTCACTCTGGAAAGCCATTTGGTTCCCACACTGGGATGGTTCGTTACTCTTGGGACGCGCTTTGGCTTGCACGAAGAGACAGTCCTTGCCGTTGCGTGGGTTTGTTTACTCACTTCCGGATGCGGTCTTCTTATAGGGCTTGCCTCTCGAGTCTCGGCGATTGGGGCGTGGTTTCTTCACCTGTGCGCAGCCAAGAGCGGTGGGTTCGTGTCGTATGGGGTGGATAACTTCATGACCATCGGCCTCTTCTACTTGATGTTATCGCCGCTTCCGGATCGATATTCTCTCGACTGGCGGATACGAAAACTGCGATCAAGGGATCCACAGCTTGTGGGTTTTTGGCGTAGGGTTCTTCAACTTCATTTGTGTGCCATCTACTTTTTCAGTGGCCTCGCGAAGTGTCTCGGCAGCGGATGGTGGGATGGTTCCAATATGTGGCGCGCTCTCATTCGTCCGCCTTTCAACATCATCGATCCCGAGATACTTGTAAGATGGAGATACCTGTTCCCAATCGCCGGGATCTTGATTTGTTTGTTGGAAATTGGATATCCATTTTTTATTTGGAACGGGAAGATGAGAGCGATTTGGCTGACTGGTATCTGCGCAATGCACGTCGGGATTGGCCTCACCATGGGGATGTATATTTTCGCGTTCATCATGATCATTCTTAATCTGGCAGCATTCGGCCCGGGTCTTGTCTCAACAGAGCTGCGAACGTATCAAGCTGCGGCTGCAGGAAGGGGCTCGTAAATTAGCGGGAAACGAGCATTCATTTGGGTGCAGGCTCTCGTCCGGGCAAATGCCCATTTCCTATCGACTACCGCGACCACCGCTGTTAGAATCCGTAGTACTAAAGGGTGAACCCGCAAGACACGCCCGCGGAACCGACGCCCGATCTTCATCTCGAGATTGCACATCTGCTGTTAATCGACGTGGTCGGTTATTCAAGACTGCTCGTGAACGAGCAGGTTGAATTACTGCAAGAGCTAAAGCAGATGGTGAGGAGTACCGAATGCTTTCGCGCTGCGGAAGCAAGAGGCGAACTCATCCGGGTGCCTACCGGCGATGGAATGGCGCTCGTTTTCTTCCACAGTCCGGAAGAACCGGCCCGGTGTGCGCTCGAGATTAGCAGAGCGTTGCAAGATCATCCGAGGATACAGCTGCGGATGGGAGTTCACAGCGGCCCGATCAACCGAGTCACGGACGTTAATGAGAAAGCGAACATAGCCGGTCCCGGAATCAATGTGGCGCAGCGAGTGATGGATTGCGGTGATGCCGGGCATATTCTGTTGTCCGCCCACGTGGCGGAGGATCTGTGTCAATACCGGCATTGGCAACCGTGCTTGCATGATCTCGGTGAATGCGAAGTCAAATACGGGATGCGGCTCCACTTGTTCAACCTCTACAAAGATGGCTTGGGCAATCCGCAAGTCCCTGAGAAACTCCGGCGCGGAAGAAGAAGACCCGCGTCCGCTGTTAGCGTTCGTCCGGTCATTACGCCCCGTTGGCCCAAGTATGTGCTTACTGCTGTTTTGCTCCTTTCAGCGGTGGCTTTGGCGATCAGCTTCTCATTCTTTTACCGACGAGGCTCACCGGCGGTTGCACGCTCCTCCTCGGTGAAAGCCACCGTTGTAGGACTTCCTATTCCGGAAAAAAGCATCGCGGTTCTTCCCTTCGAAAACCGGAGCGAAGACAAAGCGAACGCTTACTTCGCAGAGGGTATCCAGGACGAGATTCTGACGCGCTTATCCAAGATTGCCGATCTAAAGGTGATCTCGCGCACATCCACGCAGCATTACAAAAGCGCGCCGGGAAACCTCCCTGAGATTGCAAAACAGCTTGGCGTCGCCCACATCCTGGAAGGCAGCGTGCAGAAGAGCAGCGGCGCCGTGCGCGTAAACGTGCAGCTGATTAAAGCTGCCAATGATTCCCATCTTTGGGCTGATACCTTTGATCGCAAGCTGACCGATATCTTTTCCGTCGAGACTGAGGTGGCCAAGGCGATCGCCGACCAGTTGCGAGCGCACATCACCGGTCAGGAAGAGCAAGAGATCGCTGCTAAACCGACGGACAATCCCGAAGCCTACGATGCCTACTTGCGTGGGTTGGCTTATACACTGAAAACGACAACTTCACCCGCCAACGCCCTTGCCGCACAGAAATATCTGAGAGAAGCGGTGCGGTTGGACCCGAAGTTCGCCCTGAGTTGGGCTCTGTTGTCATACGCGGATGCGGTTGGTTACATCGTACAGAGTCTTCAACCAACAGTCGCCCTCCGTGAAGAGGCACGGCAGGCAGCCGAAACCGCGCTCACTCTTCAGCCCCATCTCGGCGAGGCCGTGTTGGCAAAGGGCTATTACCACTACGCCTGCCTCAAGGATTACGACACCGCGGTGCGTTACTTTGAGCAAGCGCGTCCGCTTCTGCCCAATAGCAGCCGGATTCCTGAATCGCTGGCCTATCTCACGCGGAGGCGAGGCCAGTGGGACCGGAGCGAGTCGTACTTCAACGAAGCCGAGCGCCTCGACCCGCGCAACGTCAACCTCCTCGGCGAGCATGCGGGATCCTACATCATGCTTCGTCATTCCGCCGAAGCGCTACGGAAGCTTGATCAGGTTCTCGATATCACACCGGACGACGTCGATACCCTCGCGATTAAGGCGGCTCTCGCACAAGCCGAGGGCGACCTGCCGCGGGCTGCTGCACTACTAGCTCCGCTCCATCCGAACGCCGACGACTCCTATGCGTTGGAAACACAAGTTTACCAAGAGATCTTGGAGCGCCGCCCTGCACAATTCACCTCTCGGCTAAAGGAATTACTTACCAAGCCTGATCCAGCGCTGGGTTATTTGAATGGCGAACTGCGCTTTTGGCTAGGCTGGGCACAAGAAGTCGCTGGCGACCATGCCGCAGCCCAGGCAAGTTGGAGCCAGGCGCGCAGCGAGCTGGAATCTCTTCTCAAAGAACAACCGGAAAATTGTCAGCTGATTGGCGATCTCGCGCTTACCAATATGGCCTCGGGCGACAAAGCCGCCGCGTTGGCTCTGTCGGAACGGGCCATGGCCGCGCTGCCGATCGAAAAAGATGCGGTGACCGGTCCCATTCCGATAGAGATCCTGGCCCGGGTCGCGGCGCAGCTGGGAGAGCCCGACCGCGCCATCGCCGCTTTACAGAAACTATTCTCGATACCATCCGCTGGCGCTTTCCCTGCGGGTCCGCTCACCCCAGCGCTGCTCCGGTTGGATCCGATGTTCGATCCGCTTCGGAATGATCCGCGTTTCCAAAAGCTCGCATCGAACGCGCAAAGGCATTAGTAGGGTGGCAAAAGGGTGAACGCTTAAGATACGTCCGCTGAGCCGGAGCCAGATTAATCAGGGCGGCCAATGATTTCCAGCTTTGGGCCGATACCTTTGATCGCAAAGTAACCGACACCTTTTCCGTTGAGAGTGAGGTGGCCAAAGCCATCGCCGATCAATTGCGCGCGAAGCTCACCGGTCAGGAAGAAGAGGACATCGCCGCCAAACCGACGGACAATCCTGAAGCGTATGATGCCTACAGTGCGGTTGGACCCGAAGTTCGCCTTAGTTGGGCGCTCCTGTCATCGATCACGCCAAAAGAACGAAGTAGGAGACAGCTCCCCGACGAAACGAGTGTTGCTCTCAGCGCCAGCGCTGCAATCTTGCCCTATGCCCAACGAACCAAATCCACTCTCGGATCGGATTCATATTGAGCAGCTTGAGATTTCTACGCGCATCGGAGTTCCGGAAAAAGAACGTTCCAGCCCGCAGCGACTGACTGTCAGCATTTCTTTCTGGCCATATTACGAACAACGCGATATGGCGGACAAGATCGACAACACGGTCAATTATTCAATCGTTGCCGAGGAAACAAAGAATTTTGTGCGAGATCAATCGACAAATCTGATCGAGACACTCACCGATCGGTTGGCAACACACTTGCTGAAGACCTTCCGGATTCAAAAGGTCATTGTCGAGCTACGAAAATTTCCTCTGAAAGATGCCAAGCACGTGTCGGTAACCGTAACGCGGACCGCATCCGTTGGGTAAAGGCCGCAATGACGAAGCACGAATGACCAAGAACTAAACTGCAGCCGTCGCGCCTGTTGAGTTTCGACATTCGTCATTCGGATTTCTTCATTCTACTTTATTCGTGTTTATTGTCGATTCGTGGTTGAAAAACAATGCGAAAAGGACGATTCGACAAACCCGCGGCGGAAATGGCACAGCGCTACAGTGAATCTGTTTCCTTCGACTGGCGACTTTATCCCTACGACATCGCGGGGTCGATTGCTCACGCCGCGGCGCTGGCTCGGGCTGGAATCATAACAACGGCCGAATGCCGGAAAATTGAGCGTGGATTGCGCGCAGTCCAAAAGCAGATCGAATCGGGCAGATTCAAATGGGATCGATCACTCGAAGACGTGCACATGAACATCGAAGCGGCGGTGACGAAGCGAATCGGAGCCGCGGGCGCGAAACTACATACGGCGCGTAGCCGAAACGATCAGATCGCGCTCGATCTGCGACTCTATGTAAAAGCCGGGATCGCGGAAGTGTCGCGCCGTTTGCGAAGTTTGCAGGCCGCTCTCCTCGACGTCGCGGAGCGGGACATGGACGTCGTAATGCCCGGCTACTCGCATTTGCAGCGAGCACAACCAATCACTTTTTCGCATTATTTGCTTGGGCAGATAGAGGCCTTCGATCACGACACGAAACGGCTCCATGATTGCCTGACACGGACAGACGTTCTTCCACTCGGATCCGGAGCGCTCGCCGGGTCGACTGTTGTTCTCGATCGCGAACGCGTCGCGCGCGATCTCGGTTTTTCGAGCGTCAGCCAAAATAGCGTCGATGCTGTCGGCGATCGTGATTTTGTCTGCGAGTTTCTTTTTTGTCTTGCCATGATCGGCATGCATCTCTCCCGTCTGAGTGAGGACTTGATCATTTGGAGCACCTCCGAGTTCGGCTTTCTGGAGTTCAGCGATTCTTTTTCCACGCACTCCAGTCTGATGCCGCAAAAAAAGAATCCGGACATGGCTGAATTAACGCGGGGCAAGACTGGCCGGCTTTACGGAAATTTGGTATCGATCCTAACCACGATGAAAGCGCTTCCGTCTTCTTACAATCGCGACCTCCAGGAAGATAAGAAAGCACTGTTCGATTCTGTCGATACAATCAAAAGCGCGCTGGAAGTTTTTGCCGCGATGTTGCCTGAATTGAAAGTCAACCGCGAACGCATGGAGAACGCCGCCGGCGACCCAAATCTTCTGGCGACCGATTTGGCTGAGTATCTCGTGAAAAAGGGAACGCCTTTCCGTGAGGCGCACCGAATCGTTGGGGAGCTCGTTGCGCACTCCATAACGAAAAGCATTCCACTGGATCAAATCGACGTCGCGGAAATGAAAAAGTTTTCACCACAGTTCAATGATGACGTGGCGAAGATTTTCGATGTTCGCGGTTCGCTTGCGCAACGGCGCGCAATCGGGGCTCCGTCACCTGGGAATGTCGCGGCACAGATTGAGCGCTGGCGCCAATTACTCGCCTGAACTGTGGTGGCAGGCGTGTCGCCTGCAACATTCGAAAGGCCTGGTCCTCTACAGTTTTGATTGGAGAATCCAGGAATTGCCGCTGATGACAGCGGCCACTACACTGCACGCGTTATGCAAGACAGATGGGAAACCGTTTCTAGCGAGCGGCATTTTGCCAATGCGCACGTGGAAGTTGTGACCGACCATGTGCGAACTCCCTCGCGTTCGCTGCCACGGTCCTGGACAGTTGTGCACCGGAAAGCGGCGGCGATCGTTGCGCCGATGACGCGGGACGGCAAAATCGTTCTTATTCAACAGGAACGCATTCCGATTCGCACAGCAATTTGGGAAACGCCATCCGGCCAGATCGATGGCCCCCCTGAGGAAACAGCCCAACAGGTGGCGCTGCGCGAACTTCGCGAGGAAGCAGGTTATGAGCTTGCCAAGGGTGGCGAACTCATCGCGCTCGGCCACTACTTCACTTCACCGGGTTTCACGGATGAACGCGGTTATTTCTTCCTGGCGCGCCCCGTGCAGAAGTGCAAAGAGGCATCGGTACGAGACGAAGGAGAATCGATTCTCGATTGCCACGAATTTAGCGTTGCGGAGATTCGGCGAATGATTGCCGAGAACAAGATTCGCGACGCCAACACGCTAAGCGTTTGGGCGCGGCTCTCGGCACGCGGCCTTCTGCCGGATCGAACCGCTTAGTTTTCTGAAGACCGATGCTAAGACGCGTTTTTCTGAATATTCGCCTGCCACGCCGTAGCCTCGCGAAGTCGGGGTTCGAATTCGGATTTCTAATCTGATCCAATGGCGCTGAAAGACATTTTCAAATTTCGCGAACTGCCGGAGAGCGAAACTTCCAAGCCGTTTCTGGAACATTTGGAAGACTTGCGATGGACCATTGTGAAGATGGCAATCGCGCTCGGGGCAGCAATGATCGTTTGCTTTGCATTTCGCTCGACACTTGTGCGGATACTCCAGGCGCCGTTACGCGACGTCGGATCACAAATCGGAACACTCAAGGCGCTCGGCATCACCGATTCCATCGTGATTTCATTTCATCTGGCTTTTTACGCCGGCATCGTTCTCTCCTTTCCGCTGCTGCTTTATTTCGTGGCGGAGTTTGTGCTGCCGGCGCTCACCGCCGTGGAAAAGCGCTTTTTGCTTCCTGCTATTTTAGTTAGTTTCGCGCTCTTCCTTCTCGGTGTGACTGTTTGTTATTTTTGGTTGCTGCCGAAAACGATTCTTTTTTTCTTTCGCGACACCGAGTCACTTGGCTGGGCGCCCACCTGGACGGTGCAACAATATTATTCTTTTGTGACGCGGTTTACGATCGGCTTCGGGCTGGCTTTCGAATTGCCAGTAGTCGTGCTGGCGCTGGTCCGATTTGGATTGATTACTTACAGGTTCATGGCGCGCACACGGCCCTACGCCGTGGTGCTGATCTTTGTCCTGGCGACGATCATCACGCCGACACCCGACATTCTGACCTTGATAGCGATGGCGCTCCCCATGTGCCTGCTTTACGAAAGCTGCATCTGGATTGCCTGGCTAATGGAGCGCCGTAGATCCAGGTCAATCACCCAATAACCGCGCGTGGAGCATTCTCAGTTTCTCTTCCGTGCATTTGCCTTTGTTCTCGGCGCAGCAGTCGGGTCGTTTTTGAACGTCTGCATCTATCGCTGGCCTTCCGATCTTTCCATTAACAAGCCGCGTCGCTCTTTTTGTCCGGTATGCAAACAACCGATTCCCTGGCATCAAAATCTGCCATTGGTTAGCTGGATTTTTCTCCGTGGGCGTTGCGCAAATTGCGGCGCGAAAATCGCCTTTCGCTATTTTGCGGTGGAATTGATCACCGCCCTGTTGTTCCTGGCCATCTGGCAGAACTTTCCGTGGCAAATAGCGATTGCGTACTGGGTTTGTGTTTCGCTTCTGATTGTTGGGACATTTATCGACCTTGAACATTTCATTATTCCAGACCGCGTAACAATCGGCGGAATCGTTGCCGGCGTTGTGTGCAGTGTGGCCGCACCAGCTTTGATGCGAACGGATTCACGGCTGGCGGCATGCGTTCGTGCGCTACTGGCCGCCGCTCTGGGCTATGTAATCCTGTGGATTGTTCTCGAAGCCGGCAAAATTGCGTTTGGACGAAAGCGGATTGAGTTCGACGCGCCGACCCCGTTCACCTGGACGAAACGCGGGGAGGACGCCGATCTTGTAGTAGGCGCCGAAGAAAGTTTGTGGAGTGAGTATTTTGCCCGGGAAAAAGACCGGTTATTGCTTGAATGCGACCAGGCCAGGATCGACCACCAGATGTATGGGAATGTGACATTGGATTTTCACTACGATCGCGTCACGGCTCAAGGGCAGGTGATGATGCTCGATGACGTAGCGCAGATTTCCGGCGTCGCGCGCGAACTCGTGATTCCCCGCGAGGCAATGGGCCGCGGGGACTTGAAATTTCTCGCTGCGATTGGCGCATTTCTCGGCTGGCGCGCAGTGCTTTTTAGTCTTTTTGCGGGATCGCTTCTCGGTTCGATCATCGGTCTGATTACGCTGGTCGTTGGGAAACGGGTTTGGTCAGCCAAGCTGCCATTTGGACCTTATCTGGCCTTTGGTGCGCTAAGCTGGATGTTTTTTGGCGATACGTTTCTGCGTTGGTATGCGGGCCTGCTGAACCCATAGCTTGTGCGTCGGGGCGAAATGATTCTTACCAATGCGCGTTTGATTTTTCCTGATGGCATTCGTGACGGCCTTGAGCTCGTTGTTGAAAAAGGAACAATCACCGCCATCGGCGAGCATAACCATGCGCGCGCGAACGAGATTTTTGATCTTCACGGAAATTATCTTGCGCCTGGCTTCGTTGATCTTCATGTGCACGGTGCGCGGGGCCGTGACACCATGGAGGCGTCAACCGAAGCGTTTCGAGCCATTTGCGATTATCATGCCAGCGGCGGGACGACTTCACTTTTGCTGACCACGGCGACCGCGCCGATGGACAAGTTAGTTGAAGTCCTGGATGCGATTCGAACCGTGGTAGGAACACCGCGCCGCGGCGTCCGGACAGCGCGGCGCGCTGTCGCTGCCATTCGACAGATCGCTGGCGTTCATGTAGAAGGCCCGTTTATTTCGAAGGCCAAATGCGGCGCGCAACGCGCAGACTTCATTCAAAGCCCGTCGCGAGTTTCAGTCCGGCAAATGCTCGACTACTCGGACGTGATCAAACGAATCACGATTGCGCCCGAGCTTCCGGGAGCGCTTGAGGCGATCGAGAGTTTTTACGCACACGGGATTAGTGTCAGCGGGGGCCACAGCAATGCGTGGGACGAGGAGGCGCGGGAAGGTTTCGCACGTGGCATGCGTAGCGTCACCCACACTTTTAACTGTATGTCGAGCGCGCGTCGCCGCGGTATTTATCGTGTTGGCGGTTTAATGGAGTTTGCGTTAAGCGAACCACAGATCAGTTGCGAACTGATCGCCGATGGTCACCACGTTTCGGAAACTTTGATAAAGATGCTATATCGCGCGAAAGGCTCCCCCGGGATTTGTCTGGTATCGGATGCGACCGCCGGCGCTGGATTGCCGGATCAATCACAGTTTTCGCTTTTTGGAAGGGACTGCATGGTTGAAGACGGCGTCTGTTTACTTGCTGACCGCTCCGCGCTTGCTGGTAGCGCTTCGCAGATGATCGACCTTGTGCGCACCATGGTTACGAAAATAAACGTCCCGCTGCATGAGGCAGTCAGGATGGCCACGGAAAATCCCGCGTGCGCCGTTGGCCTTAGAGCCAAAGGCAGACTGGAGGTAGGAGCAGACGCAGACTTGATTGTCCTCTCGCCGGAATTGGAAGTGGTGCAAACATTTAGCGGCGGTGAGGATGTTTTCTCACACTAACCGGAGGTTTCAGCGGACCAATTATTCGTGTCGATCGGTGCTCCTTCGCGGTTACGAGGACTACAGCGACAGCAAAAAGTCGGCGATATCGAATGCGGCGCGCGGTCGGCTGAGCTTGCTGATATTCGCGGACCATTCGTGCCATTGTTTCGCGTCCTCAGCAAAGGCGCGCTGCACCTGCGCGGTGGCTTCTCGTGGCGATTTTGCGATTACGCCGGAATTCGTCTCGACGATTAACCGGGCATTGCCTTCCTCCTGCCCGGCGACGACGTAATTAATGATCATCGGACAACCAGCGGCGATCGTTTCCTGTACTGTCGCACCTCCGGCTTTCCCGATAAGCAAATGGCTCTGGTGAAGCATGCGCGGAAGGTCGTCAGTCCAGCCAATGACTCTCGCCTTATCTCCCACCGCGGCTTCGATTTCAGGCATCAGACTATCGGCACGGCCAATGGTTACGGTGAGATCCACTCCCAGGTCGGCGAGGCGCTGCGCGAGTTCCGGCGCGCCGCGCGTGGCGTGATGGATCATATACAAAACACGGCGCTCAGAGTTGAGTGGCGGCAGTACGCCATTCGATCTGGGGGAATCGGCAAATTTTGGACTGACGGGAAAACCAAGAACCTTGATTTTTTCCGCGGCGACTCCGGCCACTCGCAGGACGCAGGCACTCTGCTCGTTTGCGACAAGAAAATAATCGGCCGCGCAGCGATACCAGGCTGCGTTGATGGTTATTGAATCGGTAATCACAACCACGATCTTACAAGGCCGAGAGCATTCAGGGTTTCGTGCCTGAATTCGCCTGAGTACATTCGGATAAGCCGGAAACGTGCAGGTCATCACGTCCGGCTGAAAACGCTCGAGTAATCCGGCGAAATGATCCTCCAGCCGCGAGAAGCGCGCGAATTCTGCATCGAAATCCTTCTTGCGTTCGAGCCAGCGATAAACCGCCCCCCATGCCCGGGGGGCGCGATTAACCAGCGCCAGGTAGCTTTTTCGCACGAACTCGTTCACTGGCCCGTAGGCTTCGGCAAACAAATCGCGCAATTCTACCTCCGTCCCTTCCGGGGCAACGCGAGCAAGACCATCGCGAATTCCGCGCGCCGCGCTGTTGTGACCTTCCCCAAAACTCGCCGTGAGGATTAAAATTCGTTTTTTCATGGATCGGATCAGCGGGACGAAGCCGCGATGGAATCGTTCTCATCCCCGTCGTCGTGCTCGTACTCGAAAATTCCAGGGAGTCGAGGTCGAGGACGAGAACGAAACCTGGACCAGCGGGAGTTTAATGGATATTTACATCGGGCAAAGTAAACTCTCCCTGCAGATGAAATATATAGGGTTTCTCTGGCGCGTTTTGCGGCAGCTGGTTTGGGAAACGGCAACCGACACCACGACCGGGTTGGCCGCACAGATGGCGTATCTGCTTCTTTTTGCGCTGGCCCCCGGCTCGCTCTTTCTCTGGCATGTGCTGGGTTTGTTCGGCACCGATCCGACCAAATTGCATCGGATGTTTCTTCTTTTAAAAAGCTTCATGCCGCCGGACCAAAAAGTGCAGGAAATCCTGGATTCTACGATGGCGAATGTGGTGGTGACAGGTTCGAGCGGCCTGCTTGCGAACGCGGGCATCATTCTGGGAATTTATTTCGGGACTGTCTTCATTGCCACGACCTCACGCGCCCTCAGCCACACGTACGGAATACGGGAAGATCCACATTGGTGGTCAAAATATATCATCTCATTCTTCATGCTTTTCTGGTTCGGGATCATCATCGTGTTTTGTTTCAACGCAATCGTCTTTGGCGAACGGCTGGCCGGTCTTGCAGAAGTTAATTTTCAGCTGGCCTTTCCACTGCAGGCGTGGATCACGACGCTCAACATGCCCTTTACCTTTGTGGCGTTGGTCATTCTCGCGCTCGCACTTTATCTCCTGACGCCGGAAAATTATTTGACCGTCCGCCAGGCATTGCCCGGTGCGATTTTCTTTTCGGTTGGTTGGATCATCGCGACGAAGCTCTTCCAGCTCTATGTGGCGCGATATGATCGCTACAATCCAACGTATCTCGCGCTGGCGTCCATCATTGTATTGCTTACGTGGATGTATCTGACATGTCTGTTCCTATTACTGGGCGGTAAGTTAAACGCAATTCTTCGGCGGGAAGGCGAAAGAATGCGCGCGGCTGCCCCTGCGGCTCCCGAGACTGCGGCCGCGAGTTAAAAGTTAAATGGTAAAAAGGAAGGCGTGATTGCCGTTTTAACCTTGTAACTCTTTTAACTTTTTTAACGATCTGGTTGATCGCGTCCCGCGCTCTGTTACGCTCCGTCGCAGTGGTGCGCTTTTGCATTTGGCTCACAACTGCGCTCGTTTCAGGCGTAATCGTTGGAACTCTCCTCCGCGCCCAGACCGGGGACGAAGAAAAAAGCCGGCGCGACAAGTCCGAGCAGACCGAGAGGCATTCCACGTCGTCTCCAAAACCAAAAAAATCTCCCAGCCCGGCAGCGAAAGGATCGAGGGACAAATCGGGAAAAAAACACCCGGCTCGGGCAACCGCGGAAAAAGCCCCAACTACAATTCCCCACGCAAAACTGGCACACGAAGAGTCGCAAAAAAAAACACACTCTTCTTCGAAAGAAAAAAAATCGCCGACACCGATCGCAAAGGCAAAGTCCGCGAAAGAAGAGTCGACCCGCGATGATAACGCGGGCGCACAAGAATCCTCGCGCCCTCGCAAAGCAAAGCCGAAGTCTGACGACGAAGAAGAGGCGACGCCAAAACCGACGCCGCGCGAAACGCCCAAGGCCAGCGCTTCACGAAAATCAAGACGGCACCACACGCCCACGCCCAAACCGAAATCAAAGAAATCCAGGCAGGTTTCGCATAAAACAAAAAAGGCGGAGAAATCCAAATCGGCGCGAAAAGAAGAGGAAACATCGAAACCGGAAAAAACGCCGCCGGCCCCTGCGGAAGAGCGCGCTGCTGCATCAGAGCGGCCAACTGCCACGTCCAGGACAAGCGGGATTGCGTCTCCGACGCCAGTCACGTCGCCCGAACAAAAAGTTCCGCGTGCGCCAGGCGGCGAGCGTGCTCAGGTTGTGATCGAAAAGTCGGGTCTCGAAGAGGAGCAGGGTCTCGAGCCTCCGCCATCGCCTCCGCCGCGTAGATTTAGTTTCTGGCCCTGGTCCCGCAGTTCGGCTAAGTACCGTTATCTAACAAGATCTGTTATCGAAGCCATCCGGCGCGCGCCAGTAAAACGGCGTCGCTGGCAATTCATTGTGGTGCACAACAGCGGTACGCGGCAGGGAAACGCGCGAGTGTTCGATTATTACCACCGGCATGTGCGCCGTATGCAGAATGGTCTCGCCTATCATTTCGTGATCGGGAATGGAACATCCACTGGAAACGGCCAGATCGAAGTGGGCGATCGCTGGCGCCGCCAGATTAATGGCGGGCATGTGCACAGCGATTATTTAAACAACATTTCGCTCGGCATTTGTTTGGTGGGCGATTTTAATCGCGACCGGCCAACGCGCGCCCAACTCGAATCATGCGAGGAACTCATCCGCTATCTGCGGCAACGCTGCGGCGGGACCGGGAGAGGTGCAATTCCTGTGCGGCCACACCGCGAGATGAATCCCCCGCGTTGGCCGACCGACTGCCCGGGAGACGATTTTCCTTACTCGTGGTTTCGCAGGTTTTAGCAGGCACCTCATAGATGGTAGGGACGGACCCCTGGGCCGTCCGTTAAATTTCCGCCCGCCTGGCAGTCGCGCACTGCCAAAATTGCATTTTTAACGAGAAGGCATCACTTCCGTTCGGCCACGATTAGATTGGCTTCCTTGTAGTTCCAGCGATAACCGAATCCGAAGTCGAGCGGCGGCGGATTGCCTTGCCTGAAGAGTTCCTGAAGCCTGGGCTGATAATGTTGCTTGAAGATATCGAGGGGGCCGACGTAAACGCCAAAAAGACGCAGGCTCCATTTGTTTGGATCGAAATACGCCAGGGGAATTCCAGAGTCGTCCTGCACGATGCGGGTACTATGTTCGAGGATGAAATTGCGGATCGTGGCGAAACCCTGCTCAAACATCAGATACGAGGAAGACTTCAGGAAACTCGATCCCATCCCAAGTCGTTGACAAAATTTCAAGAAACCGGGCGCGGACTTGATGCCGCCATCGGAAATATCCGTGGTGAAATAATACAAGGTTTGTGCATTGCCCGATTGATTGTCGGTATAACGAATTCGCACTCCGGGAGTGCTGCCGCCTTTCTTTCCCGGCGCGGACTCTTCAAATGCGCCGTTGCTGTTGAGCGAGCCAAACGTCACATTTGTTATCGACTTGTCGGCGCGTGCGATAAAGACGTAAAGAATCGGCAACACGCCGTTGAGGTTCTGTTGTTGCAG
This sequence comes from Candidatus Udaeobacter sp., assembly GCA_035651975.1. Taxonomy (GTDB): domain Bacteria; phylum Verrucomicrobiota; class Verrucomicrobiia; order Chthoniobacterales; family UBA10450; genus Udaeobacter. The sequence continues at coordinate 65,404 of DASREQ010000069.1, forward strand.
ATCGACCTTCATGTCCTTCGTAATGAAGTAGGTGGTGTTCAGCGACGACCTCATTGCGTTTTCCAGATTTCCCAGCGCACCCGGGAGATTTGCGATGCGCAATGGATCGGGCGGCGGTCCCATCGACTCCTTCCCGCAAAGCACGTACACCGAGGCGTTGGGGAAAAATTGATCGACGTACAAGAAATCCGGGCCGCTGAACATATAAAATGCAACAGGCGTCGGCTGCATTACCTCCGGAAGATTTGTGGCTTCCCACGCATGCAACTTTTGGAGCTGACGCTGGTAAAGCTTGGTGAACTCGCCCTCGAAAAAAGCGGCATGGGCTTGCCACGCCGGATCGCGTGTGAGTGGCGCGAGCGGAGAATTCTCCGGAACCGGCATCCCGGCAAGGAACCGCGCGATGTCATTAGGGCCTGCCGCGGCCGGGGCTGCTGGCGTGACGGGAATCGCGCGAGGCACAACCTCCGGATTTTGCTGCGCGTGAGCGCTCACGATGGCTTCGACCGCAAACGCGATGCTAACCAATAACATCCGGTGTGCCAGATGGCGGTGCGAAACTCGGAACATAGGCATTTTGCCTGTGCGCCCAGCGGGGTTCAAGCCTGCTGCTCCATCTGGAGCGGGCAACATGCCTGCTGGGCGCACGGGCCGCAGGCTGATGTTCCGATCCTTTTTCATGCAGAACGTAGCGGCCGCTTTCGCGCGCAGTAGTAAAGCAGCAGGCCAACGAAAGCAGTGGCGAGCCCCGCGAGCGATTCAATAGTCTTGGAAAGCAATAGATAACACATCATCCAAAGTGTGAGGACAGCGAAGATAATCGGGGGCAGCGGATAGGCCCAGACCCGGTAAGGGCGCGCGAGTTTCGGGCGCGTCGCGCGAAGAACCATCACACCCACTACGGTGAACAGCGAACAGAGCAACAAGCTAAATTGAGTGTATTGCACCACGCTTTCAAAGCTGCGTGTGAGCAAAAGTACATTCACGATAAGTAATTGCAGCACGATGGCGTTTGTGGGAACGCCGTGAGGATTCTTGCGACCAAGCATTCGCAGCAGCCAATGATCTTCGCCCATCGACATGCTGACACGCGGCCCGATCCATGTCATTGAACTAATTGCGGAAACCAGGCCCAGACAAATGACCGCGCCTGCGACCCGTCCACCGTCCGTTCCAAAAATATGTTTACCAGCAATCAACGCCACCTCCAGTTGACCTTTCAATTCCTGGACCGGTGTCGTCGCAAGAAAAACAGCATTGAGAAGCACATAAATCACGATCACAAGCCCGGTCCCCGCCAGCAATGAGCGAGGCACATTTTTTTCCGGCTTCTTAATTTCTCCTATGATGTAGGCCGCAGCGTTCCAACCCGAGTAGGAGTACATCACGTAAACCAGCGCTACGGCAAACGGCGCGCCGAGGATCGTGGTCCCATCACCGGGCCCGGGTAAAAAACTGATTGGCTGCCTTGTCTTCACAAACAATCCGGCGGCAATCAGCGCCGCGATCAGAAGCAGTTTCACCAACGTAGAAAGATTTTGAAACGCACTGCCAACCTGGAGGTTTCCGAGATGAAAAGCTGTTACCACCCAAACAACGACAAATGATACAAGCACCGGCGAACCAGCGCCGAACACTCCGACAAAATATTTCCCGAACGCCATCGCCGCGAGCGCGATCGGCGCGGCGAATCCAACGGTAGCAGAAACAAATCCCGCCATGAATCCGAGCGCGGGATGATAGATCTGCGATAGAAAATGGTATTCACCTCCGGAGCGCGGCAGCGCGGCGCTGAGTTCGCCGTAACAAAGTGCGCCGCAAAGCGCCGTGATTCCGCCGATGATCCAAAGCATGAGCAGAGGGAAGCCCGACTGAATGTCCGCCAGTTGAAAGCCAAGGCTGGTGAAAATGCCGGTGCCGATAATGTTTGCGATAACGATGGAAGATGCCGTGACGAACCCAATGGTCCGCCGCGGCGCGGCACTTCCTTGCGGGATCGCTTCAGTTCCACGGCTCACACTCAGAGTCGACAATGGCTTGTTTGAAGCAGTTTGGCCAACCATTGATAGACGGTTCCGATTTAAGGATTTAACGATTCAACGACTTAACGATTTCCCGTTGTCAGAAGCCATTCCCGGCATCACGTTGAACCTAGCATGAACCCATCGCTTTCCATCGAAACGGCCACCCAACTCGCAGTCTTTCTTGCAAATCGTCCCGGGGCGCTTGCGCGCGTGTGTGAAGCGCTGGCTAAAGCAGAAATTAATATCCACGCGCTGGCTACTTCAGATACAGTCGATCACACTGTGGTGCGCATGGTGGTGAGCGATCCAACCAGGGCACTCATGCTTCTGGGCGAGGCCGGAACACTTGCGCTGGAGACCGAAGTGCTGATGATCGAAACCATGAGTCAACCAGGCGTGCTGGCGAAAATCGCCGAGCGTCTGGCGGAAGCCGAAGTGAATATTGAATACGCATATCTCGCTGGCGGGCGTGAGGCGAAAAAAGGATTGATCGTTCTGCGGCCATCGGACGTAGAAAAAGCAAGGCGTGCCCTGCAGGATTTGTAAGCGTGCGTTGTTATAGCCGGCATCGGTAATGCCGGCGGGTGTCACGCACCACAAACCTACGGGCGAATCTGGATGGTCGTTCCATCCGGCGTCAACCGCCAGAGTTCCTCGATCTCTTCGTCGGTAAGCGCGACGCAACCTGCTGTCCAGTCCTTCCAACGATGAAAGGCGCCAATCCAGCCGCGGCCGTTCTGGATTCCGTGAATCATGATATCTGAACCCGCCGAGACGCCGCGCGCGGCCGCACGCTGATTGTCTTCATCTGACGGATAAGAAATGTGCAGCCCGAGGTGAAAATTGCTTTGCGGATTTCGGCTATCGATCTTGTAAGTTCCTTCCGGAGTTTTCATGTCGCCCTCTTTTTGCTTCGCGCCAATTGGGTTCCGACCTAAAGCGATTCGATAACTCTTGACGCGCCTGCCCTCGCGAAAAATGGACAACTTCCTCGCCGATTTTTCGACGACGATCCGATCGATTGTTGTTCCCGCGGGTAACGGATGCCAATTGTGATGCGCGTAAACGTAGAGCGCGCAGGCGCAAATTACGATGAATGCGGCGAGGAACACTTTGCTCACAGCGCTGGCATAATACGTGACGAGCGGAGTGAAAGCGATGCGAGGACGCCTCGCACTCCCAAAGCACTTCGTACGAAATCATTTCAAACAGCTCTTATTTTTCGCGTCAGCTTTTGGAGTGCGCACGCGTTTTCGCGTTGCTTTGTCCCATTGATGTCATCGTGTTCATGATTGCCATCGCGCATTCCATGCAGGATAAATGCGCGGCGCATTTATGACTTCGGTACGCACCTTTTTAGGCTATCCCTATCCGCTGGGCGCGACCTGGATGGGAAACGGCGTCAACTTCGCCATCTTTTCGGCGGACGCCACCGGTGTTGAGCTTTGCTTGTTCGACAGTATCGAAGCCACAGAAGAAAACATTCGTATACCGGTCACCGAACAAACCGATCAAGTCTGGCACGTCTTTTTACCCGATGCGCGTCCTGGCCAGCTGTACGGTTTCCGCGTTTCCGGTCCGTACGATCCGGAACGCGGATTGCGCTTCAATAGTTCGAAACTTCTTCTCGACCCATACGCGAAGGCTATTGCCGGAGAAGTGAGCTGGGCGGATGAAATGTTCGGTTACGTCATCGGGGGCGACAACGAAGACTTGACACAGGATTTCCGTGATGACGCATGGGGAGTACCGAAGTCGGTCGTCATCGACACCGGATTTGACTGGCAGGGCGATAAGAGGCCAGGCATCCCGTTGCAAAGTTCGGTCATCTATGAAGTCCACGTGAAAGGGTTTACCAAGCTTTGGCCCGACGTGCCGGAGAATTTGCGCGGGACTTACGCTGCGTTGGGCAGCCCGGCGGCAATTGACTATTTCAGAAAACTCGGCGTGACAGCGATCGAGCTGTTGCCAGTGCACGCGCACATCGACGACAAGGTTTTGATCGATCAAGGGCTAACGAATTACTGGGGTTACAATACGATCGGATTTTTTGCCCCGCACGGGCAGTATTCCAGCGGTGGGCAAATCGGTGAACAGGTCTCTGAGTTCAAATCGATGGTGCGCAGTCTGCATGCCTCCGGCATCGAAGTGATTCTGGATGTGGTTTACAATCACACTGCCGAAGGAAATCATCTCGGCCCGACACTCTGTTTTCGCGGGATCGACAACACCGCTTATTACCGGTTGCAGCCGGAGAATCCGCGTTTCTATCTGGATTTCACCGGTACGGGCAACACGTTTAATCTGCTCCATCCACGCGTATTACAGTTGGTAATCGACAGCCTCCGTTATTGGGTCGTGGAGATGCACGTCGACGGATTTCGTTTCGATCTCGCCGCCACGCTTGTTCGCAATCGCGAAGGCGTAAACATGCTGCATCCGTTTCTCCAGATCATGCAGCAGGATCCCATTCTTTCTAATGTGAAACTCATCGCGGAACCGTGGGACGTCGGTGAGGGCGGTTATCAAGTTGGGAATTTTCCTGCGCCGTGGTCGGAATGGAACGGGAAATATCGCGACGCGGTCCGCAGTTTTTGGAAAGGTGATGAAGGCCGAATCGGCGAGATGGGATATCGGCTCACAGGCAGCCCGGATCTGTACCAGCATAACGGGCGGCGTCCTTACGCCAGCATGAATTTTGTCACCGCGCACGACGGTTTCACGCTGAACGACCTGATCAGCTACAACGATAAGCACAACGAGGCGAACGGCGACGAAAACAAGGACGGCGATAACAACAATCTCTCGTGGAATTGTGGTGCGGAAGGTCCAACGGAGGATCCGCAGATCAATGCGTTGCGCGAGCGGCAACGGCGGAATTTTCTGACCACACTTTTTCTTTCTCAGGGCGTGCCAATGCTCAGTGGCGGAGACGAGTTTGGAAGATCGCAGAACGGCAATAACAACGCTTATTGCCAGGACAATGAGATCAGTTGGTCCAATTGGACGCGTAATGAAAAGCAAAATCAATTTCTTGAGTTCACGCGCAAGCTGATTGGATTTCGCAATGCGCATCCGGTATTCCGCCGGCCGAAATTTCTTCAGGGTCGGCGAATCCGTGGCTCTGAGATTCGTGATGTGATGTGGTTCAATCCCGGAGGCAGCGAGATGAGCGACGAAGAATGGGCGTCGCCATTCGTTCGTTGCATGGGGATGCTGCTCAGTGGCGATACCAGCGATATTCTCAGCTTCGAAGGCGCGCCAATCCGCGACGACACATTTCTACTGTTGATCAACGCGCATTACGAACCGATTCCATTTGTCCTGCCGGGCCAGGAACATCTCGAGTGGCAATTGATTCTCGATACGATGGATCCAAACGGTTTCCTCGCGGAGCCCAAAAAATTCGCCTCCGGCGACGACGTCGATCTTGGCGGTCGTGCTTGCTGCTTGCTCCAACTCGTAAGTGGGACGCAAGCTCAGGCCCGCGAGGAATCCTGGAAGAAACGTCGCGTGGAGTTTCCGCCGGTAAGCGCGGAGGAAGAACGCGCGCGTAAAGTGTAGCGCATGTGTCTCGCGTGCTAATGCCAGTCCGGTTTGGACCGATGGCGCCTTCGCCATCACGAAGTTTCTCCTGCTTTCGGCGTTCTATCTCTCGCTCGCGAATCGCAATTTTCGGCGAGGGCGCCGAAAAGTACACGCGAGGACCGGTCCGCTCCCCGGAGGAAAAAAATTCGGCAACGCAATCTTGTTCCCAGAAACGAATTAGTTTATAGAAATTGTAGAGCGCATGTTTTAATGCGCGGGCAATTTTTTGGTCAGTGATTCGTCATGACACCGAGTTCTCTTGTTATCGTCACTGATCGGGGCGGGTTAAAAGCATATCGGGTGACAGAGACGCCGACGCGGGGACCGAGCCTGCAATTAGTGCAGGCATTTAACATTACCGACGCGCACGGAAGATTCGTGGACAAAGTGAGCGACTTGGCTGGGCGCTTTCCGGTGACCAACGGCGCGGGCGCCCATCATGGACCGGGTTCCATTGCCGAGCGAACGCAGTTGGCAACAGAAATGGACCGCCGCATTCACAAAGAGCTCGCCGATCAAATCACGAAAATTGTTTCGCTCGATGGAAAAGAGGGATGGTCGTTTGCCGCCCCAGCGGAGATTCATGGGGCGATTGTCGAGCTTCTGCCTGCGGCAGTGCGCGACCGAATCGTTGAACATGTGAAATCGGATCTGGTAAAAGTGGAGCCGGCTAAACTCGTTTCACGGTTTCGTTCGTTGAAGCAAATTTAAAAGTCCGTGCGCACACCAACTGTCATCCCGAACGGAGTGACGGACCCGCCGCAAACTCATGGATCACACAATCAACCCACGGCTCTCCTCAGTTCGATTGGGAGGTCCCTCGCCGTCTGCGCGGCTCGAGATGACATCAGTTTTTTTTATCGCGCGTCCGTTCCATTAGAGTTTAGATTCCAATAATCATGCAACTGCCTGTTAAGATCTCGTATCGGGGTTTGGAAAAATCTGACCAGATCGACAATCTCGTTTTGGATTATGCAACGCGACTGGAAAAATTTTGCGACCATATCAACCGATGTGACGTCGCCATCGAGCAAACCAATCACACACATCATAAAGGGAATCCCTACCGGTGCCGAATCGACGTGACTGTCGCAGGCGGGCACGAAGTGGTCGCTGATGAAAAGCAGACGGACAATGGCTCGCACAAGCCTCTCAACAAGGTGATTCACGACGCGTTCAAAACGATGGAGCGCGAGTTGCGCCGCGTCGTGGACAAGCAACGACGCGACGTCAAAACCCACGCCAACGCGCGCTCGCCAAAATAACGTACAGTGGCGCAGGCAAATCCTGCCTGCGGAGGGCAATCAAACGAGCAGACAAATATTGCCTGCCAGGCCAAGGAGCGGCGGTCCACAGTCCGCCGCCGGGCGATCCAGAAAGCGCTTCTCCCTGAAACGAGGCAGACAAGGTTGTCTGCCTCACTGAGTCCACGCCGCATTGTGTAACACCACGCGATATCCATCGATGTCTTCGAACGTTCTTCCCCGCTGGTCCCAGTACGGGTTATGTGATCGCACCTCGCCAAATCCCGCTGATATCATTTGTGCGCAGCCTGCCTCCCACTCGTCCTTGTCAGGAATGTAGAAGACCAGCAGATGATCCCGGGTCGGGGCTTGGCCGACTTCATGTCCTCGTTGGGACGTGAACTCGATGTGGTAGGGCTGCTTGGGATGGCCGAGGATGACGCCGTCAAAGCCGCGGTGATCTTTGAACTCGGCG
>DASREQ010000070.1:0-16467 GCA_035651975.1 Candidatus Udaeobacter sp.
ACTCTGCGACGAGCTGGAACTCCAGCCCGGAGCGCAGATCGCGTGGGAAGTGCAGGATAGCAAACTCGTGGGTCGTCCTCTGCCGAAAGAAGGCTGGCGTTCCCTCATCGGCAAATACAAGGGCGGCCCCGACCTGGTGGCGACTTTGCTCAAGCAACGGCGCGAAGACCGTGAGAAAGAAGACCGTAAGCTGGCTCGATAGCAGCGCCGTTCTCACGCTGCTCTACGGAGAAGCGGGGATGGATATCGTGCGCGAGCTTCTGGAGGAATCCGAGCGCGATCGCGGCGCAGTCTATCTCTCCGCGGTGACGTTAACCGAAGTCGTCTCCAGTTTGAGCAGGACGCACGGCGAAAGCGTGGCGCGGGACGAGTTGCAAGTCGTGCTCAGCCTGCCGGCGCAAATCGAATCTGCCTCCCTCTCGCAATGCGCGGAGGCAGGTTGGTTACGCAGCCGTCACCGTCTGTCGACCGCCGATGCGATCATTGCGGCGCAGGCAATGGCGGCAGACGCGGAGCTGGTGCACAAGGATCCGGAGTTTGAGTCGGTGCTGGGTTTAAGACAACGCGCCCTCCCTTATAAGACTCGCCGCGCGTTGAAGCGCTAGTTAATTAAGTAGCGAGCGATGAACCATTTTTTTGCCGAGCTGAAGCGGCGGAACGTTTACAAGGTCGCCGTCGCATATGCCGTCGTCGCATGGCTGCTCGTTCAGATCGCGACCCAGGTTTTTCCGTTCTTTGAAATTCCGAACTGGGCAGTGCGGCTGGTAGTGTTGGTCTTGATTGCGGGTTTCCCAGTAGCGCTGGTTTTCTCCTGGGCTTTCGAGATCACGCCGCAAGGCATCGTTCGCGAAACTGACGGCGAGTCTGGTAAATCAATCCCGCATCATGCTGGAAAGAAAATCGTCGCGATCACGATCGTGCTGGCGATCATCGCCGCCGGGTTGCTTTTGTTTCGGTTGTTTGGCCCGAAATTAGTCGTCCCTCGACACAGCAAGGCGGTTACCGCGATTCCGGAGAAAAGCATTGCTGTGCTTCCTTTTGACAATCTTAGCGAAGACAAGAGTAACGCTTACTTCGCGGAAGGCGTGCAGGACGAAATACTGACGCGTTTGGCAAAAGTCGCGGACCTGAAAGTAATTTCGCGCACATCGACACAGCACTTCAGGAGCGCGCCAGAGAATTTGCCGCAAATCGCGAAGCAACTTGGGGTCGCCCACGTTTTAGAGGGAAGTGTGCAAAGAGCGAATGACCAGATCCGCGTCAATGTGCAGTTGATCAACGCTCTAACCGACGCACATCTCTGGGCCGAAACGTTCGATCGAAAATTGACCGACATCTTCGCGGTTGAAAGCGAGATCGCGAAAACAATCGCCGATACGTTGCAGGCGAAGCTGAGCGGCCCCGAACAGCATGCAATTGCCGCGCGACCGACGGAGAATACCGAGGCGCACCAGCTTTATCTGAAGGGACGATTTTTTTGGAACAAGCGCACCGGTAACGATCTGAAGAAGTCTATCGATTACTTTCAACAGGCCATCGCGGCAGACCCAAACTACGCACTTGCCTACGCCGGTGTCGCCGATGCTTACGTGTTGCTACCCGGCTACTCGGGAGGTAATCCTCGAGATTGTTACCCGAAAGCCATAGCAGCGGCAAAGAAGGCCCTTGAGCTAGACGATACTCTGGCTGAAGCGCGAACTTCATTGGCGCTGGCACTGTGGTATTACGATTTCGATTTCTCTCAAGCAAACAGGGAATTTCAAGGCGCCATCGAGCTGAACTCAAATTACGCGATTGCGCACCAGCAGTACGGCAACAACACTCTTTCCGCGATGGGCCGATTCAACGACGCAATCGCCGAGGGAAAGCGAGCGGTCGAGTTGGACCCTCTTTCGCTCGTCATCAATGCGGATCTGGGCGTCGATTACTATTACGCGCGCCGATACGATGAAGCGATCGCACAGCTGCGCAAACTGCTGGAAATGGATCCCGGTTATTACTTCGCTTATGTTACTCTTGGTCAGGCGCTGGAAATGAAAGGCGCTCGTGATGCGGCGATTGCGGAGTACCAGCACGCGCGAGAATTAAATGATGATCCCTTGGTGCTCGCGCTGCTGGCCCACGCTTATGGCTTGTCGGGTAACAAGATGGAGGCCGAAAAAATCCTGGACCAACTGAACGTGCTATCCAAAGCGCGATATGTCTCAGCCTACACCTTTGCCCTCGCTTATCTTGGATTGGGCAACAAAGAGGAGGCGCTCCGCTGGCTTGAACAAAGTTATCAGGATCGCGCCGGTGCTGACGTGGGCTGGATTAGAGTTGACCCGCTTCTCGATCCACTGCACGGCGATCCGCGTTTCGAAGCGCTCGCCGAAAAAATTGTTCCGACCGCAGAATTCAAATCAGCGACCGCTTCGAAATGAACAATTTTTTCACCGAACTGAAGCGACGGCATGTTGATAAAGTCGCGCTCACTTATGCCGTCGTGGCATGGCTGCTGGTTGAAATCGCATGGATTCTGCTGCCGACACTGGACGCGCCTGACTGGATGCTGCCGGCTTTCATTGTATTTCTCGCGCTTGGTTTCATTGTCACCCTAATCATTTCGTGGTCCTTTGAGATGACGCCGGAAGGACTGAAACGAACAGCGGAGATTACGCCGGGCGAAGTCCTTCCCTACTGGAGCAAACGGAAATATGCCACGTTTGTAATTGGCGTCGCGGTCGTTGCGTTTGGTCTGTTCGCCTACCAATTATTTCGATCTACAGCCGGGCAGCTATCGGCGAAGAGCCGCACCGACAAAATTTTTATTCAAGGTAACCCGGCGGGCACCCAGACTATCGAGGCCCAGCCCGACGGCACAGTGCGCGCTGAATACTCCTACAACGATCGCGGCCGCGGCGATCACATCACTGCAAGCTGGAAACTCGACCGCGCCGGTGTGCCAATCGAGTACGATGGCCACGGCAACGATTATATGAAGGCACCGGTCGAAGAACATTTCGAAATCAAGAATGGCCGGGCTACTTGGAAAAATCGCAGTGAGCAAGGCGAACAAGCCGTCGCAGAAGCTTTCTACCTGCCGATGAATGCGCCGCCGGAATTTGTCGGCGTGCTCGCGCGCGCGTTGTTGAAAGCGCCGAACCACAAACTGCCGTTGCTGCCCGCCGGTGAAGCAATGATTGAAAAATTAAGTAAACTAACTGCCGGCAATACTGCGTTCACCGAGTACCGCATCACCGGCCTGGGCTTCTCGCCGCAACCGATCTGGTTAGATCATAACGGCACCGATGCATCTGTGTCGGCCTGGTTCTCGGTGGTGCCGGACGGATTGGAGTCTTCAATCTCGCGATTGCGCGACGCGCAACAAAAAACCGACACTGCATGGTCGGAGCGCATTGCTCGCGCCCTCGCGCACACGCCAGGTGGCGACCTGGTGATTCGTAACGCGCGATTGTTCGATCCACGCGATCTCACCGTCACGCCCGCAACGAGCGTTGTGGTAAGTAACGACCGCATTGTCCGCGTCGGACCGGACGGCGACGTTAAAGCAGCTGCAAACGCCGAGATCATAGACGCACAGGGGCGCTTTCTCATGCCGGGGTTATGGGACAATCATCAGCATTTCAGCGACAACGATGGCGCGCTCGACCTGGCCAATGGCGTAACCAGCGCTCGCGATATGGCGAATGACACCGATGCGTTTCTTCAACGCGTCGCGCGCTTCGACAACGGCAGCGAGCTGGGGCCGCGCGTTTTGAAGGCGGGAATTATCGATGGCACCGGAGAATTTGCGGGTCCTACGAAAATGCGGGTCGACACCGCCGACCAGGCAATTCAAGACGTCGATTGGTATGCCGACCACGGTTACGCCCAAATTAAGATTTATTCTTCAATCAAACCGGAGCTGGTTCCGATCATCGCCGATCACGCGCATGCGCGGGGATTGCGCGTAAGCGGACACGTGCCCGCGTTTATGTCAGCGCGACAATTCGTCGAAGGCGGCGCTGACGAAATTCAGCATCTCAATTTTATCGTGCTCAACTTCCTGTTTCCCGAAGTGAAAGAGACACGTAACCGAGATCGGTTTATCAAAGTCGCCGAGCGCGCCCAGGAGTTTACTCCGGACAAAGCCGAAGTGCGCGATTTCATCAATTTTCTCAAAGACCATCACACCGTGCTCGATCCGACGATAAGCGTCTTCGAAGGTCTCTTTTGCGGCGATCCCAGCGCAATCACGCCCGGGCTGGAAGAGATTGTGCCTCGTTTTCCGCCGCAGGTGCGGCGTGCGATGCTGAGCGGAGCGCTCGCAGTTCCGCCGGACAAGCAGGCGGCTTATCACGAAGCGTTCCCGGCGATGTTGCGCTTACTCAAGGCAATTTACGACGCCGGCGTGACGATTATTCCGGGGACCGATGCCCTGGCCGGTTATACGCTCCACCATGAACTCGAACTTTATGCTCGCGCTGGTATTGCGCCCGCTGAAGTTTTGAGGATGGCAACGTGGACGCCTGCTCTGGTAATGGGCATGGACAAAGACTGCGGCGTGATTGCCCCGGGAAAATTGGCTGACATGATTCTCGTGGATGGCGATCCGACGAAGAACATTCATGACCTCAACAAGATCACGACTGTAATCAAGGGTGGAAAAGTGTACGACCCAGCGGCGATCGAAAAGGCGCTGGGTATCACGCCGCGGCAAACTCGGCCCCAGGGGCTATGCTTCACAGCCATCGGCGGACCCGGTGTTTGTAGGCAAGATACTGCGCGCCGAACTTGCGTTCGAGGTAAGCCTCTTCTGGAAGAATTGCGAATCGTTGAAGCACCCAGGCGCCAAACGGCGTCACCACCAGAATCCACACGTTTCCCAGAATGACAGCCACACCAACGCAAATCAGGATCATCTGAAGATACATTGGATTGCGCGTGATTCGAAAAGGTCCGCGGTCCACGAGCTGAGGCGTAGGCTTCCATGGGTTTTCGCTTTGGCCACTCCGGCGAAAGAGAACAACCGACCAGAGGCCCAGACAAAAGAAAGCGCCTATGATGATTATGCCGCCCAGCAGGTATCTCGCGATCTTCGGAAGCTCCAGATCGATCGGCCAAAGGTGATTGAGACCGATTCCGATCAGGATGGTGAGCAGTGGTATTCCTGGCGGAAACACTCGCACGGCGGCAGCGTCCTGCTGTTCAGTCGTTCCGGAACCTTCTGTGCGATTCTTTGGCAGTTTAGCTAGCTCGCATGCCTCTTCGGGTTTTCCGCCGTGCAAGTTCAATTAGCGTGTTTGGGATAGCTATTTCGTTTTCGGGTAATCGAATCCTCGGTTGCCAGTGGACCTCTCTACGCGAAAATACCAAGAGTTGTCGTCACGCGCTCACTGGGAGTTACAGATTTCGACGGAGAATCCGAAAACCTTTCAGGAGAATTAACCTCGTTTTCTCGAAGCTCAAGTGCCTAGTATTCATCCAAACGGAAAGGATCCGATGAACTGGGAAATGGTGACCGCGATCGGGCAATTGGCTGCTGTGATTGTTGGAATCCCTTCCCTGATTTATCTCGCCCTGCAAATTAGGGCTCAAACCAAGGAACGGCACCAGTCAGTGGTAAACGCTCTCACCGTTCAGTGGGGCGATCTCACAAGGTCGTTTCACGACAGCGCCGAGTTCTGCGCGATCTATCTTCGCGGCGTGCACTCTTTTACCGATCTGGATGCGGTATCGAAGCTCAGGTTTAGCTCGTTCCTCAATCGCTTCTTCAAAAATTTCCAGGCAATGTATTTTTCACATCGCGATGGCGTGCTCAGCCCATCCTTGTGGGGCGAGGTCGAGCGAACAATGAGCGATGTCATCGCTTATCCCGGTACGCAACAATGGTGGGAGACGCGGAGACACTGGCACACCGAGGAATTCGCACGCGTTATTGATGCGCTTATTGCCAGAGGCGACAAGCCTGTGGCTTATTCAACGTATAACTTGAGCGAAACCGGACTGCCAAAAGATACCTGATGAGCGAAGTTCGAGACTGGCCGCGAATCGCCATTGTCGGCGCTGGAGCCGTTGGCGGTTACTTCGGTGGGATTTTGGCCCGCGCGGGCGCACCAACTGTTTTCATCGGGCGAAAACATTTCGTCGACGCCGTGAACGCGAAAGGTCTTGTTCTGGACAAATCGGAAGGCCAGCAGCGAATCGCAGGCACGGCGACAACCGATATGAGCGCGGTCCGAGATTGCTCGCTGATTCTGTTTTGCGTAAAAGCACATGCTACCTCGGCGACCGCGGCACAAATGGCTCCATTCGTTAGGCCGGATGCGACCATCGTTTGCTTGCAGAACGGCGTAGATAATGCGCAGCGTGTTCGTGCCGCAACAAACATCCTTTCCTTGCCTGCGGTGGTTTATGTCGCAGTCTCCGCACCGGAACCGGGTCGCGTGAAACATTTGGCGCGGGGTGATTTGATCATTGGACCGCCATCGGAAAAAACAGCGGAAATCGCTAACGTTTTCGATCGCGCAGGCATTTCGTGCCGAATCTCGGAGAATATCGAAGGCGAACTGTGGGTGAAGCTACTGTGCAACTGCGCGCTGAACGCGATCTCTGCGTTAGGGCGTGTGACCTATGGCGAAATTATGCAAGACGCCAATGCAAAAAAGCTAATGGAGGAGATCGTCGATGAAGTACTGGCGGTGGCTCGGGCTGCTGGCATCGTTTTGCCGGGCGTGCCTGACCGCGAATCCGGGATTGCGGCAGCGATGGAAATCGCTACGCAAATGGCGAATGCGTTCTCTTCGACTGCGCAGGATTTGATTCGCCAGCGGGTGACAGAGATCGACGCATTGAACGGCTATATCGTGCGTCGCGGCGCGGAGGCAGGCGTGCCGGTGCCGGTCAACAACGCTTTGTTCACGCTGGTGAAATTGGCCGAGCGAAGCGGCGCGATGTTCGACGTTTCTGATCAGCGATCACCTCGCCCCCCTGCGTAGCACACGTGTGACGCCTGTTAACTTTTGTCGTAAACGGCCTTGCCTTTGAACTTTTTCCCGTTGGCGTCGGTGCCGTTAATAGTCACGGTGCGTGTTTTGCCGTCGGCTGCGACCGTGATCCGGCCCGTCCACATTACCTTTCCATCCTTCATGGTGGTGATGTCGTTAGTTCGGTCGTTCACGACTTTGTAGGCGGCCGAATTCCAAGACAGATTTCCCTTCGCCGGGTAGGCTTTTCCGTCCCATTTCCCGATCCAAACGCCGTGCGTCGGTTTCCCGTCCTTGTCCACGCCTTCCACCGTTATCTTGACTTTATCTCCCTGCTCCGCGTAAACGACGGTGGTGTTCTTGCCCATTCCGGGCGCGAGCTTCGACTTCGCTTCGTTGAGCTTCCACGTGCCCATTTGCGGACTAGCCCCAAAACAGGCTGCTGTCGCCATCACCGACAGAGCCGTAATTACTGCTGCGATTCGCGTTCTCATCATGCAGCGATTCCGGCAGAAATACCGTCAGCCGTCAATACCAATCAACTTAACCGCAGATTAAGCGGGTAACGCGGATTGATAAGTAATCGAGAATCTCAGAATTTAGTATCGAGTTTTAAATTCTACGACAGCCGGGATGTGCTGGTTGGATTCTTACCGGTAACCCATTAAATCCGCGTAATCCGCAATTGAAACAAACATTGACGACAACTCAAAAACCAGTCTTGATCGGCAGTGACTCATCAAGGAGCGGGCATATGCCAATCACTTCCTTCAACAGTTTCACCGACGGCCTCGATCCGAATCGAAGGAGCCGTGAACACTTCATTACCAACATCAACCTCGATGATGACCATCTCTGGGTCCCTTATGCGAATGGTGTTTGGTTCCAGCCCTGCTGCTTTAATGTCACATCTGGAGGATTCACGGTTGTGCTGAAAGGTCTCCCCGGATCTATGGTGGGAACTCACTACCACGTTGGCACCGTTCATGGCTATACGATGCGTGGTCACTGGCGATACCTGGAGCATGACTGGATTGCAAAGCCCGGAACCTATATCTACGAACCCTCCGGCGAAGCTCACACGCTGGTGATCACCGAGGACTCACCAGAGCCAATGGTGACCCTGTTCGTAGTTGAAGGCGGCCTCATCTATCTGGACAAAGCGGTGAACGGTGGCTTTGCCGCCTACGAGGATGGATTCACACTCCTCGAACTGACTCGGAAGTACTACCGCGACGCCGGTCTCGATCTGACAAAGCTGGACGCGCTCATTCGTTGAACGCATGCGAGCGGTGCGACTCGTTCAGGTCGGAAAACCGCTGGAGGAAACGGAGGTTGATCTCCCGGAAATCGGTGCGTCCGACGTTTTGATTCGGGTGGCGGCGTCCGGGATCTGTCATTCCGACGAACATTATCGCGCCGGCATTTCACGGATTGACCGTTTGCCGGTAACCCTCGGACACGAAATCGCAGGTTGCATCGAAAGAGTCGGTGCCGACGTCAAGCGTGTCAGTATCGGCGACCGCGTCTGCGTACATTATCTGGCACACTGCGGAAGCTGTGAGTACTGCGTTCGCGGATTCGAGCAGTTTTGCCGCACCGCACAAATGATCGGCAAACATCGCGACGGAGGATATGCGGAGTTCGTTGACGTTCCCGCCAGAAATGCATTTGTGCTCCCGGATCAAATTCCCTTCGAGATCGGCGCGATCATGATGTGTTCGTCAGCGACGGCACTTCATGCGCTAAGCAAGGCCCGACTCGCTCCAGGTGAGTCGATTGCAATTTTCGGTTTCGGGGGATTGGGATTTTCTGCCTTGCAACTAGCGCGAGCGTTTGAATGCGATCAGATCTACGTCGTCGAGATTAGTCCGGCGAAGCTTGCTTTAGTCGACGAGCTTGGAGCTGTCGCGATCGACGCAAATAAGGGAAATCCGGTGGAACAAATCATGGAAGCGACGAATGGAAGAGGCGTGGATGTTTCGCTGGAGTTGATCGGATCGGGAAAGACAATGCGACAAGCTGTCCAATGTTTGGGCGCGCTAGGTCGTGCGGCGCTGGTCGGATTGACGGCGGAGTCGATGTCGATCCTTCCATACGCGGAATTGATCAACAAGGAGGTCGAAATCATCGGCGTGTCCGATCATCTCGCGGCTGAACTTCCGACGCTGATCGAGTTCGCCCGGAGCGGCAAACTTCGTTTTCCGCCAGACATCTTGCACTTTGTCGATCTCGATGCCGAACAAATTAACGCGTCACTCGACGCATTTCAGCATTCCATTGATCACATCAGAACAGTGATAAAAATAGCCAGTCGCGTATGACGGGGTAGGTGAATTGCGGCGCGGAGTTTTGTGCGCACTGTGCCGACGACTGCGTGGCTCGACGGACGTGTCTTATTTTTACCACCACGGCGCGGACCGTGACCGGCGGCAGCGACTCGGGCGTGGTTTGCTTTTTCCGAATGACACTCGGCCAGTGCGAGAACGCCAGCGACCATGAAGAGCAGACGCGGGAACTTCATCGGCGCCTATTGTGGCGCGGCGCTGCCCTGTTCGCCAGCACGGCCGATGCCCAGCTTGATGAGAATGCGTTCGAGGGGGCAGAAACCGGTGAAGGCAGTCTGAAAAAGGTTGAATCCGACAAAGGCCGCGAGAAGCAACCAGAGTTGGTTCACCCAGTATCCGAGCGCGAGCCCGATCAGCACGAGCGTGCCAGCAACGAAATAGATGATGCTTTGTCTTTTCATGGCGGTGAAATGAACGGCTTGGAACCCAGCCGCGAGGTTTGTAGTGAAGCATTCATGAGGTTTGCTTTGGAGCAACGCTACGCGATCCATCTGGCCATGCTTTGCATCGATTGTTTAAAGGTCACCGTTTGTTGCGCCAGGGCAGCAGTGAGCGGCTGCGACAAAAGATCCGCCTCACACCTGTGAACGGCCGCAACTATCGGAGAGATCGCTGCAGAGGAACCGGCGTGATCTGCCCGCTTATCCCCTTATGAGCCGGCGTAATCGGCGATCGCCTCGGCCACGTGGAGAGTCGAAGCGTTACCCCCCATATCGTACGTGCGCACCTTGCCTTCCGCGATGACACGCGCAATTGCGGACTCAAGACGTGTCGCGCGCTCGGTCTCGTTGAGCCAGTCGAACATCAATTTCGTAGTCAAAAGCATTGCGATCGGATTGACCTTGTATTGGCCTGCGTATTTCGGGGCCGAACCGTGCGTCGGTTCGAACACGGCGTAGTTGTCGCCGAGGTTTGCGCTGGGGGCGAAACCCAGACCGCCTACAAGTCCCGCGCACAAATCGCTGACAATGTCGCCAAACATGTTTTCTGCCACCAGAACTGAGTAATCCTGCGGATTCTTAAACATCCACATGCAGATGGCGTCGATGTTCACTTCGTCGGCCCAGATGTCCGGGAAACCCTTGGCTACATCACGGAAACAGCGCGTCATCAAGCCGCCGGTCTCGCGCAGCACATTGGGTTTCTCAATCAATGTCACGCGTTTGCGTCCCGTCTTCTTTGCGTATTCGAATGCCTCTTTGCAGATATTAGTGCATCCCTGCACGCTCATGATGCGTGTGGATAGCGCGATGTTTTCCAAGCCAGCTTTGTCCTTCCACTTCTTCATCTTCGGATTCGCGCACAACGCGGTGTAAACCGGTTCCGGCAACGGGAAAAACTCCACACCGCCATACATGCCCTCGGTATTTTCACGGAACACCACCTGATCGATGGGGACGTCCGCGCCGCTCGGGTTCGTGATCTTGTTACCCCGATAATTCAACGGGTTGCCGGAATAGCTTTTACACGGCCGCATATTGGTATGCAGATTGAACAACTGCCGGAGCCCCACGATTGGCGAGAAATAGCTCAGCCCTTTTCCCTTGAGTTCCGGACTCAGTTCCTCTTTGGCCTTGTCCTGCGGCTTGCTGGTGATTGCGCCGAAGAGCGCGCACGTTGTGTCCTTGAGCGCTGTTACTGTGCGATCGGGAAGCGCGTTTCCTTCCGTGCACCAAAATTTCCAGCCAATATCACAAGGCACATACTCCGCATCAAATTTCATTCGATCGAGAACGATCCGCGCGGCTTCCATCACATCGTTCCCCACGCCGTCCCCGGGCATCCACGCAATCCTATACTTGGCCATTGGAAGGCGACTTTATCGGGGCGGCTGCAAGCCGCAAGCAGATCAATCTGAAAAGAGCCGCTAATGGCGGTCGCATTCGGTAGAACGCATGACAATTATACGGTCGCAAATTGCGACCGCATCACAACGGTCAACCGGCCGCACTCCATATCTTCTCGACGAGTGAGCGGAAGGGAACGATAAAATCGTCTGCAAGGTGAGAAACAAAGTCCCTGCGGTTAGGATTGTTACGATTCGTGACCAAAAAGTCGTGCTAGATTCTGATCTTGCGCATGTTTATGGCGTCCCAACTAAGGTTCTCAATCAAGCCTTTCGACGTGCGAGAGCCCGCTTCCCACGCGATTTCGCGTTCCAGTTGTCCGTGGAGGAGTATGACGCGATGCGGTCACAACTTGTGACCGCATCCTTCGACGAGCACACGATGCGGTCACAGGCTGTGACCGGATATCGACGGAACATCCGTTATCGGCCATGGGTATTTACGGAACATGGCGCACTTCAGGCGGCCAACATTCTGCGAAGCGATCGTGCGATTGCGATGAGCGTCTATGTGATTCGGGCGTTCATCGAACTGCGCGAAAAAGTTGCAGCAAATGTCGCGGTTTTGAAACGACTCGCCGAGATCGATAGGTCGCTATTGGAACACGACACCGCCTTGCGCGAGATCTACCAGAAACTTCTGCCGCTGCTCGCGCCTCCGCCAGAACCTCCGCGCCGGCAAATCGGATTTCATGGTGCGGCTTAGGCGGGTCGCTCCAAATCCGTTCGAGTGATCTGGCGCAAATTGCGACCAGTTCAGCCACTGCGTTATTTATGTGGCCTATGGTTTTTGTATGGCCTGAAACTTCAGCGCTGTAGCCACGGCCTGAGGCCCGTCTGGTCGCTGCGCGTTGTCCAGCAGCGTATGGATGATCCACAGGGTCGGGGTTACAACAGCTATGCGCGAAGGCGGGACGCCACAAGGTTTTCGGCACCGCCGGCGACGATCAACTCCTGCGCAGCAGGACTCAGCGGCGGAAATATAAATGATTTTTCATCAACACTCAGGATCGATTTAGCGTAATCGATCGTGATTTCCGGCCCGATTGTCGTAGCCGCACGATCGGTCAGGACGGCGCGCAAGTGCGTCACTAACTCCGGACATTCGAACACCACGAAACCGTTGTTAAACGCGTTGCGCTTGTAGGTTTCGGAAAAGCTACCGGCAATCACGCATGGAATCCCTTTATATTTGAGCGCCGTGGCGGCTTGTTCGCGACTTGAGCCAGTGCCGAAATTGAATCCTGCAACCACGACATCGCCCTTTTGATACAATGTGTTGAAGTTCGGATCGTAGTTTTCAAATGTAACCGCCGCCATCTGCTCCGGGGTCATATCGTCGCGGTAAGTGTGTTTACCGGCATAAATGCCGTCGGTGTTCAAATTGTCTTTGTCGATGAACAGAACGCGCCCCCGCACGCTGGAGGGGAAACCTTCCATGATCCGCACTGATCCCGCTGATCTCGGTTTTTTTTCCGGACGCCGAATGGCTGTGCCAGCGGGCCGCTCGCTGAAAACTGTCGGCGCACAAATGAATCCGGCCAATGCGCTCGCTGCAACCACGGCCGGCGAGGCCAGATAAACGGATGCGTCGCGGTCACCCATGCGTCCTTTGAAATTCCGATTCGTCGCGCTGATCGCGGTTTCGCCTTTTTGCACCAGACCGCGTCCCAGTCCGATGCATGCGCCGCAACCCGGTGGCAGCGGAATCGCGCCCGCGCTTAGCAGAGTTTGCCAATCACCGCTCGATTCTGATCGCGCCTGCACTTCGGCGCTGGCCGGGGCGAGATAAAACTCAACACCATTGGCTACCTGTCCGCCCCGGGTGCGCACGACTTCTGCGGCGTCGTGTAAATCTTCGAACCGCGCATTCACGCATGAGAGCAAGTACGCCTTTTGAATCGGAACGCGTTTCTGTTCCATTTCCGGCAGTGACACCATCGTTTTGACTTCGTTGGGGCCGGATACGTGTGGAACGACGGTCGCCAGATCCAGTTCCAACTCGATCGCGTATTCTGCATCGGAGTCTGCGCTGAACTCGGTTCGATTTCTCCACCAATCGTCGATATCGCCGTTTGTGTAACCGGAGCGACTTTTCGAACTGCGTGTTCCCGGGCGTTTTGGGTTGGAAAACTCGGGTACACGCGAGCGCAGATAGTCCACTGTCACTTCATCAAATGGAAACACACCCGCCAGCGCGCCCCATTCTGTGGTCATGTTGGCGATGGTCATTCGCGCGGACATGGGAAGCTTCGCCACGCCGTCGCCTGCAAACTCGACGGCATGATTAAGGACTTCGTCTTTGTTGAATAGTCCGCATAACGCGATGATGACATCCTTGCCGACGACACCCGGCGCGAGCGTTCCATTGAGAACCACCTTCGCCACCGGGGGAACCTGCCACCAGGTGACTCCGGTCGCCCAAATGCTTGCGGCATCGGTCCGCACAACCGGCGTGCCAAGCGCGGCCGCGGCCCCGTATAAATTCGAGTGCGAATCGCTGGCTACCACCATCGAACCGGGAACAACGTAGCCCTGTTCTACCATCACCTGATGTGAGATACCGGTGCCCGGTGGATAAAAATCGATGCCGTGCTCGCGGGCGAACGCTTCGATCTTCGCGTACTTCGCCAGATTTTCCGGTGAAGTATTTTGGATGTCATGATCGATGGCGAACACCGGCTGCGCCGGATCTGCGACGCTGGTCGCCCCGATCTGCTTGAACTTTGGAATGACCGCGCCGGTGTTGTCATGTGTCATCACGTGGCGCGGACGAATCGAGATGAAATCGCCACTGCGGACCACCGCGGCGGGCGCGAGTCCATCAGCGTGTCGTGCCGCGATCTTCTCAACCAACGTCAGACCCATATCACTTTATTCTGATCCCATTTCTTTTCCGTAGATCCGTTTGAACAATAGTCGTCGCTGTTCCGTTTCCGATAAACCCCTGGGCAGGGATGCCTTTACCATTTCGCGCGCGCTTTCGAACATCTCTGCTCCCATAATAAAACGTTCCTCGCCCGAGCGAGCCATGATCTTGTCGCGTACCATTCGCTCTATTTCCGGTGGAGTATCGGTCCCTTCAGACATTCCTTCAGTAAATTATCCAGCTTGAGTTCGCGCGTCCAGCGTTGCAGGTATTCCGCGTCAAAGCCGGTTCCGAGCAGATTTCGTACGTCGCCCAGTTGTATCTCGGAGTGCGAATCTTTCGCCCAAAAAAGCTTGGAGATAATGAGATCCTCTTTGCTCGCAATGAATGTGTCAAAGTCCAGGACCGAAATTTTCCGGCGTCGTTCGAACTCGACTCTACGGTATTCGCCGCTTTTGCGAATGATGCAATCGACTTTGATCACGCTCTCCCGATGAATGAGATTAAAGATCGACTCGTGTGCGAGGGACTCACGAATGTTTTCCTCGCTCACATAATAATCTTGTCGGAATAACGCAGCTACTCTACCGACATCATCCGGCGAAATCACGATCACCACGTCGATATCACGAGTCATGCGCGGTTGAGCGTAGTAATTCATGGCCATGGAGCCAGTGAGCATGTACGGGATGTGCGCTTGTTCGAATCGTCGTGAAATGTCCCTCACGATGTCGATTTCATTCATGGCGACCGGCGTTTCAGGATTTCAACGAGGAGTCCCTCAACAACGGACTTCTTCGACATTCACTTTTTTGCTGCGCGTTTACCGAGGAGCTTCGCGATATCGAAATCCACGAAATCGGCATGATGAAAGATGATCGATTCGATCGAGCGCTCCACTTTGTCCCCTTCATGACTGTGCGTGGCGATGATGTGCAGCACTTCGCCGGGAATTCCATGCTTGTGCGCCAGCGCTACCCCGCTGAAGGGGTGACGTAATTGCTGTCCAAATTTTCCCTGAACGACCTTGCCCGAAGTGTCCTTGTCGTACTCGAGCGGTTTGCCTACATCGGCCAGCAGGGCGCCGGCGATGAGATAATCGCGCTGGATCGGGATGCCGCAGCGGAACGAACTTTCCAGCACATCCGCGATGGCGATGCATTGCCGCGCACAGGAATTCAGATGCTCGACAAATGTCATGTCGATATCGCCGGCCAGGAGCGTGAACTTCACCGCGCGTAATTCGTCAAAGGTCCAGCCTTTCCCGCCGCAGCCTGTGGTGATGGCTTCGTTCCAAACCGCTGCGACTTTTTCTCGCAATGATTCGTCCCTGATTTGCATCAAGCTGGGAAACAAGTCCGCGATTTGATCTACGCCGTAGGTCATAATGAACCACTAATAAACACGAATGGACACGAATGAAAGATGAGACAATGACGAAGCACGAATGTCGAATGACGAAGGAATGATCGGAACATAGACTTGCAGTCTGTGCGCCCAGCGGGTTTGCAACCCGCTGAATCGAGACAGCTGGAGAGCGTGGTTGAGGCCGGCGATGGCTACACGCTCGAAGTCGGGATGCCCGGAGTGAATAGGGACGGGCTCGACATTTCGGTTGAAAATAACCAGCTGAATCGAGACAGCGGAGAACATCTCCGCTGGGCGCACAGGGCACAGCCCTATGTTCCGGCTTAACTCGGGTTTCGTCATTCTGATAAATTGGTATGGTTCCCCAGGCCTGGGAGTTGAATTCCAGCTTGTTTAAGGCAGACTCCCGGCGATTCCTGATGCCAACTTACGAGTATTCCTGTGAAAAGTGCGGCCAGCACTTCGACGCATTTCAGTCGATGCGTGATGAGCCGTTTCGCGAATGCCCGAAAGAGCTTTGCCGGTTGCCGGAATGGGGACATGGAAAAGTAAAGCGCCTGCTCGGCACCGGCGCCGGTCTGATCTTCAAGGGCTCCGGATTTTATATCACCGACTACCGCAGCGATTCCTACAAAGAGGCGGCAAAAAAAGAGGCGCCTGCCAGCTCGTCTGGCGGAGAGAAATCCGCTACACCCAAGGAACCCGCGAAGGGTTCAACTCCTGCTCAGAGTAAGGCACCGGAGAAGAAGCCGACTAAAGAAACTGGATCATGATGTTCTAGCCGGGCATCGCTGTAGAGGCGCGCGTCCAGGCGTACACGCGTAAGATCGAGGATCTGCGGTTGAGGACAACCGCCTCTACACCAAATTGAAGCTGTCTCCCTGAGGTGTAGAGGCGCGTGTTCCGTCTCCTTGAGGTGTAGAGGCGCGTGTCCCCACGCGCAGAGACCCACGTTTGCGGCTGAGGACAGCCGCCCCTACAACGGACGTGCGACGCGGGGCCTACAACAAATTCAATTTACATTCTCGCGGTGTAGAGGCGCGTGTCCGGGCGTACACGCGTAAGATC
>DASREQ010000071.1:0-8559 GCA_035651975.1 Candidatus Udaeobacter sp.
GAAAAACGGAAACGAAATAGCGAAGAAAATGACGGACTGGCTACGCCCAATCCATTCGTGAATCCCGGCAAATTTGTAACAGACCGCAGCAAGGAATGGCAGAATGGGGAACTCCGTTCCTACGTACCCGGCTGAGCCGCCGGCCCAGTCAATCTGCGGATAATCGAAGCGAAAACCGTGTTCGAAAAAGTTGCGCGCAATCGCCGCGACATCGCTTTGTCTCCAGCTCCAATGATCGACATAAGGCTGATTAATCAAAATAAGCCGTGCCGCCACGGCTAGAAGCCACAAAACAATCACAGCCTCAGTCGCGTGGTCCTTATGAGGCCATCCGCCTTTCTCCTTCCGGAAGGGGAGAGGATCGAGGTGAGGGGTTTTCAGCATGGCACAGCTACGAAAACGAACCCTCACCCTACCCTCTCCCTTTTCAAAGAGAGAGGCGAAAAAGAGGAATTGCAGTGTTATGCGCTGCCCCAGAGCAGCGCATACTTATCGCATAAAGCGTCTTGACAGCGCCTGTAAAGTCAATCGTGTAGCGGGAATCGCTAATTAAGGAGAAGAGGTTAGCATGAAATCGACGGCTCTCCTTCCTCGGCCAAGCTTTGGGCCAGCCGCCAGCACAGTTTTGATTGTGCTCGGCTTATTCGTTGCCTTCGGAACTATTGACGCTCACGCACAGAACGAACCGATTCTCGTGCCTGACGCCGTTGATTATCAGAAACTGCTCCCCATTTTGCCGGACCCGCCGCAAGGCTGGGTTGCTGATAAAGCGGAAGGTTCGACGGAAGACGTCGGTGGATTCAGAATCACGAACGTGCATCGCGATTATCACAAGGGCGAAGGCGATAAAGCCCCGACAGCAGCAATCAGCATACTCGATTCCGTGGCGAATCCCGATTACGTGAACGCCACGACGGCCGCATGGAACAACAACAGCGAAACAAACGAAGGTTACGGCAAGTCTGTCACCATCGATGGTAACCCTGGCTTCGAAGCATTCGAAAAAGAAAGCAAGCATTCCACTCTATGGGTGATGATCGCCAATCGTTATTTCGTTCAAATCGAGTTGCAGGCCCAGGAGCCAACGGAATTGCAGGAATGGGTAAAACGCGTCGATTTGAAAAAGCTAGCCGCGATCAAGTAACCCTGTATCCGGGAGGTGTAGTGGCGGCTGTCCTCAGCCGCATTCACCCGCATCTGGGCGTGAGGACACGCGCCGCTACATTATCTCTTCTCCGGCTCGCTCGTCATCGGCACAAAACGCACGGGCAACGTGGCACTTTCTTTTAATTGGCCGTTTTTCTTTTCCAGCAGGTACAATTGCTGAGCAAGCCGGTCGCCAACGGGAACAACCATGCGCCCACCATCTTTCAGCTGATCGACGAGTGGCTGTGGAACCTTGTCTGGTGCACACGTCACGATGATGGCGTCGAACGGTCCTTCTTCCGGCCAGCCCTTGTAACCATCGCCGATTTTAACATGTACGTTCTCGTAGCCGAGCCGTTGCAATGTCGCCTCGGCAATTTTCGCCAACGGTTCGACGATCTCGATCGAGTAAACCTCCGACACAAGCTCAGCCAAAATCGCCGCCTGATAACCCGAGCCGGTCCCAACTTCCAAAACACGGTCGCTCGGTTTCAGACGCAGTTGCTCCGTCATGAACGCAACGATGTAGGGCTGCGAGATCGTCTGGTCGTAACCGATGGGCAACGGCCCGTCTTCGTACGCGCCGGCTCGCGCTTCCACGGGGATAAACTCCTCGCGTGGCACCTTTACCATTGCTGCCAGCACACGCTCGTCCTTGATGCCGCGCGGCTTCAACTGTTGCTCGACCATCCGCTTGCGCTGCGCTTCGAAATCGGCAGCCGTTGGGGCCTGTTGGCCGCAGCCGGTTGTAGCGATCGCAGCAAAAAGCAGATACTGCGCGACGCTTCGCATTTCGCAAAAGATAACGCCGCACGCGCGACTGCGAAAGGAGCGCTGCGTCTCTTTCGAGACTGTTATCGCACCGCCGTCACGCCGTTCATATGACGCAAGCGATCCGCCATCGTTTTCATCACGTGGGTCGCAAAGTGCGGCGCCTACTGAACGAGAAAATGAAACCGGCACCGATCGATTTGCGTCAGGCGGGAGACTGCCTTCGCCACGACATTGGGTGTGCGCGGGGTATTATCACTCAATGCCATCTCGCCTAACAAAAAAGCCGCCAGGCTGTCAGACGCGGCGGCTTTTTTAGGACTGCGTCTATTTACATAGTCGGCTTACGGAGCGAACCGAACTACGAGCGAATCAGCGCGGACACCTGACACCGTCGATCTTCCAGATCTCTCCGATGAGATTGACGACATATGCGGTGTTCCCGATGAACTCGAGCGAGGTCGGCCGGTCCAGTGGTTCCGTGATGACAGCGAAGGTGCCGTCCCCCTTGACCTTAACGAGCTTGCCTGTGTTCGGCAGTGCCGGAGAACCCGGATCACCGCCGGCCGGGAAGATACCCTGTGAGAGCGCATAGAGAAGGTGGCCGGGGCCAAATTCCACATCAACGAGGAGCGGCGCGCCGGAGGCAACCTCCGTGGCGGACGGCAACCTCGGGTCGAAAGAGACAACCTTGCCATTCTCGGGTAGGTGGGGCACGGGGCCAGCCTCGGCCATGTACACTCTATTGCCTCGCACCTCCAGCCCGGTCGGGACAATGTTGTCGAACTGGATCAACACGGCGATCTCGCCGTCCAGTGTGACCTGCAGCACGCGGTTGAGGTGCCCATCGCTGACCAGGAAGCCTCCACGAGAGGTTTGCAATGCGTACTGGAGTCCAGTTGGCACGTCGAATGGCGTGGGAGGCGGATTGGCCAGGTTGAACTCGCCAATGTCAGCCACGACGGTGAAACTGTCTGGTCCGTCCACTCGGTAGATTCCGTCCACGTGGCTGCCGCCGACGTCCGGGCTAACGAGGGTGACCAGTGCGTACGCGATGTTATCGATAAACGCGATATCGATCGCACCACCGATGAACGCCTCACCGATGCTGATAATTGCGGGCGGCAGACCGCTGGTGAACGTCGTGACTTCCCCAGTCTGCGGATCGACTCGCGAGATTCTGCCGGCAACGCCTTCGGTAACGTACAGAGCACCGTCAGGGCCGACGGTGCTGCCCTTGGCACTCTCCGAGCCCGTATCCAGGCCCGTAACTAGCAGTGTGGCGGTAGGCCCCCGGCATGGCCCCCGACCGCTCGCCGCGGCGTGATTATTCGCCATCAGGGCCGCGGCCAATAGCACAATACCGATACCAGCTGATTTCGTCGCGCCCATCGCCGGTTTTCGAGCACGCGCGAGAATGTTTTGTTTATTCATAATTTAATTTCGTTTCTTGTTTTGGCCTTCTTTAATTCCTCGTTATTAAGGAACTCATTTCTGGCCGGTTGACGGATGTACAGCCGGAAATTCGACCCGAGGTTACAGAGAAAGTTTGGGAATCTCTTGAAAACCCACCTGCGCCGAGGTTTCCGGCGTGGCAGGCCGCGGATGACGCGGATCTTAACGGAGATCGTTTCAGCGAGCCGCCGAAACCAACACGCGAGCCGCGGCGGCGGCTCCCCAGATATTACTTCAGCGCGACTGGCTGCTTTGATTCTTCGACGAGCTTTTCAAAGCGCGGATCGCCCCGCAGCGGATCCCAGAACGGCAGCAGTTTCAATTGACCGTAACTAGGGCTGCTTGGACGGCGGATGATGCTGGCAAGCTGTTCGCAGGCGAGGTCTTTGTCACCAACCCAGGCGGCGATCATCGCCAGATAATTGATCAGGGCCGGACCTTCCATTGCATCTTTTTCCACGGGAAGAAGCTCAACCGCGCGCCGGCCTTCGCGCAGCGCTTCCTCTTTGCGCCCGAGTCCGGCGTCGATCAAACCAAGCACGCACAATGCCGGGCCGTAATTTGGTTGAGCTTGGACGATTTTCTCCTGCTCCACGCGTGCAGCGGTGAAGGCGGACCGCCCTTTCTCATTGTCTTTGATCATACGAGCGATAACGCCTTCTATGAATGGACGATTAAGAGGAACGTTGTGGGTAAATAAGATTGCATTCTCGCCTAATGCGATTAGGGCATTCTTTGCAGCAGCGGCGTCGCGGTCGGCCAGTGCGTAGTAAAGCCACCACTGAGCGTGACTCGACATCGCGGCAGGATTTGTGGCCCGAATTGAATCGATTGTTTGATGCAACGGTCGGGTATCGGCTTTCCAAGCAAAATCGACGTAAGCAAGCAATACTTTCGTTTCGGCATCGTTAGGTTCGAAAGCCAATGCCCGGGCGTACCACCGTTTCGCATCCGGATAGCGCCGACAAAGCAAGTAACTCAATGCGATATCGTCCAGGGTTTCAATATCGCGCGGGTCGAGCTCAGCCGAGCGCTCCAGTTCTCGGGTAGATTCTTCCCAGCGTCCCTGACGCCGCTCGATGCGACCGGTCAGCTTGAATATCCGCGCGTCATTAGGCAACGTCTGGCGGGCAATTTCCAGTTCGGCCAAAGCGCCATCATAATCGCGATACCCCCAATAAAGATTCTGCCCACGCGCCAGATGCGTTTCACCGGCATCCGGACGAAGGCGAGAGGCCGCCTGCAGGGCTGCTTCCGCTGACGCCAGGCGCGCCGATGTATGGTCGACGCCAAGGAAGTAAAGCCAATCGTGGGCGAAGGCGAGCTGGCAATACGCATCGAAAAACGATGGATCACGCGCGACAGCTTGGGTTAGCAGATCCACTATCTTGAAGTCATCCGCTCTCTCGCTTTTGGCGCGCACGTAGAGATCGAACGCGCTGATGTCGGTCGTCGGGGGACGTTCGATGGCGTTCTTTTCGCTTGGCGAAAGTTTGGCCTGTAACTGATCGGCAATCGTCTTCGCGATCTCGCTTTGAATCGCGAACACGTCCGCCAGATCGCGGTCATAAGTTTGCGCCCATAAGTGTCGATCGGTGCGGGTATCGACCAACTGCGCGTTGACGCGTACACGATTGCCGACTCGTTGAACACTACCTTCCACCACATGCGCCACACCTAATTGCTGACCGATCTGGCGCAGGTTGCGCGCTATCCCACTCTTGTATGGCATCACACTCGTGCGGCTGATCACTTTCAGATCGGCCACTTTCGCGAGGTCACTCAGGATCTCGTCCTGTACGCCATCGGCGAAAAAAGCGTTCTCTTGTTCCTTGCTCAGATTGCTAAACGGCAGCACTGCGATGCTTTTCTCCGGCGGCGCCGGATTCGAAGCTGCCGAACCCTCTGATTCGTTTTTCCAAATCATCACGCCTAATGGCACCGCCAAGACGAGAAGCATTGCCGCCATTACCGCGATACTTGGATTGCGTCGCACCCACTTTTTGCCACGGATGACGAGTCCGGTGCGCCGGGCACGGATCGGCTCATGCTTTAGCCAGCGTTCAAGATCTTCAGCCAGCGCCAGTGCGGACGAGTACCGGCGCGGCGGATCTTTGTCGAGACACTTTAGGCAAATCGTTGCAAGGTCGCGATCTATTTTCCGATTCCACAAACGCGGGTGGCGCGGTTCGGTGTCCAAAACCAATCGCACCGTTTCATAGGTGGTGCCGGCAGCAAAAGGCGGATGGCCTGTGAGCAGTTGGTAAAAGAGTGCGCCAAGTCCATAGATATCCGTGGCGCTGGTGACGCCCGCGTTATTTCCCACTGCTTGTTCCGGCGCCATGTAACTGGGCGTGCCCAAAACTTCCATTGTGCGCGTAACGCTACTCTCTGTCTCGACCAGCCGGGCCAGCCCGAAATCGGTGAGATGCGGTTCGCCTGTTGCGTCCAGCAGAATGTTTCCGGGTTTGATGTCTCGATGCAGGATGCCGTGCTCGTGCGCGTAGGAAAGGGTGCGAGCGAGCTTGGCGATCAGTTCCGCAGCGTGACGGATCGGTATCGGTTCGCTCTTCCCGACGGCATCGAGTTGGCCGCCCTCCACCAGGCCCATGCTGAAGTAACAGGCGCCGTCGCGCTCTCCGACTTCGTAAATCGGGACGATGCACGGATGGTTCAGGCGAGCGGCGGCTTCTGCTTCGAGACGAAAGCGCTTCGCGTGTGCTTCTGTCGCCCAGTGAGCGAGACCAATCACTTTGAGCGCCACAATCCGGTTGAGACTTTTTTGTCGTGCCCGATAAACCACTCCCTGGCCGCCGCGTCCGATCTCTTCGAGTACTTCGTAATCGCCGAAATCTTTCAACATCCGCGCAACCGTTGGTTCAAACGCCTTGGCATCTTCGTCGTCGAGCAAGGCGAGACCAGTCCGAAACAGACACGCGCTGCATACTCCCTGCGGCGCATCCGCGAACACGGTGGCCCCGCATTCTGCGCAAACTCTGCTGGCATTCGTCATCGTGTTTTCCGGCCGATTTGCCGTCTCCAGTTGTACTGCCGGAAATTCTTTCACAGGTTACGTTTGCAATACGGCGATGAAATGTCGCAGCTCATCCTCGACGTCGTCCGGCGTCGCGACCGTGTGAGAAATCTCTTCCAGCAACAATTGCCGATAGCGATGGCGCAACCGGTGAAACGCTTGTTTCACGGCGTTTTCGGTCATTTCCATTTCGGCGGCTATCTCAGCCTGCGACGGCTGGCCGGATTCCCTGGCGAGCAATTCTTTTAAGCGATCGAATAACGGCAGTTTACCGGCGGCTTCATATTCGGCTCGGAGTCGCGTCATTACTTGGTCCAATAATGTTAATGCCCAACGACGCTCATAAATGCGATCGGCGCTCAATTTGTGGGCGGGTTCCTGGTCGGCGCGCTCGCGCGCGAGCAAATCCTCCAGCGAAACCAGTGGCCGGCCTTCGCCTCGTTTGACAGTTAATTGGCGATCTCGCGCCTTTGAGAGAAAATTCTTGATCGACGCCAGCAGATAAGAACGCAAACGTCCCCTTTCCTGCCTGACAGTTTCGAGGTCCTTCCGCTCGAGCAATCGCGCAAAAAACGCTTGAGTGAGATCCTGTGCTTCCTCTGGCCTGAAGCCTTCACGTCTAACGAACCCGTACAGCGGCCACCAATACGTGCGGCAAAGTTTTTCCAGCGCCGCGTCAGCCTCGGCCGATTCGCCTCGCGCTGCCAATACCACACTCCACTGAGTGGTAACAAACGCAGCACCGCGCTGTCGATTCGTTTGATCATTGGCACTCCCCGACGCGCCGTTATCAGCCGCAGGCACACCGATATCCAACCAAAAAGATCCCGCCAAAACAAGCCTGCGAATTTGACCGGCTAGCACCGCAAATTCTTCGTGTCCTTCGTGTGCTTCGTGGTTAATTTCACACCACTTCGACAATGGTTGAGGAGCGCAAAACATTGGAACAGCGTGCGACGATGACAGACCTGGAACGTCTCCGTCACTCCGCGTCGCATGTACTGGCCACGGCGATCCTGAAAATCTGGCCGGAAGCGCAGTTCGCCGCCGGGCCGCCGGTGGAGAACGGTTTTTATTACGACGTCGATCTTCCACATCGCATCTCGCCCGACGATTTCGAAAAGATTGAGGCGGAGATGAAAAAGGAGATCAAAGCAAACCATCCATTCGAGCGGATTGAAGTTTCGCGCGATGAAGCGCTCCAGCTCGGAAAGAAAGGCCGGCTTGCCGCGCTTGGCGAACGTCCCGCGCCCAGCAAGTTCAAGCTCGACATCATCGAAAACATCCCCCCCGACGAAAAAATTTCGCTCTATCGCAGTGGCGATTTCATCGATCTCTGCGCGGGACCGCACGTGAAGCGCACCGGAGACATCGGCGCCTTTCGCGTAACGAGCGTGGCCAGCGCCTACTACAAGGGCGATGAAAAGAATCCACAGCTTCAGCGCGTTTACGGCACGGCCTTCAAAACGAAAAAGGAGCTCGACGACTACTTCGCCATGCTCGAGGAAGCGAAGAAGCGCGATCATCGAAAGCTCGGGAGGGAGCTGGAGCTTTTCGTTCTCGATGATGACGTCGGGCCAGGTCTGCCAATGTTTCTCCCGCGCGGTGCAGTGATCGCGGAAGAATTGGAAAAGCTCGCCAAAGAAACCGAGTTCGCTGCCGGCTATCGCCGCGTTCGCACGCCGGATATCGCCCGCGAGAGCTTGTACAAAAAAAGCGGGCACCTGCCCTACTATGCTGAATCGATGTTCCCGCCGATGGAACTGGCGGAAGACGCTGAAGGGATGAAGCGGGACAACAGTAAGAGCGCTTCAACGCGGTACTACCTCAGAGCGATGAACTGCCCGCATCACCACAAGTTGTTTGCGGCGCTGCCTCGCAGTTATCGCGACCTTCCGCTGCGCCTGGCGGAATACGGGACGGACTACCGTTACGAGAAAAGCGGGGAGTTGTTCGGACTCATGCGAGTGCGCTCTCTCCACATGAATGATGCACATATCTACTCCACACCCGACCAGTTCGCCGATGAGTTTAATGCAGTGAACCAGATGTATCTGAATTACTTCAAGCTCTTCGGGATCGAAAAATATCTGATGCGCTTCTCAACGCATGACCCTTCGAAGCTCGGACAGAAGTTTGTCAACGAACCCGAG